>JBEKOE010000065.1:0-21148 GCA_049522075.1 Candidatus Acidiferrum sp.
CCTGAATGCTCCAATACAGTTTGAATCTCCATCTGTGGTTGGTGTGGGTTGTTGGGAGGACGTTCGGTGGCCAAGATCCTGGTTGCGGACGATAACAGTAACATCCAGAAGATGGTGGGACTGGCCCTGAAAGATCAGGGAATCGACGTTGTTGCCGTGGGCAACGGCGAAGCCGCCGTGCGCAAGATTTCCGATATTCATCCCGACCTGGTCCTCGCTGATGTCTTCATGCCCGTGCGCAATGGCTACGAAGTTTGCCGCTACGTCAAGGAAGATCCGACTCTTAAGCACATTCCCGTGATTTTGCTGGTGGGCGCGTTTGATCCGCTGGATGAGCAGGAAGCGCAGCGCGTGGGCGCGGACGGCGTTTTGAAGAAGCCGTTTGTGCCGCCCGATCCGTTGATTTCGATGGTGAAGTCGGCGTTGACGCGCGCGGGCATTTCGATTGGCCCGCAGCCTCCCGTGGAGAAGACCCCGGAGCCCCCACGGAAGAACGCTCCGGAGTGGCGGAAGCCCGCTGCCGTGTCGAAGCTCGCAGGACCCTCATCGGGAAAGACGCCGGAGCCCGAAGAGGAAACCTCGGATGTTCCCGAAGAATTTCCGACGCAGCCGCAACACCTGAAGATCGCCGCCGGGCAAGGTCCCGTGGCATTTGGCAGCCTGCTGGGCACGCACGAACCCGAAGAAGATGAGGCCGCTGCTCAGACCACCGCACATTCCCAACTGGCGGATGAACGAAAGTGGGGCGCACACGGCGAAGAGGAAGAAGAGGAACACGAGGACCAGGACGACTCGCTGCAAGCGCATTGGCGGCCCGATGGCCTGGATGAGGCCGTGCAAAAAGCGGCCGTTCCAAGCAACGACGTCGCTGATTGGCGCGATGAAGCATTCCATGGAAACTCCCCGGCCGCGAATATCCCTTCGCCGCCCTGGCAGACCGGCAGTGCGAAGTCGCCCGCGACTGAAACGGTCGAGGCCGTTGCGGTCTCCACGCTCGAAGCCAAGCCCGCGGATGCGCCGGCGCCCTTCTCCGGCGACGCCTGGGCTTCGGCGATGGCCGCCGGTGTCGAAGATAAATTGGCGCGCGGTTCGGAGACGGTTGAGAAAGAACCCGAAGCAAAGCCTGTACCCGCTGCAGTGGCCGATACTCACAAGGAAGCGCAGCCCGCCAATGGGTGGTTCTCTGCATCCTCGACGCCTTGGGAAACGGAGGCGCACAAGGCTTCCCGGCTTGCGGCGACTTGGGATGCACCCGCGGCGGAAACGCCTGCCACCGAGGCAGCAGCTTCCCACGAAGAATCCGTCCAGGAAGCAGCGCCGCCCGTTGTCGAGGCAGCGCCGGAGCCGGTAGCAGAATTGCCGAACGTTTCGCCCGTGGAAGAGATTCACAAACCTGAAGCAGCGCCTGAAGCGGTGGAGCCACACGTTGCTCCAGAGGTGCACGAAGCCAGCCCCGACGAGACGCAGGAAGTGCCCGTCTACAAACCGGAAGCGCCAAGCTGGGCCGCTCCGGCGCCCGTGAAGGAAGCGCCTGTGGCTGAGGCGCCCGTGGCGGAAGCGCCCATACCCGAGGCAGCGCCGGCGCCTGACCCAAAACAGTCAGACATCGAAGCCTTGGTCGCACGGGTCCTGGAGAAAATGAGTCCCGATGTGATGCAAAAGGTCACGCACGAAATTCTGAAGCCGGTCATCGAGGCCCTCGTCAAAGAAGAATTGAACTCCCACAAGTCCTAGCCCCGTCCCCTGGCCGGCTATCACGCCGCGATGGATCTGCTCACAGAACTCCACCTGTAATCTGCATCTTCTCAATCGTCGCCGGTAATGCCTCGGCGCGCGATAGAGACTGGCAGCAAGGCTTAGCGGCCGAATTGACGCCGCGGACTGCCTGCCCGTATATTCAATGATTACCTTGCTACATCGTAGGCGCGCCTTGCGCCGATGCGTTGGGAGACCAGGAGGACCCGGCGGGATGCCCCGAGAAATCGCCAAAGCGTACAAACCAAAACAGATTGAGCCGCGCTGGGCGGAATTCTGGGTAGAGGAAGCGCTCTTCAAAGCCGACGCGGCGGCGCCCGGGCCGGTTTTCTCCATCGTCATCCCGCCGCCCAATGTGACCGGAATGCTGCACATCGGCCACATGCTGGACCACACGGAAATCGACATTCTGACGCGCTGGCACCGCATGCGCGGCTACAACACGCTGTACCTGCCGGGAACGGACCACGCCGGAATTTCGACGCAGCGGGTGGTGGTCCGGCAATTGACCCACCAGGGCATTCACTACCGCGATCTGGGCCGCGAAGAATTCGTCAAGCGCGTATGGCAATGGAAGGAAGAGAGCGGCGGCACGATTCAGCGCCAGATGAAGCAGATCGGCGAGTCGTGCGACTGGTCGCGGGAAAGGTTCACGCTATCGCCGGAATTGTCGCGCGTGGTGCGGGAAGTCTTCGTGCGCCTGTACGAAGAGAAACTGATCTACCGCGACAAGCGCATGGTGAACTGGTGCCCGGGCTGCCGCACCGTGTTGAGCGATCTGGAAGTGATCCACGAAGAGAAGCAGGGGCATCTCTGGTACATCAAGTATCCCGTGGTGGGATCGCGGGAATTCCTGATTGTGGCCACCACACGGCCGGAGACGATGCTCGGCGACACCGCCGTGGCGGTGCATCCGGAAGATGAGCGCTATCGCCGCCTGATCGGCAAGAACGTGATGCTGCCGCTGATGAATCGCGAGATTCCCGTCGTTAGCGACGAGATGGTGGACCGCGAGTTTGGCACCGGCGCGGTGAAGATCACTCCCGCACATGATCCAAACGACTTCGAGGCCGGCAAGCGCCACCACCTCCCGCAGATCGACGTCATGACCGACGACGCGCACATGAACGAAAACGCCCGGCAATATGCGGGCCTGGAACGCTTCGCGGCGCGCAAAAAGATCGTCGAGGACCTGCAGTCGCAGGGGCTGCTGGAGAAAATCACCGACCACATCAATGCGATCGGGCACTGCGAGCGCAGCCGCACCATCGTCGAGCCGCGCGTTTCCACGCAGTGGTTCTGCAGCATGAAGCCCCTGGCGGAGCCGGCGATTACAGTGGTGGAGCGGGGGGAGATTCGAGTCACTCCGGAAAATCGCCGTGAGGAATATCTGAACTGGATGCGCAACATCCGGGATTGGACACTCTCCCGGCAGTTGTGGTGGGGCCACCGGATTCCCGCTTGGTATTGCCAGGACTGCAACGAAATCATCGTCGGGCGGCAGGACCCGGCGAAGTGCCCGAAGTGCGGCTCGACAAAGCTGGAGCAGGATCCGGATGTGCTGGACACCTGGTTCAGTTCGGCCCTGTGGCCCTTTTCGACGCTGGGCTGGCCGGAAAATACTCCCGATCTTCAGAAATATTATCCGACAAGCGTGCTGGTCACCGCCTACGACATCCTGTTTTTCTGGGTGGCGCGGATGATCATGATGGGGCTGCACTTCACCGGGCAAGTGCCCTTCCGCGCAGTGTACCTGCATTCTCTGGTGCGCACCGCCAGCGGCGAGAAAATGTCCAAATCGAAAGGTACGGGGCTCGATCCCGTGGCGCTGAACGAACAGTACGGCACCGATGCCATGCGCTTCTGCCTGGCATCCATGGCGGCACCAGGCACGGACATTGTGTTATCGGACGACCGCTTGCTCGGCGCGCGCTCCTTTGCTAACAAGATTTGGAATGCGGCGCGCTTCCTGTTCGTGAACTTCGATAAGTTCGAGCAGGGCGGAACGCCGCTCGAGGAATTGGCCGCGCCGGAGGTGCGCGCACAAGCGCCCTACGCCATGGCCGGACAAGTACCGCTGGTGGATCGCTGGCTGTTTGCGCGCCTGGTAGCAACCGTGGAAACGGTGAACGCAGCGTTGGCAGAATACCGCTTCCATGAGGCCGCGCAGAGCGTCTACCAATTCTTCTGGGGAGATTTCTGCGACTGGTACATCGAGTGGGTGAAGCCGGAATTGCAGCATGCCGACCGCGCGCGCGCGACTGTCGCATGGAAAAATCTGTTCGCGGGATTTGATGCGGCGCTGCGCCTGCTGCACCCGTTCATGCCGTTTCTGACCGAGGAGTTATGGCACCAGTTGCCGCAGAAGGCGGGGGCGAAGTCCATCGCCCTGGAGCAATATCCGGAAGCGCGGGCGGCGTGGAAAAATGAGCCAGGCCTGCGCGAATACGGATTGGTGCAAGAGGTGATCCAGGGCCTGCGCACCGTGCGCGCGGAAATGAAGCTCGACCCGAAGAAAAAAGTGGCGGCAGAGTTTTTCAGCGCCGATGCCACAGTACGCGGAATCGTGGAGGCCGATCGCGAGGGAATTGTCCGGTTGGGATCGCTGAACGAATTGCGCGTGACCCCGGAGAAGCTGCGCGCAGGCAGCGGCGGAATGCGCTCTACTGCGCAGTTTGACCTGCAAATTCCGTATCCGGCCGAAACGACCGATGCCGGCACGGAAATAGCGCGGCTGAAGAAAGAGATGGAAGGCCTGCAGAAGGCGATTGCGTCCAAGGAAAACCAGTTGGGGAATGAGACATTCCGGAGCCGCGCCCCACGAACTGTCATCCAGCAAATGGAGCAAGTGCTCGCCGGCCAACGCATCGAATTGCAGAAAATGAGCGATCGCCTGAAGCAATTAGGAGACAGCTAAAAGCTGCCCCAAAAATGGTTGTCGGGAGGGCGCGGCTTCAGTGGCCACGAAAAAAGTCTTTTCTTTAGGAGGCCGGGGCTTCAGCCCCGGCGTAAAGTTCATAGGACACATGGGCTTTAGCCCCTGAAGCTAGCCTTTCTCCGACGTTCAAGGGGCTTGGCTCTGTGTCAGTCGAAGCATTTATGCGATAGCCTCTACTCATGGACTGGAATTCGGCCTACATCACGGAACTGATCGAGCGGGCTTTAGCGGAAGACGTCGGCACCGGCGATGCGACCGTTGCCGCCACGATTCCGCCAAATGCCACGGCCCGGGCGCGTATTCTGGCGAAGCAGGATCTCGTTTGCGCAGGTCTGCCTCTGGCTGAAGTAATTTTCAAGAAGCTCGATCCGCAAATGCTCGTGGACCTGCGCGTCAAGGACGGCTATCTCGTAAAAAAGGGTGAAGTCTTGCTGCACCTCTCCGGCAAGGCCGCGGCGATCCTGACCGGCGAGCGCACCGCGCTGAATTTTCTGGGGCACCTGAGCGGCGTTGCCACGCTGACCCGGCGCTTCACCGAGCAGCTCTCCGGAACGCGCGCCAAAATCCGCGACACGCGAAAAACCACGCCCGGACTGCGCCTCCTGGAAAAGTACGCCGTCAAGATGGGCGGCGGCACAAATCACCGCATCGGGCTTTTCGATGCCATTCTGCTGAAGGAAAATCACATCGCCCTGGCGGGTGGCGTGAAGGCCGCGCTGGACCAGGCCCACGCCTTCGCGGCGGCACTCATGCAGCCCCGCGCGATGACCGCTTATGAAGCAGTGGGCGCAACGCCTTCGCCCGCCGAGGCCGCTTCTCTTCCCATCCAGATCGAAGTGCGCAACGAAGCCGAATTGCGCGAGGCGCTGGGAGCAGGCGCGGCTTCGGTGCTGCTGGACAACATGACGCCGGAAGAGGCGCGCCGCTGCGTGGAGATCGCGCGTGAGCTGCGTGCCGATTGCATCGTAGAAATTTCCGGCGGCATCACGCTCCAGAATGCGCGCGCGTACGCGGAAACCGGCGCGGACTTTCTTTCCTCGGGGGCGCTCACCCATTCGGCTCCCGCCGCCGGTGTAAGTTTGCTTGTGGACTGCATCCAAGAAAAGTAAGCTAGTGCCGTTCCAACTTGTTTCGGCAATTTGCCGTTAAGCTAGATTGAGGCCCTTGTGCGGGAGACAGCCGTTCGTGCGACTGCCCCCTTTAGTTGGAACGACACTAGGGCAACAGAAGCACAGGACTGGGGCCTGATGGCGCAAGCCACCTCTTTGCCAGGAACAACCGATCGTCGAATCGCAGTGTTGCTGACGCTGCTCGCGGAAAACGCCACCATCATCATCAGCGGCGCGCGCATTGCGCGGGAAATCGGCGTGTCGCGCTCGACCGTGTGGCGCTGGGTGGAACGCCTGCGCGAACTGGGCGTGCGCGTGAAGGGCCAGCCGCGCAGCGGCTACTTCCTGGAAGAAGTTCCCGATATCCTGACGCCCGATTTGCTACGCAAACGAATGAAGGGCAGTTTGTTCGGCAAGCGCCTGTATCATTTCTTCAAAACCGATTCGACCAATCGCGTGGCCATGGAGCTGGGCTACGCCGGCGAACCGGAAGGCGCGGTGGTGCTGGCGGAGGAGCAGACCGCAGGCAGAGGCCGCGCGGGGCGCAGGTGGCATTCCGAGCGCGGCACGGGCATCTACGTGACGCTGTTGCTCCGGCCCAAGCTTTCGCCGGTATTGGCGCCGCTGCTCACGATGTTGGCGGGCTTGTCCTCCCGCGCTGCGATCCAGGCGCAATCAGGATTAACTGTCGAGTTGAAATGGCCGAATGACCTCCTCATGAATGGCGCGAAATTGGGCGGCATCCTGACGGAGATGCATGCCGAACCCAACCTGGTGCGCTTTGTTGTGATTGGCCTGGGCATCAACGTCAATCAGCAGAAGTTTCCGCCGGACATTACGGGGTTGGCCACTTCCCTCCGCAAGGAATCCGGCAAGGCCCATTCGCGCCTGGAGCTGTTGGTGCGGTTGCTCACGCAATTCGAGACCGATTACAATCTTTTCCTGCGCGAAGGGCCGTCGTATGTTGTGGATCGCTTCCAACGCGAATCGGATTTTGCCCAGGGGAAGCGTGTGAAAGTGGAATCCGGAAGGGAAACATATTTCGGCAAAACCGATGGCCTGAGCCCCGAAGGATTGTTGCGCGTAGTGAAAGACGACGGGCAAGCGCTGACCGTGATTGCGGGCGATGTGACCGAGGTTCGCTAGATGCTGCTGACGATTGACATTGGCAACACCAACACGGTGCTGGGCGTCTTTCGCGGCGAAGAGTTGATCGCCAATTGGCGCTTGACCACGGCGCGCGCGCAGACCGTGGACGAATACGGCGTGCTGACTCGCAACCTCTTCAGCCTCGCCGGGCTCAACCAGGAAATGATCACCGGGGTGATGATCAGCTCGGTCGTGCCGCCGGTGAATTGGACGCTGGCGGAGATGTCACGCGTTTACCTGGGCAAGAAGGCGCTGTTCGTGGAACCCGGCGTGAAGACGGGCATGGCGGTGCTGGTGGACAATCCGATGGAGGTGGGAGCGGACCGCATCGTCAACGGTGTGGCCGCGTTTCACGAGTTTGGCGGGCCGTGCATCGTCGTGGATTTCGGCACCGCCATCACCTTCGATGTGATTTCCGCGAAGTGCGAATATCTGGGCGGGGCGATTGCGCCGGGGCTAGGAATTTCGTCGGAGGCGCTGTTTACGCAGGCGGCGCGCGGAGGCTGCCGTCGTGGCCACCGGCGGCCAGGCGCGGCTGGTGGCGCGCGGGTCGAAGCACATCCAGCATGTCGAGGAGTTTCTGACGCTGACGGGTTTGCGCCTGATCTGGGAGAAGAACCAGCACCCTGAGGGACATGCCAAGCACGCGGAGCCGCCGCTCGCCGCCCCGCAGGCAGCATCAAAAAAAGTTCAACGTTAGTGGGGCTGCGCGACACATCGCAGTTGATTGGAACTCTCTGTCGGGGCTGAACTCCATTTCATTTTCTAGGCTCGCAATAGGGTTAAGACTCGGTTTCCGAAAGAAAAGAATTTCTCCACAAGTTATTTGACATCTAGCTGCGTAAAACTGCGGCGGCACGTCATGGACAACTGGAACTACTTCAACTACTTCACCGAAATCGAGGAATACTTCTGGAAGAAGCGCGGCGCGCACCTGCTGGTCTCCCCGCTTGACTGGGCCATCATGGAGACTTGGCAAAAGGCAGGCGTGCCTCTGGAAGCCGCCCTCAAAGGGATTGACCGCGCCTTTGAGGCTTACCAGCGCTCGCGGCGCGGCGCGGGCAAGCCGCTGAAAAGCCTGGCCTATTGCACCGACGCCGTCCTGGATGCCGCGGAAGAAGCGCAGGAAGCGGCGGCCGGCGCACACTCGCCGAACGGCGCGAAAAGGGCGGAGCCATTCGCGCGCAACGAACTGCGCCAACACATGGAGAGAAACGCGGCCCTGTTGAAAAAAGTGGCGGAGCGCTGCGCGAATACGCAACCCGCCGTCGCGGCTGCCCTGCTGCGCGTGGCGGATTCCCTGGCAGAATCGCTCACGCTCCTTGACGCTCCTGGCAACCTGGACCTCGAGGATTTTGAACGGCGCATGACCATTCTGGACGACAAGGTGCATGCAACCTTGCTCAGTAACGCCAGCGAAGAGTTAATGCTCAAGATCCACAGGGAAGTCGATTCGCAATTGTCGGCCTACCGGAGGAAAATGAAAGCCGCGCAGTTGGCCCTGGTGGAAAAGCAATATCTCCAGAAACGGCTGCTGGACGAATATCAACTGCCGCGGCTGAGCCTGTACTATTTTGCGTGAATGGAGGGGGCGACTGTTTTCCACGACGCACCAGATGAATGGCCGCGCGCGCTGTCAGAGACGCAATGCCTTCAACGCTCCCAGACTCCTCTGCAGACCGGGGCAGGGGCTGCGCCAGCTGGTATCAGAGAATGCAAGGCGCAAGATAGGACTGGACACTTATGGCTGATGAGTTACTATTATCGATTGAGAAGCTATTGTACGGGGGTGACGGCCTGGCACACGCCGAAGGCAGCACCGTGTTCGTCCCCTACGTGCTCTCCGGCGAGCACGTGCGCGCCGCTGTGCGCACAAAAAAGAAAAAGCTGATCCACGCGAAGCTGCTCGAGGTCACCAAAGCCGCGCCGGCGCGCATCGCACCGGAATGCCCGCATTTCGGCGTCTGCGGCGGCTGCCATTATCAGCACATAGCCTTCGCCGACCAGGGGCGCCTTAAAACCGACATTCTCCGCGAGACGCTCGCGCGCCTGGGCGGCGTGTCGTGGACTGGAGAAATCCACGCGCACTCAGCCGCGCCGTACGGGTACCGCAACCGCGCGCAATGGGCCTTTCGCGACGCCCTGCCGCGCGCGTTCGGCTATTTCCTGCCGGAGAGCGCACACATTATCCCGATCGACCGTTGCCCGGTGCTCTCTCCGGGCCTGGCGAAAACCTTCGGGCAATTGCAGGAGCTGGCGCGTTCCAATTCCCTGCCCCCCGGGATTTTGGAGATTGAAGCGTTTGTGGATTCAGAAGATGCCAAGCTCGCTTTGAACGTGGCGTTTGAGCGCTTTTCCAAGCCTGCCAAGGACCTCATCGCGGATTTCAAAACCGCGCTGCCGCAACTCGACAGCTTGCTGCTGCTGGATCAGAGTAAGAACCGTTTTGAGCTCTCCGGCCCGGGTTACCTGACACATCAAGCTGGAGGATTCTCCTTCCGCGTCAGTCATCTGTCATTCTTCCAGATAAATCGCTTTCTGATTGAAGAAATGCTGAAAAGCGTGTTGGAAGGGGCGAAGGGCGGCTATGCGCTTGATCTCTACGCGGGCGTGGGCTTTTTCACGTTGCCGGTGGCGAAATCATTCACCCGGGTGGTCAGCGTAGATGCCAATCTCTCCGCAACACGCGATTTGCGCGTAAACGCCGAAGCCGCGGGCGTGCAAGTAGTCTCCCACAACGAGCACGCGGAAGACTTTCTGAAAAAGGAGCAGGAGCAGCCCGACTTTGTGGTGCTGGATCCGCCGCGCTTCGGATTGGGCGCCGAAGTGACGGCACGCCTTGCGAATCTTGGCGCGCCAGAGATTGCTTACCTTTCCTGCGATCCTTCGACCCTCGCGCGTGACCTCGCGGTGCTCACCGCTTCGGAGCGCCGTCCGGCAACCGAAATTACACCTGCGCATCGCTACGAGATCTCGCAAGTCCATCTGTTCGATCTGTTTCCCCAGACGTTTCACATCGAAACCCTCGTGAGGTTGCGAAGAGTCACATGAAACTCCCGGCCGTAGCACTTGCCGCCTCCTTCTCCGGCGGCATTTTGCTCGGCCTGCAACCCGTTGTGGCGCGGCATGCCACCTCAAGACATTTCCTGATTCTCCTCTTGGCTTTTCTGATCGCTTGCTTGCTTCTCGCCATTCTGCTCGCCAGGCGCGAAAAACTGTGGCCAGGCGCATCCTCTTCTCTTGCAGCGTGGGTTACGCTTGGAATCTTTGCCGCCTGCGTCGCGCAGCAGCCTCTCCCGCCCGAACATGTATTGCGCCGTATGGCCACGGGGCAAATCAGCAGCAAAGAACCTCTGCGCTACGTCGGCCGATTGCGGAATGAAGTTTCGCGCTTGCCTTGGGGATATGGCATGGAACTCGATCTGAGCCGCGTGGAATCAGCAGAGGGAGTGCTCCCGCTGCGCGGCGGCATGCGCGTTGGTTTTGCGCCGAAAGATGGAGGACCCGGCCTGCCCGAACTCCACGCCGGAGACGAGATCGCGGTGCTCACGACAGCGCGGCTCCCCCTTGTATATAAGGATGCGGGCGCGTTCGACCGGCGCGACTTCCTGGCGCAGCAAAACATCCACGTGCAGGCAACTCTTCGCGCAAGCACGCTCTTAGAAAAAATCGCGACTCCCGCGCCTTCGCTGGAGACGCGCCTGGCGCGCTGGCGCGGCAATCTGCGCAACGAATTAGACGCTCTCTTTCCTGCTTCGCCGGACGTGGCCGGAATTCTGCGCGCCATGCTTTTGGGCGACCGCGCGTTCATCGACAGGTCCGAATCGCTGGACTTCCAGAAGACCGGCGTGTTCCACGTTCTCGTCGTGGCCGGTCTGCACGTTGGGGCGCTGGCCTTCTTTCTGTTTTGGCTGACGCGGCGCCTGCGGCTTCCGCACACCCTCGCGACTCTGGTCATCCTACTGGCCCTCTTTGCATACATCGCGGTTGTGGAGCAGCGCCCGCCGGTGCTGCGCGCGGGGTTGATGACCGGTATCGTCGTGCTCGGAACATTCTACTATCGGCGTTTGGAACTTTTGAACTCCGCCGCCTTGGCCGCGCTTATTCTGCTGCTTGCGAAACCGAAAGCCGTCGTGGATACGAGCTTCCAGTTATCGTTCCTCGCTATCGGGTGCATCGCAGGCATTGCCCTGCCCTGGATGCAGACCCACGTTCAGCCGTTTGTCCACGCGTTGAAGAACTGGCGCGATGTGACTCGCGATGCGGCCTATGCGCCACGGCAAGTGCAATACCGTCTGGATCTTCGCGACACCGCACGCCTGTTGACCGCTCGGCTTTCCACACGTGCGGCGATATGGACGCAAAACACCGGTGTGACCGCCTTGCGCGGAACATTCCGTCTTGCGGAACTCTTCGCACTCTCCCTGGTGCTGCAATTCGGCATGCTGCCACTGATGGCGCAAGACTTCCATCGCATTACGCTGCTCGGGCCGCTGGCCAACCTGTTGGCCGTGTCCCTGACCGGGCTCATCGTGCCGCTGGGCTTCTGCAGCCTGGGACTGGCGCTCGTTTGGAGCGGATTGGGGCGCGTAGCGGCAATGCCGCTGGCCTGGCTTGTCCACTTACAGGGCGGAATCGTGCATCTCTTCGCGCGCATCCCGCGCGGCAGCTATCGCATTCCCGGCCCGCCGCATTGGGTGATCCTTTTGTTTTTTGCAGCCATCCTCGCACTAGCGGCAGGCCTGCGATTTCAGCAGGCCCGTGGCTGCTTCCTGCGGTGGTCCGCCGTTGCCGTAGCCGTTTTCGCAGCGATTTTGATTGCCAGGTATCCGTTCCGGCCGTCGGTTGTGCCGAACGCGCTGGAAATGACCGTGCTCGACGTCGCGCAAGGCGATTCGATTCTAGTGATATCTCCGAAGGGCAGCACCTTGCTGATTGATGGCGGTGGAACTTTTCAGGGTTTCCAAGGCCGCGAAGAGCATCTCGGCCCCGATCCCGGCGAAGACGCCGTCTCCCCATACCTGTGGTCGCGCGGCATTCAAAAGCTGGACGCGGTGGCGCTGACCCATGCCCACCAGGACCACATCGGCGGCCTCACGGCTATTCTGCAGAACTTCAAAGTCGGCCAGTTGTGGCTAGGACGGGAAACGGCAGTACCGGCCTTTGCGCGCTTGAAAGACGAGGCCGCGCTCCTGCACGTACCCATTGAGCACGAATTGCGCGGCCAGCACTTCTTGTGGGATGGCGTGCAACTGGATTTTCTTTGGCCCGAGATTCCGCCGGAGGAAGTCGCACCCCTCGCGAAAAACAACGATTCGCTAGTGGTCCGTTTACGCTACAAGGATCGAACGATCCTGCTGCCGGGCGATGCGGAAAAACAGGCGGAGGCTGTGATGCTTGCGGAAAATGACACCGCAGTTTTGCACGCGGACGTGCTGAAAGTCGGGCATCACGGGGGCAAGAACTCCACCATGCCGGACTTCCTCGCCGCCGTCGCACCGCAGATCAGCATCATTTCGGCGGGAGAAGAAAATCCCTATGGGCACCCGAGCCCCGAACTTCTGCAGCGCCTGCAAGGAAGTGGGACGCGCCTCCTGCGCACCGATCGCGACGGCGCGGTGCGCGTGCTCACCGACGGGCATTCTTTGCGAGTGGATTGTTTCGTACCCTGCCCGGAACCCGTAGCGCCATCACAGAGCGCGCCAGTGCCAGAACACCGCGAGCAGAATTAAGAAAAGCAGAAAACCAGCCGGCGCTTCGTATTCGTGATTTCGTTTGTATTGCGCCCAGGAAAAAGCGCCACCGGCCCCGCCGGGCAACGATCTCGGCGTGAGCCTCGGGAAAAAGAGTGGCACCGCTGCCGCATACGCATCGAACACCGCGCCATGCTTTTCGCGAAGCTCAATCTCCTCCCGGCGCATAACAAACGTGTAGACCACCGCGAAATAAACGAGTACCAGCACCGCCGCGAGCCAGGAATGCATCGCCAATGCCGCTGCAACGGCCAGAATGCTACTGCCCAAATAGAGCGGGTTGCGCGTATAGGCGTAAGGCCCGGTCGTGGTCAAGACCTCCTGTTTGTGCAAATAACCGGCGGAGTAGGCGCGGATGGCCAAGCCAACTAAACCAACGGCGGCGCCAAGAAGAATGGAACGCGGGGTCGGCCGGGCCAGAAATAAGACCACAACCGCGAGAAAATACCCGATACGCACGCGCCACCGCGAGAAAAAGTCGGCCGCCGTCATGTGTCTTTGCCCACCGATTTCCGCACCGCATCGAAAACTTCTTCAACGGAAAGGGCCAGCAAGGAAGGATCCGGAGTGTCGCGGCGCCCGTAGGTCGTCTGCGCCCCGGGACTGCGCAAGACAATCTGCTGCGGCGGGTAAGGACCGTTGCGCGCCGGATCAGTCGGCCCGAAGAGCGCCACTCCGCGCGCACCGAGAGCGATGCCCAGGTGCAGCGGCCCCGTGTCTCCACCGACGATGCATTGCGCACCACGCAGAAGCGCCATCAAAGGTCCCATCTCTCCATCATAGGCCACTGGCCGCGCATCGCCACTGGCTGCCTGAACCGCCGCGACAAGTGATTCTTCCCCGGGGCCGTAATTAATGACGCACGGGATCCCCAGCTCGCCGCGGATTTTCTGGCAAAGCGCCCCGAATCGCTCGACAGGCCAGCACTTCGAGCGCCACCCGCCGCCCGGACTCAGCACCACGTACCGCGTTGCGCCTTGTTCCTGAAGTTCCTTACGGACCAGCTCGCAGTCCGCTTCCGCAACTTCGAGTATTACTTCACCGACAGCCTTCGCAGCGCCTGTGCGCAATGTAAGCTCGCCATTTTGATCGGCGATGTGCGTGGTTCGGCAGGCCACGCGCTCAGTATAGAGAATCGGAACGCCGAATTCGCGGATGGTCGCCGCAGAAAAGCCGATGCGCTTGTCGACGCCGCCGAGGAAAGGCAGCGTGGCCGACTTCCAGAGTCCCTGGTAGTCAATCGCCGCCATCCAATCGGCACCGCGAATTTTCCGTAGAACCTGTCGGACACAGCCCAGATCGCGCGAGTCCACCCGCCAGATTTCCGTGGCCAGCCGGCTGCTGGCGACGAGTTCCGCCCATCGCGGGTGCGTAAGCCAGATAATTTCCGCGGAGGGAAACGATTCGCGCAACCCGGCCACCGCGGGGAATGTGTGCACGATGTCGCCCAACGAACCCAGGCGCACGACGAGAAATCGTTGCTCAGCCATGCGGCGCCTCGCGAATGGAATCGAGCAGCGTGCGTGTGGAATGGTCCTTGGGATCACCTACAATCGCAACGCGAATCCCCAGCCGATCGGCAACGGCGCGCTCTGGAACGCTTTCTGCCGTGTAATCCGTGCCCTTCGCATGAACGTCGGGGCGCAACTCTTCCAGCAACTTCTCCACGTTCAGCTCCTCGAAGAGAACGACGAAATCCACATCGCGCAACGCCGCAACCAGTTCGGCACGCGCATGCTCGTTCAGGATGGGCCGCCCGGGTCCTTTCAGTCGGCCCGCGCTGGAATCCGCATTCACCCCCACGACCAGGACGTCGCCTTGCTCTTTTGCGCCGGAAAGATAGCGCACGTGGCCGACGTGCAGCGTGTCAAAGCAGCCATTGGCAAACACGATGCGCTTGCCGTGGCGCTTGGCACCGGCGAGCAGAAGCTGCAGCTCTTCGCGCGACTTTATTTTCGATTCGGCTTTACGCATGCTTTTCCTGCCCGACGGATTGCCTCGCCGCGCTTCCCTGCTCCGCAAACTTTCGCTCAACTAAGCCCCTGATCCGGTGACCGCCGCCCGCCGAATGGCCTCTAGAAGCTCTTCGCGGGAAACTGTGGCCGTGCCGCGCTTCATCACCACCAGGCTGCCGGCAATGTTCGCGATGTGCGCCGCCTCTAGAGCCGAAGCGCCGCTAGCCAATCCCAGGGTGTATGCCGCAAGGACGGTATCGCCCGCGCCGGTGACGTCCACGGCCTGATCGCTTCCGTGAATCGGAATGTGCAGCGGCTTCTGTCCAGGCTGAAAAAGCGCCATGCCGTCGCGGCCGCGGGTCACCAAAAGCGATTTCAGTTTCAATTCTTCGCGCGTGGACTCGCCACAGCGTTCGAGTTCCTTCAGATTGCGCCCAATGGCGGTGTGATGCAAAGCCTCCATCTCCGCCTCATTGGGAGTCGCCGAAGTAATCCCCGCGTTCTTGTACCTGTTCAGTTGGTAGCGGGAGTCTAGCGTCACAGGAATCTTGCGCTTCGCGCGGCGGGTGGCGGCGCGGACTTCTTCGGGAATGGCCACGCCGAAACCATAATCTGAAACGGCCAAGGCATCGGCCCCGCGAATTTTCGCGGCGAGCAATTGCGCCAACTTTTTGCGCGCGGCCTCGCCAAGCGGTTCTCCCGGCTCGTAATCCACGCGGAGTACCTGGTGGCTAACCGTGTGCGCCCAGCCCGCCAGGAATCGCGTTTTCGTGGGAGTGGTCCAGCCCTTTACTCGCATAATGCCGGAGACGTCGACTTTTTTCTCCCGGAAGGCTGCGACAAGTCGATCGCCGGCTGCGTCATCTCCAACGGCGGTGACCGGCGAGACTCTTGCGCCGAGTGCTGCAAAGTTGTTCGCCGCGTTGGCACCGCCACCCGGCACAATCTGCGTCTCGCGATGTTTCAGGATGAGCACGGGAGCTTCGCGCGAGACGCGCGTGATGTCGCCGAATTGAAACGCGTCCGCCACAAAATCGCCGAGAACGACCACTTGTTTCCCGGCGAAGCGCTCCACGATGTCCGCAAGCGCCACGAGGTCCACGGATGGAGAAGAACTCACAATTTTCTTTGCACAAGTCATTGCTTCCGCCCCAGAATCCAGTCCACCGCGCCCGCCAGATCTTCCGCGATATAGTCAGGCTGCCTTGGCCATTCCTGTCGGTGCCACATCCACTCGCCCAGGCCATAACCGCTGCGCACGAGTATGGCATGGGCGCCGGCGCGAAACGCCATCTCCATATCGCCGTAACGGTCGCCCACCACATACGAGCCGCTCGCCTCCACACCCAAGTCGCGTTCCGCCCGCTGCATCATCCCGATATTCGGCTTGCGGCAATCGCAACCATCCGCGGAGCTATGAGGACAATAATAAACTCCGTCCAGGCGCGCGCCTTCCTTGGCCAGAGCGGATTTCATCAGCTCATTTACTTCCAGCACCAGCGATTCCGGAAAATAACCGCGCGCGACTCCCGATTGATTGCTGACCACCACCACGGCCAGACCCGCTTCATTCAGCCGCCGGATCGCCGGCGGCGCAAACGAAAACATACGGAATCGCGCGAGATGGTTCAAGTAACCCACTTCCTCGGCAATAGTCCCGTCGCGATCGAGGTAAACGGCTCTGCGATGTCGCGTCTCTTCAGGCAGGATTCACCTCCAACTTGTTTAGCCAGGGCTTTGCGGCAGCCGCAACCATCTCCGGGGTGATGCTTTTCATGCAGCGATGATCTGTGGGACAGCGCCGCAGGAAACACGGGCTGCAGTACGGCTTTTCCTGCACGATGCTGCAACGCGGGGTAACAGGCGCAGTGCCAAATGGATCGGTCGGTCCAAAGACCGCAACCACCGGTAATCCCACGGCAGCGGCCACGTGCATCGCCCCCGAATCATTGCCCAGGAATAATTGGCATTGCGAAAGCAGAGCAGGCAAATCGCCGATCGCGGTTTTCCCGGTCAAATCAATGGGCTTTTTCTTCATGCCCGCGATGATGGCGTTGGAAACGCTGGCTTCCGCCGCCGTGCCGAACAATATCACGTCGCCATCGGTTTCCGCCTGGAAACGATCGGCCCACTCTGCGAAGCGTTCGGGCGGCCAGCACTTTGCCGAACCGTAGGATGCGCCCGCGCCGATCGCAACTCGTACCGCATGTGGCCGCGCTCCAACTTCGAGCAATGTTCCCGCGGCTCTTACGCGCCTCGCCTGAGGAACATGCAGCGCGATATGCGCGTCATCCTGCAACCGGTCGATCCAGCCGGCGCGGCGCAGCAATTCCAGATAATAGAATTTCTCGTGCGCTGGGATCTCGCCGGACTTGGGCACGCCAATCGCTTTTGTCAGCAACAGGCGACGCCCGTCACGCGCGTAGCCGATGCGCTCCGGAATTCCGGCGCGCCAGGCAAGCCATGCGGCGTCAAAGGCATTCTGCAGCAGCAAGGCGACGTCGAATTTCCTCGCACGCAACTCGGCAGCCAGAACGGCGCGGCTGCCCCAGCCACGGTGCGCCCCTTTGGGGTCATAGGCGATCAATTCGTCGCAGATGGACTGGTCGCAGTAAATTTCCGCTACGTAGGGCCGCGCCACGATGCCGATGTGCGCCTCGGGAAATTTCTGGCGGACAGCACGAATCGCGGGCAGCGCCAGAATGGCGTCACCGACCCAGTTCGTCGTGCGAATCATGATCTTCATGCTGCTGCGCACCTGCTGCCTGGAGAAACTCTACAAGCCACGCAAACCTGGAAGGCTCTCCCGCACTGCCAAACTGTCCTAACGCTCCCCAAAAATCAGTTCACCATCCGGGAGGGAGCCGTGGCTACGATTTGCGCCTGAATCGCTTCCCAGAATTCCGCCTCCTGGGAAATCTCTAGGTCAATCACCGCCACGAACACGGGCATTTCACCGAATTGCGCTTCCCCAAGGTTTTGCGCGTCTTTTTCTGTCGTGATAAAGGCGCGCGCACCCGCTGCCCTTGCAGCTTTTGCGAGCGCTTGGGCTTCGCCGGCAGTATAACGATGGTGGTCGGGAAAAGCTTGCGCACGAACCACCGGGATCTGCCAGTTTTGCAGATCGAGAAGAAATGCGGGCGGATTGCCGATTCCACAAAATGCCATGAACGGTCCCTCTCCGATTTCCGCTCGCGTCAGCACTTGCACGCCGCCGCCAAATCTGCGGAAGCCCAGCAATCGCGTCGTGGCCGAAAACACTGGATAGCCCCGGAGCTTGCCGATGGCCGCTGCAGCCTCCGCCGAGGTTTCCGTGCGCGTAAAGACGAGCAAGCTCGCGCGGCTCATGGCAGAAACGGGCTCGCGCAATCGGCCTGCTGGCAGGAGCATTTCCCTGCCCAGGGGCTGCGCGGCATCCATCAACAGCAGATTCACATCGCGCGCAAGCTGCAAGTGCTGGTAGCCATCGTCGAGCAAAAACACGTCCACACCCTGTTGTTCCAAGCGGCGGCCCTCCTCGTAACGATTCGCCCCAACGCCGAACAGAACGCGATCGTGCAAACGATACTTCATCAATTCAATCTCATCGCTCGTATCGCCTCTCCCCTTGTAGCCGCGGCTCAAAATCCCCACGCGCTTGCCTGCCGCCAGAAATCTTTCCGCCAGCCAGATAACCATGGGCGTCTTGCCCGTTCCGCCGACGGTCAGATTGCCAACGCTGATCACCGGCGTGCGCAGGCGTTTCGTCTGGAGTATGGCCTGAGCGTACAGCCACACTCTCAGCCGCACCGCGATTCCGTAGACCAACGACAATGGCCAGAGCACCCACCTCAGAATTGGCGGCAGGATCATCCCCGCGCACCACCGAGTTGCCGCGAAATCTCAGTCAGGGCCCGCTCCAGGGCGCCGCGGCTCGTTTCGACCAACTGCCGCGCGGTCTCTCCCATCTTCCGCATTTTCTCGGGATTCTTCAGCAAGTGAATCCATTCGACGCCCGCATCCTCGGGGCTGGTCACCTGAATCGCGGCTCCGGCCTCCACAAATCGCGAAGCAATGGCCGCGAAATTGTCCATGGAAGGACCGAAAACCGGCACCTTGCCAAACGCGGCGGGCTCCAGAATATTGTGGCCCCCGGAGGGCACCAGCGATCCGCCGACAAACACGCCGTCGGCCAGCCGATAAAGCGATGCAAGCTCGCCAATGCTATCGAGCAACAGCACCGTAGTGTTTTCCGTAAAGCTCTTGCCGCTGCCGCCAGAGGACGCGGCAGGCCCCGCTACGGCCAGCTCGGCGCGGCGCACAAACTGGTGATGCGCTTCCTCGATGAACTCAGCGGCAGCGGCAAAGCGCTCCGGTTTGCGCGGCGCCAGGACCAGCAGCGCCTTGGGGTAGTCTCCCTGCACCACGCCAAATGCGATCAGCGCCAACGGCTCTTCGTTGGCCACCACGCTGCCAGCGACAATCACCGGCCAGCGCCCCTGCTCCCTACACTCCGCTTCCAGCCAGGTGGAAAGCGGTGTGGCCACTGGTAGATCCTGGTCGTACTTCAAATTCCCGCTAACTTTCACGCGATCCGCCGGGGCCCCGAGTGCGCGCAGGCGTTCCGCGTCGCTCTCCGTTTGCATCAGGAAAACCGCTGCACTCGAAAGAGCCGAGGCCAGCAGCGGCCGTAGGTAAAACCCGAAGATCCCGAACCATCTCTGAAAGCGCGCGAAGGAACGATCGGAGATGCGCCCGCTGGTGAAAACCACAGGAATCTTGCGCCGCCCGGCTTCGCGCAGAAAGTTGGGCCAAATCTCCGTTTCGAGTACGACAACAACCGCCGGCTTTACGGCATCCGTCACCTTGCGCACACTGAACGCCCAATCAAACGGGAAATAAATCACAGCATCCGCGAAGGGCATGCGCTCTCGCGCCACTTGTTGTCCTGTGATGGTGGTCGTGGAAATCACCAGCGGCCGCTGCGGATAGGCTTCCTTCAATCGTCTGGCCAGGGCCACACCCGCCAGCGCTTCTCCCACGGAAACTGCGTGAATCCAAATGGCGCCGGGGCGATCCGCAGGGAGCTTGGCTACGCCGGGAACGGAAAAGCCCAGGCGCTCGTCCAGATTCGAGAGATACTTGCCGTGGCGCAGGCCCTGCACCAGCCAATAAGGCGCAGTGATGACGGCGGCCAAGCCCATTAAGACGCTATACAAGAAATACACGCGATCTGGCTCCGCTGGGTCTCGGATTTGCGACGGCCCGCTACTCCGCAAGCAGGGCAACCCTGCTTCTCCCTAAGGAATCGAAGGCCACAGGATGCAAACAGTCTATTATATCTTCATGCGAAAACTCTCTGCTTCCGCTCTCCTGCCTCTGTTGACGGTCTGTCTGGTCCCGGCCCTGGCGCAGCAGCAAGCCACTCCGGTCCCCGCGACAATCCAAGACTCCCACGAGGGCATGACCATTGGCATCGATCCCTGGACAGTAGCCTCCCGCTACAAGGAGAGGTTCCCGAAAAAGTCCCCGTTCTCGAAAGGAGTGGTCGCCCTGCGAGTTTCTTTCCGCAACGATTCCGACGAGAGCATCAAGGTCGACTTGCCGCATATCCGTCTGCTCCTGCAATTGAGCGAAGACGAGCGTCAGGAACTCGAACCGCTGACTGCCGATGAAGTCGCAGACACGGTCCTTTTAAAGGCCAATGGCAAGGATCCCACGGCCAAGCGCATCCCTTTGCCGATTCCCGTGGGGAAAGCCAAGCCAGCAAGGGACAAGAATTGGACCGACTTCCGTGATGATTGCCAAAATGCCGGGGTGCCCTCTTCCGTCGTGGCGGCACGCGGCACCGTTGAAGGACTGCTCTACTTCGATTTGCGCGGCGAGGTGGGGTTGTTGCGCTCGGCCCGTTTGTACGTGCCAAACCTCACCACCATGGGCACGAAGCAGCCCCTCTCCTATTTTGATATCCCGCTAGGCCCTTCCGCCGCGAATTGAGTTGCCCCGCCTTCCCCGTAGGGGTCGAGCACTGCTCGACCCCATCTCGGCAAGGCGCATACCCTGCAGAACTTTTGGTAGTGGGTCAGTTTCCGATTAGGCGCCTTATCTGGCACTATGACGAACTTTGCCGCCCCCGCGAGCTACTTTATTTCTTTATTTGCAGGATTTTCGTTTAAAGCGACGTCAATTACGGAACATAGAGACTGTTCAGACTGAGTCCCCGTGTAGTAGCTCAGAATTCGACCGTCGCGGCCGATGACGACGAGGGCGGGAATGCCCTCGACTTGAAACTGCTCAGAAACCTTGCCCTCCGGGTCAATTAGAATCCTGAGGTTTCGTTTATTGAGTGCCAACCACTCCTTCACGACTGAGGGTTCTTCATCGGAGATACCTAACGGCTATTTCTCACCGCGTGGTCGAAAAGGGTGAGAAATTGGTCAAGCCGAGAGCCACGAGTCTATCTGTGGTGCGGTTTCCGTCGTTGAGGTTGGTTTGTGGTTCTCGGAAGAA
>JBEKOE010000066.1:0-13834 GCA_049522075.1 Candidatus Acidiferrum sp.
AGGGCTTCGAGGGTGAAAAGCGGCGCTTGGGAGGGGTTGGAGGAGTAGGCGTAGCTGACCTGCTCGACGCTGAGGCGCACGTCCGAGGCGGAACGCGGTTGTTCCGAGGAAGGCAAGGGATTGCGAAGGGCGCTGCTCATGTGAGCCTCCTGCGAAGCAAGTAGATGAATAGCGGCGCACCTGCCATGGCGGTCATGGCGCCGACAGGGAGTTCCGAAGGGGCAACAACGGTGCGCGCGAGCGTGTCGGCGATGACGATGGCGATGGCCCCGCCAAGCGCGGAGGCGGGCAGGAGCATGCGGTGGTCCGCGCCAAAAATCAGGCGCATGACGTGGGGCACCAGTAGGCCAACGTATCCGATGGCGCCACTGACCGATACGGCAAGACCGGTAAGTATGGACGCGGCGAGATACACCACAATGCGCACACGAGGGACGTCCACGCCGAGATGCATGGCTTCTTTTTCCCCGGCGAGGAGGAGATTGAGATCGGAAGCGGTGGTGTAAATGGCTCCGGCGGCGGCCAGAAAACCAAAAGATAGGAGGTAGAGCAGACTGCGTGGCTGCGGCGTGGAGAGATCGCCCATCAGCCAGAAGACCGTGCCGCGAAGATTGCTGCCGGCGAGTGTGTTCATTAGGAACATGATGATGGCGGAAAGAAAAGAGGCGGTGATTATGCCGCCGAGGAGAAGGGTGCTGCTGTCGATCTGACCATCGCGGCGGCCCAGGAAATAGACAGCCGCAATGGTGACGGCCGCGCCGAGGAAAGCTCCAAAGGGAGTGATGAGCCCGGCGACTTCCGGCGACAACGCCAAATGATTCTCGATGATGAGGGCAATAATCGCGCCGACAGCGGCGCCGGAGGAGACTCCCAGGACATATGGATCCGCAAGCGGGTTGCGCAAAAGGGCTTGAAAGCTGGCGCCCGCCACTGAGAGGGACGCTCCGACGACGATGCCTAGCAAGATGCGCGGCAGGCGAATGTCCACGACGATCATGCCGTAGTCGGTGGAGATGGCGCTGCTCTGGCCGAGCAGCACGCGAATGAGGTCGCGTCCCAGGCCATACAGAGAGACTTGAACGGCACCCATCTTCAAGGCAACGACGACGACAATGAACAGAAGAGCTGCGAGGATGCCGCAGCGGAACAGCAGACGTCCGAGGGTTAGTGGGCGCATGAGGACTCCGTAGAAGACGAGCAGATCGTGTGCGTGTATGAGGAGAGGGCCGACCCGGAAGGCGAAGATGGCGCCGGGTTCGCGGGCGCCGGTTCTTTGTCCAAAACTGGCGAAACCTGGAACGCTTCCGGGTGCAATTGCCGGGCGAGTTCTTCAATCGCGGAAACGATACGGGGCGCAGGGCGGTTGACGGCATCGCTGATTACGGCGTAGCGGCGGTTGCGCACAGCGTCGAGGATGCGCCATCCCGGGCGAGCGGCGAGAGCGTCGAAATCGCGCGCCGCAGCTTCAGAGTGCGATGAAGCAAAGACTAGATAATCCGGCTGAAGGCGGACGACCTCTTCGAGACTCATCTGCGGCCAATCTTGCGACGATTCGACGATGGAGACTGCGCCAGCATTGCGGAGTACGTCGGCGATAAACGTATGCTGGCCAGTGGAAATGAGCGGCTCGGTCCAAACGATGAAGAGGACTCGACGCGGCGGAACGGTGGCGAGCTTTGCCTGGAGAGTGGCGAGCCGGCTCTGGAGTTCCTCGCCGAGGGACTTGCCCGCCTCTGAGGCGCCCAAAACCTCGGCCAGCTTTTGGGTGGAAGAAATGATCTCAGCGACCGAATGGGGATCGGTGGTGGCGTAGCTGGGTATGCCGAGGGTATCCAGGGCACGAACGGTATCGAGGCGATTGATGCTCTTTGTAGCCAAAACCAGGTCCGGATGCAGCGAGGCAATCTCTTCGAGGTTGGGATTAATGATTCCACCGACTTTGGGTTTCTTCTGGGCCTCGACCGGATAGTCGCAAAAATCGGTGTCGCCCACGAGGCGATCCTGCAAGCCGAGAGCGTAAATCGTTTCCGTGAGGCTCGGGGCAAGCGAAACGATGCGCGCAGGAGAAAAGGGGATGCGCACGGTTCGCCCCATCTCATCCACGACTTCGCGCGTTGCGGGTTGCAGAGGCGGTCCAGGAGAAGTGGCCTGTGCGGACACATCGAGCGCGCCAAGTAAGAGAAAGGCGAGCAACATGGCCGATGGACGTGACACGAAGATGGAATTGACGCGCTGCACGAATCTCCCCTGACGAGAGTCCTGCGAGAGTAAACAATAAAAAAGCCCCACGAGAATTGGGGCTGGAGAGCCGGTGCTCTCTCTCGCGAAGAACACGCAACCTCTTCAGCTTGGGAGGGTAGCCTGGCTAACGGCATTGCTGCCGATCACAGTGGCGGGACCGCGGCCGATTTTCACGGCACTTCCCCACTTCCCGAGCCTGCAAGTTGTGAAATCAGTTTACGGTGGGTGGGCGAGAGTGTCAATGGAGGCAGAGGAATTTTCTTGCCGGGAAATCAGCGGTTTTTCCAGTTGGGCTTGCGCTTTTCAACCAGGGCCCGCAAGCCTTCTTGGGAATCTTCCAGGCGGTACAGTTCATTCAGGAAAATATCCATGGAGTGTTTCAGGCCGTCGCGCAGCGAGAGTCCCATACCGCTGAGAATGGCACGCTTGGCCATGGTGAGAACAGGAGCTGAGTGGCCGGTGATGCGCTCGATCAAGTCATTCACGGCGGCTTCAAGTTTTGACTCTGGAACGAGCCGGTTGATCAGGCCCAGCTCCAAGGCGCGCTCTGCCGTGACCGGTTCGCCCAGGAGCACGAGTTCAAGAGCGACTTTCGGGCCGACGAGAAATGGCAGAATCGTGGAAGCCAGCGGAGGAAAAACGCCAAGGGTAATTTCCGGCTGGGCGAAACGCGCTTTGGGCGTGGCGACGACGAGGTCGCCGAACGCGGCAAGCTCCGCACCGCCGCCGATTGCCGGGCCGTTCACTACACAGAGAACGGGCTTGGACGTTTCGAGAATGCCCGCAAAGACGGAGTGAAAGGCGTCAAGCATCTGGAAGACGCGCTCCGAAGTGTACTCGCCGACATCAATGCCGCCGCAGAAGACTTTGCAGGCCGAATCGAGGACGATGAGTTTGACCTCTTGGTGATCGGCGACAAACGCAATGCCATCCACCAGCTCGCGAAGCATGTCTTCGTTCAGAAGATTGTGCTCGGGGCGATTCAAGGTCAAGTGGGCCACGCCGGAATCGAGGCGAAGCTGGACATATTGAAATTCCTGGGGGTCACGGCGTTTGGGTACTGTACGAACTTCCACGGTAGGACGACGTTCCACGATGGATATCTCCTTACAGGCTGCCCCGCGTCCGGGGCTGAATTTGATGCTAGCACGCTGTCCAGGGCAGAGCAGATCAGGTTCGAGAAGGAGTGCGCAATGAGTCTGCTGGCATTGCGGTTAATGAGGCGAAAGGTTATCGTTTCCGCCTGGAGGAGAATTCTCAGCGATGGTGAAACCAACTTTTCACTGGTCACCTATGTTTTTCAATTTACGTCGCACCCCGTTTGCCACTTTCGATATCTTTACTTTGCGGCGGCCACTCGCGCTATTCATCGGAGTGACCTGGAAATTCGAGCGGAGCGCTGCCTTTCTGTTCCTTCCCTATCTTTTGTGGGTGAGCTTTGCGGCGGCGCTGAATTACACTGTCTGTAAGATGAATCCTCCCGTATCCAGAAGCGTAAACGAGCCGCCCACGGCATTTGCCTCACGATTTGCGAGCCAGCCGGACGCAGAAGGATTTCCTGACACCAGTGCGTGGGCAAAGAGTTCTCCGCTGCGCTTTGAGCACGACTGGAGAGGCGCAAACGGCGACCCGGGGAGGTCGACCGAAGTACGACTTCTTTGGACGCCGGATACTTTGTTTGTGCGCTTTCTGGCGAACTATAGAACCATTACAGTTTTCCCGGACGCGCGGGAAGATGGGTGGCGCGACGAACTGTGGAATCGCGATGTTGCGGAGGTCTTCCTGCAGCCGGATTCCCGCGACCCGTGGAGATACAAGGAATTCGAAGTCAGCCCGAATGGCCAGTGGATTGATCTGGACATCGCCAGCGGCGGAAAAGAGGAGTTGCATAGCAAGCTGCGGCGCCGCGTCGTGCAAGATGCAGCGCCAAAAACCTGGACGGCCGAACTGGCAATTCCGATGCGGAGCCTGACGCCGACGTTTGATCCGAAGCAGCCCTGGCGGGTGAACTTTTTCCGCGTTGAGGGCGAAGGCGAACCGAGATTTTATTCAGCGTGGAGTCCTACCAACACAGAGGAAGCGAACTTTCACGTTCCGGGTGCGTTCGGCAAGTTAGTATTCCGCGAATAGAACCACTACGGCCTGCAATCGAGCGAGGCGTTTCTGATAAGCTCGCATGGGAATCCGATGCGAACCAGAGCGAATTGCGCGCGCCGCCAATTTTCCCCACGGTTGGGGGCCGGCCTAGTTATCCTCGTGGTTTTAGTATTGAGCAGCCTTCCTGCCGCTGCGCAAAATGCCAACAATCCCAATGCGCCGGCCGTAAAGAAAATCGAGCCGCCAAACTGGTGGGTGGGACTGACTCCTGATGTGATGCTTTTGCTCTCGGGCAAGAACCTGGAAGCGACGCACGTCCGCTGCAATTTGCCGGAAGTTATCGTGAGCCGGACACAATCCGCCGCGAACGGTGACTACCTGTTTGTCTGGCTGAAATTCGGCGCGGGCTTGAAATCCGGGACCGCGGTGTGCCGGATTACTACCCCCAAGGGTGAAACCACATTCGAGCTGCCCATCGCGACGCGAAAGCAAATTCTGGGGAGGAACCAGGGCCTCTCGCTCGACGACGTTCTCTACTTGATTGTGCCGGACCGCTTTGCGAACGGAGATCCCACGAATGATGAGCCGGCAGAGTTTCCGGGCTCTCATGACCGTTCGAAGGCGCGCGCATATCACGGCGGCGATCTGCGCGGGATTCGCGATCACCTGGGATACCTCAAAGAACTTGGGGTGACCACGCTGTGGCTGACACCGATTGTGAAGAACGGAGCGACCGAGGATTATCACGGCTATGGTGCGGTTGATCTGTACACTGTCGACCCGCACCTCGGAACGATGGAGGAAACACAGCAACTGGTACAGGCGGCGCATAAAGAGCACATGAAAGTTTTCCTGGATGTTGTCCCCAACCATGTGGGCCCCTTGCATCCGTGGGTCAGCGATCCGCCAACAGCGGAATGGTTCCACGGGACGCCGAAGCAGCATTTGAGTTCGTTTGCGCCGCTGAAAGAAGACTTTTATGGAGTACACGAAAAAAAGGAACCCGCCACGGACTTACTGGAGTTGCTGGAGGACCCGCATGCGCCGCCCGAGTTTCGGAAGAACCTGACGGAGGGATGGTTCTGGGGAATCTTGCCCGACATGAACACCGAAAATCCACTAGTCGTGGAATACGTTTTGCAAAACAGCATCTGGTGGGCGGAGAGCTCTGGGCTGGACGGCTACCGGGTTGATACCGTCCCTTATGTTTCCCGCAGCTTCTGGGAGGAGTGGCATCAGGGACTACGGCGGATTTACCCGCGACTTTCGACGATTGGTGAGGTGTTTCATCGGGATCCTGAAGTGACTTCTTTTTTTGCAGGTGGGCGCAAGGGCTGGGATGGCAGCGATACGGAATTGACGACGGTGTTCGATTTTCCATTGTATTTTGCAGTGCGCGACGTGCTTTTCCACGACGCCCCCGCGGGACGCATCACGGACATTTTGCGGCAGGATTCGCTGTATCCTCACCCGGAATATCTTGTGCCCTTTGTCGGGAACCACGATGTGACTCGCCTGGCGGGAGAAAGCGGCGCTACACCGGCGAAGGTGCGACTGGCCTTCGGTTTAACGCTCACGCTGCGGGGAATTCCGGAACTCTATTACGGCGATGAAATCGGCATGCCGGGAGGCGGCGATCCCGACAATCGCCGCGATTTCCCCGGCGGGTGGCCCGGCGATGCGCAAAACGCGTTCCTGCGCGAGGGGCGAACGCGCGAACAGAAGGAGCTTTTTGGATACGTGCAGAGCCTGCTCCGACTGCGGCGCGAGCATGCCGCCCTGCGCAGCGGAAAGCTCTGGCATTTGGCTTCGGATGATTCGTCTTACGTTTTCATACGGGAAACCGAGGAAGAAAAACTTGTGGTCGCTTTCCACAACGGATCAACCAACCGCAAAGTGACGATTTCCTTGCGCGATACGCCGGCGCAGGAAGCTTCGGACATTTCATTGCTGCTTGGCGATGCTCAGGCGGCGCTTTCCGGCCGCGAGCTTCGCCTGCAACTACCCGCGCAGAGCCTGACTATATTTGAGTTGCACTGAATTGCAGCAGCGAGAGAAGCCGTTGGATTATTACTTGCGATGCGGGGCCCACCGCTCTACGGGCGGAAAAGTGTCCAGAGGGGCATCCCGAAGGCGGTGTCCTTCATGAGCGTGAAATGGCCCTGGCTTTGACCAACAAGAAACAACTCCTCCCCGGCATGCCCTTTCCTCGCGTATAGTAATCCCTCTGGAAAGACTTCTTTCTTTCCGCATCTTCGCCTTCCAGGGCGGAGTGAGGGTGGAGCGAATACCAACTGGAGATACCAATGAGGAAACTTCTTGTGCTGCTCGCACTTTTGGGGACAACCGCTATGGCAACGGAAAAAACGATCTACGATTTCACTCTGAATTCCATTGACGGCCAGCCAACGCCGTTTTCCAGCTTCAAAGGGAAAATCGTGCTGCTGGTGAATGTGGCCAGCCGCTGCGGCTACACGCCGCAGTATGCCGCACTGGAATCCATCTACGAAAAGTACAAGAGCCGTGGCTTCGTAATTGTGGGGATACCGGCGAATAATTTTGGCGGCCAAGAGCCCGGCTCCAATCAGGAAATCATGACCTTCTGCACCGCGAAATACCACGTAACATTTCCCATGATGGCCAAGGTTTCCGTGAAGGGCAGCGACATCACGCCGCTCTATCAGTTCCTTACCGACAAGACCGCGAACCCCGATACCGGCGGCGAAATCGGCTGGAATTTCACGAAGTTCCTGGTCGGCCCAGACGGAAAAGTGCTGGCGCGGTTTGACTCCAAAGTGGAGCCCGATTCGCCGCAAGTTACTTCGGCGATCGAGAAGGCGCTAAAGGACAACAAACAGTAGGCGCGCGCTCGTCTCAGGGTGCGAAATCGCCGCGTGCTCCAAGCTACATTAGGTGGTGTGGTTAGAGAGTGTTTGGATTAGCCGGTGACGATACTTTGCAGAGCGGCCTTATTCTTGATGATCAGGGTCGATCCCATCACCTGGAGGAGTTGTTTCCTTCGAAAATCGGCCAGCAAACGGGTCACGGTCTCCCGGGAAGAACCGATCATCTGGGCGATCTCTTCATGGGTCAGCGTCAGCTTCAGGCGGATCTGCCCTTTTTCTTCCGGATAATTCGCGGCCCATTCCAGGAGGAAACGCGCGAGCTTTTCTCCAGCGGAATGAGAGAGGCCGATGGTGCGCATCTCGGAAATGGCCGCGTGGTAGGTTTCGCCCAGTTGTTGTGCAACGCGAAGAGCGGCTTCGCCGTTGTCTTTCAGGAAACCCAGGAAGTCATTTCTGGCGATGAAATTCGACTGTGCGGGTTCCACCACATCCGCTGTGAGCTCGTAACATGTGCCGGTGACGGTGGCCGGTAAACCCAGCACTTCTCCGGGTTCCGAGATGCGCAGGATCAACGTTTTTCCGTCCGCAGAAGAAGTCGAAAGCTTCACGCGCCCGCTGCAAAGAATGAACACGCCCCGCGCCGGTTGGCCTTCCACAAAGAGCGTGGCTCCCTTGGGATAGGAAGCCGAAGAAGTAATTGCAGACAAAGCCTTTACAGTCTGCTCCGGTAGGTTACAAAACAGCCGTTCTTCCCGGTGAGGGCAAGAGAGACAGTTCTCGATAATCTCCAGGCCATAAGGGGTGCGCATATTTGTGCCGTCTGGGAGTATACCGCCTTCCAGCTTGGTTACAACCTGAAAGCGATTGGGATTGCGGCGCCAACCAGTAAGCATGAAATCACTCGCCTCTGTGACGTTATAACGTGGGGCAGGTAGAGCGCACGTGATAAAAGTCACATTATAGCGTGATGTGCGTCACTGCCCTTTTCCCGGCTCTCGTGCGATTTGTAATGTGGGGCACTTTCGATGCAGGACAAGCGGAATGTCTTGCAGATCCTGGAGGCAGAGCTCGCCTTCCTTGAAAGGGGCGGCTACCGAAGAATCCCGCGTTATCCTTGGCGTCCCAATTTTGTCTTTGAAGACTCCCCAACATGCATCAATTTTGTGGATCGCGGCCAGCAGCGGCCCTGCACGGATTGCCCGCTGATTGAGTTTGTGCCGGAGAATCGCCGCGCCACGCAGTTTCCATGTCGACACATCCCTCTGACGGCGCGAGGCGAGACGGTCAATTCCTTCTATGAGTGGGGCACTGAGGAGGAGCTGGAGACTGCGCTGAGGGAATGGCTGTTGGAATCAATTAAGGAACTGGAGAGCGGCAAGAAAGCAAAGGTTCGAGCCGCCTGAGCACCGCCGGACAGCATCCCCGACTTTCGTTTTCCACCACAATTCGCTGCTGCCTTCGGGAACGGGAAGAAATCCCAGCCAACGCGACGAAGTGTCTTAGCCCCTGGACTGCACCCAAGTTTCAATCGAGGTAGTGTTTTTCAGAAGTTGCTGCCAGGCGCGCGGCGGCATCCTCGGGAGTGAAGTCCCGCTGCGATGTAGCCAAAAGTTCGTAGCCGACCATGAATTTCTGGACAGTGGCCGAGCGCAGCAGAGGCGGGAAAAAGTGGATGTGAAAATGCCAGGCAAGACCCTCTCCGCTGCCCGACGGACGTTGGTGCAAACCCATCGAGTAGGGAAACGACGTCTCGAACAGGTTGTCGTAGCGAATGGTCTGGCGCTTCAGGATATCTCCCAGCAGATTCTTTTCTTCAGAGGTTAGCTGCAACAGAGACGAGACGTGCCTCCTGCTGAAAATCAGCGTCTCAAACGGCCACACCGCCCAGAACGGCACGACTGCTAGAAAGCCATCGTTTTCGCAGACAATGCGCTCCTTGCGTTCCAGCTCCAGGCGGAGATAGTCACAGAGAAGGCAACGCTTTTTCTCCGTCTGGTAAGCCGCAAAGGATTCAAGTTCTTTCTGGGGAAGGTTGGGAAGAGAAGCGCTGGCCCAGATCTGACAGTGCGGGTGCGGGTTGCTTGCACCCATGAGCGCACCGCGGTTCTCGAAAATCTGAACGTAGCGGACCCACGAAATGCTTTGGAGTGACACCATCTCCTGCGCCCAGACGTCAACCACGGCACGCAATTCTTCCGCAGTCATTCGCGGCAGAGTAAGGTCGTGGCGGGGCGAGAAGCACACCACCCGGCAAGTTCCAGCTTCCGGCACCGCGGTGAGCAGGGAAGCCGGGTCAGAGGTGCGGCCAGATGCGACTTCCGGGAGCAGAGCCGGATAATCGTTGTCGAAGACAAAGGTGTGAGTGTATTGGGGATTGCGCGCCCCACCCGCTCGCGCATTGCCCGGACAAAGATAGCAATCGGGGTCGTATTGCAAGGCGGAAGGTTGGGCGGCCTTCTCGACCTTTCCGAGCCACGGCCGCTGGGTCCGATGAGGTGATACGAGCACCCATTCCCGGGTAAGAGGATTCAACCGGCGGTGAGGCTTCTTCCACAAGTCATGCGTCACCATTATGCAAACTCGCTATTCCGCCGCACCATCTAGTTCGTTTCAAGAAACACTCTAGCGGAGACCACCGGGCACCGGCACCACGGCTTCGGCGCCTTCGGCCGCCTCAAGACTGTAAATGTCGGGTTTCAGGCCGGTTCGTTTTTGATATTCCCACTCGACCGCGGAAACGAATGGTTCCACGGCAGCATGCTCAACCAGATTGACGGTGCAACCGCCAAATCCCCCTCCCGTCATCCGCGCTCCCAGAACACCTTTCTGAGAAGCGGCGATCTCAACCATGAGATCGAGTTCGCGGCAGCTTACTTCATAGTCATCGCGCAGGCTGGCATGCGACTCCGCCATGAGCTTGGCAATCGTGAGCGAGTCGCCCTTCTCAAACGCGGCTGCTGCGTGCAGGACCCGTTCATTTTCCGTCACCACATGGCGACAGCGCTGATAGATCTTGCCGGGCAGGAGCCGGCGCTGCTGCTCCAACTGCGCCGACGTGACATCCCTGAGGGCGACAATCGAGGGAAATGCTTTTTTCAGAAGGCGAACGCCCTCTTCACATTCGGCGCGGCGGTTGTTGTACTCATTGACGGCCAGGTTATGTTTAACCATGGTATTACACACCACTAAAGCGGCATCCGCCGCAAGCGGGATGGCTCGCGCCTGCAGTGAACGACAGTCCAGCAGCAGCGCGTGTTCGGCCTTGCCATGGCAACTGATAAATTGGTCCATGATGCCGCAGCGCGCCCCCACAAAGTCGTTCTCCGCCCGCTGGCAAAGCAGCGCCACTTTCGTACGATCCAACTGGATTCCCGCGGCGTCCAGGAGAGCCAATGCGGTGGCCACTTCGATGGAGGCGGACGAACTGAGGCCAGACCCCATGGGGACGTCGCCTGCGATATACAGGTCGCAACCTCTCAAGCGGTGGCCGGCCTGCCCCAGCGACCATGCCACACCGACAGGGTAAGCTGCCGAGGGTTTCTTCACCCACGCAGCGATGGCATCGAGATCGACTTCGACTTGTTCCGAGTAATTCTCCGCGTAGATGACGAGCTTGCGATCTCCACGGGGTACAACGCCCACCCAGCAGGATAAATCGACGGCCGCAGGCAACACGAAACCATCGTTGTAGTCCGTATGCTCGCCAATCAAGTTGACGCGGCCGGGGGCGCGGTAAATTTCCGGCCTTTTGCCGAAATGGGCCGCGAATTTCTGGGCAATCTCACCGGGTGTGTGTGATCGTGGGTTCGGCATGTTCATTCAAGCTCAATTTGATACCAAGGTGCATCTTACTGTTACTGCCGCCGCATTCAAAAGCGAAAAAAAGCTTGGTGTGCGACAGACGCACACGCGGGGAGCGAAATTCTTGCGATCTACGACCTATCCGTTCGAGACTGAGGGCCAACTACAATCAAACAATCGACTTAGCGAGCGGGCTTCTGTCCGTAGTATGCCGTATTTCCATGCTTGCGGAAGAAATGTTTTTCGTGGAGCGGCTTCTCAATTGGCCGCGCCTTGGGGTTTGCGGTGAGTGTCTGCAATGCCAATGCGGCAATCTCCTCCACGATGACGGCGTTGTGTGCCGCCTCTGCCGGGGTCGCACCCCAGCAAAATGGCGCGTGACCCGCCACCAGCACACCGGGGGTTTGCAGCGGATCGCGCTTTCCGATACACCGCACAATCGCCAGCCCGGTGTTGAGTTCATAATCCTTGCGAATCTCCGCGGGTTTCATGGGCTTCGTCACCGGAATTGGGCCCTGAAAATAATCGGCGTGCGTCGTGCCAAAGCAAGGAATCGCCCGCCGCGCCTGCGCCCAGGAGGTTGCTGCACGCGAATGAGTGTGGGCCACCCCTGCAATGCTGGGAAACGCCTTATACAACACCAGGTGGGTAGGCAAATCGGAGGACGGCCGGAGAGTTCCCTCCACAATGTAGCCTTGCAGATTCACTACCACGAGATCTTCCGGTTTCATCGTTTCGTAAGGCACGCCGCTCGGTTTGATTACTACCAATCCCTGCTCGCGGGACATCCCGCTGGCATTTCCGAATGTGTATAACACCAGCCCCCGGCGGACTAGCTCAAGATTGGCTTCCAGCACCTCTTCGCGCAGATTCTTCAGGCTCATGCATTCCCTCGCGCCGTAGCAGCGATGTGCCGCAAGCTGGGCAGAATGCGCCCGACGGCAACTGCGGCGCTATCGTTTTTCCCGAACCCAAAATACAAATCACGATACAGCCTGTACAGCTCTTCATAGACCTTGGCTGCTTCCGCGTCCGGCTCGACGACACGGAACTTGGGGCAGAGGGCTTCCTGCGCCTTCTCAATCGTGGGAAATGCGCCCGCGGCGAGCGCGGCAAAGATGGCCGAACCGAGGCTGGTCACATCGGACTGCGGTATCAGCACCGGCTTGTTCAACACGTTGGCGTACACGCGATTCAGCACTTGGTTTTTTTGCGGAACGCCGCCCGCATTGATGACGCGATGGATGCGCACACCGTGGTGTTCCATACGTTCGAGAATAACGCGGGTGTGAAATGCGGTGCCCTCAATAGCGGCAAAGAGTTCGTCCTGGGCGGAATGAGTCAGGTTCCAGCCGAAGGTCACACCGCCAAGCTCCGGATTCACCAGCACCGTGCGGTCGCCGTTATCCCAGGTCAGGCGTAGCAACCCGGTCTGGCCCGGCCGGAAATCTTCGAGTCCCTGGGAAAGCTCGGAGACGGACGTTCCGGCGCGCCGGGCAATGGCGTCGAAAATATCGCCCGTGGCCGAGAGCCCCGCCTCGACGCCGGTCTTCTTGGGGTGCACCGAGCCCGGCACGACGCCGCAGACTCCAGGTATGAGGCGCGTATCATCGCTCATGGCGATGATGCAGGTGGAAGTGCCGACGACGTTTACAACGTCGCCGGTGCGCGCGCCCGCGCCGATGGCATCCCAGTGCGCGTCAAATGCCCCAACTGGGATGGGGATGCCTGCGTTCAGGCCAAGTTTTCCGGCCCATTCGGCGCTGAGACTTCCGGCGAGCTTGTCGCTGGTCTCGTAGCGACCCTTCAGCTTGGCGCGCACGCCCTTCAACAAAGGGTCAACGGCCACGAGGAATTCCTCCGGCGGCAATCCGCCCCATGAAGCATTCCACATCCATTTGTGGCCCATGGCGCAGACCGATCGCGGCGCCGCAGCCACATCGAAAATTCCGCAAAGCACCGCCGCCACCATATCGCAATGTTCGAAGGCGCTGACGAACTTGCCCCGCTTGTCGGGATTGTGGCGCAGCCAGTGGAGGAGCTTGGAAAAACCCCACTCGGAAGAGTACGTTCCGCCGCACCAGTTGATGGCCTCGAGGCCGGTGCGGCGCGCCGTCTCCGTGATCAGCGCAGCCTCACGCCAGCCCCGGTGGTCGCACCAAAGGTAATATTCGTTGAGGGGCTCGAGTTTTTCTCCAACAGGGAGGACGCTGGAACCGGTGGTATCGATAGCCAGCGCGGCAACCTGGCCGCCCGGAACTTTCGCTGCCGCCAGCGCCCGCTGCACAGCCTCGGCCAGCGCCCGCATATGGTCAACGTGGCTCTGCGTCGCGTGATCGGGATCTTCCTTCTTGCGATGCAGAGGATACTCCGCGGTGCCGGAGCCGAGGCGTCCCTTTGCCGTATCTACCAGCGTGACACGCACGCTAAGCGTGCCAAAATCAACTCCCGCCACAACTGCCATGTGTGAACTTCTCTCTTCGATTCGGATGTGCTGTTACGCCTGGTGGGCGTACATTTCCCAGCCGAAATAGCGAATGGCGGCTTCATGCACCATAGGCGCAACGCTGGAAAAATTCGCCGCGACGTGGTGTTCGAAACCGTTCTCACAGATATAACGCAACAGCTTTTGCAGGCCCGGAATCTCCACCACACCCGCGCCGCCGAAGGTTTCCAGGGGATCGTCCGTAAAACGTCCGCTGCCGGAATAGCCGCGAATTTTGCCGTTCGCGTCATCGGTCGAAAAGCGCGCGAAGCTCATGGCCCCGGCCTTGACTCGGCCGACGCAGGTTCCGAAGGTATTTTCCTTGCCGACGGTGCCGGCGATAATCTCCTGAAAATCCATCTTC
>JBEKOE010000067.1:0-13724 GCA_049522075.1 Candidatus Acidiferrum sp.
ACGGTGTCGCAAATGACGGTGGCGTCATGCAGCGGCGTGCCCTTCTGCTTCATCTCCACTTCGACGATTTTCTTGGCGTTGTCCCAAGCGGCCCCGGCGTCGGCCATGAAGATGGCCTGGTAGAGACCAAACACGGCGATGGAGATCAGGTAGCCGATGAAGAAGAATGGCTCGACGAAGGCGAAGGCCAGGGTCGCGAAGAAGACGGCAATGAAGATGTTCAGCATGCCCTTCTGCGCGTACTGCGTGCAGATTTGCACGACCTTTTTGGAGTCGGCCACGCTGGCTTTTTCGGCGCTGTCCAGCTTGATGTGGCGCTTGATGAATTCCACCGCGCGGTAAGCGCCCGTGGTCACTGCCTGCGTGGAAGCGCCGGTAAACCAGTAAATCATGGCGCCGCCGGTAATCAGGCCGAGGACGAAGGGAGCGTGGAGGAGGGAAAGCTTTTCCATGTTGTTGGTGAGGCCGTGAGTAAGCGCCATGATGATGGAGAAGATCATGGTGGTTGCGCCGACCACGGCGGTGCCAATGAGCACGGGCTTCGCGGTAGCCTTGAAAGTGTTGCCGGCGCCGTCGTTGGCTTCCAGCATGTGTTTGGCGCGCTCGAAGTCCACGTCGATGTTGTAGTCCTTCTTTAATTCCGCCTTGATATTGGGAATCTGCTCAATCATGGAAAGCTCAAAAACGGATTGCGCGTTGTCGGTGACCGGGCCATAGGAATCCACGGCAATGGTTACAGGTCCCATGCCGAGGAATCCGAAAGCCACCAGACCAAACGCGAACACCGCCGGCGCACCCATCAGATGGGCGAGCCCCAGGTTGCTGATCAGGTAGCCGATGGACATCAGCGTGACAATCGCGCCGCCCAGGTAGTAGCCAGAGAAATTGCCGGCCACGAATCCCGAGAGGATGCCCAGGGATGCCCCGCCTTCCTGCGCGGAGATAACCACTTCGTTGACATGGCGCGATTCCGTCGAGGTGAAGACTTTTACCAGTTCCGGAATGACGGCGCCAGCCAGGGTCCCGCACGAAATGATGGTGGCGAGCTTCCACCATTGCGTGGGGTCGCCGCCGAGTGACGGAATAATCAGCGAAGAAACCGCGTAGGTGAAGGCGATCGAGACGAAGGAAGTGATCCAGACCAGCCATGTGAGCGGCGTCTCGAAGTTCATTTCCGCGGCGTTGCCGTAGCGGGCTTTCTGGATTGCTCCATTGATGAAATAGGCCGCGGCGCTGGCGATCAGCATAATGACGCGCATCACGAAGATCCACACCAGCAACTGGACCTGAATCGTAGGGTCTTTCACCGCGAGAAGAATAAAGGTGATTAGGGCGACGCCCGTCACGCCATAGGTTTCAAAGCCATCGGCGGTGGGGCCGACCGAGTCGCCCGCGTTGTCGCCGGTGCAATCCGCGATGACGCCGGGGTTGCGCGCGTCGTCTTCCTTGATCTTGAAGACGATCTTCATCAGGTCGGAGCCGATATCGGCAATCTTGGTGAAGATGCCGCCCGCAATACGCAACGCAGCGGCGCCCAGGGATTCACCGATGGCGAATCCGATGAAGCACGGTCCGGCGTATTCGCGCGGGATGAACAGCAGAATGATCAGCATCATCAGGAGTTCCACGCTGATCAGCATCATGCCCACGCTCATGCCCGATTCCAGCGGAATGTGATTGATGGGGTACGGTTTGCCGCGCAGGCCCGCGAAAGCAGTGCGCGAATTCGCGAAGGTGTTCACGCGAATCCCGAACCACGCCACGCTGTAGCTGCCGCCCATGCCGATCAGGCTGAACAACAGAATAATCGGCAGCGTCACAGCGATGGATTTGCCAGGGACGGGCGACAGTATTCCGAAGTACAGCACGATCACGATGGCGATGAACACCCACAGGAAAAGCAGGAATTTGCCCTGCGTGAACAGATAGGTCTTGCAGGTTTCGTAGATCAGCTCGGAGATTTCGCGCATCGCGCTGTGCACCGGCAGGTTCTTCAGCTTCATGAAAATGGTCATGCCAAACAGCAGCCCAAAGATGCAGATGAGAATGCCGAACAGAAGCAATGTATGGCCGTTAACGCCGAGGAACTTTACCGAAGACAAGTCGGGGAGCTTAAGACTTGCCTCGCCGCCGGCCTCTTCCGCCGGTGCGGCGAGCAAGGCGGTGGCGCTGAAGAGCAGCAGGGCCGACGCCGCAAAAACGCGATGCAACATCCGACTGCCCTTCGAGCGGACAGCCTCAAACAAGATACGCATGAAGGATCCTCCAGAATACTTAGGTCTCTGCGGGGCAATTCCTTCGGCCAATGGTCCGGCCGCGGCCCCTGTTACAGCAGAACTACACACCAATCCGCCCTAACACGGAGCGCGGTGAACCAAAACCGAACATCATCCACCAGCGTCAGGGGGAGCGTCTCACCCGTAAGAGGGGAGACTCCCGTGTCTCAGACAGGACGGGAACTCTTCCGCCCGCGCGCGCAACACCTTCTGACCCCGAGCGGGTCAGGACCACCCCGCACCCCACTATGCATCGCGCGGCGGACGAAGGAAACTCTGATTTATAACACTTCGCTAATGGCTGGTCAAAGCATTTGAAGCGATGGAAATGGCCTGAAGCGGGGCGCAATGATAGTATGAAAAGCTCGTTAGACTGTTACAGTTGCATTCAAACCAGGCGAATACCCAGAATGAACAGTGCATTCAGCGGCGCGGCCCTACAAACCATCCCGGTGACCCATCTCCGGCACGATTGGAAAAAGGAAGAGGTCGCGGCGATTTACGCCACGCCCCTGCCCGAGCTGGTTTATAGGGCGCAGACCAAGCACCGGGAATTCCATGCTCCCGATCGCGTGCAGACCTGTCAGTTGATTTCCATCAAGACGGGCGGCTGCCCGGAGGATTGCGCGTATTGTCCGCAAAGCGCGCATTACAACGCTGATGTGGAGCGCGAGGGGCTGCTCGATCCCCAGCACGTCATCGGCGTGGCGCGCGACGCTGCCGCGCGGGGCGTCACGCGAATGTGCATGGGCGCGGCGTGGCGGGAAGCCCCACAGGGCCGCGAATTCGATATCGTCCTGGAAATGGTGCGCGGTGTCTCCTCGCTGGGAGTGGAAGTCTGCTGCACCCTGGGAATGCTGACGGACGAACAGGCCGTCCGCCTGAAGGAAGCGGGGCTTACGGCCTACAATCACAATCTGGACACTTCGCCGGAATTTTATGGTTCGATTATCACCACCCGCGTGTACGATGAACGGTTGAGGACCCTCGTGGCGGTGCGCCAGGCGGGAATCACCGTGTGTTGCGGCGGGATTCTGGGGATGGGAGAGAAGGAGAGCGACCGCGCCGGCCTGCTGCATCAATTGGCGACTCTCAACCCCCATCCGGAAAGCGTGCCCATCAACATGCTCGTGCGTGTCGAGGGCACACCGTTGGCCGCGATGCCCCCGCTCGATCCGCTGGAAATGGTTCGCGCGATTGCCACGGCGTGGATCCTCATGCCGGCCTCGCGGGTGCGTCTGGCGGCCGGCAGAAAGCAGTTGTCGCCGGAAGCGGTGACGCTGTGTTTTCTGGCGGGAGCGAATTCAATCTTCGTCGGGGAGAAACTCTTGACCACGCCAAATCCTGGAGTTGATGAAGATGAGCAGTTACTTCAGAGTTTGGGGATGAAGCCACTCGAATCCCATGCCGTCTAACGCCCTAGCGACCTGGCAAGAGGAACTGCGGAAGGGGCTGCGCGCCCTGGACGCGCGCAACCTGCGCCGCAGTCTGGCCGAAGTGCACGGCGTGAATTTTTGTTCCAACGATTATCTGGGACTCGCGGAACACCCCAAGCTCCACGAAGCTGCCATTGACGCGGTGACGCACGCCCGCAAGGTCGGCGGCACCGGCTCGCGCTTGCGTTTGTCATTGACCTGCCGCATTCCACGGGATGAGTTGGACCGCCTGGTGGGATCTCTGGTAGCGTGGCGGGCGCGGCATTCTGTTTTGACCGCGGCGGGACGCGCATGAGAAGCCACTTCTTCATCACCGGAACCGATACCGGCGTGGGCAAGACGACGCTCTCCGCCTTGCTCTGCGCAGCGCTCGATGCGGTGTACTGGAAGCCCATCCAGACCGGTACGCTGGAAGGCTCGGACCGCGTCACGGTCATGCGCCTGGCGGGCATCGGAACCGACCGCACCTTGGAAGAGGTCTACAAATTTGTGCCTCCGGTTTCCCCGGACCTGGCGGCCCGCTGGGCCGGGGTCGAGATCGATCTCAACCGGCTGAACCTTCCGGCCAGTCTGATGAACGACTGGCTGATCGTCGAGGGGGCCGGCGGCGTGCTGGTGCCCATCAATTCCAAGCAGTTCATGCTGGACATGATGGTGAAGTTCAAGCTCCCGGTGATTCTGGCGGCGCGCAGCGGCGTGGGCACCATCAATCACACGCTCTTGACGCTCGCCGCGCTGCACGCGGCCGAGCTGCCGGTGCATGGCGTGGTATTGATCGGCGATCAGAATCGCGAGAACCGCGACACCATCGAGAAATTTGGTCATGTTCGCGTGATCGGCGAAATTCCCAAGCTCCCGAATCTCCATCGCACCGCGCTCATGCAGGTATTCCTGAACCACTTTGACCGCTCCGCATTTTCCCAATGACGGCACCCCTGCGCATCTGGCACCCCTTTACGAATGCCCTCCTGGACCCCGCTCCGCTCCATGTGGCCAGCGCCGAAGGCGTCTACCTTCATTTGGCCGATGGGCGCCGCATACTGGACGCGATTTCTTCCTGGTGGGTGAATCTCCACGGCCACGCCAACCCGCGCATCAGCGCCGCTGTTGCGGAACAATCTCGCAAGCTCGAACAAGTGATTCTGGCGGGCTTCACCCACGATCACGCGGAAGAGCTGGCCGCGCGCTTGCGCAAATGGGCGCCGGCCGAACTGACGCACATGTTTCTCTCCGACGACGGTTCCACCGCCGTGGAAGTCGCCCTGAAACTTGCCGTGCAACATTTCCAGAACATCGGGCGGCCCGAAAAGCACGAAATCGTCGCGCTGGCGGATGGCTATCACGGTGACACCGCCGGGGCCATGTCCGTCAGCGATGCGTCGCCGTTCACCGCTCCCTTTGAATCCATGCGCTATCCGGTGCACCGCGTCCATTCGGCCTATTGCTACCGCTGCCCGGTGGGATTGAAGCGCGAGACCTGCCACATCGAGTGTGTACAAAAGCTGGAAGACTTGCTGGCCGAGCGTGGCGATAAGATTGCCACTGTCATCGTGGAACCGCTTCTTCAGGGCGTTGGCGGGATGATCGTTCACCCCGTCGAATTTCTGCAGAAGATCCGGGCGCTGTGCACGCGTCACGACGTTTTTCTGATTGCCGATGAAGTGCTCACCGGATTTGGCCGCACCGGAAAGATGTTTGCTTGCGAACTCGCGAACGTCGTCCCCGATATAATGTGCCTTTCCAAGGGCATCACGGGCGGGTTCCTCGCCATGGGCGCGACGCTGTGTACGGATCGCGTGGAGTCCGCATTTCGCAGCGAAAACCGCATGCACACCTTCCACCACGGTCATTCCTACACGGGGAATGCGCTGGCGTGTGCCGCCGCCAATGCCAACCTGCAGATTTTTGAGGACGAACCCGTCTTCGACCGCATCGCCGCGATCTCCCGTGTCAACGCCGATCGCCTGGCCGATTTGCGCGGCATGCGCCAGGTCGGCGATACGCGGCAGGTCGGCACCATCGGCGCGCTGGAATTGCGAGCCGACGATCCCGGTTATCTCTCCGCGTTGCGCCCCAAACTCTACGACTTCTTCCTGCGCCGCGGCGTGTTGCTCCGGCCGCTGGGCAATGTGATCTACGTGATCCCGCCTTACGTCATTACGCGGGAAGAACTTCACCACGTCTACGACATCATCGTCGAAGCCATCGAAGCGCTGCTCTAATCCATTCCAGCTCTCTGTTACACTGAAATTCTCGAACTACGGAGGATCCCGCGTTGACGGCGCCGTTGAGTGGCTGGAAACAGAAAATCGTGGTCTTTGCCGGAACATTGGGCGCGCCGGGACTTTTTCTGATTTCTTTTCTCGATTCCTCCGTACTGACGTTTCCCGTCATCAACGACCTGCTGCTCATCGAACTCTCCATCCAACATCCCCTGCGCATGCCGCTTTACGCCACCATGGCCGGGCTGGGCTCGCTGCTGGGTTGCTTGCTTCTTTATTCCCTGGCGAGAAGGGGCGAGGAAGCGTTTTTCCACAAAAAAGCGGGCAAGCACGCGCACGCCATCCGGCACTGGGTGGAGAAAAATGGATTTGTGGGGATGCTGATGGCGGCGCTCCTGCCACCACCTACGCCATTCAAAATTTTCGTGCTTGCCGCAGGCGTGTTTGAAATGCCGCTGGCAAGCTTTGCTTCCGCCATCGCGCTGGCGCGCGCGATCCGCTACTTTGCCATTGGGTATCTAGCCATCCGCTATGGGAAGGAAGCCCTGCCGTTTCTGGCGCAGCACAAGTTGGAAGTCACGATCGCGGCGCTCGTGTTCGGCCTGGCAAGTTACGCTCTCTCCCGCCTGATTTTGCGCCATAAACCCGGACCCGCCTCGTAGGGGGCCAGCACTGCTGGGCCGCATCCCGGCACCTGAACATGAATTTGTCATTCCGAACGGGTCTGCGAAGTGAGGAATCTCTCTTTCGCCTTTCTCTTCTCTGCGATCTCTGCGCCCCCTGTGCCCTCCGCGCAAGCTTTTCTCTTCAGACGCTCTGTGGCTCGGCTACCGCAGGTGCGCTTCTCCCGCCCAGCCAAGCTGTTCACTGACGATTCGCGATCCGGAATCCAGCCAGATCCGCGCCACCACACGGTTCCGCGTCTGTTGTTCCGCCACGTCCCGCAAATCGCGAATAATCACCTCGTATCCACCCTCCGTTTTGTCCACGGCGGCGCGGGGCATTCTGGCCGCGCTCAGGAATTTGCGCCCCACCGCCGATTGTTGCACGGCGGTCAGCACCGGAGACTCTTCCGGTTTATGCAGGCAGGTGGCGGATTCCGGGTCGAAGCTATCCCCGGAGGTCACCGGAACATCGATCAGGCAAAGATACGACTGCGTTTCCACCACGCCGTGCCAGGTCAAAAGCGAAAACGACTCCGCAAACGCTTCCTCGCGCCGCGGCGATTCCCCGCGATAGGAACGCGGTTCCAGCAGCGCGACGCTGCTGGAGTGCAACACGCCCCGCGCGCCAACGTAAATCCCAATCAGCACAAGCGCCGCCAGCGCGCCATTGCGCCCCCGCGGCCTTTTATCCTTGGCGCCGATTTCCAAACTCACCAAGAGGAAGAACTCCGGAACAACGACTCCGCCGAGAAGTAGAAGCAGAATCCACGGGTCCACCTGGGGGAGCCAGTCCAGAGCATAGCGCGTTCCACCGAAAGGCCACAGCAGCGCGATGCCGCCCGATTGGCAGAAATCAAAGAGGAGATGCGCGAGGACGGCGCAGGATGTCGCAGCCAGAATGCCCTTCCAGGTTTCCCGTCGTTGGCCGTCCAGCCGGTGCGCTATCCACGCGGCGATGGCGATGATGACGAGCGTGCCCAACAGGGAATGCGTGAACGTGCGGCGCGCCGCCAGGTAAGCGGCAGGCCCAAACCACTCGCTGATCAAATCCACATCGGCGAGCGTGCCGGCAAAGAGCATGCCCGCAAGCACCGGCCATCCCCGCCGCGCGAAGAATCCGCGCGCCAGGGCTAGGGAAAGCAGCGCATGCGTGACAATGTCCACAGTCAGGATTCTTGCGCGGCACCGCCGTTGGAACCAGGCGTGCCCACCGGCACCAGCAGTTTCAATGCCCGCGGCACAATCGAAAACTCCACCGGCAGCCGCGCGAACGGCTCGCCATCCAGTTGCGCGTACACCGGCTTGTCATCCAACGGTTCGCACACCAGCGTGTCCGCTTTCCAGAAGTGTACATCTTCTTCCTTGCGCAGGTTGCCCATCCACAGCGTGGGCAGATAGCTGAGGTAGCGCAAGCCGCTTTGTGTGGTCAGCGCCAGCACTTCAAACTGGTCCCCAAAAAGATCGGCTTGGTCGGTAATCTTGAAAGGTCCGCCGTAGTTCTTCGTTCGGCCAACAATGACAAGCGTGCCTTCGATCTGGCGGTCACGGGCGCGCACGCGAAAGCGCGGGAAGGTGTAGCGCAAAACTTCGCGCGCGCCCTGCCACCAGTACGCCAGTATGCCGACGCGCGCCTTTAATCCCAGGTCCACGGAATAGACGATCATGCCATCGGGGCCGGCGCCCGCAACGCTAAGGAAGAAACGCTTCTTCTCCGGCTGCTCCAGCGGCGTGGCCAGACCCAGGGCAATCTCCCGCACCTCCGCGCGGACCAGTTGCATCGCCGCGCGCGGAATGTCCCACGGCAGTGCAAGTTCCTTCGCCAGGATGTTGGCGGTACCACCGGGCAGCAGCGCCAGCGGCACGCGGTGCCCGTTCATGTAAGTGGCCAGGCCGTTGACGACCTCGTTCAGCGTGCCATCGCCGCCGCATGTGATCACCAGTTGGCGTCCCTCGCGCGCGGCCTGCTGCGCGATTTCCGTGGCGTGGCCGGGACCGGTGGTTTCCGCAAGCTCGGCCTCGATGCCGCCGTCGGAAAGAATGCGCCGCGCCTGCTCGATCAGGCGCCGCCGCGCGTTTCCACCAGTTCCGGCATTCGGGTTGTGAATCAACAGCGCGTTGTGGAACCGAGTTTCCATGCTCTCCCGGGCTTTAAGCGCGTGCACCATTCTATATGAAGATGAGGAGAAGCATCCGGCGATGATGCGCCGTGTTCCCTGGCCCATGCCCCCAGAGGGATTGGAGCAAGTGGCGTGCCAAAGGGAAGAAGAATGGCCCGGCATTTGTGGTGGCCGACCCTGGAGTCGGTGGAGTGCTGGCAGCGTAGCGTACCAGCGCGGTGAGGAAAGAGGCGGAAGACCCACGCGAGAAGCTTCGCCGCCACGAGTATCGCTATTTGGTTTTGGACGCCACGAAGATTTAGGACGCCGCCCGCGATCGTCTGATGAACCGCCTCAAGGGAATCGAAGCGGCCTACACCGATCTCACGAGGCTGGGCCGGCCTTCTCCAACTCCGCGTTCACCTTGATGTCGCCGCCGGCCAGCTTGATGGTCCGTTTCCACGGCTCGAAGCCCTTTTTGCTAATAATGACGGTATGTTCGCCGGTGGCCAGGTCAATCGCGGACGGCGTGTTTCCCACAAAACTGCCATCAACCACTATGTCGGCCGCCTCAGGAGTAGACCGGATGGATAGCGTGACGTTCATGTTTCTTGGGGGTTCCGCGGCGGCAGCCGGAGTCGCAGCAGCAACTAGCGAGGCCGCGGTCTCATCCACGCCGGGCTTTCCCAGCATCGCGCTGACCTTGCCGATCTCCTTGGGCTTCATGTCTTCAAACTTGATCCAGAAATTTTCGCACTTGGGAAAGCCAAACCCTTTGTGCCACTCGAGTTCGTAATAGTAAGTTTGCCCTGCGGCCAAGCTGGCGGTTAATCCCTTGTCTCTATGGCTGTCATCGCTGAAAATGTGCGTTCCGGGAGCGACTTCGGTTTGCCAAACATGCCACTGGAAAATCTGGTGCACGGTTGCGCCATCAATCTGGACGGCAGTTTGTTCCAAACAGTTCTTAATAGGGACCGGCCTGCCGTAGTGAAAGACCACTTTGGCTTTTGTCGCGGACAGGCTTGTACTGGTACTAGCTTGAGGGTTCTGAGAGTAGGCGCCAGACGCCAGGACTGTTGCGATCACAACGAGCAGACCAACCACCGTAAAGACCATTCTACGCATGGGTATGCCTCGTTTCTCCGTCGAATCGATTACAGCGGTACTAGTAATTATAGAACCGTCCTGTCCGACATGCGCACGCTCCGATAGGCCTTTGCCTTATGTGTTATTGCTAACTGCAAACCCTCTCGGCCATTCCGAGGGGAGTATCGGTACTTTTTTGGCCGGGACCTTGCCGGGCCGACGTTTGAAGACGTGAGTTACTGAGACGAAAGGGGCAAAGCCTATATAATACGGGGCGGGTTACACCGGGCACGGGCTGGGCACGATCCCGACGTGAGTCGGGGTCAGGTGTATCGTGTCCTTATGAAGAGGGCGGGAAGGCAGCGATGGCGAAGGCGGCGAAAGCAAGCAGCGCGGTGAGGAAAGAGGCGGAGGATCTGCGCGAAAAGCTTCGCTACCACGAGTATCGCTATTACGTCCTGGACGACCCGGAGATTTCGGACGCCGCTTTTGACCGGCTGATGAACCGGCTCAAGGAAATCGAAGCGGCCCATCCCGAGTTGGTCACGCCGGATTCCCCTTCCGTCCGCGTAGGCGGCACGCCGCGCGAAGGCTTCCAGACCGTTCGCCACGCCCGGCCTATGCTCAGCCTGGACAACGCCTTCTCCCACGACGCGCTGCGCGATTGGGACCGCCGCGTGCGCGAAACCAGCGGCCGCGAGGACATCGAGTACATTGCCGAGCACAAATTCGACGGTCTGAGCATCTCCCTGCAATACGAAGACGGCCTTCTGGTTCGCGGCGTCACGCGCGGCGACGGCACCACCGGCGAGGACGTCACGCCCAACGTGAAAACGGTGCGCTCGGTCCCGCTGCGCGTGGAAACCGCCGCACTGAAAAAGGCCAAGCTACCCACCGATTTCGAGGTGCGCGGCGAAATCATGATGACCCGCGAATCCTTTGAAGCGCTCAACCGTCAGCAGGAGCAATCGGGCGGCAAAATCTTTGTCAATCCGCGAAACGCCGCCGCGGGCGCCATCCGCGTCCTCGACCCCACCATCACCGCGCAGCGCAGGCTGGACTTCTTCGCCTACTACCTATTCGTCGACGGAAAAGTGCCCTTCGCCAAGCATTCGGAATCCTTGCAGGTGCTAAAGCAATTGAGGTTCCGCGCTTCCGACGATTGGAAGCTGTGCGATGGCATCGAAAAGGTTGTGGATTACTGCACCGCCTGGGACACCAAGCGCGAAAAGCTCGCCTACGAAATTGATGGCGTGGTCATCAAGGTCAACTCCACGCCGCTGCAAAACGAGCTGGGATTCACCGCCAAGGCCCCGCGTTGGGCCATCGCCTACAAATACCCCGCGCGCCAGGAAACCACCGTGGTGAACGACATCATCGTGCAGGTGGGCCGCACGGGCACGCTGACGCCGGTGGCCGTTCTCGAGCCAGTGCAGGTGGGCGGCGTCACTGTCAGCCGTTCCACGCTCCACAATATGGACGAGATCGACCGGCTCAGCCTGCAAATCGGCGATACCGTGCTGGTCGAGCGCGCCGGCGAAGTCATCCCGCACGTCCTGAAAGTGGTGAAGGAAGGAAAGCCGCGCAAGGCGTTTCGCATGCCGAAGGAGTGCCCCGTTTGCGGCAGCACCATCCACAAGGCCGAAGGGGAAGTCGCCTATCGCTGCGTCAATGCCGCGTGCCCCGCGAAGCTGAAGGAATCGCTCCTGCATTTCGCCGGGCGCCACGCCATGAATATTGACGGCCTGGGCGAGAAAATCGTGGACCAGCTCGTAGAAAAGGGCATGGTCAAGGATGTCGCCGACCTCTACGCGCTGAAGCAGGACGAAGTGGCCAATTTGGAGCGCATGGCGGAAAAATCGGCGCAGAATTTGCTGGAAGAAATCACGGCCAGCGAGAAAAATCCGCTCTCGCGCCTGATTTTTGCGCTGGGCATTCAGTTTGTAGGTGAACGCACCGGACAGCTACTGGCAGAGCATTTTTCTTCGCTCGAGGATTTTGCCGCTGCCAAAACCGAAGAGCTCGAAAATGTCCCTGAAGTCGGCCCCAAGGTGGCCGCCAGCATCGTCGAATTTTTCTCAGAATCCGCAAACCGCAACCTCATCAAGAAGCTCAACAAAGCTGGAGTCCATCCCACTGCGGAAAAGCGCGAGGTGAAAAGCCAGAAGCTCGCGGGGAAATCCTTTGTCTTCACCGGCGGCCTCGCCAATCGCAGCCGCGAAGAAGCCGGCGAACTCGTCCTCCAGCACGGCGGCAAACTCTCCGGCTCCGTCAGCAAGAAAACCGACTACGTCGTAGTCGGCACCGACCCCGGCTCAAAATACGACAAAGCCAAGGAATTAGGCGTACCCATCCTCTCCGAATCCGAATTCGAGAAGCTACTCGGCATCCGCTGAGGCCACGGTGACAGCGCTTTCAGCGCTCTCAGTGAGTCTGTTTCTCAAGGATATTTCTGGCCTGACGAAAAACGTCCCGCATGGGCGTGTGTGAGCGGATTGAACGCGCAAGCGGCAGATATTCCTCAATCGACGTCGCGATCTGGTTCTTTGAAGGTCTCAGGTGGGGGCTCTGCGACCAAACTGAGAGTACATCTTCGAGCAGCCGATCAAGGTCGAGTTGTATCCCTTTATCGTTCGGCTTGCTCAAAAGGCGATGCAATTCCGGCGTTGCGGACGATTGTTGGGTCACAGAGCGATGCAGGGGCTTGACTCGCAAATTCAGCCAAGAGTGATAGGTCGCACCACTTTCGTCTCTTCCGGTGACGACAGCATCAAGGATTTTTATCGTCCGGCGAAGTCCGTTGGCTTCCTCTCGGCTGAGCGTGCGTCGTCCCATCAGGTGAAAGTTCTGTGCCTCGCGAACCGGAGCAGTAGTACCCCGCGGTTGCGGGCTCGTTTGTTGATTGATTAGTGGCAAAACTTCGATTAGATCTGCGGAGTCTCGAAACCCTGCGGCGGTAGATACTAGAATCCGTTCAGCAGAGGAAAAGCGTCCAAGAAGTTTTTCGACTTCAGGTAAGCGGGGATCAGCAGTTCCACGGCATTGGGCTATGACGGTTCCTAGATACGCGATGACCGCCTGAATGACCGCCGCCGGGTCCTCAGGGAGGTACTTGCGGGAAGATTCCAGCGCCGTTATTCGTATGGCTTCAAGCTCTATAAGGATTGCGGCGAGATCCCTTCCTCCATTGTCCACCTTGATCTCTAAGAAATCAGGAATCCATCCAGGACCGATCTTCAGCGGAGTGCCGGAATAGGTCACACGGCAATCCGAGGATGAGTAGAGTGTGAAAAACTCATCGTTGTCGTGCGAACCATCGAGCCGGAACAAATAGCGGTCAGTCATGTCGGCGAAGGCAACGTCTGCTAAATCTTTCCTGACAATAACATAGGAGATTCTCTCCCGTCAGGGCGGAATTGCCACACAGGGCTCTCATCTTCACGCCGGCGCCCCGTTTGCGCGGTATAATAGATTTGGCGGGTGAGCCGGACGATCGCTGGCTTGCCCTGAGCGTTGTGGTCCAAGGGGAAGCCCTTCGGCGCTGCGCCTCAGGGTAAACGGGAGGAAAGTCCGGACACCACTTTGCGAATGGACGCTGGCCGATCTAAAGATCGGCCACTACACAAGCGAGGAAAACGCTGCGGCCCTCGGGCTGCAGGGTTAGGGCATCGCGCCTGGTAACGCCAGGGGACGTGTGTAGTGGGCCGGGTTAAAACCCGGCGCCTACATGCGTCACGGACAGTGCCACAGAGAATAAACCGCCTGCGAAGCAGCCCGGTGATAGCCCGGAGGAAAACCTTCGGGACATCTTCCAACGGCTACCTTCGCCGGTAAGGGTGAAAAGGTGGGGTAAGAGCCCACCGCCCCGGTGGCAACATCGGGGGCACGGCAAACCCCGCGAGGTGCAAGACCAAATAGGAGGGCAGAGCTGGCCCGGCTCGCT
>JBEKOE010000068.1:0-13530 GCA_049522075.1 Candidatus Acidiferrum sp.
CGATTCGGAGTGTGGCGCGGCATCTGGCTTGGGACAATGCGCCTGCTGCGTTGCCACCCGCTATCCCGCAAATTTGGATTCGACCCGGTCCCGGAGAAATGGCAAGGGATGCCAGCGAATTCCTCGATGACAACTGAAGCGCATGAGGTCCGCCCGTGAGCACCCCGCCAGTGAATCAATTCCCGCCAATCGGGCCCAAGAAAGATAAGTTCACGCCGGAGCTGCGTATCCTCGTCGCCTCCCTGCTTTCCGTGGCGGTAATCATTCTGTGGACGAAGTACTTCGGGCCAAAGCCTCCCGCGCATGTGCCACAACAGAATCAGCCGGCCGTCTCCGCGCCCGCGACTAGTGAACCTTCTGCGGCACCTTCTGGACCAGCCGAGCCGACTCCTTCCAAGACTCCTTCATCCGTTTCCACTGCTGCAATCCCGTCGGCTCCGCCCACCGAAGATACCAAGGAGCGCACCATCGTTGTTGAGAACGCACTGTACCGCGTGGAGTTTTCCAATCGCGGTGCCGTCGTCAAGAGCTGGCAGTTGAAAAAGTATAAGGATGATTCGAAGCCCCAAAAGATTCTGGACTTGGTCCACCCCAAAGCGGCTGCGGACACAGGCGGCTGGCCCTTCTCCGTGGTCATTGACGACCCTCAATTGGAAAAGGCGGCAAACAGCGGCCTCTACAAGGTTTCCGGCGATGCCGCTTCCTTGACTGCGCCTGCGGACCTGGCCTTCACCTGGAGCGACGGTCATCTTGAAGTGACCAAGAAATTTCACTTCGACCATTCCTACGTCCTCAATGTCGAGACCTCCGTCACCTACAACGGCACTCGTCTGCAAGGCGGATTGGCCTGGCGCGGCGGCTTTGGCGACCTCACGGTCACCAATCCCATTCCGGTCGAGACGGTAAGCACGTTCTACAGCGAAAACGGCAAGCTCTCCACGTTCCTTCACAAGAAGCTCGATGCCCCGGAGAAGTGGGGCAACATCTGGATGGGTGGAAAGACGTTCGCGGGCATCGCGGATCGCTACTTTACCGTGGCCTTTCTGCCTCCCAACGATTCGCCCGGCACGCTCCTGGAAACGCGCTATTGGAAGGTGTTCCACTCGATCCAGGTCGATGGTAAAGACCAGTCCGAACCGGTGCCGGAAGTGGCCGCCATCACGCGTTCTGAGCCCATGGCCCTTCGCGTGTACGTGGGTCCCAAGGACTACGACGATCTCAAGGCGATCCATCCGCCGTTGCATTCCCTGGTCCAGTTCGGGTGGCTCGAGATTATCGCCGACCCATTGTTCCACGGCTTGAAGTGGCTGCACACCTACGTGCCCAACTGGGGCTGGGCGATTGTCGTTCTTACGCTGATCGTCAATATGGTCCTCTTCCCCCTGCGCATTTCCAGCTACAAGACGACCATCAAGATGCAGCGCGTAGGGCCCGAGATCAAGCAAATCCAGGAGAAGTACAAGAAGTACAAGATGAACGACCCGCGCAAAGCGGAAATGAACAAGGAGGTAATGGCGATTTACAGCCGCGAGGGGATCAACCCTATCGGCGGCTGCCTCCCCATGGTTCTTCAGTTTCCCATCTGGTTTGGGTTGAATCGCGCCTTGAGCTATGCCATCGAGTTGCGCCATGCCAACTGGCTTTGGGTGCACGACCTCGCCTCAAAGGATCCTTATTACGTCTTGCCCGTGATGGTGGGCGTTTCCATGTATCTCGTCTCCAAGATGACCCCCATGACGATTACCGACCCGCAGCAGGCCAAAATGATGAAGCTCATGCCCATCAGCATGTCCGTGATGTTTGTGGTTTTTCCGTTTTCCAGCGGCCTGGCGTTGTATATTCTCACCAGCAGCTTGGTGGGTATACTGCAACAGTGGTACCTGAACCGGACGCACCCTCTTCCTGCCCCGGTCAAACCCGTCCGCGCCAAGAAGTAAGGGACGGTGTGATAGCGCAGTCTGCTTGGGTCAAATCTGTAGTTTCGAGAGTCTTATGACCAAGGAATTCGTACGCGATGGCAAGCTGGACCGTTTGGCCGCAGCCGACGCCCTCCGTGATTTTCTGCCGAGGATTGTGCGCGCCGCTGGTTTGGAACTCTCCGTAAACGTGCGCGCCGCCGAAGCGGGCGCCGGCTCAGTGGAAGGTGAGGCGGAGATTTTCGCCGACCTCGACGGCAAAGATAACGAGCTCCTGATGGCGCGAAGTGGAGAAGTTTTGAAGGCCCTCGAGCATATCGCATTCCGCGCGCTTGGCCTGGAGCCCGTTTTCCATGAAAAGATTCACCTCGATTGCGGCGGATTCCGCGCTCTGCGTTTCGAGGAACTGCGCATGACTGCCCGCGTGGCTGCGGAGAGGGTCCAGGTTACGCACCAGCCCTTCCGGCTCAATCCCATGTCTTCGCGGGAGCGGCGCATTGTACATCTCGCTCTGAAGGATTTGCCCAGCGTGCGCACCGAAAGCGTCGGCACGGGCGAAGAACGTCAGGTGGTTATTCACCCTGCGAAGACTTAGCCCTCCGCAGAGCGATAGACCCCAGGGCAATTGCAGCGTCACGGTACTCGTCTTTACCGGCGCACCCAACCCTGCGCGATCACGCTTCCGTCTCCCGAAAACCGCACACGATAGGTAAACGACGCCGGCCGGTCCGGCCGTATGTGTGGAAAACGCAAATCCGAAAACTCCACCACCACTTCATCGCCTTCCTTGTGAAAGAGGGTCACGGGAAACCGCGCGAACCATAAAACCTTTTGAACTTCTGGCAAATGTCGCGCCTGGTCAATCCAGGGATTCGGAAACGAGTCAGGATAGTACGTGTGCCCAATCACGTCGGCGTCGGAATAGCTGGCCCTTGGCGCGTTTTTCTGGAATAAGCCTGCGCTCAAATCCATGCGCATCTCGTAGACTCCGCGCGGCGCTCGTACCAGCCCATCCCAATGCCAGAGCGATGGCGGCAAGGGCAGCGCGCCCATCGCTTCAACCTGCAGGTTCTTCTGCGCGGCAAACTGCTGGATGCGCCCGAACGCCACGTGATGCGCATAGCTGGCCGCGACGAGATAGCCCATCGCTAAAACAAGCCCTGTGCGATTCCAATTGGCATAAGCCACGCTCAGGCCCCAGCCACGCGCCGCCGGGAGTAGAAACAGCACCGCAAAAAGGATGGTAGCCACGAGAATCGTGACATTGGAAATCGGCGCGCCGACAATTTGACCAATTTTGGCAATCAGGAACGGCGCCGGCGTGAACACCAGCCACATCAGAATAGCTCGCCATTTGATATGTGCCGGATCTTCGTAGCTCCAGGAGAGGAGTTGCGGAATCAGCAGGATGGCCGTGAAGCTGAAATCCACGATGAAAATGATGTCCCAGGCGGGCCGCGACCATGCGACCGGCGACCAGATCATCGTGCCAAAGGTGGTCACAACATCCAGGAAAATATGACTCAGGATTCCGATGGCCCAGATGCCGCAAAGCGCAATGAAGGAGGGCGCTTCCCATTTTCGCCACTTCGCCACGACGTGCGTCAGTCCCGCCAGGATCACGGTCCATATCGGCAGGCAGAGCAACGAATGCGTGATGCTGCGATGCCAGGTTACCATCAGCAATTCATTGTGCGAAAAAAGATCGCGCAGGACATCGCTGTCAGGGAAAATCGCGCCCAGCATTAAGGACCAGGTGATGAGGCGCTGCTTGCTCAGCGACCGCGGCGAAAACAGGTCTCGTCCGCCAAACGCCGCTTTGCTGATCAGCGCCCCTGCGATGCCGTGTGTGATGGTGTCCACTGTGTGCTCGTTGTTCTCGTCCTCAGACCACCATCAGCAGGCTGGATGTCTTTGGCACGACGCGGCCGACCCGGTTGGCATTCACACCATGACGCATGAGACCTTCGCGCGCCGGCTCCTCATGTTCCGGAGTGAGCGCGATCAAAAAGCCGCCGGATGTCTGGGGATCAAACAGCAACGCGCGATTCTCTTCGGGCACATTCGCGGCGAAGCTGACGCAATCCCCTAGAAACGCACGATTGTTTTTCAGTCCCCCGGAAATCATGCCCTGGCGCGCGGCATCGAGCGCACCGGGAAGTAGCGGCACATCCGCGGCGACAATTTCGAGTGCTACCCGCTCAATCCCCGAACCCGCGTCTCCCAACGCCATTTCCCGCGCGTGCCCCAGCAATCCGAATCCAGTAATGTCCGTCACCGCGTGCACGCAGCGCTTCCCCGCTTGCACCTCCAACTCGCGCAAAGCTTCGGCCGCCGCGCGATTCAATTGCGTCATCGAAGCGATGGCCGCATCCAGCGAACTTTTCTCGGCCCGCCCATTCTTAAGTGCTGTGGAGATCGCGCCGGTGCCCAGCGATTTTGTAAGCAGAAGTACGTCATTTGTCTGCGCGCCGACATTTCGCCAAACTTGCAACGGATTTATTACCCCCGTGACGGCATAGCCAAACACGATATCGTCGATACGAATCGAATGCCCGCCAATCACGCTGCATTTCGCTTCGCTCATCTTGTCGAGGCCGCCGCGCAATATCTGCTCCAGAATTACAGGATCGCTTTTTTCGGGAAATCCCACGATCGAGAGCGCGGATACCGGGCGCCCACCCATCGCGTACACGTCGCTCAGTGAATTGGCCGCCGCGATTTGCCCGAAGGTGAACGGGTCGTCCGCAATCGGCGTGAAGAAATCGACCGTCTGTACCAATGCCAAACCTTCCCCGAGCAGATACACGCCGGCGTCGTCGTTGGTGCTGAACCCAACGAGCACGTTCGGATCCGTTGGCAGTGGCAGGCGCCGAAGTATTGTGTCCAGCGTTCCGGGACTCAGCTTGGCCGCACAACCCGCCGCCTTGACCATGGCTGTGAGTTTCACGGAATCTGCCAAACCACACCTCGCGCTACTGCGCTTTGATTATAACGATGCCGCGCCGTTCCTGCTCGCCGCCGGATAAAAATACGGCCTAGAACACAACTTGCGCGGGTTGCCCGGAAAGTGTTCTCATTAATCAATGCCTTGGGACTTCTGGTTGATCTTTCTTTTTCTTGGAATTGTCGTGCCCTGGCGCGGCGCTGTGCGGCTGAAGAAACTCCTCGCGCTCCCTTCCGTTAGCACCAAGGAAAAGCTCGTTCTCTATGGCTCGACCATCGCCGGCCAGTGGGTGATCACGGGTCTTGTCGCTTGGCGTGCTCTTGCTCGCGGATTGTCTGCGGGCAGCTTGGGCTTAGCCAACCGCGACGGTGTCAACACAATTCTCGCGAGCTTGGCCCTGGCCGTAATCGCTGGGGCATTGCATTGGCTGAATCTCCGACGGGTCGGCAGATCTCCGGGCAAAGCCCCAGAGCTGATGCGCTCGCTTGCTCACCGGATTCTTCCCCTCAATTCCGTGGAGTTGCTGCCGTACAGTGCGCTCGCCCTGACCGCCGGCGTCTGTGAGGAATTTCTTTATCGTGGGTTCGCCATGGGCGCACTTTCTCGCGTGGGATTCCCCGCTTGGGCCGTCGTGATTCTGACCGCAGTCCTCTTCGCCTTGGCGCACGCTTATCAGGGTCGCAGCGGAATCCTGGGCACTTTTGTGATGGGCATCCTTTTCGGCGTCGTTCGCTTGGCCTACGATACACTGATCCCGGTAATGATGATGCACACCGTCGTGGACCTGGTGGCCGGAATTGCGGGGCCGCGCTACCTCTTGCCGAGGCCCGCGGAAGAGCAGAAGTGATTAGAAGCCAGGTCGTTGCGATATAATTACTATTATGGCAACAGAACTCGAAAAGCCCCTTGCGGAACCGACGATCCGGCGCGCCTTGGGGGAATTCCAAGTCACCTTAAATGAACAACAAGTCATTTGTATTCAACAATATATAAGGATATTGCGTCATTGGAATGAAAAACTGAATCTGACCGCCATCCGCGATCCCCTGGAGATACTATATCGTCATTTCTGCGAATCCATGTTTGCTGCCGTTGCTGTGCCGGTGGAAAACGGTCGGTTCGCCGACATCGGTTCCGGCCCCGGATTCCCCGGCATTCCGCTAAAGATTTTGCGTCCTGAGCTGGAGCTTTTCCTCGTGGAATCGAATATCAAGAAGGGCACATTTCTTGCTGAAGTCATCCGCGAGTTGGGGCTTGGGAACACCCATGTCCTGATCAACCGCTATGAGGAATTGGGCGAGGAATTGGCTCCGCTTGACTTTGTCTGCTCCCGCGCCCTCGGCGAGTTTGGCCCATTTCTCGAGTGGGCGGCGTCAGACAATGTCGCTGCCTCTCGCACGATTCTGTGGATCGGCGGCCGCGACCTCGAGGAAGTTCGTAAGTCGGAGCGGTGGGAATGGCAAGAACCCATCGCCATGCCGCAGTCGTTGCAGCGCTATTTGCTCGTTGGCAAGAAAAAGTGTCCCACTGTCGGCGTAACGACATCATAACAAAAGGCTTTTCGCAATTTACTTCAGTGTGCTGCCATTCCTATGTGATTTTCTCTCGCGCCGCGTTCCACGTGAAACATCTGCTCTTTTCCCGACTTTCAATTCCGATTGTTCCACGTGAAACGTCTCGGATATCGAACGCTCAGACTGGCGAGCGGGGTCATATCGGTCATTTCCCTATTGATACTGTTCCACGTGGAACATCCGCTTTCCAACAAGATTTCCGCAGCTTGCCCCCTGTTCCACGTGAAACATCTTGCGTATGGCGGACCGCTCTGCTAATTTCCCTAGCTTGGGGAGACTTTCTTGGCCCGGGTCATTGCCGTTGCTAACCAAAAGGGTGGCGTAGGTAAGACCACAACCGCAGTTAACCTTGCAGCCTGCCTTGCGGCTGCTGAGCAGTCAACTCTCCTCATTGATTGCGATTCCCAGGCCAATGCGACGGCTGCAATCGGATTTCAGAAGGATCCTGCACGTCGTACCATCTATCACGCCCTAATATTGCACGAGACCTTTGAGAAATTGGTGCAAAAGTCGCAAGTGGAAGGCTTGGATGTCGTTCCCGCCGACAAAAACCTTGCGGGAGCCGCAGTGGAGCTTGTGCTTGCCGAAAGCCGGGAGTACAAACTGCAGTCCTTCCTGCAGAATGTGCGGCCAAACTACAAATTCATTGTACTGGATTGCCCACCTGCCTTGGATCTGCTCACGCTAAACGCACTGGTGGCGGCCGATGCGGTGATGATACCCATCCAGTGCGAATACCTGGCCTTGGAAGGCGTATCGGAACTGCTGGACACCTTGATGCGCATTCGACGTACCCTCAATCCCAGCCTTGAAATTGAAGGCATCCTCCTGACGATGTACGATGAGCGCACTACTCTCTCAAGGCAGGTGGCTACTGATTTGCGCAGCTTCTTCGGCACCCAGGTTTTTCAGAGCCTGATCCCGCGAAACGTCCGCCTGGCCGAAGCACCTAGTTTTGGTAAGCCTATTATTTTCTATGATATACATAGTAGGGGCGCTGAAAGTTACACACAGCTCGCCCAGGAGGTTATTGGCAATGCCGAGAAACGCGTTGGGGCGGGGGCTCGGAGCGCTCATTCGGGAGCCTGAAGCGGCCGCTCCATCATCACCGGCCACATCTAAAACTCCGCACGCCGCTCCCGTCGCGCACAGCTCTGGAGGAGCTGCTGCAGCCGCAGCCCCGGCCTTGAGTCCCGCAGCATCGGGTCCTTTGCAGATCGACATTGATCTGATCGACCCAAGTCCCTATCAGCCACGCACACGGTTCCGCGAAGAGGCACTCGATGAGCTGGCCCGCTCAATTCGGACCAGCGGCATCATCCAGCCGCTTGTCGTGCGGCCGATGGGGCAGCGCTTCCAGTTGATTGCCGGCGAACGGCGCTGGCGTGCTGCGCAGCGCGCCGGCCTCGACAGAGTCTCTTCCATCGTTCGCCAGGTTCCTGACGAATTGGCGTTGGAGATGACGTTGGTCGAAAACATCCAGCGCGAAGACCTCAACGCCATGGAAGCGGCACGCGCGTTTGAGCGGTTGATGGACGAATTCCAGCTCACCCAGGAATCGGTGGCCGAGCGCACGGGCAAGGATCGCGCGACGGTCGCCAACGCCATCCGGTTGCTGAAGCTTGAGCCGACCATTCAGGAATGGATTGAAGAAGGGAAGCTGACGGCGGGCCACGGCCGCGCGCTCCTCGCTGTCGCCGAGCCGCAATTGCGCATGCGTTATGCGCAACGCGCCGCTCGCGGTGGGCTCACGGTGCGCCAAATTGAACGCCTGGCTTCACGACGCAGCCGCGGGGCAAAAATGCCCGCGGAGATCCATGTTGATCCCAACATCCGCGAAGCCGTGGAAGAACTCCAGCGACATCTCGGCACGAAGGTGCTTCTGCGGCAGAAAACGAAAATGCGGCCGGGCCAGCTCGTCCTGGAGTATTACGACGACGCGCAACTCATGGGCATCTACGACCGCCTGATGAAATAGCGCCGTAGCAGCGCACTGCCACTGCACCAACGTTCAGGCATTTCATTAGACAACTCGCTCCGCAACACGCGTTGACTTCTCGCCGCTTCACGATACATTGGAATCACTACACACAGGGAGTTTACATATGCCTTGGAAGTGGCCAGGTACGTCCAAAGATGCTGGCGCTGAGGAGTGGACCGGTTTCATTGATCAAGGCGTGTCGCTCGAGGGCACGCTGACACTCACCGGAACGTTTCGCATTGACGGACACATCAAGGGCAACATCATCTCCGAACAGACAGTGATCCTCGGCGAAAACGCGAAAGTCGAAGGACAAATCGAAGGGAATCGGGTGGTGATCGCGGGCCGGTTTGATGGCGTCATTTTCGCCAGGGGCCGCGTCGAGATCCAGCCCAAGGGAGTCGTAACGGGCGAAGTTCACTCACCCTGCATGGTCATCGATCCTGGAGGCATCTTCGATGGGCGCTGTCACATGCTTGCGTCCTCGGAGGCCGCTGCCGGGGTGACGATTCCAATCCGAGCCGTGAGCCAGGCGTAGAGCCGCAAGAGTTGCCAAGAAAACACACCAGTTCCACTAACCGTTAAGACACAACAAGACAGTTAGCACGCTCTGCGCTTCTTCGCCGCCCGTGGCGTTTCACTTAGGGGAGGCAGCCTCTTAACGGGGCGCCCCAGCGGGGACAGCCGTCAAGGCGCATTGTGCATCTTGCAGGCCAGCTTGGATGTTTGCCTCCCAATCCAAATGAGGGACCTTGGAAGCTGCCGCAGCCTTGTAGAACTTCATCGCTTCTTCCGGGCGATTCAGTTTTTTCAAGCACAGACGTCCGGCCGCCAATAGCGCCAGCAGCGATTGTTTTTCTGCGGGGTAAGTTTCGGCAAGGCGCTCGTATTCGGAAACGGCGCGATCAAAATGCTGCTGCGCTTCGATGGAGCGAATGATCTCCAGCCAGGTTGCCACGGGCATCTTATCCCCGCCGGCATTGTGATATTCCTCAAAGGCACGCCAGGCGGCATCCACGTCCTGATTTTTGAGATAGGCCTGGCACAGTTGAATCGTGACCTGTCGGTAGGCCGGCATGTCACTGCAACGCCAGTGCACTTGTTGCAAGAGATTCAGGGCATCGGCGGAGTTGGGGTTTGCGGCCACATGCTTCTGGAGAATGGCCGCTGCTTCATCCAGTTTGTTTTGTTCCATGGCTTCAGAAGCGCGGACGACTTCCGGATCGCCGCTCCAGCTCAACTTGGATTCGATGGCTTCGTTGGCTTTCTGCTCTAGGCCGGATTGCTGCAACGCAAACGCTCCGGCCATGCCGAAGAGGAACCCCCCAACGTGCGCCCAATGGGCGACCGGCGAGGACGTACCGAATGCCGAGCCATAGAAAAATTCCATGGCCAGCCACAAGGGAAGCAGCCAGTAGGCGGCAGCTTTGAAGCGGCGCCGGTAGAAAATGGTGAAGAACATCATCTCAATCTTCATCTTTGGGAAGCGCACGAGAAAAGCGCCCATCAGAGCAGCAACTGCGCCCGAAGCTCCGATAAGCGGTGTAAAACTCCCATGGGCGCACCAACCGTAAAACTGCAGCGCCGCGGCTCCCGCGACCAGGTAGAAAACCGGATAGAGCACGCGGCCCCAGGTATCTTCCAGAATGAATCCCGCGAGCCACAAGAACCACATATTGCCTATCAGGTGTATCCAGCCACCGTGCAGGAAGTTCGCTGTGAGGTAGGAAAGCGGCCGGGGATGCGCCGGGACATAAGCGTACCTATCCAGGATCGAGGCCTGCTCTACAGAGTCAAATTCCTGACAAAGGTTATCCATGTCCTGCTGCAACTCTGTTGGGTCCTGGACCTGGCGAATCTGGGCGTCCCAGGAATCTTCAGCTTTCCGCGAGGGCGCTGCCAATTGATCCCACTCATCGCCGGCAGACTTCTTAATCGTGTCGACAAAATCCGCGGCGGGGCCGGAAGTTTTGAGTTCCGGGTGCATGGCCGCGAGAAGAATGAGGTGGACACGGACCTCCGTGCGCTGCGGTCCCTGGTCCTCGATGGGGCCGTGGGTAATCAGGAAAATCAGGACGTTCAAGCCTATGAGGGCAAAGGTGATCACGGGCCATCGTCGGCCGCGCATACTCTCGTGACGTATAGGGATCAGCATCGTGTTCTCCCGGAGGCCAGCCTCCGCTCCAATCGCCAGGAAACTGTTGTTTCAGGTTAAAGGTGCAGCGGGCAGAGCGCAGAGAACCGAAGTACAGGTGGAGCTAAGTAGTTAGCTTGACCGATACATTACGCGGTGAGCCGTACAATCAGCCTTGGTGAAGAGCCTATTCGAGGGGAAGCGCCAGGCAACATTGCGGGCCCAATTGACACTCCCTGACCGGCAGACTATCGTTCAAAAGGTGTGATTAAGAGGCGAAATTCATGAAGGTTTTGGTGATTGGCGGGGGCGGGCGCGAACACGCGCTGGTATGGAAACTCCGGCAGAGCGCGGGCGTCGAGAAGGTCTGGTGTGTGCCCGGCAACGGCGGAATATCTGCTGAGGCTGAATGCTTGGCCGCCGACGCAGGTAATGTACCGGTGCTGGTGGCGCTGGCGGAGAAGATCTCTCCGGATTTGACGGTCGTCGGGCCGGAGCTTCCCTTGGTAAACGGCTTGACCGACGCCTTCCGGCAACGCAAGTATACGGTGGTTGGGCCGTCGCAACAAGCGGCACAACTCGAAGGCAGCAAGATCTTCGCAAAGGAGTTTCTGCAGCGTCACAACATTCCCACGGCGGCGATGTATGGTTCCTACGATTCGCCTGGGGCCGCGTACTCGGCGCTTTGCTCCGTGGATTGGCCCGTGGTCATCAAAGCCGATGGCCTCTGTGCGGGAAAGGGCGTGTTTTTGGCGGACGATCCCGACGCCGCCACGGGATTCATCGGGCGCGTCATGGAGAAGGACGAATTGGGCGCGGGAGGCAAGCGGATTCTGCTGGAAGAAACGCTGGAAGGCGATGAGCTATCGTTTATCCTGCTGACCGATGGTGGCCGTTCCACTTCACTCGTGCCCACACGGGACCACAAGCGCGTCTTCGACAATAACGAAGGGCCGAACACAGGCGGCATGGGCGCGTATTCCTCGGACGAGCTTTTGCCCGGGTCTTTGCGCCAGACGATTCAGACAACCATCGTGGAACCGACCTTGCTCGGCCTGGCTAAAGACGGGCTGCGTTATCAAGGGTTCCTTTACGCGGGCCTGATGTTGACCAAACAGGGGCCCAAGGTGTTGGAGTTCAATTGCCGCCTGGGCGATCCCGAAACACAGGCGATTGCCGCGCGCATGGATTTTGACTTGGCCGAGGTGCTTGCCGATGTTGCGGCGGAGAGATTGGACCCTGCCAAGCTGAAGTGGAAGCGCGGCGCCAGTGCTTGCGTTGTGCTGGCATCCGGCGGGTATCCGGGGAAATTCGAAAGCGGCAAAGAGATTAAGGGGCTCGCTGAGGCGGGGCAAATTCCCAATGTAAAGGTGCTGCACGCGGGAACGCGGCGGCAAGGCGATGCCATCGTCACGAGTGGCGGGCGAGTCCTGGGAGTCACGGCAAGCGGCGATTCTCTTGCCTCGGCTCTCCAGAAAGCCTACCAGGCCGCCGCAATGATTCACTTCGACGGCATGCACTACCGCAAAGACATTGGCCGGCATCATCAACAAAGCACGGCCGCGGGAGACTGACACTTTTGGCTGAGATCCTGCACATGTTCCGCGTACCGAAACCCCACGCGCCCACGGAAGAACTCGCCACCGCCCACGCCGTCGAGAATTCGGGCGCCGTCTCCTAAGGCGTTGGCTTGCGCCGCAGCGTGGGCGCGTCTGGAGGCCGATTCTTGTCCTCGGCCTGTTTTTCCTTCTCGATCGGCTCCTCCGGCGGAACAATCCACTGGAAAGTTCCGCTCTCGCCCATGGCTCCTTCGAAGAAGCTCGCTCCACCCGCCAGCAGCGGCAAAACCGCATGCACGAAATCGGCCGAATCTTTGCTGTCGGCCTTTTGCGCCTGGCCACGCTCGATCAACTCGATCACCTTCGCAAATCGTTGCTCGGAGGACTTCAAACGCGCGATGCGGGGATCGTTCTGTTGAATTAGCCCCAAGAGAGGCACATCCTGCGAATCGTCCGGAAAACGCACTTCGACCAGCGTGTGCGCTTCGTGCTTTTCCGGGGGATAAAGCTGTGTAAAACGCGGGCGTAACGGGCGGGTCTGCAGGTAATCGGCTTGAGAGCCGATGGACTCCTGCTCCACGCGATATTCAATCAGCCAGACTTCCGGGCCGTACTGCTTTGGCGCGTAGCCGATCAGCACGATTTCCAGGAGCGGTTCATCGGGTTTCAAATCAATTTTGTGGTGAAGCTGAGAAACGAGCGGCCGCAGCTTTTCGAGGAATATCTCGCCCAGTTGTTCCAGATCGCTTTCGCTGCCGGTGGGCTGCTGGTAGTGCGGGTCGGCCCGGCCGACACGCTCGATGTCACGTTCCAGGCGAATGGGCCGCGGCTGAGCAGGCAACTGCCACTCCTCAGCACCGAACAGAATGCCGATATGCCCTGCGTCTATCTCTGCCACGCGCGGGGGAACGCCATTTGCTTCCAGCGGTTGATTGATCGCGCCAAAGATGATGGAGTCGCGGGCCACGTGGACAAGGACTCGCCCCCCGGACAGGTTAGCGACAATCTCGTCCTCCTGTGCCCAAGCGGACGCAGTGGCCAGCAGCATTCCGCCAATGAGCAACAATCCTCGCATCGCTTTCCTTTCGATCCCAGGCCAAGCGCCCGCTCTCCCTAGCATACTCCGCGGTCCGGTGAGGCGTTCAAGCAAAGCTGGCCGCCAGGGCATCAACATTTACCGCCCGGTGTTTCTTCCGGTAAAATAGATGAACACTCACAAGACCAGAGAAAACAACGGACTATGGGACTTCGGAAGCTCAAAGGCATTCAGCATAACGGTAAGACCGTGGCGGCCATCCTAGACGCGCACGAACGCTTCTTCAGCGGGAAAGAAGGCGGAGCGCGGGCCGACCTCGCCGGTGCAAACCTCTCCCGCGCGGATTTTACAAAGATCAATCTCGCCGGGGCCATTCTGCGCAA
>JBEKOE010000069.1:0-13296 GCA_049522075.1 Candidatus Acidiferrum sp.
GGCGGCGCGGAGATTTTCCATCCGCGCGTGCGCCGCATCATCTGCGACCACAAGGTCAGCGGGCGCATGTGGCTGAGCATGGCGAAAAAGGCGCACCGCCTGGGCCTGCCGACGAACGCCACGATGCTCTATGGGCACGTGGAAACCGCCGAGGAGCGCGTGGATCATCTGGTGAAGCTCCGCGAAGCTCAGGATGAAACGCACGGCTTCGTCGCGTTCATTCCGCTGGCGTTTCACCCGGACAACACGCCGCTCGCGCACATTCCGAAGCCCACGGGCTACGACGACCTGCGCAACATCGCGATTTCCCGCCTGCTGCTGGATAATTTTGACCACATCAAGGCCTACTGGGTCATGCTGACGCCGAGCATCGCGCAGATCGCGTTGCGCTTTGGCGCAAACGACATTGACGGCACCGTCGTCGAAGAAAAGATTTACCACGACGCCGGCGCGAAAACCGCCGAGTTCACTTCGCGCAGCGACTTGGAACGCCTGATCCGCGCCGCAGGCCGCATCCCCGTCGAGCGCGACACCCTGTACCGCCCCATCGACCGCTCGAGACTTCCTCCCATCGTTCCGGCCACGCCTCCCGGCCTGGTAACCCTCAGCCTGGACGCCTAGGTCCCCCCGATCGTTTCTTCGCGCCAAAGAGAACGCTCCCGGCCCACCGTCCTGCGATTCAACACTATTCATGAATGGTGTTGAATATTCCACACTGCGGCGGTATGCTTCTCTTGGGAGACACCCCTATGCGGAAACAATTCGTCCTCGATAAGCGCACCAACAAACTGCTCGAAGAACTCGCCTCTTACAACGGCGGAAACCGCAGCCTGATCGTCCGCCAGGCCATTCAGGTCTACTCCGACATGGAAGACCACCTCGACAAGATTGAGGCGGATTCCGCCTTTCAAGCCATGATGGCCAAATCCGACGCGGACATCGAAGCGGGCCGCGTGACCTCGCACGAGGAAGTTGTGCGGAGGTCCCGGGCGCTTTCCAGACGCAAAGCTAAGAAACGCTGATGACGCGCATCGTCTGGGCCGATACCGTACGGGACCTCTTCTACGAACTCCCGGAATCCGACCGCAATCAAATCCTGGACCACCTTGAATATCTGAAGCTGTTTCCCCATATGTATCCTGTGCGCGCAAAGGGCCGCTTTCGCCGCCACCGCTGGTTCCACGCGGGCAATTGGCTGGTCTACTATCGCGTTGCGGGTGGCGCCGTCTACATTCGAGGCCTTTGGCCCGCCCGAATTCCTTGAATGTAACTGCGTGGTGGCTAACGCCTGCATCTCCCTGGCCGTATTCTTTGTTTTTCACCGGTGGTAGGATGCTTCGGGCCTCCCGGCCTCCCGCCCCCTTCAACTTGGCATGAACCTTTTCGCTGGATGTTTGAATCCAAGGAACAGGTAGAACGGCGTCAAATCAGAGACAGGAGAATTATTCATGCAAGGCAAAGCTTCCGCAGTCTGGCAAGGCGATCTGAAATCGGGCAAAGGCTCCATCTCCACCGATAGCGGCACGCTGAAGAACACGCAATACTCCTTCAGCACGCGTTTCGAGAACGGTGTGGGCACAAACCCCGAGGAACTTCTCGCGGCCGCGCACGCCGGCTGCTTCACGATGGCGCTTTCCGCGCAACTCGGCGGGGCCGGAATCACGGCCACGAAACTGGAGACGACCTGTACGATCACCCTCGAAAAGGTCGGCGAAGGCTTCTCCATCACCAAGAGCCATCTCGATCTCGTTGCGCAGATTCCCGGCGCCGACAAAGCCAAATTCGATGCCGCCGTGAAAGTCGCGGAAACCGGCTGCCCCGTCTCCAAGCTATACAAGGCGGAAATCTCGGTGAACGCGCGGCTGATCTCCTGATCGCCGCCGCGTATTCCCCCGCAAAACGAGTACAATGCTGCGCATGATTCCCGTCCCGGGTGTCTTTCTTGCAGGTATCGCTGTTTTTCTGCTCGTGGCGTGGGACGCTTTTGAAGCGATCATCCTGCCGCGTCGCGTGACCCGGAAATTCCGCCTGACGCGCTTCTACTACCGGCTGACCTGGTCCGCCTGGAAAGCGGCGGCCCGACTGCTCCCTTCGCACAAGGCGCGCGAGACCTTTCTCGGATTCTTCGGCCCGATCTCCCTGTTGGCTCTGGTGGGCGTCTGGGCCATTGGTCTGGTCATCGCTTTCGGCATGATGCAATACGGCGCGGGGTCGGCGGTCAATCTTACGGGTTCCAGCCCAAGCATATTCACGGACATGTACCTTAGCGGCACGACATTTTTCACGCTGGGACTGGGTGATGTGGTGCCGCGCTCCGGCTTGGCGCGTCTCCTCGTGGTTGCCGAAGCAGGATTTGGATTCGCTTTTCTCGCCGCCGTGATCGGCTATCTTCCGTTTATTTACGGCGCCTTCGGCCGCCGCGAAACCAATATCGCCTTGCTCGATGCGCGCGCCGGCACCCCGCCCACTGCTGGCGAACTGCTTCGCCGCCACAGTTATCCCACCGGCCATGAAGCGCTGCGCGACCTGCTTAAGGATTGGGAGCACTGGTGCGCGGAATTGTTGGAGAGCCATCTCTCCTATCCGGTGCTCGCCTATTTTCGCTCGCAACACGACAACCAATCCTGGATTGGCTCGCTCACCGCCATCCTGGACACCTGCGCTCTGACCATCGCGGGCATTGAAGATTCCTGCGCGAAACAAGCCGAACTTACCTTTGCCATCGCGCGCCATGCAGTAGTCGATCTCTGTCAGGTCTTCTCGGCGGCGCCACGTCCTTTGCCGCAGGATCGCTTGCCCGCGGAAACGCTCCTGTATCTGCGCGCCAAGCTGGCCAAGAACGGCACCAAGCTCGTCACCACCCCCGAAGCCGATCGCAAGCTTGCCGAGCTTCGCGCGATGTACGAGCCCTACGTCTACGCTCTCGCAAACCATTTGAGCCAGCCCTTGCCGGCGTGGATTCCCACGAAGAAGCATAAAGACAACTGGCAGACAACAGCGTGGGCGCAAACTTCCGGCACGGTCGAAAAGGAAGAAGCATCGCTGCTGCACGACGACCATTTTTAGTTCGGAGTGCGATGACTTAGCGAGCCTCTGGTCTGGCGACTCTTTTCCTATCTTGTTGGCGTATGATTTGCAGCGGAAACATCTAATCTTGGATTTATGATTTTTTGACGGGAGAAAACGTATGAAGGCGATTCAGGTTTACCAATTCGGGGGACCCGAAGTTCTAGCGGTTCATGAAGTGCCCACGCCCAAGCCCGGGCCCGGCGAAGTTCTCGTGCGTGTGCGTGCGGCGGGCGTCAACCCGTACGACACCTACATGCGCAACGGCGCGTACCCGGTGAAACCCGCGCTGCCCTATACTCCCGGCTCCGACGCGGCGGGCATGATCGAGGCCGTCGGCGGGGGCGTCACCAAAGTGAAGCCAGGCGACCGTGTGTACACGGCGACCACGCTCACTGGCGCTTACGCCGAATATGCCTTGGCGCGCGAGAACCAGGTGTACCCGCTGCCGGAAAAAATATCGTTTTCGCAAGGCGCGGGGCTGTGGGTGCCCTACGGCACCGCCTACACGGCATTGCGCCACCACGCTGATGCGCGGGCCGGCGAAACGCTGCTCGTCCACGGCGCCAGCGGCGGCGTGGGCGTCGCCGCAGTGCAGTGGGCGCGCGCTCTGGGATTAACTGTGATCGGCACGGCAGGCACTTCACGCGGCCTCGAACTGGTGAAGAAAGAAGGCGCGCATTACGTCTTCGATCACAGCAAAGCCGGCTATCCCGAAGAGATCCTGAAAGCCACCGGCGGACGCGGCATCGATCTCATCCTCGAAATGCTGGCCAACGTGAATCTGGCCACCGATCTGAAGCTGCTGGCCCTCCGCGGACGCGTGATTGTCATTGGCAACCGCGGCGAAATCACCATCAATCCTCGCGAGTTGATGGCCCGGCGCGCCTCCGTTCGTGGCTTTACGCTGTGGGCAGCCACGGACGCGGAATCCGCGGAAATTCATGCCGCCATCGCTGCCGGCATCGAAAATGGCACTCTGCGCCCAATCGTTGGCAAAGAACTACCGCTAAAGGACGCGCCGCAAGCCCATATTGACGTCATGGCGCCCGGCGCTTTCGGCAAGATCGCGCTCATTCCCTGATCGTCAGCTTTAAATGATGCCCAGGGCGTGAAGAAGAATTCCCGCAATGGCGCCGCCGAGCACCAGCCATGCGGAGTTTACTTTGTAGCGGAAGACGAGCACCGCGCTCACGACGGCCAGAATCACTGCCGGCGCGTTCACCAGTGAAGCGCGGGCAAATTGCCAGCCCACAAACGCCATCAAGGCAACGGCTGCGGCATTCACGCCATCCAGAAACGCGCTGGCCACCGGCGATTGGCGCAGCTTAGGTAGAAAACCCGCGGTTGCGCCCACGTACACAAACGCCGGCAAAAACATGCCCAATGTCGCCAACGCCGCGCCTCTCCATCCCGCTAATAAGTAACCAATGAAAGTCGCCACCGTGAAAAAGGGGCCCGGCGTGGCCTGGCTCACAGCGATGGCGTCCAGCAGTTGCGCGTCGCTCAACCAGTGCAGCTTCGCCACAAGGTCTGCGCGCAGCACGGCCAGAAGCACGTAACCACTGCCAAAAAGTACCGCGCCGATTTTCAGGAAATAGAGGAACACCGGCACCGCGCCAATCGCACCGACCGAGCCAGCGGCGCCCGTGCCAATCATGCCAACAATCGCCGCGCGGGTTCTTGCGAGACTCCTTCCCGCGCCAATGATCATCCACAAAATTCCCGCGCCGATCAGCAACAGCAGCGCATGGATTCCCCGGGCGGCCAGTGCGACGACACAAATCGTCAGTATCGCCAGCGCCGCACTCTTCAGCGCCGTGCGCCCCAGGTTCCAGATTGCCTGCGCCATCAGCGCGACAACCACGGGCTTGATTCCGAACAGCAACCCCCCCATCTGCGGCACCGCGCCAAATCGCAGATAGGCCCAGGCTAGCGCAACCACCAGCACCGCGGCCGGCAGGATGAAGCACGCACCCGCCGTGATCAGGCCCGGTATCCCGCCACGAATTTCTCCCAAATAAATAGCGAGTTCAGTCGAGGTGGGTCCCGGCAGAAGATTCACGGCGCCGACCAGATCCACAAAGCGTTCCCGCGTCACCCACGCGCGCTGGCGCACAAATCGCTCTTCCATCATGGCGACGTGCGCGGCGGCGCCGCCGTAGGCGACGAAACCGAGGCGAAGAAACTCGCGCGCAATCTCCGGCAATGTTCCCCGCTGTTCCATGAGTCTTCAGGAAGCGCTGACTTTCCGTTTCCATCGGCCGTAAAGAAACAGGCCGATAAGCAAAGCGTAAAACGGCACGTACACCAACGCCTGCAAGAACGGATCAAACTTAAACACGCCCAGGATTCCGTAACCGATCAGCACGTTATAGGAAAGAAATTGCAGCACCGTCAGCAGTAGCCACGCTGGATTGGGATAGAAGCAAAGCATCGGCACGATCCACGTGAAGTACCACGAATATCCGTTCGCGCTGAAGGCCAGGATCGTTCCGATCAGCAGATAGGCGGCGCGGGCGGGCTCCGCGCGTTTCCACGCCAGCCAGAGTGACAGCCCCCAACAGGCGCCTATCCCCACAAGCGGCGCGATTCTTGCCTTTCCGTCGGCGAGCCAGTCGATCACCGTGTACAAACTGGCGTGGTAATTTTTCCACGTCGCTTCGTAATAGGTCATGTTGGCGTGAAACATCCCCAGCGCGTCCCAATACGGCGCGAGCACCGCAAGCATCGTCCCGCCCGCCACAGCCGCGGCCCACCAACCCGCGCGCTTCTCCGGCCATCCTGCTTTGCGGATCCACACCGGAATCAGCAATGCGGGAAACGCTTTGGCCATCGCGGCAAACGCGATCGGCACATTCGCCAGCACCTTCCAGTTCTTGACCAGCGCCAGCCCGCACACGATCCCCAGAATCGCCAGCGCATCGTTGTGGCCGCTCCCAGCAAACTCCACGATCACCAAGGGATTCCACGCATACACCGCCACACGAAAGTTGCGATCGGGCTCCCTGCGGAACATCCACGCCAAAAGCAACAGCGCCAGCACGTCCGCCGTGGCGAAGGGAACCTTGAATGCCGTGGGCCCCGGGAACAGTTTCCACGTTGCGCGAAACACCCATTGCGAACCGGGGGGATAGATCGAAGGCATTTCGCGCGCCGGCATGACCTCGTAGTATTTGTCCCACAGCGCGGCCATGCGCGGATCCTTGGGGATGCTGGAGTAGGGATTGAAGCCATGCGCTTGCACTTTGCCGTCCCAGCGGTACCGCTGCAGATCGTCGGAAAGCGTCGGCTGCATCGGCCAGAGAGGTGCACGAAATGCAATCGCCGCAAAAATCAGTAGAATGGTGGCTGTGCGCGAGGACCGCGCGCGCTCGATTCCGTACAGCGCGATCAAGTAGACTACTCCCGCGGCCAGCGCTAGTTCGATGAACGCGATCGCGTGGTTTTTCAGGTAGTAGAGGCTGTGCATCCGCAGGTAGAACGCTTCCAGCAGCACACCTGCCCCCAACAGCCAGAGCACTTGCCGGCGGTTCGCTTGGTTTTCAGAAGGCATTTGGGGAGACACGGATCTTGTTGAACTTTGCTCCATTTCTATTCGCCGCGTTGCAGCAGGGTCCGCTGAGCCACTACTGGCACAAAATCACGGACCGCACTTTCACCGGGGTGTACAACGCCAACGCCTTCGATCTGGCGATGATGATCCCCTACTTCATCGTGCTGTTCGTTCTGGCGTTCTACGGCCTGCACCGCTACACCCTGATCTACGATTACTACGTCTACCGCAAAAACATTCCGGCAATTCCGCCGCACGTGGAAAACTGGCCCAAGGTTACCATACAGCTTCCCATCTTCAATGAGCGCTACGTCATCGAGCGCCTGGTCGACGCCGTTTCCCAGTTCGACTATCCGCGCGAGTTGCTGGACATCCAGGTGCTCGACGACTCCACCGACGAGACCCGCGAAGTCGCGCGTGCCTGTGTGGATCGCCACGCGGCCGCCGGCCTACCGATCGTCTACATTCACCGCACCAACCGCGAAGGCTTCAAAGCCGGCGCGCTGGAAAACGGCCTGAAAACATCGCGGGGCGAGTTTGTCGCCATCTTCGACGCGGACTTCATTCCCACGGCCGATTTCCTGCGCCGCACCATCCCGTATTTCCTGGCGCCCGGCGCCGGCGAAAACATCGGCATGGTGCAAACGCGCTGGACCTATCTCAACTCCGACTATTCCCTCCTTACCCGCGTCGAGACGATTCTCCTGGATGGCCACTTCGTCATCGAACACGGCGGGCGCTCGCGCCGCGGCACCTTCTTCAATTTCAACGGCACCGCCGGCGTATGGCGCCGCGAGGCCATCGAAGCCGCCGGCGGCTGGGAACACGACACCTTGACCGAGGACACCGATCTCTCCTACCGCGCGCAGTTGAAGGGCTGGAAATTTCTTTACCTGCCGGACATCGAATGTGCTTCCGAGCTTCCCGTGGACATGAATGGCTTCAAGGCGCAGCAGGCGCGCTGGGCCAAGGGGCTGATGCAAACCGCGAAGAAAATCCTGCCCAGAGTGCTCCGGTCGGATGCGCCCTTCCACGTAAAATCCGAAGCGTTTTTCCATTTAACTGCCAACATTTCTTACCCGTTGATGGTCCTGCTCTCCACGATGCTTTTGCCCGCCATGATCGTGCGCTTCTATCAAGGCTGGTTTCAGATGGCGGTGATTGATCTGCCGTTGTTCCTCGCCTCCACCTGTTCCATCTCAAGTTTTTATCTTGCGGCGCAAAAGGAATTGCACCCCAAGACGTGGCTGAATACATTTCTGTATATGCCCTTCGTGATGGCCACCGGCATCGGCATCAGCGTGCGCAACGCTCAGGCAGTGCTCGAGGCCCTTGCCGGGAAAAAATCGGATTTTGCGCGTACGCCGAAATTCAAGATTGAAGGCAGGAGCGGCACCTTTGCCGCGAAAAAGTATAGGAACAAGGCCGGCTGGATGCCCTACTTTGAGGTCGCCCTCGGCCTGTATTTCGCCTTCACCGTGGCTTACGCCATCCGCAACGAGAATTACGCCACCGTGCCGTTTCTCCTGCTGTTTGTCTGGGGCTATCTCTACACCGGCTTCATGTCTCTCAGCCAATCCTGGTTCGCGCATCTGCGCTTCGGCGTCAACGCCCCGGAGATGCGCCCCGCCTCCACCGGCGCCCCGGGCTTCTAGCTCGTGCGGTTGTCTGTGTAGGGACCGCCTTCTTAGGCGGTCCGCGACTGCAACCACACCGCAATACCCGCCACTCTCTTCCTCGCTCCGTCATTCCGAGCGGAGTCTGAGCAGCGAGGAATCCCTCCTCCCGTTTTTCTGTTCCCACGCCCCGCGCGCAAATCCGATTTAGCCCTCCACGGCCGCTCGACATGGATATACAATTCGCTCGATGTCCTTCCCCCACAATCGTTTTGCTCATGGAGGGTTCATGCGCATCCGTCTTCTTCCCGTCCCTCTGATTTTCCTCGCGGCCTCTGTCCTCCACGCACAGACGCCACAAATCTCCAAAGCCGGCAAAGCCTGCATCGAATGCCATTCTTCTTCCACTCCCGGAGTCGTGGAGCAGTGGCAAACGAGCGCGCACGCAAGAAAAGGCGTCGACTGTTATTCCTGCCATCAGGCGGACGCCAAGGACCCCGCGACGTTCGAGCACAACGGTTACAAAATCGCCGTCATCGTGACGCCGAACTATTGCGCGCGCTGCCACGCCGCCGAGGTCAAGCAGTTTGAAAAGAGCCATCACGCCGCCGCCGCGCAATTCATCGGCTCGCTGGACAACATGCTCGGCGAGATTGTGGAAGGAGGACCCGCGGCAAACAACGGCTGCCGCCAGTGCCATGGCAGCGAAGTGAAGTATCTCGGTGACGGCCGCTTCGATCCGGTCACCTGGCCCAACAGCGGCATCGGCCGCGTGAATCCGGACGGCAGCAAAGGCACCTGCGCCGCGTGCCATGGACGGCATTCCTTCAGCTCCGCGCTGGCGCGGCAGCCGGAAAACTGCGGCAAATGCCATCTCGGCCCCGATCATCCGCAAATCGAGATTTACAACGAGTCCAAGCACGGCATCCAGTTCCGCGCCAACGTCGCGAAAATGAATCTCGACTCGAAATCCTGGATTGTCGGCAAGGACTATTCCGCCGCGCCCACATGCGCCACCTGCCACATGTCCGCCACGCCGAATCAGGGCGTCACGCACGACGTGGGCGACCGCATCAGCATCACGCTGCGCCCGGCCATCTCCATCAAGCTCGATAATTGGGAGCGCCGCCGCATTTCCATGCAGGACGTCTGCTCCAATTGCCACGCCACCGGCTGGATCAACAATTTCTACGCGCAGTATGAGGCCACCATCGACCTCTACAACGAAAAATTCGCCAAGCCTGCCAAGTCCATCATGGACAAGCTGTACGCCGCGAAAAAACTCACGCCCACTCCCTTCGACGAAAAGATCGAATGGACCTACTACGAACTGTGGCACCACCAGGGCCGCCGCGCGCGTATGGGCACGGCTATGATGGGCCCGGATTACACGCAGTGGCACGGCTTCTACGAAGTAGCGAAAACCTTTTACACGGAATTCATTCCGGAGGCCGAACAGTTGATGCCGGGCGTCACTGCCGATGTAATGAAGTCCGACTTCCACAAATGGACCGCCGGGCTATCCAAGGAAGAGTTGCAGCAGCAGATCGACTACTACAGGGAGCGCTACAAACAGTAGCCGCGAATTGAACATCGATACCGTCAACAAGAAGAGCGCAGAAAAGGGGCAGCTCCGCACAACCGCCCTTATTGGAACATCCTGTGACGGGTGATTTCTACGAGTCGTACCAGCTTGGCAGGTTCATGGCGAATTCCCTGCGCCCTGCCAGGCCATTTGCCAGCGTGCGCGCGCAGTGCCAATTGAACCGCGCCGCGTTTCTGCGAGAGATGCTGCGGCGCCGAGGGTCGCGCGAAACAAATCCGGTGAGGAACCGGTAGAGCCGCTCTTTCGGCCACGAAAACCAGTAGCACAACATCAGCGTGCGGGAGAGTCTTGCTTTCAGCCCGTCCCCGTGGAAATGCAGAAGGAAATCAAATTCGCGCATGGCTTCACCCGTGCCGTCCCACTCCGTATCCTTCCAGAACGGTGTGCCCGGAAGCGGCGTCAACGGAATGAAGAAGGACATGTCCATCGGCGCGCGGTAGGCCTCGCGGAACAATCGTCGCACGATCGCCGGCGTATCTCCCGGCAGGTTGTAGATGAAGGAACCCACCGTGTACACCTGCGGATATTTACGCGCCAGCAGCCACAAGGCTTTCTCGCCCTCGTTGTGGAGATTGCCTTTGTGAAGCGATTGCAGGCGATCTTTCTCCAGGCGTTCAATGCCGAGATACATCTCGCGCAAGCCGGAGGCAACGCACGACGCCAGGGTGCCGCCGGCATCGTCGCGCAGCACGTAATCGGCGCGCACCCAGGCGCTCTGGTTAATAAGCCGGCCTTCCCGCAACAATCGCTCTCCCAGTTCGCCCGGCGTTTTGCTGTCGGCATTGAAGCAGGGATCCACCCAGCCGAGAAAGCGGCGATCGTAACGGTCCATCAGGATGCGAAGCTCATCCAGCAAGCGCTCGACCGATTTCACGCGCAGATGCGGCACCACGCGATTCCCCAGCATCTTGCCCATCTGCCGCCACAGCACGCAAAATTCGCAGGCGCAGGAGCAGCCGCGCCCCAACTCGAGGGCTGCAAGTCCCGCGTGATTCTTGCTTTTTTGGCCGTAGCGCCCGACGGGCAGCAGGTCATAAGCTGGCAGCGGCAGCATATCGAGATCGGCGATGAGTTCCCGCGGGGCCGTGCGGGTCACTTCTTCGCCATCGCGAAAAGAAATTCCCGCAACATTCCGCAACGCGCTCGCGGAATTTTCCCGCAGGGCCTGCACCAGCTCAACGAGAGTGACTTCCCCTTCCCCGTGTACCACCGCATCCACCTGGCCCGTCCGCAAGACGGCTTCCGCCACATTGCCGAAGAAGCAGCCCCCGGCGATCACCTTCGCGCCACATTCTTTTGCCAGCGCGGCGGCGCGCAACCCTTCCACGCAGCTCACCGCTTCTTCGCCGATCCCCACGAACGAAGGCTGCCGTGTTCGCAATTCTCGCGTGATACTCTTCCAGCCCATCTCCAGCGCCGGCGCATCAAGAATGGCCACCTGCAGATCGGGAAGCGCGCAGCGCAAAGCAGCCGCCATCGACGCAAACGCCAGCGGCGGCCAGAACGCGCTTCCCGGACCATTGAACGGCCAGAGCGGCCGCGGCGGTCTCACGAATAGAAACGAGTCATTCATATTGGGGATGAACCAATGCGCCTGCGCAGCGACTCCCACGCAAGCCACACCAATAGCAAAACATTCGTCAGGACAAGAAATCCGTACAGGACCAGCCCGGCGGCGCCCAACCACGCAAGTATGGCATTCGTGCGCAACCCGCCCCAGGCCACATCAACTTGCAGCGCCAACAACGCCATGACCACTCCCATCAGGTAGCTCGACGAATTGCACTCCCAAAGTGCTTCCCACTTTGGCAGACGGTCTGCCGGCAACAGCGTCAAGTAGTAGATCAAGCCGAAGGCGAATAGTTGCCCGGTCAGTGTTCTCTCTTCACCCGTTTGTGCCACCAGGTGGTACCCGAAGGGAATCATCAGCAGCAAGCAGATTCCGTGCAGCCACAGTATGCGGCTCGTGGGCTTTGGCTTGAACAACAGAAAAACGAGCGAGGCGGGCGCCGCTCCGACATATAACCCGGTGCAACGCTGGCAGAACGGCAATTCCACGCCGCCCGGCGCCCAGTTGTGCTGCTGCCCGCACACGTAAGAGAAAATCTCGCGTAGCGGTTCCACGGCGCTACTCCTTGGCTGCTGGCTTAGCCTCAGTTTTGTTTGCGGGCTTCTGCGGCACTGCCGGCAACGCAGGCGCGGGATAAAAACTCACCGGCCGCCCCGGCTGGCTCACATCCAGGAGGAAGATTCCTCTTTTCTCTGGCCGGACCTTCTCGTTGTAACCATTGCTCACCGCGATGAGTTTGCCATCGGGCGAAAGCGCGATCTGTGCCATACTCAAAAAGTTATCGTCGAACTCCGCTTTGGGCCCTTCGCTGATTGGGTCGATGCGCGGTTTCTTCCCATCCAGCGGCACTTCCACAACGGCAAATTGTGTCCTGCCTGTCGCCGCGTTCCGGAACAGCGCCGGAGCGTAAATCAGTTTGGCGTCCCGGGACCATTGCGGATTACCCAAGCCATCTTCCTTACTCTTCATTTCAGCATCCAGAATCTTCTCGATCCCGTCGTTTCCGTCGTTTCCGAGGATCACGATTGCCGGACGCCCGCCGTCGAGAAGTTCACCAGTGATAGCCATGGTCCGGCTCTTCGGCTCGACGTCAACAAAGCCGGTGATATCGCCTATCCCCTTGGCATTCAGCATCGCTTCTGTGACCTTCTGGGTAGCGCGAAAACTCAAATCACTCGGATCGATCTCGCCGAACTCCAGGATTCCCGCAGGTTTCTCCTCAGGGACCTTTGCGCCCTCTTTGGGTGCGGGAACATCTTCAGGCTTGATCTTGACCAGATACATCAGCGTGCGGCCGGATTCAAACAGCAGGAAGCCATCCTCGCCACTAATGGCCTTGTCCGGCTCTTTTTTCAGGATTTCTCCGTTTTCCAGATTAAGCCGGTAAATGCCTTTCTGGCCCCCGATGAACAGATAGTTCGCAATCTGCGGATAGGGAAGATACTCGCTGCTTCCCGATGCGTCCAGCGTGAAACGCCGCGCGGTCTTCTGGGTGCGGAAAGGCAGCACCAGAAGATCGGTGTACTCGCTCGAGGCCGACGTAAGAATTGCCTGCTCTCCATCCGCGCTCCACTGCGTCGCCACCAATCGGTGATCGGATTCTGTTTCGTCCGTGCCCGCCCAAATCACCCGCGAGGTGTGGGTCTTGCGGTCAAAAACGGCCACAGCGGCTCTCAGCGTCTCCTTATCCCCGTAGGAATAGAGCACCCGTTGGCCGTCGGGACTCCAGGAAGGGCGGCACGCCAAAATAAAGAGCACGAGCCCAGCCAGCGCTACTAAGGCCAACGCGATATGCGCCCCACTCGGCCGTACTGAAAACGAGGGCGTTTCGCTCTTCATGGCACACACCTCCACCTTTTGCCGGGAATGTACTTTGGCTGCA
>JBEKOE010000070.1:0-14580 GCA_049522075.1 Candidatus Acidiferrum sp.
TGTAGCGCGGGTCAGACCGCGGGTGCGGCTTCGCTGGCCATAGGCACGGCTTTGCGGCGCATCACTTCATGGGCGATGGTCATGAGGTCGCGCGCGCGCACCTGCTTGGACGCATCGGCTAGCGTGGTTACGCGGCGGTAGCACTCGGCGAGTTCGGCGTCGTTCGGGTCGTAGCCGAGTTCCGTGAGCGAAATCCGCAGCGCATGGCGACCGGAGTGCTTGCCGAGCACCAGCGAACGCGATGGCACGCCCACGGCCTCCGGCGAAATAATCTCGTAGGTCAGCGGGTTCTTGATGATGCCGTCCTGGTGAATGCCGGCTTCATGCGCGAACGCGTTTGCGCCCACCACGGCTTTATTGGGAGCCACCTGCGCCCCGGTAATCTGCGTCAACAGGCGGCTGGACTTGTACAGCTCGTCCAGCTTGAGTTTCGTGGCCAGGCCAAAACTTTCCTTGCGCACCGCCAGCGCAACAGCGACTTCTTCCAGTGCGGCGTTGCCCGCGCGTTCGCCAATGCCGTTTACCGTACACTCAATCTGGCGCACACCGGCGCGGACCGCCGCCAGCGAGTTCGCCACCGCCAGGCCCAGGTCATCATGGCAATGCGCGCTGAAGATAATGTGATCCGGATCGCCCAGGTGCGCGCGCACCTTCAGGAACATATCTGCATACTCTTCCGGCACGGCGTAGCCCACGGTGTCCGGCAGATTCAAAATCGTGGCGCCCGCATCCATGGCAACCTGGCAGGCCTTGCAAAGAAAATCAACTTCCGTTCGCCCGGCGTCTTCAGCGGAAAACTCCACTTCCGGAACGAAATTCCGCGCCAGCTTGACCATTGACCCGATGGCTTCCAGCGCCTGCTCCCGCGTCATGTGCAGCTTGGCCTGCAAGTGCAGGTCGGAGGTCAAGGATGTCGTCCTTGCGAGCCCGCGCCAATGCTGCAATCGGCACTTCGCGAACTTCCTTGGCCACAGCCAGCACGGCTTCCAGGTCGCCCTTCGAAGCGATCGGAAAGCCGGCCTCGATGATGTCCACGCCCAGCGCAGCGAGCTGGTGCGCCATGCGGATCTTCTCTTCCGTGTTCATGGAGAAGCCGGGCGACTGTTCACCGTCGCGGAGGGTCGTATCGAAAATGCGGACGTGGCTCATGGGTACCCCCAAAGCTGGAATTCCAGTAACGCACGTTGGGTAGGCTTTAGTCCAATTTATCTTGATTCTATAATTCATAATTCTACCTTATACTAGGGAAAGACGGGACCGGGGAGGCGGCAGTCTCCACCGCCGGCCCCAGCGCAGCGGAAAACCCCCTGTGCGCTCCCGAAAAGGGGCACTATCGCTATGGATCTAGGCGAATTGCAGGTTTTTCTCACCGTTGCCAAGGAAGGCAGTTTCTCTCGCGCCGCCGAACGGCTTTACCGCACGCAGCCCGCCGTCAGTCTGGCCATCCGCAAGCTGGAGGATTCCCTGGGCCAGCCGCTGTTTGTCCGCGGCGCCCGCCCCGTGCGCCTGACCGATGCCGGCACACTCTTGCGCGAATATGCCGAACGTTTGATCAACCTGCGCGACGAGGTGAAGAAGAGCCTTATGGAGCTGGAGGGACTCAAGCGTGCATCGCATGTTCTCGCGCGATATCCCGCACGAGGTGGTCAATTACCGTCTGGACCTGGGCGCCGTTTCGTTTGTACCGCGCGAAACGCAATTGCAGGCCACGGAGATCTTGAAGGATGAGTTGACGCTGGTGGTGCCGCCCAAGCACGTGCTGGCCAAAAAGCGCGAAGTGGAGATCGAAGAGCTGGGCAAGGAATCTTTCATCGCGCACATCGTGGATTCGCCGTTCCGCCGCAAAGTGATTGAGCTGTTTGCGCGGCATCGCACACCGCTGAACATGCCCATCGAAATGCCTACCATCGAAAGCATCAAGCGCTTCGTCCAGATGGGTATGGGTGTGGCCATCGTGCCGCGCATGTGCGTAACCTGGGAGGTCGAGCACGGCTGGCTGAAAGAACTGAAACTCCGCCAACTGAATATTCCGCGGCATCTCTACATCATCTCGCGGCGCGGCGCGCGGCTTCCGCATGCGGCCACGGAGTTCATGCGCATCCTGAAATCAGAATAGGCGCCCCAGCGGGTGTGTTGCGTAAACACTCGCTCTTTGGCAGCGTTCTCGATTATCCTATTAGCTGCCGCAGAGCTTTCAGCGGCGTCCTATGATCAGCGGATTGGCCATTCTCGTTATCGGGTTCTTTCTGGGCATGCGTCATGCCACGGACCCGGATCACGTGATCGCGGTGTCCACCATCGTGACCCGCGAGCGTTCCCTTTCCAAGGCAGCGCTGATCGGCGCACTGTGGGGCATAGGTCACACGCTGACTATTCTGGTGGTCGGCGCCGCAATCATTCTGTTCAATCTGGTAATTCCGCCGCGTGTCGGACTGACCATGGAATTGGCGGTCGGCCTGATGCTGGTTCTCCTCGGCGTGATGAACCTCGCGGGTGTCACCAAATGGCTCAGCGAGAAATTCTCGCCCGCGCATCCTCACGTTACGGGGGAGCACGCGCACATCCATGAACATGGTTCTCACCTGCATTACCATTGGCATGAGCACGCCCCAGCCAAGGAACACCACGGCGACTCGCTGGAGGCGCCGCACTGGTTGAGCAGCCCGTTCGCCAAACTGGGAGTATTCCATTCCTTGCGGCCCCTGCTGATCGGGATTGTGCACGGCCTTGCGGGCTCCGCCGCCGTGGCCCTGCTCGTTCTCACCACGATTCACGACCCGCGCTGGGGCGTCCTCTATCTTTTGATCTTCGGAGTCGGCACGATCGGCGGGATGATCTTGATTACGGCTGCGATTTCCTTGCCGTTCACTTACGCGGGTTCGCGGTTTGCCTGGATGACTCGTGGACTGGTGACAGCTTCCGGTGTGCTGAGCCTGGGCTTCGGCCTGTTCATTTCCTATCAAATCGGGTTCGTCGATGGATTATTCACCAGCCATCCGAACTGGTCGCCACACTGAAACATCTGCGTTTCCTCTGATGACCTTTTCGGCCGGGAAAGCTCTCCTGCCCTTTTGCGGTGACTTTCAGAGAGCTACGATCTACCCGCAGAGGCTTGTTCGACAGTCGTCGCAATCGGCAGTAGCTTCTGCAATCCCGCCACGGTAACCACCGCCGTCGCTTGGGGCGTCAGGGCTGCCAGCGCAAACGATTTCCCTTGATTCTGCCAGCTCACAAACAGCGAAACCAGCGCGCCCACTCCCGCGGAATCCAGGAAATTTACCCCGCTCATGTCCAGAACCACGCTCCTTGCGCTCTCCTGGCGCATCTGCGGGATAAAGCCCGCGACCGTCTCCAGGCTTAGCTTCCCTTTAAGTTGGTACACCGTGACGTTATCGGCACTTCTAGCAGTCTTTTCAACATCAAGCGTGAATGGTGGCATAAGCAGAAGACAGTAGCCGAAACAGGCGGAATTGCACATTAACAGTTATTAACAATTGGGACGAGTGAGGCGCGTGAGGGGCCTGTTCCATTTTGGAACAGGTCTTCCCTTTCTTTGACGTGGCTCTTTGCGCAATCCAGGTTGACGACCTAACCACATCACGTTACCGTCATAGCGGTTCCCTCTCAGGCCCAATCATTATCTTTGTTCAGGAGTAGCACGCTATGAAAGCGTTCTTCTACCTCTTCTGGCAATTTCCTTTCCCGAAGTGCACCCTGCTAGTGCTCCTACTCGGCATGGCGAGTCTGGGCCTGTGCCAAACACCGCAGCAACACGTGTACGCCACGGGGACTGGCACGAGCAATCCAAATGCGGCGGTCATTTCGGGGTTCGACAAGAACTCTCTTTCGGGTACTCTTGCCGCAATTCCTTCCAGCCCCTTTCCCGTGCACAATGCTGCACCCATGGCAGTCGATGGACAGGGAAAGTTTCTGTTTGTCGCCGGCCCCACGAGCATCGCCATGTATGCGATCGATCCGGCCAGTGGCGCGCTGACGAAAGTTCCGCGCTCTCCCATTCCCTATATTCCCATTCCCGGTTCCGTGCAGGCTCCGTCCAATCCACTCTCGATCGCCACCGAGCCCACGGGGAAATTTGTGTATGTTGGTTTTCAGAATGGTGATTTCTCGGGGAATCCGAATGGCAACAGTTCCATCACCCCCTACGTGATTGATACTTCCAATGCCGGCCTGGGCCCGACGCTCGATCTCGGTCCCCAGTGGTCGCTTGAATTCAACGCTCAGCCGACAAACCTTTTCGTCGAACCCAGTGGGCGGCATCTGTACGCCGCGCTGGGTCCGTACAACGACAATCTCTATGCGGGATTTGACGTCTACGATATCGATGGGAATACGGGCGAACTCTACAATCTGAGGGAGGTAGATTCGGTCGGGCCCTCGCAAGTCAGCGCGATGGATCCGAAGGGGCGTTTTTTGTTTCAGGCTTATGGCGAATACAATAGCTGGCTGTCTTCCTTTCAGCTATCGCCGGCCGATGGCTCCATCACGGCAACTACTTCGATCTTTGTCGATTATACGATGGTGCATGCCATGGCCATGGATCCCAGTGGGAGTTTTCTTTATGTCAACGTAGGTGGAGCGCCGCCGAGCTTCAACACCTACTCCATTGATCAGACGACCGGGGCGCTGACGCAACTGAGTAGTTCCACACAAATCGCGTATCCCTTTGGACTTTGGACCGTGGCTGACCCGCAAGGCGCTTATCTCTACACATTGCTCCATGGTTCCGTGCACGGTTTCCAGGCGGATTCAACCAGCGGCACAATCACCGAACTCTCGGGCTCACCCTTCACCGACGGTTCATCGAACTACTATGAGTCCGGACTTTACATCACCAACACCAACCCTCAGGCTTCCTCTGGCCCCTACTTGGAGATAGCGGGTGGGGGACCCTTTCCGCAAACCCCTGTCGGAACAACCTCGCCTGAGACCATTACGGTTAGCCTAAGCAACATTGGCGACGTCACGATGACCCTCAGCTCTCTGGTGATCACCGGCGATTCCACGCACAGTTTTTCGGAAACAAACAATTGCCCGAGTGCGCTTGTCCCACAAGCTTCCTGCCAAGCCACGCTCTTTTTCACCCCGGCAGTCACCGGCGTGCTTCAGGCAACGCTGCAGATCACAGACAACGCTCCCGGCAGCCCGCAATCCGTATCCATTTCCGGGGTTGGCACGAGCAGTACGACCCAGCCGCAGGTCTCTTTGTCCTCCAGCAGCCTGGGCTTTGGCAGCCAGACGCAGGGTACTTCGGGTACTCCGCAAGTGGTCACGCTGACCAACTCGGGTAACGCGACACTTCATGTTTCAACGGTTACCTTGACCGGCTCCTTCCCGAGGGACTGGAGTGAGACCCAGACCTGCACCGCCGCCGCGATTGCTCCCCAAGGCACATGCACGATTTCTGTCACCTTCTCCCCCAGCGACAACGGCGTTCTCAGCGCCTTTCTCAATCTCGCCGATGACGCGCCAAATTCTCCTCAGACCATTAATCTTTACGGTAACGCGCCTCCCGCTGTGCTGCTGAACGCCTCCGCAAATGGAGGCTCGACCGTTGCCACCGTTCCCGCCGGGCAGACCGCCACTTACAATTTGCAGGCCATGCCTGGTCCTAATTTCACGGGGACAATCACGTTCACGTGTTCGGGAGTTCCCTTTGGCGCGCAATGCACGGTTCCCACCAGCGTGGCGGTGGCCAACGGCGCAGCGACTCCGTTCACGGTTTCGATCGCAACGTTGTCTCCTGCGCAGGCGGCGGTGTTTCCGGGGCTGGCACGGCAATCTTCCGGTAGTCTGCACCCTCAACCGGGCTTTTCGCTGGCGTTCTTGGCCGCGTTGCTGCTGTTCGCACTGACGTTGCGCACAAGAACTAAGTTGCAGGCACCGCCGCGGTGGCTGGCCCCTACCGCTGTCGCTCTGTTGATGACCGCGCTGGTGTTTTCAGGGATTGGATGCGGCAGCGCCGGCTCCTCGCAGTCGGTAAGCCCGCCGCCACCGCAGAGCGCCGCAACGCCTGTGATTAGCCCCGCGAGCGGAACGTTTACCGCAGCGCAGTCCGTAACGCTCACAGACGCCACTGCTGGCGCATCCATCCACTACACCACGGACGGCTCGACCCCCGCGGCTTCATCTCCAACTTACCAGGCGGCGATTCCCTTGAGTTCGTTAACCACCGTCCAGGCGATGGCGATCGCGCCCAACTATGCGAATAGTGCTGTCGCCAGTGCCACCTTCAAGTTTCAGACTCCGTCCGGGACCATCACCCTTACGCCGACAGCTACGCCCAGCGGCACCAGCAAGCAGCTCTCGTTGACTCCGATTCTGTTGACTCTGAATGTGCAGTGACACGCGCTCGTGGATGCGAGCCGCCGCCGAAATGCAGGTGAGAAACGCTCAGGGCGCGTAGGTGACGCGATAGACCACGCCTGCTCCATCGTCGCTGACCAGCAACGCTCCATCGGGAGCCACGGCCACGCCCACGGGGCGGCCATTCACGTTTCTGCCGCTGGGATCTGGCACCAGCCCCGTCAGAAACGGCACGGGATCTGCCGAAGCCTTGCCATCTTTGAACGCCACAAAGGCCACCTGATAGCCCGCGCGCGAAGCGCGATTCCACGAGCCATGCTCCGCCACGAACGCTCCGCCACGGTACGATTCCGGAAACTGCTTGCCGGTATAGAAGGCAAACTGCAATGGCGCCACGTGCGCTCCCAGCAACACATCGGGGATGATGGCCCTGGCGACGAGCTCGGGTTTCTGCGGCTGCACGCGTGGATCGACGTTGCCTCCAATATAGCTGTAGGGCCAGCCGTAGAAGCCGCCGTCTTTTATCGAGGTGAAGTAATCGGGCGGCAGATCATCGCCCAGCTCATCCCGTTCGTTCACGCTGACCCATACCTCGCCGGTCAGCGGTTCGACCGCCAGGCCGACCGCATTGCGCAAGCCGCTGGCGAAAATGCGCGAGTTCTTCCCGTCCGGATCGCAAACCAGAACCGCGGCACGCCGCTGGTCCTTCTCGAAGTCGATGTTGGAGGAGGAACCCACGCTCACGTAAAGCCTATTGCCGTCGTTGCTGAACGCCAGCGTGCGCGTGAAGTGGCCTCCACCCGGCGGCAGGTCGAGAACGTGTTCGGCATCCCCCAGCCTTTTGGAAGTCTTTCCGTCGTAGCGAAAACGCACCACCTCGCCGTTGTTGCCCACGTAAACATAGTCTCCGCGGAAAGTGATCCCAAAAGGCCGGTTCAATCCTTGGGCGAAATCCTCCCGCTGCTGTGCCCCGCCTGTGTGCTGGGGATCGCGAAGAATGACGACCTTGCCCGCACCCGTATCGGCAAGAAAAATATCGCCATTGGGGGCAACGGTCAGGAACCGGGGCTGCTTGAAATCTTTAGCGAAAATATTGATATGGAATCCGGAAGGCACGCTCGGCAGAAAGCCCGCCGGCGGCTTGCTTTCGGAAGGACCGTTGCCCGCCGATTTTGTCGTAAAGGGCGCAGGCAATTGCGGCTTCTTTCCGTAGGTCACTTGAGCGCTGGCGGGGCTCGCGGCGAGTACGGCGGTGCAACAAGCGATGGTGAGAAAGATCGGCGTGCGCATCGTTCATTCCTCCAGGTCTGTTGTTTATCGGGCACCAGGTAAGATGCCAAAGGTAAGCCACAGGTTCCATGGAGAATCCCCAGGGAGCATCAAGGAAGAGCGCGGACGTGAATCCCCAAAATGTTTTCCTGCATCCAAGAAATCAGAATGCCGCTTGGACGCACAGACCGCCTCTGGGGTTAGAGAAATGAAGCCTGGCCACGGATTCTGCATCGCCACGATCGCTTTCGCAGAAGTATTGACCTGCCTTTCCGCTGCACCCGGCGCAATCGCAGCGCGCACGAACGCGTCTTTTCCAAAACCCGCCGTGGATGAACCAATCGCCACCGCGAGAAGTCAGGAAGTGGCTGTTCTTTCCGGAGGCTGCTTTTGGGGCGTGCAGGCTGTCTATCAGCATACGAGGGGAGTCATCTCCGCGACCTCGGGCTACTCCGGCGGTGAAGCGGAAACCGCGCACTACGAAATGGTGGGCGGTGGAAGCACAGGACACGCGGAGAGCGTCAAGGTGGTTTTCGATCCTTCGCAGATCACCTACGGCCAGGTGCTGATGATTTTCTTTTCCGTGGTGCACAATCCTACGGAGCTGGACAAGCAGGGTCCCGATTGGGGGCCACAATACCGCTCCGCCGTGTTTTTTTCCAGCGATGAACAGAAGCGGATTGCCCAGGCGTACATCGCGCAGTTGGGCGCCGCGAAGGTCTACCCGCAGAAGATCGTGACCCAGGTCGTTGAGTTAAAGGCGTTCTACCCCGCGGAAGGCTATCACCAGGACTACTTGAAACATCACCTGGATAGCCCCTACATCCGCATCAACGATCTGCCAAAAATTGCCGGCCTGAAGAAGCAGTTTCCGCAACTCTACCGGGAATACTGAAAGCTTCCGCTTGACGGCTTTAAGATTGAGCCGGGCGGTTTGCGACGTTTTTTCTCCATCGAAGTTCCTGCTTGACTTGCTCGCCGCAGGAGCGTATTCAGGGTTTCCACGCGCAGCGCTCCCTGCTGTGTTTCTGCCCGTTGCTTTTACCTCCTGCGCGTTCATCTCACATTCTCTAAGGAGGAACTATGTGCGCAGTCAAGGCAATTCCAGACGGGTACCATTCCATCACGCCATCCATCGTGTGCAAAGATGCCGCCCGCGCGATTGACTTCTACAAGGGGGTCTTTCAAGCCAAGGAACTGGGCCGCATGACGGGGCCGGGCGGCAGCATTGGACACGCCGAGTTGCAGATCGGCGATTCGCGGCTGATGTTGAGTGACGAATTCCCCGGCATGGCCAATGCGCCGGACCCCAGTGGCCCGCAATCGGCTTACCTCTTCATTTACACCGACAATGTGGATGAGCTGTATGACCGTGCGGTGAAGGCCGGGTGCAAAGTGGAGATGCCGCTCCAAAAGCAATTTTGGGGTGACCGCTATGCCAAAGTCCGCGACCCGTTCGGCCACCAATGGGGATTCGGCCAACATGTGGAAGACGTCACGCCAGAGGAGATGAAGCGGCGTTCGGAAGCTTGGATGGCGCAGATGAGCAAGGCAGCGAGCGGCGATTGATCCGGTATCCCTGACAGCATCCTGTTTCGAATGTGGCCCTGCTTCTCCCCGGACAGGGCCACTTTTTTTGGTTCGGAGCTGCGGCCGATTTCAGCTGGCCGAGAGTCGAGCGACCCTCACAACGGCTCCGTACTAGGACTACGACCATTAGTACACGTAAACCTATGTAAAGTTGAGTGTTAGGAACGATATGGGCGGTAGTGTGCAAGAAAAGTTCTACATTTTCTTAATAGGCTCCTTTCAATCAAAATAAAGTGCTTCTTTTCTGTAAGTTGAAAAAGTGGTTTCTGGCACTTTACATGCACTGTTCTTAGCTAGGGTACCGCAGCCCTATATGGACTCAAGGGGAAATGGTGTATCTCGAGGAGCAATGAGAGTGCTTTTGCGCGGTACCGTTTCATTCGTTCAATTGCACCTCTTCTTATCCCAAGTCCCTGAGATCCCAAGGGAAGGCAGACAAATATGAAGAAGTTAGTGCTAGCACTAATCTTGCTAGTTGGCACATCGGCCTACGCCGACACTTTGACCTTTACCGGGTCAACAGCAAACGGTGAATACGGGCCGTACAGCATGCAACTGAATGGCGGTCCAGTGACGCCGATGATCTGCTTCTCGGACAACAACTGGATCACTAGTCAAGAGAGTTGGAGCGTCCAGGCGTATAACATCAGCACGATCACTTCGCTGCTGAACAGCAAATTCTCCGGGAACGCGACGACATACAACGAACTCGGCTGGCTGGCGGACCAGTTGTTCGCCAATGCGGGCACTTCCCAGGCCGCCACAGACCTGCAACTCGCCATCTGGTCGGTTTTCGACCCCAGCTCTCCTTTCGGAACCACAGCCGGCTCCATCCAGGACCTCAAGAACGCATCCATCGCTGTTAACGGGGTTTATGTCAATGGGGTCCTTGTTGGCGGGGGCTATGTGGCCACAGACGTGTTGTTCTACATTCCCACCGGTGACTTCCCGGCAGATAAGTACCCCTATGGGATGCCGCAACCCTTCATCAGTCGCGTGCCAGAGCCATCCAGCTTGGCACTGCTCGTTTCTGGCATGCTCGCCCTGATGCTGGTGGTGATTCGCCGCGGCCGAGCTTAGCAGTACAGCTATCCCCAATACCCTCTTTCCCCAGAAACGCCCTCCGGCATCCCCGGAGGGCGTTTCCTTTTGTGCCCGGCACCGTACCGCCGCATTCTGTCGCTGAGGTCATTTCAGAAGCCGACACGCGGCCAATCCTCTGGGCATTCTCCCGGCAGGAGTAAAGGGCACGCAGGGCTCGCGCCAGTAATGCTTATCGTGATTCGAGCGGCCAGAGCCACGCGGCGCCGCGAACACCGCTGGCATCGCCGTGTTTGGCCACCAGCACCGGCGTATCGGCTTCCCTCCCGAACACGTAATTCTTCAATCGCTGCGGCACATTCCGGTACAGCCGCGGCACCTGCGATACGCCCCCGCCAAGGACAATCACGTCGGGGTCCAGGATGTTCACCAATTGAGAGAGGCTGCGCGTCAGGCGATCCTCGTAGCGCTCCAGGCTGGCCACCGCCGCCGCTTCTCCGGCCTCGCAGCGCGTGATGATCTCTTTTCCCTTCAAACGCGTTTTGGTGGCGCGTTCATAGTCGTCTTCCAGGCCGGTGCCGGAAATCCACGTCTCGATGCAGCCACGAAGGCCGCAGTAGCAGGCAGGTCCCGGGAATTCGTCGGGGTGCATCCAGGGTAGTACGGTATGACCCCATTCCCCGGCTACGCCGTTGCGTCCATCATGCACGCGGCCATCGATGGCAATGCCGCCGCCGCAGCCCGTCCCCAAAATCACCGCAAACACAACGTGCTTGCCGGCGCCCGCGCCGTCCGTGGCTTCGGAAACAGCCAGGCAGTTGGCGTCATTCGCGCAGCGCACTTCGCGATGCAGCGCGTCGCCCAAGTCGCGGTCAAACGGTCTGCCAATCATCCACACGGAATTTGCGTTTTTCACCGCGTGCGTGATCCGGGAAATCGTGCCGGGAATGGCAATGCCGACCGTCGCGCTGCGACGCAGTTTGTGCTCGATGTGTTCGACGCCTTCCTTGATCGCGCGCACGGTGCCGTCATAATCATGCCGCGGCGTGGCCACGCGGTGGCGGTGAAGTTCGCGGCCATCGGACTCGAGGGCGATGAATTCGATTTTTGTGCCGCCAAGATCGATGCCGATACGAAGTTTGCTCTTTGGAGAATTTCCCGACGAAGTGGACATGATGAACATGATTTTACACACAAATACAAGCAGCGGGGCGGCTTCCTGAAGAAACAGCCCCGCCCGCGAGCAAAGGCGCGGGGACTGAAAAGAGCGCACAAACGAGACGCCCCTCAAGACCCGGAAGCGGGGCCTCAAGGGGCGTCTTCAAGAACTGCGGATGAGTTAGAAGTGGAAGCCCAACTCCACCGTTTCTGTTCGCGGCGTCACGTAGTGCGTGCCGCTGAACGTGGAGAGGAAGTTGTAGAGCGCGTACTTATTGGCCAGGTTGATTACGGTGAACCGCAAACTCCACTTGTGGCGGTCGCCGTTGAACAAATTGTCTTCTCCGACGGCAATGTCGAACAGGTTACGCGGAGCGACGCGCGGGGGATTCTTGTCGTCGTTTTCGGCGCCTGACTTCGGTATCTGGAGGAGTGTTGATCCATACTGGGATGCGGAGCACAAGCCGTTCGCGCTGATGGGAACTCCTAGCGGATTGCTGACGCTCGGCGGGGCTGCCACCACGCTGCCGCAGAACAGACCTGCCTGGAATTGCTGATCGGGCGTTAGCCCCGAAACATTCACGAAACCCGGAGTACTTTGATCACCCGCGCAATTCCCTCCAAAGCAGGGAATCGGGCCCGCCACCAGGCCGCTGTCATAGCGCCAGTTGACGCCCACCCATGGCCCGCGTTTCAACGGCTGGTATTGTAAATGGGTCGTCTGGTTGAAGAGCTCGTCGTGGTCAATGCGGAAGACTCCGGTTCCGCCTTGTCCCGCAGGCGTTGCGCCCAGGCCCGTGACTTGCGGCTGGAAGAACCGTGCTGCCACGCTGGAAGCCACGAAATAAGCAGAAAATCCGTGGAAGTTTGGAACACTGGCCCGGAGCATATAGCCGGGTATCTTGGAGTTGTGCCATTCAATCGGGAACGTGATCGGCGTATTGCCCAGAATGCTGAAGTCATAGGCATTGTGAGTGTACTTCCACATGTATTCCCCATCGATCACCAGGTATCTGCCAAAGGCTTGCTGGAATCCGGCATGAAATTCATTCCGAAAGCCCGGAGTCAACGGAGCATTGAGGCAAGGATAGCCTTGCAGCGATGCCATGAGGGCGTTGACCACGGGGTCGTTGCAACCTTCGCTGGCCAGAACCAGGTTTTCGTTAAAGGGTGTCTCAAGTATCCGCGCATAGGAAACTCGCAGAACCGTGTTCGTCCGCTTGATGTTGTACGCGACTCCCAGGCGGGGTTCCGCCTGCTTCGTGGTCACCAGTCCGTTGTAGAAATCGCCGCGAATTCCCAGGTTGAACGACCAGTTGTTCTTGGTAATGGTGTCTTGCGCATACAACGCCAGTTCCTTCACGTCAGTATGCCCGCGGAAAAAGTAATAGTTCCCACCAGCCGTCAAATCGTAAGGAGCCAGGGTCGTGCACGGCGCGACGAGATTGACGCCGCTCACCTGGCACGGATTGCCATTAGCACCCACCAAGGACGATAAGAGCGTCGGGTCCACGATTCCCAGCGAGTCGTTTTCCGTCAGAAAGGTGTGTTCGTAGGTGATGCCCGCCTTGATGTTGTGAATGCCCTTCACGTAAGAAATATCGGATCGCAGCCCGGCGTTGGTCAACCGGCGAGCCTGGCCGATGCTTTCACCCTGCAGGTCCGGAGTAAAGTCGGCGAACGGATTCGCGCTGGGGTAGTAGTGGTATTGGTCCTGGCGCACGAAAGCGCCGATGGTGAACACGGCCTCCGTGCCGATCAGGTGAACGAAGGTCGGGGCCACATTGAAGGTTCCGATCTTGGAACGCTGGTCCGCAGGGCCGACCAACTCGCCGTTGGGGCCGAGACCTCCGTTGTCCCCCACCAGGCCGTTCCATGCCGTGGCATACTGCGCGTCGAAGGAATTAGGGGTCTGAAACCACGAACGCGTGTAGCCCAGGTTCAATTGAATTGTGTTCGCATCGGAGAATTTATAATCCACGCGGTCGAAAAAGTTCTCTTCGTTCCCTTTATCGTGCATAACCGTGTGTTCCGGAGGATCGAGGAAGCGGCCGGATTGCAGACCGCTGAGGGCGATAAAATTCCCCCAGTTTTTGCCGCCATACGCCAGGTCGGCCGAGAAACTCGGGGTGCCGAAGCTGCCGTACGATGTGGTTACGCTGCCGTGTGCCTGATCGACGCCCAAACCGGAACGTGTCGTGACTTTGATGACCAGGCTCGTTTTGTCTCCGAATTCCGCCGGTGGCGCCCCGGAAATCACTTCCAGCGACTGAATCGATTCCGACGGTATCTGGTTGGAAAACACTTTACTCTGCTGATCCGTAATCGGCTGCCCGTCCAGGGAGAAGGAGTTCTCCGCGTGGTCGCCCAGACCGTGGAACAATCCATTCGAGTCGGCCGCAACCCCTGGGGTGGTCAGCGTTACGAGCGAACTGACCGAAGAGGTCGAACTCTCCAGAGGCACATTCTCGAACAATCCACGGTCGACATCCGTGTGAAAGGTCGAGTCGGTTTCCAGCAGGTCCGCACCTGTCGATTCCACGATAACCGTGGTGCTGGAGGTCCCGATGGTCAGCGAGATGTCCACTTTCGTGGCCACGGAGGAACGTATTTCTACGTCTTGCGCATAGTTCGCAAAACCGTTTGCCGTCACTGTCATGTGGTACGGATTGAACGGCACGTTGGTGAAACGGAAAGAGCCGTCTTTAGCCGTGTTCATGGTGCGCGAATAACCGCTGACCACGTAGATGATCTCTACCGTGGCATTGGCCACGGTCTTCCCCGATGGATCCAGAACCGACCCTTCTATGGATCCAGAGTTACCCGTCTGCGCGAATACCGCAGCTACGATAAAAGCAAAATGGACTGCAAAAAGAACAGCTACTCGAAAAGTGACGTGTTTGTGTTGATAGAGACCGCTGTAAAAACAGCGGGTGCGCGGCTAAATGGAGCCGCGCGACGAGGCACTCGCCTGATTGGGATTTACGACGCGAAGGAAAAAGGCGGGGCGCGGGAAGAAGAATGCCCGGAGGGCGGCTCCGCGAAGTTGGCCTCCGAAGAAACTACAACTTCACCAAGAGAAACGATCGGGATGCTGAAGGAAACAACCGCCACAGCCGGGGTGACGCCCAGATGGGCAACCTGGCAGAGGCGGCAGGCGGCCTCGTCCTGGCCATTGGCATGGGAGTGTGGCGTTAC
>JBEKOE010000071.1:0-18965 GCA_049522075.1 Candidatus Acidiferrum sp.
AAGCGAGCCTTGGTCGAAATGAAGAAAGAGTCCTTTCTAGGTAAGAAGAAAACGAGCCGCTCGCGGCTCGTACCCTGGAAGTGTCTCTTGACAACGCCGACACCGTCATAGAGGGTGGCGCAGAGAATTCTCTTGATTCATGGGCCACCGGGTGAGTAGATCATTCACGCGCGACCCTTTGCGGACAGCTCATGCACAAGTGGGTGCCCAAATTCGTCTCAGGACTCTTCCTCTGTGCCACCCGCCGCCCAAATTCTGCCCGGGACCCTACGTCTGGGCCATCCGCCGTAGCTAATGCGTCTTCAAGGGGTTACGCGGTGTTCCACAGCCTAACAAGTGTGCCCGGGCACTTAGGGCAAGGACCGCGCCCGAGCGGAGCACGTTGTCGGTCACAGGGCGTTGAGACATTCCTCACATACAGTCCAGGCGTGGAACCCTAGCATTTAAGCTGAGGCCCCCCAGTGGAGAACCAGGCCCTTGGCCAAGTGACGTCGGAACACCCACCGGTCCATTTCCCAGACCCTATTCAAGTAGTCGATTGCTATCAGTGCGGCAAATGCACTGCGGGATGTCCCGTGGCCACGCACATGGACGTGATGCCGAATCAGGTGGTGCGGCTTGCGCAGCTTGGGGAATGGGAAAAAGCTTTGAAGTCGCGGGCGATATGGCAGTGCGTGGGATGCCAAACTTGCTCGACGCGGTGTCCCAAGGAGGTCGATTGCGCGGGCGTGATGGACGCGCTGCGGGAGGCGTCGCTGGCGCGCGGCATGGCTGCTCCTGAACGGTATCTCGTGGTCTCGTTCCAGAAAATTTTCCTTGAGAACATCCGCCGCAATGGCCGCCTCAACGAACTGGAGCTAATCGGGCACTTCAAGATGGACGTTGTGCTGCGCACCGGCAGGATCCCCTTTCTCTTCAAGGACGCAGGCCTGGCGCCGCAACTCGGAAAGCGCAAGAAACTACATTTGATTCCCGGCAAGGCGCGCGACCGGGGAGTGGTGGAGCGCATATTCGAGCGCTGTGCGAGCGAGCAGAAAGCATGAACATCGGCTACTATCCGGGTTGCGCGCTGCATGGCTCCTCGAACGACTACGAGCAATCCTTGCGCGCGTGCCTCGGCGCCCTGGATGTGCAACTCGACGAAATGAAGGATTGGATTTGCTGCGGCGCCACCGCGGCGCATTCCCTCAACCACAAACTTTCGCTGGCGCTTCCCGCCAGGAACCTGGCCGTGGCCGAGCGAGACGGCTTCAAGCAATTGTTCGCGCCGTGTCCGCTGTGCTCGATGCAGTTGCTCAAGGTGAAAAAGGCAGTCGTCGACGAACGCGTGCGCAAGGAACTCTCCGAGATCGTGGAGGCCGATGTGCGCGGGGAGAGCGAAGTCCTGAACCTGATTCAGATGTTCGAAAAGATCGGAGTGGACCGGCTGAAGGCGGCGGTGAAGGCTCCGCTGCAATCTATCACGGCGGCCTGCTACTACGGCTGCCTTTTGACGCGCCCGCCGGATGTGGTGCACTTCGATGACTTCGAGCAGCCGACTTCGATGGAAGCCGTCGTGGCGGCGCTGGGTGCGAAGACGGTTGAATGGAACTACAAGACGGAGTGCTGTGGCGCGGGCATGACCATGTCTAATGAAGACATAGTCCTGGAATTGGCGCACAAGATCTTGGGCAATGCGGCTGAGCACGGAGCCAATTGCGTGGTGGTGGCCTGCCCGATGTGCCACGTGAATCTGGATATGAAGCAGGCGGCCGTCGAGCGGCGCTTTGGGAAAAAACTGGGAATGGTGGTCTATTACCTTTCCGACCTGGCGGGACTGGCGTTAGGGCTATCCGCGGAGCAATTGGGCATCAACCGGCATTTCGTTACGCAGGCTTAGACTATGTCGAGGATTGGCGTCTTTACATGCTGGTGCGGCGAGAATATTGCGCGCACGGTGGACGTTGACGAGGTTTCGAAACGCGTCGCGGAACTTCCCGGCGTCCGGTGTTCGCTGAACTACAAGTACATGTGCGCCGATCCCGGGCAGGCCATTGTTCGCGAGAAAATTGCCTCCGAGAAGCTGGATGGCGTGGTGGTGGCTTCCTGCTCGCCGCACATGCATCTGAAGACCTTCCGCAAAGCGGCGCAGGCGGCGGGGCTGAATCCTTATCTCGTGGAAATGGCAAACATTCGCGAGCAGTGCTCGTGGGTGCATCACGATCGGGCGCAGGCCACCGCCAAGGCCATCGAGATCATCCGCCTGGCTGTCGAGAAGGTGCGGAACGATGCCGCGCTGCAGCCGATTCGCGTGCCTGTGACGCGCCGCGCGCTTGTGATCGGCGGGGGCGTCGCGGGAATACAGGCCGCGCTCGATATCGCCGACGCAGGCCACGAAGTGGTGATGGTGGAGCGCGAGCCCTCCATCGGCGGGAAGATGGCCGGCCTCTCCGAGACCTTTCCCACATTGGATTGCTCGCAATGCATCCTGACGCCGCGCATGGTCGAGGTGGGCCAGCACCCGCGCATCAAGCTCTACAGCTATTCGGAAGTGGAGAAGGTGGAGGGGTTCGTCGGCAACTTCAAGATCACCATCCGGCAAAAGGCGCGCTACGTGGACATCAGCAAATGCACCGGCTGCGGCGAATGCTGGAACGTCTGCCCGCTGAAAAGAAACTTGAGCGAATTCGATTACGGCATGGGTATGCGTCCGGCGATCTACATCCCTTTCCCGCAGGCCGTTCCTGCGCGGCCTGTGATTGACAAGAGCCAGTGCGCCAAGTTGATTCGCAATGGCTGCGCGCTGTGCGAGAAGAAATGCAAGGCCGAGGCGATCAATTTCAAGGATGAGGACCGGCTTGTCGAGGAAGCCGTGGGCGCCGTGGTGGTGGCTACCGGCTACAAGCTCTACAGCATCGCGAAATCGCAGCCCAACACGACGCTGGCCGGATATGGCGAATATGGCTACGGAAAATACAAAGACGTAATTGACTCGCTGCAGTTTGAACGCCTGGTATCTGCATCGGGGCCGACAGGCGGCGTGCTGAAACGGCCGTCCGATGGCGCAATTCCGAAGAGCGTCGTCTTCATCAGTTGTGTGGGGTCGCGCGACAATGCCAAGGGCCTGCCGTATTGCAGCAAGATTTGCTGCATGTACACGGCGAAGCACACCATGCTTTACAAGCACAAGGTGCACGACGGCCAGGCGCACGTCTTCTACATGGACATTCGCGCGGGCGGCAAGGGGTACGAAGAATTCGTGCGCCGCGCGATCGAGCAGGACGGCGCCAAGTATTATCGCGGGCGCGTTTCCAAGATCACGCAGGAGCGCGGCAAGCTCGTGGTGCGCGGCGCGGATACACTGGCGGGAATGCCAGTGACGATAGAGGCGGACCTGGTGGTGCTCGCCGCAGCCATGCGGCCTGCCGATGGCGTCGAAGAGCTGGCGCAGAAATTGAATATCGGCTACGACGAGTTTGGCTTCCTGCTGGAATCTCATCCGAAGTTGCGACCCGTGGAAACAAACACGGCGGGAATCTTCATCGCCGGCGCGTGCCACAGCCCCAAGGACATCCCTGAAGCCGTGGCACAAGCATCCGCCGCGGCGAGCAAAGTGCAGGTGATGCTGGCGGCCGATGAGCTTACGCGCGAACCTGAAATCGCCGCGATTAACGAACAAACTTGCGCTGCGTGTTTCGCGTGTGTTCGCACCTGCCCGTATCACGCGATTGACCGGGCGGAACTCCGCACGCCGAGGGGCGCGTTCATCAAAAACACGGCCCGGGTGAATCCGGGGCTGTGCATGGGCTGCGGCACATGCGTCTCCGTATGTCCGTCGAAGAGCGCAGACCTGCAAGGCTTCACGGACCAGCAAGTGTACGCGATGGTGGAGAGTTTGGCATGAGCGCGGCGCCGCAATTCGAGCCGAAGATTGTCGCCTACGTGTGCAATTGGTGCACGTACCTGGGCGCCGATCTGGCGGGAACCACGCGGCTCGAGTATCCGCCGAACGTGCGGATCATTCGATTGCCCTGCACCGGGCGAATCGATTTCAACCTGATTATCAAAGCGCTGGAGGTGGGCGCCGATGGCGTGCTGGTTTCCGGCTGCCATCCGGGCGATTGCCACTACACGGCGGGCAATTATCACGCGCGGCGCCGGTGGATATTGTTCCGTGAACTGCTCGACACGCTCGGAATTGACTTGCGGCGGATTGAGTTCACGTGGATATCGGCGGCAGAGGGCAGGAAATGGCAGCAAGTGGTTACCGAGTTCACCGAGCAGACGCGGAAGCTTGGGCCCTACAAGGAACTGTACGCCACGGGAACGTACCCGGATGTTCCAGCGCCAGAGACTGCCTCGCCCGAGGCGAAGAGTTTTGCGGCCGAGAGCGAACTGCGCGAGGTTTGCCACAAGCTCCTTGCCGAGGGCACGGTGAAGGTCGTGATCGGTTATGGCGCGCGCGGACCTTTTGTTGTGACGCGTCCCGAGGACGCGGACCGCCTGGTATGGAACAACCGCTGCTACAGCAACCTCACGACGTATTTGAAGCGGAAAGAGATCAAGGCGCTGGGAAAAGCGGCCGTCATCGTAAAGCCGTGCGACGAGAAATCGCTCGTTGAGCTGGAAAAGGAAGCGCAGTTCGAGCGCAAAGACGCGCATGTAATCGGCATGGCCTGCGAGGGCGTGGGCCAGCCCAAGTGCGCGCGCTGCACCGCGCGCACGCCGCGTTTCGCGGACATGACGCTTGGCGTGGCCGCAGGCCCGGAACCGCAATCCAGCCCCTCGCCCAACCGCTTCGCCGCACTGATGGCCATGCCGCCTGCAGAGCGCATGGCGTTTTGGACCGAGGAGTTTAACCGCTGCGTGAAGTGCTTCGCGTGCCGCCAGGTCTGCCCGATGTGCTACTGCGAGCGGTGCATCGTGGACAAGAACCGGCCCATTGCCATTGACCCTGCGCCAAGCACGAAAGGAAACTTTGCGTGGCAGATCGCGCGGGCGTTTCACCTGGCGGGACGCTGCGTGGGATGCGGCGAGTGCTCGCGCGCCTGCCCGGCGGGCATTGATCTGGCTTTGCTGAACATCTCGATGCACATCGCGGCGCAAAAGAATTTCGGCTACGAAGCTGGTGCGGATCCCAAGGCAGCGCCCGTGATCGGATCGTATACGCTGCACGATACGGAGGGCTTTATCCGGTGAGCGAGATCATTTCCCAATCCACGTTGCGCGCGCTCGCCGCCGAATGGATCGCCGGGGGCAAGAGCGTCGCGGGACCCGCGCGGGTGAAGCCGGATCTCGTTCTCTATCGCAGGCTGCGATCGGTGGACGACCTGTTGCTCGAAGGCTTTCAGCGGCCCGCGAATTCCATCAAAGAGTTTCTCTTCCCGAAAGCGGAGAAGCTATACGGCTACAAGATTCGGGGGAACAGCATTGAGCTCATCGAGAACGATTCGCCACAGCACGCGCAGGTGATCATCGCCGCGCGGGCATGCGACGCCGCGGCGCTGCCAATTTTGGATCACGTGTTCAACTGGGATTTTCATGACGAGTTTTACAACCGCCGGCGCGCCGCCACCACAGTGGTCACGTTGGCCTGCAGCGCTCACGATGAAAACTGCTTTTGCACTTCCGTGGGGCTCGATCCCGGCTCGGAGCGTGGTTCGGACGCCATCCTATTTGCATTGGGAAACGGCGAATACGAGCTGCGGTGCGCCACGGAGAAGGGCCGCGCACTGTTTGACGGGAAGACTGAGAAATCGGACCGCACGGGCAAGGCGATTGCAGGCCCGGAGAAGAAATTCGATGCGCAGGCGGTGCGCACGTTTGTCACCGCGCATTTTGAGGATCCCTTCTGGCAAGAACACGCACTTACGTGCATCGGCTGCGGGACCTGCGCGTTTTCGTGCCCGGCTTGCCACTGCTTCGATATCGTGGATGCCGGACCCGCGGCGGGCAACGCGCGCGTGAAGACATGGGATTCGTGCCAGTTTTCCACCTTTACGGCACATGCGTCGGGCCACAACCCACGCCCGGTGCAGCCGGCGCGCCAGCGCCAACGAATCCTGCACAAATTCGCCATCTATCCGGAGAAATTCGGGGAAATTCTCTGCACTGGATGCGGCAACTGCACGCGCAACTGCCCCGTGGGACTGGGCGTGCTGAGCGTGGTCACCGAGATTAATCATGGATAACGTGTACAAGCCCGACCTGATGGAAGTGACGCGCGTTCGCCAGGAGACGCCGGATGTGAAGGCCGTGTCGGTGCGTTTTCTCGATTCCGAACGGGCAAGCAACTTTTCGTTTCGAGTCGGGCAGTTCGGCATTTTCTCCGCGTTCGGCTATGGCGAGTCCACCTTCAACATCTGCTCGAGCTCAAACTGGAAAGATCACATTGAATTCTGTTTCCGCAAGGTTGGCCGTGTGACTGAAGCATTCTGGAAAATAGAAGAAAAGGATGTAGTTGGCTTCCGCGGACCGTACGGCAACGGTTACCCCATGGAAGCCTGGAAGGGGCGGGACCTGATTTTCCTGGGAGGCGGAATTGCCATGCCTCCCATCCGCTGCGCCGTTTGGTACGCGTTGGAGAATCGCGCCGATTATGGCGAGATCACGGTGGTGTATGGCGCGCGCACGGTGGCCGACCTGGTGTTCCTCGACGAGTTAGATGAGTGGTCGAAGGCCGAACGCGTGCGCATCATCCGCTGCGTTGATCCCGGCGGCGAGACGCCGGATTGGAAGGGCGAGATTGGCTTTGTGCCGCACGTGTTCGAGCGCGCGCAAGTGGCTGCGAAGAATCCGGTGGTCCTCGTCATCGGCCCGCCCATCATGATCAAGAACACGCTGCCGATCCTGGACAAGATGGGCGTAAAACCTGCGTCCGTTTACACCAGTATCGAGAATCGCATGAAATGCGGTATCGGCAAGTGCGGGCGATGCAACGTCGGCCCCATCTACATCTGCAAAGAAGGCCCTGTGCTTACGATGGAGCAATTGCAGGGACTTCCGGCCGATTATTAATCGCTGCGCCCGTTCCCACGAAGAGTATGATTCGACCGCTTACCCCCGGCGATTGCCGAGGGTAAATTCTAGAATTGCCCCTCGCAAGGATAAAACGCGGAGGACCCAAAGACTACACTTCTAGACACAGGGGTAGCGCTTGCGGAGGACTACGTTCCAACTGAGCGCGCATCAAAGACCGTGATGCACAGCGAATCCAGGAGTGCATTCGGAAGGGCAAGGTGAAAGTGCTGTTCAACTCGAATCCCGTGGAGTTCCGGCCTGACAGCGTCGTGCTGGAGGTGAACGGTGCAGAACAGATCTTGCCAAACGATTTTGTGTGGATTTTTGCCGGCGGAGAGCCACCCACGGCGTTCCTCAAGAAAATTGGAGTGGGCTTCGGCGAGCTCGATTTGACCGCAGAAGGGTCTCGAGAAGCACGCGAATCAAAGAACGCTGTGCTGGCGTCTACCTGAAGCCGGGCCGACCTAGCGCCGGCCTACAGCTTCAAACTGAAGCCATCAACCGGCGGGCCAAAGCTACTGCCGAGTTCGCATTCTCGCTGTAGCCGTCGGCGCCGATCTCGTTGGCAAACTCCTGGGTCACGGGTGCGCCACCAATCATCACTTTGACTTTCTCCCGGATGCCAGCCGCCTTCAATGCTTCGATCGTGGTCTTCATGGAGGGCATGGTCACGGTCAACAGAGCGGAGAGGGCCAGGATGCGGGCGTTCGTATCCTTTAGTGCGGCAATGAACTTCTCCGGCGGCACGTCAGCACCAACGTCGATCACTTCAAACCCGCCACCTTCGAGCATGGACACGACCAGATTCTTGCCGATATCGTGAAGGTCGCCCTTCACCGTTCCGATGACCACGCGTCCCGCCGGTTTCGCGCCGGAAGCAGACAGCAAAGGGCGCAGCAGATCCAACGCTCCCTTCATCGCACGACCCGAAAGGAGCAATTCCGGAACGAAGTACTCTTCACACTCGAAAAGACGCCCCACCTCGGCCATAGCAGGGATCATCGTGTGGGCAATCAACTCCCCAGGGTCCATCTTTTCGGCGATGGCCTGTTGCGTAATGGCGACCGCTTTCTTTGAGTTACCGTTCACGATTGCATCATGAAGTTGCTTCAAGTCTGCCATCTCTGCTCCTTCCCGCTAACGCGTTCGATGCTCTCTTGGTCTTGCCGCTGCATCCCTAGCCACGCCGATTGATTGCCATGGCGGGCAAAGTGCAGTTAATCTCTGGCACTAGCGAGAGTCCTCGATTTCTTATCTCTGACTGCCAAATTCCTTCACCGCATCGATCATGGCAACGACATTTTCGACTGGGGTCCCCGCCTGTATGTTGTGAATGGTGTTGAAGACGAAACCCCCGCCGGGAGCGAAGATCTCGCATCGCCGCAGAACCTGCTCCCGAACTTCAGAAGGTGCGCCGAACGGCAAAACCTTCTGCGTGTCCACGCCACCGCCCCAAAAGACCAGCCTGTCTCCAAAGTTCGCTTTCAACTGTTCCGGCTCCATGCCAGCCGCCGAGCACTGCACAGGGTTGAGAATGTCGAAGCCCGCCTCGATAAAGGACGGAATGAACCTCGCGACCGAACCGCAGGAGTGTTTAAACGTTTTCCAGTGCGTGTGCGAGTGAACCCAGTCGTTGAGTTGTTTGTAGTACGGGAAGTACAGGGTGCGGAAGGTTTTCACTGAACAGAATGCGGAGGTCTGCGTGCCGAAATCAGTGCCACATAGGAACACCGCATCAACGTTGTCGCCGACCGCAGCGTGGATGCGTTCGAGGTTCTTGAGGGCGATCTCACACTGGCGCTCAAAGATCTTGTGGACGTAGTTTGGACGGCTGCTGGTGGAGACATACCATTCCGCGATGTCGCGTATCCCTTTGGGATACTTGAGAGATGGCGCTGGGACGAGCGCGATATCACCGAACGCCGTTCCCCCAAATGAGGCAATCACCGCGCAGCCAGTCTCCGTCGCTTGCCGCACCGAGCGCACAAGGTGTTCGAGATCTTCTTGCGAGATCGGCGCAAACTCTTCCAGGTTGTCCTCGGGATTCAGCTTCTCTTCTTCGATTGGCGGCTGTCGTACTGTGGCGTCGAAGAAGTAGCCGCCTCGCGGCATGCGCCCGCTGGGAGGAACCGTCATGTCGCCTTCAGGATAGATAAGGGTGTCACCATTCGCATCGACCGTGGTATTGAAGCCCTCGGGAACCAGCACTTCGAGTCCATTGAACTGCCAGCATTTCCAGTTCTTTGTCGGAAAGCCAAACATGGTGTTTCGAGAGAAGACGCCGACGACATCAAGACCCATAGCTTCCCGCAGATCATCCTCCACCAGCCCCAGCATCTGATATGGTTCGTGAATGCGTACGGGCCGCTTCTCGAGGCCGTAGTGGTCTCGCAGTGCGGCCACGCAACTCGCGTGCACGCCGGTGATAGCGGTTCCTCCGAAATCAATCGGGATGCGGTCCGGTTCCTTGTGATCCAGTGCGGTGAGGAGCCGCTCACGGCTGGCCGTTCTGTTGACTGCAGTGTCCATCGTTTGCGCTCCTCGCCACTGTCTAGCGATCCAGCCGCCCGAATGACGATGACTCGGAATTCTGGTGCAATCCTGGCAATCTGCCGGACCACGCGTGTTGCCGGAATTTGGGGTGGCGATTCTCCTCCCTACCAGGAATTTTTCAGCTCGCCGACCTCGGCGGTGACGGCGTCGAGGACAGCGCAGGCTTTGACCGCCGCGGTCATGGCGTTGTGGTCTCTGAAGAGCGGCCGGTCCGCGTCCAGGTGTTCCACGACCTTGCGCACGGCAGCTTTAGCGGCTAGCGTCCCTTTGCCCGGCGTGAAGTCGCGGAAGTCCAATCCTTGGGCGGCGGCGATGAATTCGATGGCCAGGACGCCGTTGGCGTTTTCCAGGATCTGCCGCGTCTTGAGCGCCCCGTTCATGCCCATGGAGACGAAATCTTCCTGGTCCGCGGCGGCCGGGATGGACTGGACGTAGCTCGGGGCGGAAAGGATGCGCTGCTCGACGATGAGCATATCCGCGGTGTACTGGCTGAGCATGTGGCCCGAGAACATTCCGGCGCCCTTGGTGAGGAAGGCCGGCAAGTCCACGGAGAGGGCAGGGTTGAGGAGGCGGTTGAGGCGCCGCTCGCTCAGCACGCTCACCATGGTCACGCCCGCGCCCACCACATCCAAAGGCAGGCTCACGGGCGTGCCCTGGAAGTTAGCGCCGGTGTAGACCTTGTTCTCCTCCGCCACAAAGATGGGGTTGTCGGCCACGCCGTTCAGTTCGGTCTCCACCTGCTTGCGGGCGTAGGCAAGCAGGTCGCGCAGGGCGCCGATAACCTGAGGTGTGGAGCGCATGGAGTAGGCGTCCTGCACCTTTACCTTGAGCTTGCCCGTGACTAGGTCCGAGCCCGCGATGACGGTCCGAAGGTTTGCCGCCGCCGTCTGCGCGCCGCGGAAGCCGCGTAACTCGTGGAGCTTGGCCTCGTATGGGCGCATGTTGGCCAGGAGCGCCTCCAGCGTCATAGCCGCGGCAATCTCCGCCTGGGCCACCCAGCGCTCCGCGTCGTAGAGTTCCAGACACGCCATTCCGGTGATGAGGTTGCTCCCATTAATAGCGGCCAGGCCGTCGCGGGCCTTGAGCCCGGGCACCGGGATGCCCGCCTTATCCAGGGCTACTTGGGTGGTCATGCGCTGGCCTTGGTAAAAGGACTCGCCCTCGCCCATCAGCGACAGCGCGCACTGAGCCATGGGTGCCAGGTCGCCGCAAGCACCCACACTTCCCTTCTCGCACACGACGGGCGTCACGCCCGCGTTGAGCATGGCGATGTAGGTGAGCGGTATCTCCGGCCGGCACCCCGAGAAGCCCTTGGCGTGCACATTCACGCGGCTGAGCATGGCCGCGCGCACGTGCTCCACGGGTGCCGGCGCTCCGATGCCGGCCGCGTGATTGTAGATGAGGTATTTCTGGAACTCCTTTACCTGCTCATCGTTCAGGACCACTTCGGAGAACTCGCCGATGCCCGTGTTCACGCCGTACATGGTTTCGTGGGCCTGGATCTTTTTCTCCAACATGCCGCGGCAGGTCTTGATCCGCTCGAGCGCCTCCGGCGTCAGTTCCACTTTTTCTCCATGGCGCGCCACGCGCACCACAGCTTCGATGGTCAGGCTGCTGCCGTCAAGACGGATCGTCATGGTGTTCCTCCTGATGGGGCCGCATCGACTTGGCAGATCCCGGAGAAAATGCCGCGCGGCTCATCCTCCCGCGGCGCCCAGATGGAGCGAGGAGTGGGGGCCAGACCACCGCGCGGACGAGTGGGTGGATTGACCCGACATTTCAAGTATGAACTTCGCGCTGCCACCATCATAAACGATTCCACCCGACCTGCTGTCAAGCTATCACCTTCGGGGACATTTTCAGGGCTGTATCCCCCTGGCTGGTGGCAGAGCAGAGAGCCATACAATCGCTCTGCGGTGGAAACTCTTTGAGATCATCGAATCTTCTACTATTAAAGAGACTTCGAAAACGGAAAAAGTAAGAAAAAAACTTGCCGCTGACCTACAAGAAACCGTAGCAAGTCTCCACATCATAGAAAGTCCACAGAGGTCCTTTACTTACTAGGGAACATTAAGAAGGGGAAAAGGGAGAAAAAATCTTCCTCCTAGTGTGGTGTCCCAGCTAATTCTTTGCAACGGCGCACTTTGTCGAGGATGACATCAGCCGTGGCCTTCCAAACGAAAGGCTGGGGCTTGCTATTCCAGTTGGCAAGCCACGCATAGATGGCCCGCTCGAGTTCTTCAACGCTACGGAAGGTGCCACGGCGGATCATGCGTTCCGTGATCAGGGCGAAGAAGCGTTCCACCTGATTGAGCCAAGAACTGCTGGTAGGGGTGAAGTGGAAATGGAAGCGGCGGCGCTTTCCGGGTTTGCGCCAGCGCTCCATGGCGGTGCTCTTGTGCGTGCTGTAGTTGTCCAAAATGATGTGCACGTCCAGGGCGGGAGGGACTTGCTTCTCCACCTGGTTGAGAAACTTGGTGAACTCTTTGCCGCGATGACGTGGCAAGCAACTGCCGATGACTTTACCGTTCAAAATATTGAAGGCGGCAAATAGGGTGGTCGTTCCGTGGCGTTTGTAATCGTGGGTCTGACGCTCCGGCAGTCCCGGGCGCAACGGCAGGATCGGAGCGGTGCGGTCCAGCGCCTGAATCTGGCTTTTTTCGTCGACACACAGCACCAGAGCGCGTTCCGGAGGGTCCAGGTACAGACCGGCGATATCGCGCACCTTTTCCTCAAACTGCGGATCGTTGGACAATTTGAATCTCTCCACCCGGTGGGGCTGAATAGCAAAACGCTGCCAAACCCGATGCACCATCATGCGCGACACGCGCATCTGTTTGGCCAGCGTTCGCACGGTCCACTGCGTCGCGTCCGGCGGCCTGGTTTTGAGAGTGGTGTCCAGAATCTTTTTCTCCAACTCCGCTGTCAGCGTCCGGCGCAGCCGGTTCCGCGTCGGCTTCGCAGTCAGCGCTTGCACCCCGCCCGCGCCAAACGTTGCGCGGGCGGCGATCACCGTCGGGCGCGACAGGCCGAGTTGTTTTGAGATTGCGCGATTCGACATCCCTTCCTGAGCCAGCAGAATCACCCGGCATTTCTGCGCCACTCGTTGTGGCGTTGTTCCCGAGCGGACCAACGATTCCAGTTGCCTTTTGGCGGCGTCATCAACGGAAAGAGCTGCGGCGGTGGGAAACATGACCCGATTGAATCATGACCAGCCTATATTGTCAATACTTATGCGGGACGGGACACTAGCCGACAGGCAATGACGTGGCCACAGTGAGGGGAGACCGGCTGCGACAATCGGAAGAGAGGCTTGAGGGTGTGGTGGATGAAGCAGGGGCTGCCGCGTTGTCCGCCGATGCCCAGATCCCTGGCAAGCGATTTCTTGGTTCCAGCTTCACATTTTTGTTATAAGACTTCGAGACATTGCGCGTGGCTTGACGCGGCACCGGAGATTATAACGGGACCGAATTTGTCGGCTCGGCTTGGGCACCAGATAGTCTGGTCGATTTCTGCCACGCTTCTGAAAATTGTCTCGATCTAGGGGTTTAGTCCCGCCTGGTCGATTGCCGGACCCAAACCGGATGCTTTCTTAGGCGAGCCTTGCTAGCTAGCGTAAGCAGTCGGTGGACGAAGGGCTTTGGCTACTTAGGCGGCTGAGCGCTCTGTAATTCCCGATAAAACTTCTGCAGCACAAAGAACGCTTTCTTCTTCTCACCATGATTGGAGACAAGCCCTTTGCGATTGAAATAATCCTCAATACAAGGGAGCGTTCGGCGCGGACTACGAAAGTCTTTGAGAATCCACGGTGTCATTCCGCGAAGAAAGGGAATGCGCTTCAGCATGACGATCTGATGCTCGTAGAGGTTTTCCTGATATTCCTCGGTCCACCGTGTGGAGGGATCACCGTGGCGGCCAAAAAGCGCGTCACCCCCGAGTTCGCTCATAATCAGGGGCTTGTCGTACGCCGAGACCCAATCAATCGAATCTGCCTCCCCCGGCCGGCGGACATACCAACCAATGTATTCGTTGTTCCCTAGGACATCGAGATCGCTCGCGATCGGATCATCAAGGTGAATGGTTATGCGGGTCTCCTCCACGACTTCGCGAGCCTGAAGAGCGGCAGACACAAGGCGCGTGGAGTCGGCGGAATGGGCATTCTGAATGAGTTGCCGCAGGAAGCGATTCCGGGCATCGCTGATGGGGGTTTCGTTCGCGACCGAGTAGATGATAAGAGCGGCGCGATTATGATCTCGTGCGATCATCTCGTTCAGCTGATTTTCAGCATTGTGCAGTGTTTGGGGATTTTCCCACTGAATAGTCCAGTAGACGGGCACCTCTCCCCAGACCAGCACTCCCATTTGATCGGCCATGCGCAACATGGATTCATTGTGCGGATAGTGCGCCAGGCGAACGAAATTGCAGCCCAGTTCCTTTGCCCAACTCAAAAGCGTCCGCGCATCGTCGTCGCTCCAGGCTCGCCCGGGCCGCAGGGGAGCCTCTTCATGGATGCTGATTCCGCGCAAGAAAACCGGCTTCCCGTTGAGCAGGATATCCGTGCCGCGGACCTCAATCGAGCGGAATCCGATGCGCTCTATGACTTTGTCGGTCTGGCTGGCGATCTCGACGGCATAGAGTTTGGGATTTTCAGGAGACCAAAGCGTCAGGCCGGCGCTGAAGGAAAACTCGCCGCGTCCCTTGGAATCTGTCTGAAATGTTTTGGTGAGCCCCACCTCCGGAATTCGGATGGTGACATTCTGCTGAGGTTGTGGCCCGTTGAGCTGCACCCAGCCTTTAATCTGGCGCGTCGATCCTTTCTCCAGCTGGACAAAATAATCCTGAACAAAGGTCTCCGGGACCTCCAGCAATGTCACGGGGCGTGTAATTCCGCCGTAATTCCACCAATCCGTATTGACCGTGGGAACTTGATCCTTTGCGCGATTGTTGTTGATTCTAAGAACGAGGAAGTTTCCGTGCGCCCTTACGCGGTCCGTGATTTCAAAATCAAAAGGCGTAAAGCCGCCCTCATGCTGGCCAAGCTCCTGTCCGTTCAGATAAACGGCGGCCAGGTAATTGCACGCGCCAAAATGCAGAAACAGCCTGCTCTTTGGTGATTTTGCGTAATCGAAGGACCGCTTGTACCAGACGCTTCCTTCATAAAACAGCAGCGACTCGCGCTGTGTGTTCCAGTCACCGGGCACTTGGAGCTGGCCGGAAGTATCGAAATCATATTCGACCAGCTCCGATTCGGACTGAGGCTTGTAGTTCTTGTAAAACGCGTGGTTGTTTTTCAGTGGCTGAGCACGGTAGTCCAACGCTCCAACATCATAGGGATCAACAATGGCCTGCCACTGGCCATCCAGGCTAGTGACCTGGCGCGCATTGATATTCGCGATCAACGGCGCAACCTGCGCTGCGCCTCGACCGGAGAGCAACGGCAAACACAAAGCAAGTGCCAAACAACGGAACACATTAGTCATAAAAAGACCTGATTCAGCATAGTAAGAGCTCCCGGAATCCAATTGAGAGTTTACCTTAGAGTCCGGGAGCCCACAGCTTCAGAAGTTGAATTTCGCGCCGATCTGAAGAACGCGCGCCGGCAGTGAACTGGTGATCTGTCCAAAACTGGAGGAGCCAGCGTTATTCACGGTAGGATTGTTCCAGTTGGCCCGGTTGAAGGCGTTAAACGCATCCGCCTGGAACTGCAGGCGCATGCCTTCCCTGAAAGGCAAATTGACGGTCTTTCGCAACGACAGATCCCACTGATAAAAGTTGGGCCCGATGATATTGCCTATGGGGGCGTTACCCGCACCGAGTACGCTCGCGGCTGCAAAAGCGTTCGGATTGACCCAGCATATCGCTTTGGGGTTCGCGCATGAGCCGGTAAATCCAATGGATTGGCCTGCAACAAGGTTTGCCCGCCGGGCGACATTCGCGCCATTCAAGCCAACGGCTTGCGAAGCTGCTGCCGTGAGGGGGGCTCCAGATTGGTAGTGCATGAGCGCGCTCAGCGACCACCCTTTTACCAGGGCGCCTTGCACGCCCGTCATGCTCTTGCCCCAGGGCGACTCGACGGTGAAGGTTAGTGCCACGATGTGCGTGGCGTCGAAACTCAATTTGCCATAGTCATATTGCTTCCAAGTTCGCACCACGCCGCCAGATTGCGTTCCGCCTGCTACTGCCGTAGTTGCACCGTTGACCAAAACGGGGCTGGCGGCGGTGCTGACGAGGCAAGTGAAAGGGCATTCCGGCTCGGGGTTTTCGTTATAAGCGTCACCCACACCACCGCCATTTCCCATCGTCTTTGAATACGTATAGGCAAAGGTGGAAGTGATGATTCCTGTGCGCTTCGTCAGGCTGACTTGCAACGAATTGTAGTTGGAATTGACGTCGCTCAACTCCATCGTAATATTAGAGTATCCCAGGTACGGGCGAATTTGGTCCTTCGACAGACCGACGGGTGCGAAGCCTCCCGTGCATTGGTACGCGGCAGCACTTATACCCGTTGGGCAGGCGAGCGTGTTCGGGTTCGGCGAGACAGGGATGAGGGTCCCCTGCTGCGTCCAAGTGGCGTTGTTGAAGCCAGGCCCGCGCAGGATGTGGCGTCCCTGGTTGCCGACGTAAGCTACCTGAAGCAACAGCCGCAACGGTATCCAAGGCGGAACACGAAGCTGGCCGAATCCTCGGTGAGGCCGGCTTGAATGTGGTCTGGATAGACTGCCCACTGGGGCGATCCGCAGTTATCTCTACAGACCCTTGTCAACAGCCGCTCGAACCCACCGACATCGTGCTGCGGGTGCTCTCTGATCACGCCCGGAATGGTGTTCAAGACTGTGCCTTTGGTTTTGCAGTCCTTCCAGTTCTAGCCAGTGTGTACTACGAACATGCGGTGAGTCTCGCCAGGAATGACGGTGCCGAGTTCGAGGTCCCCATAATTCTCGGTTGCGTTATGGCGCATGAAATCGGCCATTTGTTGCTTGGCTCAAACAGCCACTCTGACACCGGAATCATGCAGGGCCAATGGGAACGCAAACAGGTCCGGCAGTTGATGAAGGGCGATCTGCATTTCACGGCCCAACAGTCGAAACTTATGCGAGCAGAGGGGCAAACGCGAATGGGCTTGGAGGCGACCCAACTTCGCACACTGAGTTCAATTGGATAATTGTCTGTAGATTCTCGCATATCGAGACTTTGAAAACAGTGTTGCGAACAGGCTTTTCCGCTCGAGAATGGCCACCATGGCACGCGCAATTATGTCCGGGTGGCCCCTGACTGGGGCGGAGTTGCCGAAGTGATCGTACGAAGTCTAATTCTTGCTGAAGGCTGTCTCCAGGATGTCTTCTGCAGGCCTGCCAGGAGAAAACCAGGTCGATGCGGTTAATGGCTCAATGCCTACTTCGTGGTACCAACTGCTTGACTCGTTCCCAGATCCGCTGAAGCATTTTCTAAGTTACTGGTTGGTAAAGTTAGTAAATAAGGGTCCCCTCCCAAAGTGGGTCAGTTGGCTCAAGGGCTTCATGTATCGTACAGATAGCGCCAAATCGCTTTGTAGCGTTGGTGTGCGTCAAGACTTTCCGGAAACTGGAGGGCGAGATTCAGGACACCCTCGACTATCCTCGGAGCAAAGAAAAGGCCCCAGCCGCCGTAACCCATACGCCAAATGTTGTCAGAGGTTCTTGTCAGGAAACCGGCTCCGATTGCCCAGCGCCCGGGACTGGGAACTTCACAGTACCTGCCGGTTGGAAAACCAACTGTCGGAATCTCCTCGACATCCGCTAATATACAGCACTTACCTCGACCCAAATGAATGTTGCTTACCTTAACGTGCAAGGCACCCTTTTCAATGTAAATTGCTTCTCTGCCTTCAAATAGGTCCCGAAGATGTTCCACTTTCGCCTCGCTTGTTTTTGAGAAGGACATATCGGTTTGGCCCCTTCCGCTTTTCTTAACCCCGTGCAGTCTTTTGGTCAAGTCCTGGTAAACGCGCTAACCGTACATCTCTAACAATGTCAGCCCTGTCAAATCCTTTTTGAGCGCACTTCTCCATTCGCTCCGAAGAGTGGTCTTCCTTGTCCTTCTTTGACCTTTGCATCGACGACCACGGCTCGCTCGTAATCTTTCGGTCAGTTTCAGTCCGACCCAGACATCTCTTCGATCAAAACTTCGACCATGATTACTTCTTCAAACTCCCCTTTCGGGGAGCGGGATGCCCCATCATGTGGACGGTGTTCTACTTCACACCATGTCCGGTTCCGAGCTGTCCCACGTACGAACCGAACTCGAACGACGGCGAATACTCACATCCATTCCGCCACAGCCAGTACAAACGAACTGCCAGCCTGCGCCCCATCGCTACCTTGGCAATGTTCTTGTGCCGACGCATCGCCAGGTGAATGTACCGACGTCTCCAGTCGGGATGAATACGCGCCGCTGCTTGGGCTGCCTCCACCAGCAACAAGCGCAACAACGAACTGCCTTGTTTACTGATGTGCCCCAATCGCTGCTTGCCAGCACTGGAGTCCTCACACGGAATCATCCCCACATAGTTGCCAATCTGCTTACCGCATGGAAAGCGTTCCCAAGTTCCAATGATCAACACGAAGGCGAGTGCCGTAAGCGGACCCACGCCAGGATGTGTCATCAGCCGCATCACGTCGGGTCGCTTCCTGGCTTCCCGCTCGACGGCTGCGGTTAACTCCTCAATGGTCGGATTCAAGCGGTCCAGCAGCTCCAACAACTCTTGACGGCGCCGACATTGTTAGAGATTTCCGGTTACCAGGCGTTGAGTCCATCAGGCTAGTGACAAATCCTGCTGAAAAGAGTTATCTGGGCTTTCCGTGAAGATGCTGTTCTATTAAGCACACTTTTGTGCCGCTTCCGGTCAAGACATGGTGTGATTGTCTTATGTAGGACACTCGTCACGTATACCATCGCCGGAGCCGCCGAGTAACAATCAGCGAGCCTGTGAAGGTCTGTCCTTGCGGTCCGCGCTCCGAATTCTTCGAAGAAATCGGCACCACGAGGAATGTCTCGCGCGAAGGATTCTACTTCCTCACCAAGCGCGAGTACTACCAAGAAAGCATGCGTCTCTTCGTCACACTCCCCTATCACTCGCCCGCCGGCCTCCGCGACCGCGAATACATCGGCCAAGTCGTTCGCGTCGAGCTGTTCGATGATGGCCAATGCGGTGTCGCCGTCCAACTCCTCTCCTCTGTAACCGCGACACCGCCAACTCGCCTCCCGGGCTCCACACCGCGTTGAGACAAAAGGTTTGAAAATCACATGCCCGGTTTGCGCTGCCGGCTCAGACGGTCGACGCAACACTTGCTTGAAGTCTACTCGCAGGCGTCTCAAAGCCTAAAGTTTTTCTCGGGCGTTGATTCAAGCGCAGCGCGACCTGGTCGAGCTGCGCT
>JBEKOE010000072.1:0-12508 GCA_049522075.1 Candidatus Acidiferrum sp.
CGTGGGCCAGCCGTGCTGCCTGGAGCGCGCCGCGAGCAACGCGCCGGTGAGAGCAAACGGCAAGGCAAACACCGAGTGCTCAAACTTGATCATTTCGAGGATTGTGCGGATTCGGCCGGCCATCTCTGCCTACGGCGCTGCCTTCTTTGCGGGCGCGCTGCCGGTCCAGCGATACATCCTTTCCTGCGGCAACCCGGCCTGCCCCAGGACGCGGCAAACATATTGCGTCACGACATCGTCAATCGTTTTCGGTTTGTGATAAAACGCCGGCACCACGGGCATGATGACCGCGCCGGCCTGCTGCGCGCGCAGCATATTTTCGAGGTGGATGCGATTGAACGGAGTGTCGCGCACGCAGAGAATGAGCTTGCGGCCTTCCTTCAGCATCACATCGGCGGAACGCGCCACGAGGTCGTCGCTGGTGCCGTTGGCAATGGCCGCCAGCGCGCCCATGGTGCAGGGCACAACAATCATGGCGTCGACATCGTAACTGCCGGAGGCGATGGAGGCGCCGACATCCTTATTCGAGATAGTTTCGATTTTTTGCGAGGCGCGCCCCAGAATGCGGCTGGGAAGCTGGCGCAAATCGCCGGAAGTGATTTCCAGTTCTTCGGCCAGGAGCCGCAGGCCGGTTTCCGTCACGACCAAATGCACGCGCGTGACGCGCGGATCTTCTTCGAGGAAAGCCAGCGTCTTTTGGGCGAAAATGGTGCCGCTCGCTCCGGTCACACCAACGGTGATGGTCTGTGTTTGAGCTGGAGTCATGGGATTTGCGCGGGCACGAACAGTCTGGCAACGCCCCCGCGGCAAGTCAAGCCGAGGCCGGTGAAACTTCGCCTCCGCCGGCTATGCTAGACTTCCCGATGAAGCGAGGTCATTTTATGACCGGTGCCGCCCCGATCGACGTCGTGCTCGCCTTCATGGAACGCATTAACGCGGCGGATGTGGAGCAACTCTGCGCGTTGATGACCGAAGACCATGTATTCGTGGATGGACTGGGGAACCGCGTGCAGGGCCGTGAAGCAATGCGCAAGGGTTGGACGGGCTACTTCCGCATGTTTCCGGATTATCGCGTGTCGCACTCGGAAGTTTTTTCGCACGGTGATGTGGTGGCGTCGTTCGGCACTGCGGAAGCGACGTACGCGGTGGAAGGAAAACTCCCGAAAGAGAATCACTGGAGCGTGCCGGCGGCGTGGAGAGCAGTCGTGCGCAATGGCTTGATTGCTGAGTGGCAAGTGTACGCGGACAATCAGGCCGCTAGAAAGATTATGGGCTGGCCCAATCCATAGCATGGGCCGCGGGAATCATTTATGAACGAATCCGATGTTCGCAAATTACTGGAGGGCGTAAGCGGGGGGAAGCTCTCGCCGGAAGCCGCTGTGGAGCGGCTGAAGCATCTGCCGTTCGAGGACATTGGTTTTGCCAAGGTGGATCATCATCGGGGGCTGCGCCAGGGCTACACAGAAGTGATTTTTGGCAAGGGCAAAACGCCGGCGCAAGTGGCGGGAATTGCGCGCACCATGCTGAAGCCCAGAGCGTCGCGAAACAACGTGCTGGTGACGCGTGCGGACGGAAAAATGTTTGCGGCCGTGAAACGCATCAACCGCAGTGCGAAATTTCATCCTCTATCCGGCGTGATCACCATTGAGCGCACCCGCGAAATCACCGGGAAGGGCACGATCCTGGTTGTTTCCGCGGGCACCAGCGACATTCCCGCGGCGGAGGAAGCGGTTTTGACCGCGCAGTTGATGGGCAACCGCGTGGAGCAACTTTTTGACGTGGGCGTCGCGGGGATTCACCGGTTGCTGGAGCACCGGGATCTTCTGACCAAAGCGCGCGTGATCATTTGCATTGCGGGCATGGAAGGCGCGCTGCCGAGCGTCGTAGGCGGGCTTGTCGGCGTGCCGGTGATCGCCGTGCCAACGAGCGCGGGCTATGGCGCGAGCTTTGGCGGCGTGGCGGCACTGCTGGGAATGCTGAACTCGTGCGCGTCCAACGTGGCTGTGGTGAATATTGACAACGGTTTCGGCGCAGCGTGCGTCGCGTCGTGCATCAACCGTTTGTAAGCTCTCTCCCTTAAACGAATCCTGGGCTCGCGGAGCCTTCCGCGGACACAAACCGCTCTAACTCGGCGATGAGGTGGTCAGGAGAACTTTCATAACGCCGCGCTTTTGCGCATAGGCGATGGCCTGGGGCGCAGCTTTCAGCGCGAACGTGCGCGAGATGAGCGGCGTAGGGTCGACCTTGCCGGAACGCAGCAGCGTGATGGCTTTGGCGAAGGGACCGCAGCGCGAACCGACTACGGTGATTTCCTTTACTACAATCGGCCACGTTTCCACGGGAGCCGCGCCGTGGAAGGTGGACTTCAGCAGCAGCGTGCCGCGCGGCTCAGTCATGTGCTGCGCGAGAGTCAAGCCAGTGGGTGAACCCGTGGCTTCGACGACGAGACGATAAGTTTCCTTCACACGCCGCAAGTCGCTGGCGTCGCCGCGAACTCTCTTTGTGGTGATTCCCGCCTTTCGCGCGTAAGCGAGCTTGTTCGCGTGTTTGCCGTAAAGAACAACGCGCGTGCCCGCAGCCTGCAAAACGAGGGCGATGAGCTGAGCGAGCTTGCCGTCGCCGAGGACCGCGGCGGTGGAGAATTCGCGGATGTGCAACTGATCCAGGATCTGGCACGCGGCGGCGAGCGGTTCGACGAAGACGGCCTTGGCGTCGTTCACGTTTTTCGGAACGACGTGGAGGTTTTCCAGCGGCAGGGCGAGGTATTCCGCGAATGCGCCGTCGTGCGCAACGATGCCGAGCACCGTGCGCCGGGCGCAATGGGTCTTCAAGCCCCGCCGGCAGAATGCGCACACCGGCTTGTAGCCATAGGCGGAGCAAGCCACATTGATTTCGCCCACCACGCGCTTGCCGAGCCAACGCTTCTGCGTTTTGGCGGAGACGCCTGCAACCTGCACGACTTCGCCGACAAATTCGTGCCCCGGCGTGCCGCGAAACTGGTGATAGCCGCGCAGGATTTCGACGTCGGTATTGCAGATGCCCGCGAGGTGAACACGAATCAATGCCCAGCCGGGGCGCAGCCGAGGCAGCGGCTTATGCACGGAGAGAAGGCAATTTTTGGCGACTTGAAAAGAGAGCATGGGGAAAGTATGGCGATACTCAACCTAAAGCGGCAACCAGAGATTGCAGCAGCACCGGTTCCTGCTCCGGAAAGACGGTGCGCAGGTCGAGCAACAGGCGATCGTCCTCGATGCGCGCAATCACGGGAATTCCAGCGGGTGCTTGCCGCAGTCGGGCTTCGAGTTGGGCCGACGAATGACGAGCGCTGGCGATGCGGAGCACTTTCGTGGGCAAGGACTGTGCGGGAGTGGAGCCGCCGCCGACCAGCGAACTGCCATCCGCGATTTCGATTTCAGCGTCCGATACGGCGGCGTGCGGCTGGAGCGCACCGTGGAGTTTCTTGGTTCGCGCGGCAATTTCTTCAAGCGGCAACCGGATCATGCGTTGTGCGGGAATATCGCTCCACGCGCCGCGGAGATACGCGCGCAGCGTCACCTCCAGCGCCGCAATGGTCAGTTTGTCCACGCGCAAGGCACGGAACAACGGATGGCGCCGCACCTTCACTATGAATTCCTTCTTCCCCGCAATGATGCCGGCTTGCGGCCCGCCCAGCAATTTGTCTCCACTGAAGAGCACCAGCGAAAAGCCTGCGGCAACACTTTCGCGTACGATGGGCTCCATGATGCCGCTGACGGAAAGATCGACAAGGCATCCCGATCCCAAGTCCTCTACGACGGGCAAACCGTTGCGCGCGCCGAGCGCGATCAAGTCCGCCACCTCGGGCTTTTCCGTGAATCCGGTCACGGTGAAATTCGAGGGATGCACGCGGAGAAGCAGCCGTGTTTTATCGTTGATGGCGTTTTCGTAGTCGGCAAGGCGCGTGCGGTTCGTCGTACCCACCTCGCGCAGAACGGCACCGCTCTGCACCATAATTTCCGGAATGCGGAAGCCATCGCCGATTTCGATCAATTCGCCGCGCGAGATGATGACCTCACCGCCACGAGCCAGCGCCGCGAGGGCGAGAAGCACGGCTGCCGCGCAGTTGTTCACGACGATCGCCGATTCCGCCCCGGTCAGGCGCTGGATCAGCCGCGCTGTGTGCACATCGCGTTTTCCGCGTGCTCCGGCCTCCAGATCGTACTCCAGATTGGAATATTGCGTAGCTGTGTGGCCAAGCTCTTCCACCACGTGCGCGGAAAGAGGCGCGCGGCCCAGATTGGTGTGCAGAATTACTCCCGAAGCGTTGATCACCGGCTGCAGGGACGGCGCAAATTCCCTTTGCATGACATCCACGATGCGTTTTTCGATGGCAGCGGGGTGCAGAACCTCCTCGGATTGCGCTTCACCTGAGGTGATCTCGCGCCGCAATCCTTCCAGCACCTCGCGGGTCGTTTCCACCACGAAGCTGCGGTCCACCTCGCGGCTTAGGGAAACGAGGCCGGGACGCAGGAGCAATTCGTCCACCGAGGGCACACGGCGCAGGAGCGCTGCTTGCTCGGAGGAAAGCTCGTGCTTGGTGTGGGAGCCCACGGCGACATTTGAGCACAGCGGGGATTGCGCCCGCAATCGGCCCGCTGCCCGGAAGGCCAGCCGGTTGCCCTGGCGCCCGGTGTTTGATCGGCAGCGCCCCAGCGCTTCCCGGTTGACGCTTGCGCGCTACGCACCTAGCATGGGGGTTCGAGGGAACTCGCTCCATGGCCACCATCGACGAAGATTTGGCGCAACTTGAGCGCGATATCAGGCAACTGAAGATCGAGTACGACGCCTTCTTCGGAGGCGGCCGCAAACGCCCGCCCACCGAAATCGAATGGCGCATCGAGCTGATTGCGAAGCGCTATGGGGAACGCGGCGGGGATATGAAATACGGGCAGCGCTTCCGGTTCAACAACCTTGCGCAAACGTACGCGAAGTATAAGGACATTTTCCGGAAACGCCTGGCGCAGCGCGAAGAGGGGAAAGTTCAGCGCCACTTTGGCGCCGCCGCGAAGGCCATCGAGGCCGAACGCACCAAAACCCTGCCCAAACCGACGGCGGCGGCTCCTGCTGCGGGCGCCGCGGAAACGCGGGCGTTTCGCGTGGTTTGTTCGGAGCCGGAGAAGGAAACCGAGAAGGTCGATCAGCTCTACTCGGCTTTTCTGCAAGCCAAACAAAATGCCGGCGAAGAGACCTCCAAGCTCAACAAAGCCGGGTTCAAGGAATTCGTGCGCAAGAAGACCAAGGACCTTCAGGAAAAGAAGAACTGCCGCGATGTCGAATATGTCGTGGAAGTGGTGGACGGCCAAGTCAAGCTGAAAGCCCTCGTGAAGTCGTAATCCCACGACGTAAATCCACCGTTCCCGTCGGTTTTTCCCACAGGCAGCGGCTTTCCGAAACTCCGTCCCTCCGCGTACACTAATGGGTTCTTTTCATCAGCGGAGGATGACATGGGAGTGGAGCGAGCGCTGCTCAGCGTTTACGACAAAACCGGCATCATAGAGTTTGCCGGGAGGCTGGCGGCGCTGAAGATTGAGCTGCTCTCGACGGGCGGCACGGCCAAGCTGTTGCGCGAAGAAGGCATTCCCGTCAAGGATGTTGCCGAGTTCACGGGCTGGCCCGAAATGCTGGGCGGACGCGTGAAAACGCTGCATCCGAAGGTGCACGGCGGGCTGCTCTACCGCCGCCATCACGCGGAGGATCAGAAGCAGGCGAAAGAACACGGCATAGCGCCGATCGATCTCGTGGTGGTGAATCTCTACCCGTTTGAGGCCACGGCGGCGCGCGGGTACATCACCGCCGAGGAGCTCATCGAGAACATTGATATTGGCGGGCCAACGATGCTGCGATCGGCGGCAAAAAACTTTGAAAGTGTGTCTGTGGTCACGGATCCTGCGGACTACGATCGCGTGGCCAGCGAACTCGAGAGTTCGGGCGATACCACGCTGGCGACGAGGATCGAATTGGCGCGGAAGGTGTTTGCCACAACTTCCCGGTACGATGGCCTGATCACCACGGAACTCGAGCGGCTCACCGACATCAGCGGCAAACTGGAAGTCGCGCCCAGGCCCAAGCTGCCCGAGCGCGTGCACCTGGCGCTGCGGCGCAAGCAGGAACTTCGCTACGGAGAAAACCCGCATCAGGCAGCGGCATTGTATGTGCCCGCCGGGCGGCCGCCGGAAGGATTAGCCGCGGCGAAGCAACTGCAAGGCAAAGAACTTTCCTACAACAACTATGTTGACCTGGAAGCGGCGCGCAGCCTGGTGGCGGAATTCGAGGGGCCCGCGGCGGTGATCATCAAGCACAACAATCCCTGCGGCGCGGCGGAACAGAAATCGCTGCTGGATGCGTATGTGAAAGCGTACGCCTGCGATCCCGTTTCGTCGTTTGGCGGGGTGCTGGCGTTCAATCACATTGTGGACGCCGTGACCGCGGAACAGGTGGCCAAGTTGTTCGTGGAATGCATCGTTGCGCCGGGGTTCGCGGAGGGCGCGCAGGAGATTTTCGCGGCCAAGAAAAACCTGCGCCTGCTGGTTTTGCCGCAAGGCGGGTTTGAGCCCGACAAGGAACTTCAATTGAAGCGCATTCTGGGCGGCGTGCTGGCGCAGCAGCCGGACCTGGGCAGTTTGCAGGGCGGGGAATTGAAGGTAGCGACGAAGCGCGCTCCGACCGAAAAAGAGCTGGCGGATTTGCGGTTCGCATGGAAAATCTGCAAGCACGTGAAGTCCAACGCGATTGTGTTTGCGAAAGAGGGCGCCACGCTTGGCGTGGGCGCCGGCCAGATGAGCCGCGTGGACTCCGTCAAAATCGCCGTGGCCAAGGCGCAAAAATCGCTGCAGGGAAGCGTGGTGGCCTCCGATGCGTTCTTCCCGTTCCCGGATGGAGTGGAAGAGGCGGCCAAGGCAGGCGCCACAGCTGTGATTCAGCCGGGCGGTTCGATCAAGGACGTGGATGTGATTGCCGCGGCTGACCGGCTCGGATTGGCGATGGTGTTTACGAGCATGCGGCACTTTTTGCATTGAGAGGTGCAAGGGTGGTCCGCGGGAAACTTCTATGATGCGATGTGAAGATCGGCAACCGGATTGGCCGCCGCAATGTCCTCGTGAGAGAGGCAAATTCGCGGAGTAGGTTACGCCGCAAAAGCGGCGGCGAGCCGCCGCACTCCAAGAGGCTTGGCCGGGCAGCGGGGAAGTGGCGAGTGGAGATCCGTCTGCGATCCTTTATTCCAGGCCGATGTGGTCGACTTCTTTTTTTAGGTCGAGCTGACTGAGGCTGGCGAGCGGCAGGCTCAGGAACAAGCCGATACGGCGGTCCAAGGTCACAAGGGCATCGCGAAACGCTCGCTCCATCTGCTCAACGGTTCCCACGACCGCGGCAGGGTCGGGAACACCCCAATGCGCAGTGACCGGCTGGCCGGGCCACACGGGACAAACCTCTGCCGCAGCATTGTCGCAGACCGTGAAAACAAAATTCATTTGCGGGGCGCCGGGCTTGGCAAACTCGTCCCAGCTCTTGCTGCGTAAGCCAGCCACGGCTAAACCGGCCACTTCGAGTTGCTTCAGCGCAAGCGGATTGACCCGCCCTGTAGGATGGCTGCCCGCGCTGAAGGCGTGGAAATTGGGCTTGCCACGATGATTCAAGATCACTTCGGCCAGGATGGAGCGCGCGGAATTTCCCGTACAGAGAAACAGCACGTTGAATGGCGGTTGCATTGATAGCCAACCTCAATTGCAGCAAGAAACCGCCAGCGGCTTGTTCGCGCGGATGAAGGCGCTGATGAATTTGTCTTCGATCTTTGGCCCGACAACCGCAGGGTCCAGGCCCGCGGCCACCAAATACTCGGAGGCTTCATCTGCCCGATAAACGCGCGTGGGTTCCACGCTGATGGACTGGAACCCGGCGGCGGCGAGCTTTTCGCGGTACTCCGTTTCCTGCAGCGCGCCGGCCATGCAGCCCACCCACAATTCCATGCTCTTGCGAATCTCGGGAGGCACCTCACCGCGAATGACCACATCAGAAACGGCGAGCCGGCCGCCGGGTTTCAAGACGCGGAAAGCCTCGCGCAGAACACGGTCCTTGTCTCCGGAAAGATTGATCACGCAGTTGGAGATGATGACGTCCACGGTGTTGTCCGGAAGTGGGATGCTTTCGATTGTGCCCTTGAGGAATTCCACGTTCTGCGCTCCGGCCTTTTTCTGGTTTTCGTGCGCCAGGGCGAGCATCTCGTCGGTCATATCGAGGCCATAGGCTTTGCCGGTGGGCCCGACGCGCTTGGCGGAGAGCAGCACATCGATGCCGCCGCCGGAGCCGAGATCCAGCACCGTTTCACCCGGTTGCAGTTGCGCCAGGGCAGTGGGATTGCCGCAGCCGAGCGAAGCCGCCACGGCGTCCGCGGGCAGCGCCGCTTTTTCCGCGGCGTCGTACAAATTGCGGGTGATGGGATCGCAGCCGCTAAGCTGCGCACCGCCGCCGCAGCACGCGGTTTTTCCCGCAGCCACCTGTTTTGCCGCCGCGCCGTATTTTTCCTTCACCGCATCCTGAATCTTGCCCATGACCTTACCTTCCTTTCATTTTGAAATTTGCGCAATCGACTCCGCGGGGACGGCGCGATTGCGCGTGCAGCATTCCTCGTACAAAAACCCCAGGACCTCGCGAAGCGCATCCGCGTTCGCCGTGTACCAGAGGAAAGTGCCGGCGCGGCGCACGGAAACCAAACCGACTTGCCGCAGCTTTTCCAGGTGGTGCGACAGCGTGGATGCGGGAATCCCCAAATCCTCCTGCACCTCGCCGGCGACCATTCCGGTGGGGTGCGCGGAAAGGAGCAAACGCACAATCTGCAGCCGGGGCTCTGCGCCAAGAGCGGCAAAGCGGTCGGCGCATCGCGTGACGAGCAGGGGATCGGGCTTCTTCATATTTCCATTATTGCAGAAATACGGTAGGATGTCAACCCCTCCTCAACCCTTTTTGACCGCCCCGCATCTCACTCTTGGGTCCTGCTGCCGGACACCGAAACGCCCGCCTTTTCGCTTTTGACCGCGTTTACCGCGCATGGGATACTGACTTCTCCGGGACTCCTATGAAGCTTAACCGAATTATCTCCACCCTTGTCGTCGCCGCCTTCAGTGGCGCGGCGGCGCTGGCGCAGTCACCCGCCCCATCGGCTCCGCCCGCACAGGAAAAGGTCCCCCCCCGCGCTGAGGCTTACTACAATTTCGCGCTCGGGCATATTTACGAGCAGCAGTATGAGCTAACCAGCCAAAGCGAGTTGGCCGGCAAAGCCATCGAGGCTTATAAAAAGGCCTACGCCATTGACCCGCAATCCCCCATCATCGGGGAGCGCCTGGCAGAGATGTACTGGAAAGCGCAACGCGTGCACGACGCCATGGTGGAAGCCAACGAAATCCTGAAGCGCGATCCCAACGATTTGGCCACGCACCGCCTGCTGGCGCGCATCTACCTGCGCAGTCTGGGGGATATCAACGGCTCCGGCGTTCAAACGGAAATGGTGAGCAAAGCCATCGCGGAATACAGCGAGGTCCACCGCCTGGACCCGACGGACCAGGAAGCCGCCTTGTGGCTGGCGCGTCTCTATCGCCTGCACAACGAACCGGACAAAGCCGAAAAGGTGCTGCTCGGCATGTTGAAGGATGACCCGGAGAATGAAGCGGCCGTCGAACAGCTTACGCAGCTCTACCTGGACGAAAACAAATCCGAAGAGGCGATCTCGCTACTGGAGGGCATGATTGCCCGCTCGCCTTCTGCGACGCTCGACGATCTTCTCGGCGATGCGTACACACAAACGCGCGAATTCGCCAAGGCCGAGAAGGCCTACCGCAAGGCGGTAGATCTCGATCCCTCGGAGCTTGGGCATCTGCGCGGCCTGGGCCAGACGCTGCTTTCCGAGGAGAAATATGCCGATGCGCTCTCCGTGTATCAGAAGCTGGCCGATCTGATGCCCGATGACGCGGACGTGTACCTGCGGATGGCGCAGATTTACCGCGAACTGCATCAGCTGGATAAGGCTGAAGAAAGCGTCGTCAAGGCGCGGCAGTACGCCCCCGGCACCGTCGAGGTGATGTACAACGAGGCGATGATCTACGAAGCGCAGGGCCGCTTTGAGGATGCGATCCGCGTGCTATCCGATGCCGTGACCGGCGTCAAGACGCAATCCACCGTGCTTCCTTCGCGGCGCCGCGAGCTGGCTATTCTTTACCAGCAACTCGGCGGACTTTACCGCGATACGAATAACTATCAAGCGGCCATCTACACCTTTCAGGAGCTGGGCCACCTGGGCGAAGAGGAAGACCGCCGCGCGCGCATGCTGATCATGGAAACCTACCGGCAGGCGAAGGATTTGTCGAAGGCGCTGCAGACGGGAAAAGAAGCGCTGGCGAAATATCCGAATGACGCGGCTGTGCGGGCCACCTATGCCTTGCTGCTCGGCGAAAACCAGCAAGCCGACGAGGGCGCGAAGCTGCTGCAAGCGAATTTGAAGGGCACGGCCGCCGATCGCGAGCTGTACTTGAACATTTCGCAGATCTACGAACGCAGCCACCGCTACCAGGAAGCGGAAGAGATGGCGCACAAGGCCGAGACGCTTCCGGGTGAGCCGCGCGAGAACGAGATGACGTGGTTCCTGCTGGGCGCGATTTATGAACGCCAGAAGCAGTACGACAAGGCCGAAGAGCAATTCAAGAAAGTGCTGACGGTGAATCCCAAGAATGCCGAAGCGCTCAACTATTACGGTTACATGCTAGCCGATCGCGGCCTGCGCCTCGACGAAGCACGCGACATGATCCAGCGCGCTCTGGATCAGGAGCCGTTCAACGGCGCGTATCTCGACAGTCTGGGGTGGACTTACTTCAAGCAGAACAAGATCGAAGATGCCGAGGCGGCGTTGCGCAAGGCTGCCGAGCGCGAGCCCCACGACCCCACGATCCGCACGCATCTCGGGGACGTTTACGCCAAGCAGGGGCGCATGGATCTGGCGGCGGCGGAATGGGAGAAGTCGCTGGGCGAATGGCGGCGCTCGCTTCCCGCCGATCTGGAGAGCGACAAAGTAGCGGAACTCGAAAAGAAACTGGGCCAAGTGAAGCACCGCGTGGCGCAGAAGTCGCCCGTGGCCGATTCGAAACCCTGAGCCAATCGCATGCGCGAAGTCCGTATTCCGGCATACGCAAAGATCAATCTGCGTCTTGAAATCCTCGGCAAACGCGCCGACGGCTACCACGAACTGCGCACCATATTTCAGACGATTTCCCTCCATGACACACTACGCTTCCGGTTTTCCCGCCAAGCGGGGATTTCGCTGCTGATCCGCGGGAATGAGGCCCTTTCCCGGGAGGCCGTGGAGAAGAATCTGGTGTACCGCGCGGCGGATGCCCTGCGGCGGGAGCTGAAGATCCGGCCGGGCGTGGAGATTACACTGCAGAAAAATATCCCTGCGGGGCGCGGTCTGGGAGGCGGGTCAAGCGACGCCGCGGCCGCGCTGCTCGGGTACCTGCAATTCATGCGCAAACGAATCGAGCCGGTGCGGCTGCTGAAAATTGCCGCGGAACTTGGCGCGGATGTGCCATTTTTTCTGTTTGGCGGGCGCGCGCTGGGCGTGGGCAAGGGCGACGAAATCTATCCTCTGCCGGACCAGGAGAAGCGCACGCTGCTGATTGTTTCGCCAAAAGAGATCCACGTGCCGACGCCGGATGCCTACCGCTGGCTGCATGCGCCGGAACTCGCTTCGTTGACAAAATCGGCGGTGAACCATAAACTGTTTAGGTTCTGTGCTCTGTGTTGGAGCGCGCAGGAAGAAAGCCTCTGGAACGATTTCGAGGCGGCGGTCTTCCGGCGTCATCCCCGGCTTGCGCAAATCAAGCGGGCATTGCTCCGTGGAGGGGCGTCAGAAGCCTTGCTGGCGGGTAGCGGTTCGGCGGTGTTTGGAGTGTTCCCGAGCCCAGCAAAGGCGCGCCGAGCCGTTGCCGGGTTTCCGCACGATCAGGCCTTCGTCTGCGAGACACTCTCGCGGGCCAGGTATCAGCGCTTGACGAAAGGCGCCTGGATCGGTTGATCCGCAGCGTTGCTCCGCTTTCTGACTTCCCATTCCTTATTGCACATTGCCCGGTCCGGGCCATTTTCCGTGAGACGCGTCACCGCGGAGCGGTGACCGGAGAGTGTGCGGCGTGAACGACGAGCGATTCAAAATTTTTGCGGGGACCGCCAATCCGGCGCTAGCCGAGGCGATCTGCAAGCACTTGGATGTGCCGCTGGGCCAGGCGCTGCTGGGGCGGTTCAGCGACGGCGAAATTTATTTTCAGATACTCGAGAATGTGCGCGGCGCCGATGTGTTTGTGGTGCAGCCGTGCTGCTACCCGGTGGACAACCACCTGCTCGAGCTGCTGCTGATGATTGATGCGTTTAAACGCGCTTCGGCATGGCGCATCACCGCGGTGCTGCCGTATTACTGCTATGCGCGCCAGGACCG
>JBEKOE010000073.1:0-12276 GCA_049522075.1 Candidatus Acidiferrum sp.
GCTTCACGGGAGCGCGCCACGTCTACCCGGTAAAACCTCTCAAAAATCCGCGGTTGGTCGGCTTGCGGAATGCCGATGCCCGTGTCTGCCACCGTGAAGATCACTTCTTCATTCTTGGCTTCGGCGCTCAGCACTATCTTCCCGCCCGGGAGTGTGTACTGAATCGCATTGTCCAGCAAGTTCTGCAGCACCTCCTGCAGCCGCCGCGCGTCCCCGGAAACATCGGGCAGGCGTTCCGGCAGGTTCAGGGAAAGGTTCAGTTCCTTTTCCGCAGCCTGGTGGCGCGCGGTCTCGTAGCAGGATTCCACCAGTTGCGAAACGCTGACCGGGCGCAGTTCCAGCTCCAGCCGCTCCGCATCCATCTGCGACAATTTCAACAGATCTTCCGTCAGCCGCGCCAATCGCCGCGCATGCTCCAGGATGATCCCCAGAAACCGGTCGCGGTTCTGTGGGTCGTTCACCGCGCCCGCGAGCAGCGTTTCCGCAAATCCTTGAATCGCCGTCAGCGGCGTGCGGAACTCATGCGATACGTTGGCCACGAAGTCTCGCCGGATTCGTTCCAATCTCCGTAACTCCGTTATGTCGTGCAGCACGATCACCGCGCCAGAGGTTTCTCCCGCGCGCACCGCCGCAACCGTCGCCGCAAAAAAGTGCTGCCGCAGTGTCCCCGTCACGATTTCCGCTTCCACGCGCGGCTCCCCGGCGTGCACCCGGCGCACCGCCTCGATCAGCTCCGTCTGGCGCACCACCTCCAGCAGCGCACTTCCGGACACCGGCGGCACGTCGAGACCCAGAATCGACGCAAATCCGGGATTGGCGAACACCAGGCGCTCGCCGCCGTTCACCACCGCGACTCCTTCCACCATGGAACCCAGAATCGCCGATGACAGATTGCGCTCCTCCGTCAATGTGCGAATTGTGCGGTCCATGCGCGCGGCCGTCTGGTTCAGCGAGTACCCCAGCGCTTCCAGCGTGTCTCCAGTCCCGTCCGAAGGCAGCGGCCGGAAATCGCCTTCCGCCACGCGCCGCGAGAATTCGCGCAAGCGTTCCAGCCGCTCGGTGAACGACCTCGACACCAGCAATGAAATCGCTCCGGCAACGATCAAGATCAGCAGCGACCACAGCCAGAGGTTGCGCCGGAAATTTCCCAGCGTTTCATCGACCGCCTCCAGCGGCAGGGCCAGCCGCACCACCACCGGCACACTTCCCGAAATATAGTGGCGTTCCGCGTAATAGAGCAGTGGCTGTTTCACTGAAACACTCGTTCGCGTGGACCTGCCCTCACCATTCCGCAACGCCTCCTGCACCTCCGGGCGGTTCGCGTGTGACTCCATTGTTTGCGTTTCTGATTGCGAGTCTGCAATCACACGGCCATCTGCCGTGATCACGGTTATCCGCGCGCCGCTCTTGGCCGCGCCGGCAACCCAGTGCTTCAGCACGGCAAGATCTTCTGCGGATTCCGGCGGAAAGTTGGAGAAGTGCAACTGGTCGAAAGGTAGAACCCGCGCAATGGTCTTCAGTTGGTTAAATACGTCGCTTTGGTAGCTGCCTCGCAGGGCTCGTTCGGCAAGGAAATCCACTGCGAGCAGAACGCTCAGCAGAAGCGCCAGAAAGGTCAGCGCGAGTTTCCAGAATAGTTTACGCTGCACGTGTCTCGAATAAGTAGCCCGCGCCGCGCACCGTCTTCAGGTGCAGGGGGTTCTCCGGATCCGATTCGATCTTCTCACGCAGCCGCCGCACGTACACATCCACGCTGCGCGGGGTCACGAATCGATCCGTGCCCCACACCGCATCCAGCAACTGATCTCGAGTGAACACGCGATTGGGGCGCGATGCCAGGTAATACAGTAAACGGAATTCCAGCGTGCTCAGCGGTACGGGCTTCCCGGATTGGCTGACGCGGTACGATGCCGGATCGATCGCCAGCTTGCCAATCTCGATGATCCGCGGTGATTCCGCGGGCGGTTCGGCCCGCCGCAAGAGCGCTTTCACCCGCGCAATCAACTCCCGCGGGCTGAACGGCTTCGTAACGTAATCGTCCGCGCCCATCTCCAATCCCACCACGCGGTCGGCTTCGTCGCCTCGCGCTGTCAACATCAGGATGGGCAGGCGGTTCAGCGATTCGTCCTTGCGCACTTCCCGGCAGATTTCCAGCCCCGAAATCTTCGGCAGCATCAGATCCAGCAGCAGAAGATCCGGCGGCGTTTTCTTGAGCGCGGACAATCCGGAGGCGCCGTCGAGGGCCGCATTCACCTGAAAACCCTCATTGGCAAGGTTGTAGCGGACCAGTTCGACAATGTCGCGATCGTCTTCAATAATCAGGATGCGCTTCATATACAGCTCTCGCGCCGTTGATCGCATCGGCGGTAGTTTACCGTAGTGCGTCGCGTAACGATAGGCATCGGTGTGAATAGGAACCCCTTCCACCCTCCGGAATCCTTCTCATTGTGGCAGGGGAGCCGCAGTGCTTGGTAACGGCCCAGTAACAATCACATGAATGGAGTGTAAACGTGCAAGCCTGCCAAAAATCACCCGTTCTCTCTGGCGGCGGTTCATTCCCCCCAATGTCGCCAAGCCACTGGAAGATTTGGACTTAAAGGTGTGATCCTCCTGTGGCTCGAGCCCATAAATCACAAAAGTTTTCTGCCTCACCCGCCCTTGGGGCATATAATTCTTCGCGGCGCTTCCAGGTTGCAGAGACTCGGCGCTTCTGCATAAGTCTCATCGGGAGGTCCACATGGCTCGCGTTGCCTTTCGATTGAGGATTAAAGCCGGCAAGGAACTGCAGTACGAAGAAGCCCATCGCCACGTCTGGCCCGCATTGCTCGCCAAGCTCAAGGAAGTGGGCATCTCCAAGTACTCCATCTTCCGCAGAGAGCAGGATTTGATATTGGTTATGCAGGTCGCTGATTTTGACGCTGCCTGGAGTGCTCTCGACAAGGATGAAACGAATCTCAAATGGCAGCAGGAAATGTCCGCCCTCTTCGAGCCGGTGCCGGGCCTCCAGCCCGGCGAGCGCTTCGCCATGATGAAAGAAGTCTTTTACCTAGACTAGCCGCCACCCTCACGGTCGGAGCACTTCTGCATGCGTCGTCCGGTGTGTATCTGGTGGCAGCACATCAAATCCCAACGGCGTGTGATTCATCCTTAGCATTGGGACATCCCCGGGTGGGTGCCCGGTTCAATAGCCAACACGAAGTTGGGTGGCCCTCGATAAGAGCGAAGGCGTTGCCAAGACACAAAACTGCCTTGCCGTGTTTTTTCACCGCGTGACTCCCAGAGTTGGTTGAGGCACGAAGCCTTGGAACTCTCTCGATGAATCATCTTGCTGTGGAATCGTTCCACCATCCACAGATGCGATCTGGAACTGCGACGATGATTCTTCTGTCCGAAACCTCGCACGCATCGGAGTGAGAGCCCCCATCAACCGTTCCGTCTACCTTTCGACCACCGAGTAGCCCCCGAGGAACGCTCGTCTACGGGCCGACTTGAAATGCCCCCGCCGAGCTGACGTTGTCGGATGAATTGCCGACGTAGACCGTGTATTCGCCCGGCGCGACCGCCCAACCGTTTGCGCTCCAGTAGGACAACGGATGGGACGACGAGTTCGCGTCCACTTCCACTGTCACGTGTTGTTGCGCGCCGGGCTGCAACAGGACCTTGCTCCACCCGACCAGGCGCTTCGCGGGTTCTCCAATCCCGTCCGGGAATCCCAGATAGACTTGTGCCACTTCCGCGCCTGCAAGGGTTCCGGTGTTCGTCAAGTCAAAACTGACTTGGAATCCGCTGGCCGCCGCCGCGTTTGGCGCGAGCTGCAGATTCGAGATCGAAAAAGTCGTGTAAGAGAGTCCGTGCCCAAATGCGAACAATGGCTGAATATTCTGCGCTTGGTACCACTTATATCCAACGTTGAATCCTTCAATCGTGTAGTCAACATCGAAGGGCGCGGTCGAGTCCGGCGGAGACGGAATGGCAATGGTGGGGCGAGGCAGGTCATTCACGCTCGCGGGAAAAGTGATCGGAAGTTTTCCGGAAGGGTTCACGCTGCCGAACAGGATGTTGGCAATCGCTTCGCCACCGCGCTGGCCGGGGTACCACGCCTCCAGCACGGCGCTCACACTGCCAAGCCACGGCATGGTCTGGGCACCACCGTTTTCCAGCACCACGATGGTGTGAGGATTGGCCGCAGCGACGCCAGCCACGAGGGCATCCTGATCGTTGGAAAAACTCAAGTCCGGAAGGTCCATCCCCTCGCTTTCCCACTGGCTCACAAACACAATGGCCACATTCGAGGACATTGCCAGCGTAGCGGCTGGTGCAGGATCGCTTCCATCGTAGAAAGTGACAGTGGCGGCCGGCGCTTTGGCCTTGATCGCCGCGAGCGGTGAGGAGGGATCAAATGTCTGATGTGCATTCGTGCACGCCAGTCCGCCCAGCCCTGGTGTGTACGCCGGGCAATCTGGCGGCAGAGTAAGAGCTGCGCCGCCGACTGGAATGACTTGCGCAGACCCTCCCCCCGACAGCACTCCGACGTCGGCATGTGATCCAATCACAACGATTGACGCAATGTTCGACGGGTTGAGCGGCAGTTGCCCGTTGGCATTCTTCAGCAGCACCGCGCCCTGCTCCTCGGTTTCCCGTGCGATGGCCGCGTCACCTGCCGCGTCGATTGACTGAACCGCTGCGGGGTGGTCGAAGATGCCGGATGCGTACATCGCGCGAACGATTCGATGCACCATATTGTTCAAGCGCGAGAGCGGCAAATCGCCGTTCTGCACGGCAGCCGCGAGACTCTCGGGGACCCAGATGCCTCCAAACATGTACTGTCCCGGCTGCTCCTGATCCAGTCCCGCCATCGCGGAAGCCACGGAGCTTTGCGCGGCGAACGCGTCCGATAGAACGAAACCATTGAATCCCCAATCTCCTTTCAGGACTCCATTCAAGAGATGATCGTTCCCGCAGGCGTACACTCCATTCACCAGGTTGTAGGAGCACATCACCATTTGAGCGTTGGAGTCCTTGAGCGCGATCTCGAAAGCCAGCAGGTCGCTTTCCCGCGCCGAGCGTTCATCGATAATGCCATTCGCCGTCGTGCGAGCGGTCTCCTGGTCGTTCAATGCGAAGTGCTTCACACCGGCAATCACGTATTGGTCCTGAATAGCCCGTAGGTGCGCGGCGGTGATCGCCCCAGCCAGAAAGGGATCTTCTCCCGTGGTCTCAAAAGTGCGGCCATCGCGCGGCTCACGCCCGATCAGATTGACGTTGCCTCCCAGGTTCACATTGAGGCCCAACGCGCGCGTTTCCTTGCCGATCACTTGTCCGTACTTGTAGGCCTCATCCAAGTCCCAGCTTGCGGCGCTCGCGATGGACGACGGAAGTGCCGTCGCCGGCCCTGCGCTGTCCCCGACTCCCGTGGGCCCGTCCGCGAGCAGGAGATCCGGAATCCCCAGCCTGGATATGCCGAGAACCCAGAGCCCTGCACCTCGTGGGGTGACGGGGTTCTGGAAAGTGAAGTTGCCGTGCACGAGCTGAATCTTCTCGTCCAGGGTCATTTGAGACAGCAAAAGGTCAGCGCGTTGGTCGGGGTCCGTTGGCGGCGGCGGTGGCGGCGGATTCGAGTTGCCTACGCTTCCGCCTCCACAACCGACCAACGCAAGGAAAAGCCACAAAGTGAAAACGGGCGTTCGCCTGTTCATCGGATCTCCAGTGCGTAAATGCGGGGACTCGCAACCCCCGATTCTGCCACGCCCTCATCTTTCTGGACAAACTAAGATTCGTGGCCTGCGCGCGCGAACAGGCGCGAATGAAATTCCAGCGACGCCGGAAGGTGCGCCGCGAAGTAGCTCGCATCGTGCCGGCCGGGGTACAAGTGAAATTCGTGGGCAATGTGCCGCGTCGTCAGGACCTTGTCCAGCACCGCAGCCCCCGCGTCGAAGCCATAATCATCCTGATCCCCGCAATCAAAGTAAATCTTCAATCCCGCCAAATTCGCCGTACGCGCAAGCGTGATCGGGCTTTCCTGATTCCAGTACACGGGGTCAGGCGGGCTGCCAAATACGCCCCCAAAGATCCTCGCGCGATTGGGCTGATTGCTCTGCCCCGCTGCACCGCCGAGAAACACGGGCAATTTCTCGATCAGCGCGGCGCTGTGCGCGCTTACGGCGGAGAACAGTTGCGGATGCCGGAACGCCAGGTGCAGCGCCCCGTAGCCGCCCATCGAGATTCCCGAAATCGCCCGGTTGGCGCGGCCCGGCAACACACGATAACGCTTCTCGATGAACGGCAGGAATTCCTGCATCAGAAAGCCTTCGTAGCGTTCCTTCCCGTCTTTCGCATTGATGTAGAAACTCGTGCCCCCATCCGGCGTGGCGATCAGGAAATCCTTCAGCTCGCCCTTCTCCCGCATGTCTTCCACCAGGTTCCATTCCCCGGAATGAATGAAGAACTGTTCGTTGTCCCCAAGCCCGTGCAACAAATAAAGGATGGGAAAATGCCGCGTCTTGTCCGCGTCAAACGCCGGCGGAAGCATGACGCAGTAGGGCACCGCGCGATGCACGAATTTGCTGGGAAGGGAATTGCACTCGACGCGCTCCGTCGCCGCGCGCAGGGCGTTGGGGAAGCACAAAAAGCAAAACAGGGAGGTCAGGCCGACGAAAGAGGCCAACGCCCGAGCATTCCTACTCATAACGCAGCGCGTCAACCGGATTGAGCTTGGCCGCACGCGAAGCAGGATAGAGCCCCGCGGCCAAACTGACAAGAATGGCAAACACAATGGCCCCAACCACCAGCCACCACGGCACGGAAGAAAGTTCGATTGGATTCAGGTTCTGCCGCTTCAAGTACACGTTTGTGCCAAAGGTGATCGCGCGCCCCAGCAACCAGCCAAACAGCACTCCAAAGAATCCCCCGAACAATCCCATAACGCCAGCCTCGACAAAAAAGAGTTGCTGCACGTCCGAATCCGCCGCGCCCAGCGCTTTCAGCACGCCGATTTCGCGCCGCCGCTCCAGAATCGCCATCACCAGCGTGTTGACGATTCCCAGCGTCGCCACCGCCAGCGCCAGGCTCCCAAAAATTCCCAGCAGCAGATCGAACACGGAGAAAAACGTGCGCAGCGATTTCGAGGCGTCCAGCAGCGAGTACGCCGCAAAGCCCATGGACTTGATTGATGCCTCCAGCGTTTCCACCTGGGAAGGCGATTTGGCGCGCACGGAAAGCGAGGCGTACGTGGTTTTGTTGGCCGTGTTGTCGCGCACGATATCGCGCAAGTCGTTCACCTGCGCCGCGCGCAACGTTGATGCGGTGGAAAGCGGCATCAACAATCGCGCATTGCCATAGCCGCCATATCCGGCGGCCGGCTCCGTTTCGACAATGCCCACAATCTTCAAGCGCAGTTCCTTGGGCACTACGGAGAAACCGCCCGAAGTTTCGCCGCTCGGGGTGGACGAATCATCGTTCGCCGGCAGCGCCTGGCGTTCCGCATACCGCAGCACCAGGTCCTGCCCGATGAGCGATGCGGGCTTTTCCGAAAGGTCCTTTGCGAATTCAATCTGCAAAATCGCTTCGTCCGCCGTTGGCGAAGAGAAGAAATATCCCTGCATGCCATCGAACGAACCGGAATTGCGCGAAGAGTCCGGCATCCCCGCCACCACCGTCGCAAACGGTTTGTTGTTGAAGCGCACCTCGGTGAAAAACCGCACTTGCGGATACACCTCGATCACGTTGGGGAGCTTCTCGATCTCCTTGCGCGCGTCTTCGTCCAAGGTCCGCGGCGGCTTATCGGACTGCACTTCGCGTTGCGGACGCCCCATGCCGCGGAAATTGTTCTTTGGCGTAACGAAAATCGTGTCAAACAGCCCGCTCTGCGAGAGCCGTTTGGAAGCCAGCTCCTGCAAACCCACACCCAGCGACAACATCGCCACCAGCGAAGCCACTCCGACCGCCACTCCCAGCGTCGTCAGGGCGTTTCGCAAAATCGCTTCGCGAAGATTGCGGAACGCCAGGTCCGAGAGGTCGCGGGGTTTCATCGCGCGGCCTCTTTCGTGATTTCCGAAGCTGACAAAAGCTTGCCGTCACCCATGATCGCCAACCGGTCGGCGTAGCGTTCAGCCAGCGGCCGTTCGTGCGTCACCATCACGATGGTCATTCCCAGTTGGCGCTGGACGTCGCGCAGCAGCGACAGAATCGCTTCTCCTGTTGCCGAATCGAGATTGCCCGTTGGTTCATCCGCCAGCAAAATCTTCGGCCGGTTCACCAGCGCCCGCGCGATCGCTACACGTTGCTGCTCGCCGCCGGAAAGTTCCGTGGGACGATGACCCAGCCGGTGCGTCAGCCGCACGCGCTCCAACGCCTCGCGCACGCGCCCGGGCCGTTCTTCACGATCCACCTCCGCGAGTCGCAACGGCAGTTCGATGTTTTCTTCCAGTGTCATGCGCGGCAGCAGGTTGAACGATTGAAAGATCATGCCAATCGTATTGCAGCGGTAGCGCGCCAGCTCGATGCTCGTGAGTTCCGCGAGATTTTGCCCTTGCGCCATGATCGAACCGGACGTGGGCCGGTCCAGGCCCGCTATAAGATTCAGCAGCGTCGATTTCCCCGACCCGGAAGAGCCCAGCAGCGCCAGGAATTCGTTTCGTGCCACCGAAAGCGAAACGTCGTTCACGGCCTGGATGGTCGCCCCGCCCATGGTGTACTGGCGGGAAACGTGTTCAAGCTGGATGGCGGTTTCGGCGTTGGGCATTTGGGTCAATGGGCGCGGTCAATGGGTCGTCAATGAATGATACGCCGCAACTGGCACGGAAATTTCGCTCCCTTCTTGGATGCGGTAAAGAGACCTGAAGTTGGGACGGCAAACGAGATGGGGCAAGTAAAGAGGTAGAATGCGAGCGGTGAGGACGACGCGATGAGCAAATTGTGGGCGGTGACGATCCTGGCGTTGACGATGACCGGCGTAGCGCTGGCGCAAAAGCCTCCGTTGCTGGCGGAGAAGGATGTGGCGGCGCTGGCCAACGAAGTCAGCGGGGAAACGGCCAAACGCAATCTGGAAGGAATCGCCGGTTTTCACCGCCAGCGCGGCTCGCAGGGTTACCACAAGGCGGCTGAGTTGGTGGCGGAGCGCCTGCGCGCTTACGGTCTGAGCGACGTGACCATTCTGCAATTCCCGGCCGACGGTAAGATTTACTACGGCACACAGCGCTCGCGCCCGGCCTGGGATGCACAAGAAGGAGACCTCGCCGAAATTCGCGGCGGGAAAGTACTGGAAGCCAAGATTGCCAGCTATGAACGGGAACCTGTGTCGTTAGCCGAAGACAGCGAGAGCGCGGATGTGACCGCGGATTTGGTGAATGTTGGCGAAGGAATAGCGGAAAGCGATTACGCGGGCAAGGATGTGAAAGGGAAGTTGGTTCTGGTCAGCACGCAGCCAGGCGCCGTTCAGGATCTGGCGGTCGGCAAATTCGGTGCAGCAGGGATTGTGAGTTACGCACAAAACCAGAAGACAGCGTGGTGGGGTGAAAATCGGGACGCCATTCGCTGGGGCCATCTGGACACCTTCTCGAAAAACAAAACATTCGCGTTCATGGTCTCGTTGAAAACCGCTCATGAATTTCAGGGGCGGCTGAAGAAAGGAGAGAAAATCGAGCTGCGCGCCGTGGTGAAAGCGGGGCAGCATCCCGGAAACTATGAAGTCGTCACCGCCACGATTCCAGGCTCTGATCCGAAACTAAAGGAAGAAGAGATCGTTTTTTCTTGCCACCTGGACCATCAGAAACCGGGAGCGAACGACAATGCCAGCGGGTGCGCGACGATTTTGGAGGTGGCGAGAACGTTGCAGAAATCATTCAGCGAAGGAAAACTCGCCCGCCCGGCTCGCACGATTCGGTTTGTGTTTCCGCCCGAAATTGAGGGCACGCTGGCTCTGCTGAACGCCAAACCCGATCTCACCAAGCGCATCAAGGCCGTCGTGCACATGGACATGGTGGGCGGCGGTCCGGAAACCAAGGCGGTGTTTCACGTGACACGTGGGCCCATGAGCCTGCCATCATTTGTGCACGACGTAGCCTGGGCCTTTGCCGAGTTTGTGAACGAGCAGTCCTACCAATACGCGGCCACCGGCAAAGCCGCCTACCTTCTGTCTTCTCCCGAAGGAGGCAAGGAGCCTCTGCGCGCTGAGTTTTCCTCCTACACGATGGGAAGCGACCACGACGTTTATCAGGACTCTTCCTTCGGCATCCCCGCGATCTATCTGAATGACTGGCCCGACCGCTTTATCCACACCAATCTCGACACGCCCGCCAATATCGATCCAACGAAGCTGAAGCGCGTGGCCTTCATCGGCACCGCCAGCGGCTATTTCCTCGCAAACCTTTCCGCGCAGACTTGCACGGATATCTCCCCACAAATCTCCATGCAACAAATGATCGAAATGAATGAAGCCGTGCGTCGCGCCAATCAGTTGCCACCTAGTGAAATGGAGACTGTGCTTCGCCTGTGGACCCTGCAATCCAGCGCGACGCAGCGTTCCCTGGACAAATTTCTGGGGCAAAACCTGGCGGCCACTGCCAAAGCACCGGGCATGGAAACGCCCACGAAATCGCTGGAAACTGCACTGGGCCCGGAGACCCCCGCCTCTGGCGATGGACTTCTGAAATTCGCGCGGAACTCTTCCATCAAAGGACCCATGGCGGTGTTCGGCAGCAATTACTTCGAAGATGAGCGAGCGAAGCGCGGGCTCCCCACAAAGCCAAAGCTCCTCGACTACACCGGCCTCTGGGGAAGCGGGGAAGAGTATGCCTATGAAGTCGTGAATTTCGCCGACGGAAAACGGAACGCGCAGCAGATTCGCGATGCCGTCTCCGCTGAATATGGCCCAGTGCCTCTCGAAACGGTCGTTGAGTACCTGAAGGCGCTGGAAGCGGCTGGCGTCGTCGAACGGGCTAAGTGATCCCCGCTTCCGGCCCGCACTGGCAAACACATTCGCGCGTACAGCGGCGCTGCCCTGGCTACTTCTTCCGCGTATACGTGAACGTTTCCACCATCGATTTCCCGTGATCCTGGAACGTCCACACCTGCGTGAGGTGGTCCTTGTCCGGCATGGTCACCGAGAGCGCCACCATGTGCCCTTCATCCGGCGTCCGGGTGCCGGAGACGCGCACGAAACTGAAATCATACTTGCCCGTTGCCGCCGTGGCTGCGGGCGTTTGCATGGTGGGCTGGTTTCCCGCGGAGCAATAGTGCGTCGCCACGATGTGATCGCCGTCCAGCGAGTACATGGTGATCATCTCTGACATGTCACCGCTTTTCAGGCGTTCCATCAGCACGCTTCCGTTGGACACCACCTGATAAGTCAGGCTCACCTTGGACCCTTGCGTGTTCGTTCTTTCCCACTCTCCGGCCAGCGATTTAAGCTGATCAAAAGCGGGCGTGGAGCGCGCTGGCGGGTGCATTTCCTGGGCCGTGGCAGAAACGCACAGCGAAAGGCTAAGCAGCAACAAGCCGAAGATGCGCGGAAGTGGCATACAAGATCTCCTCGGGGCAGGCCGGCGAGAGGCGAGGGGTGCCCGGCATGCGAAATTGGCGGCCTGAATTCTGGCGCAACCCGGCGAGGATGTCGAGTGTAGAAAACTCCCTCGCCATAAGCCGGCGTGGCCAGCGTTTCGGGCCTGGGGTGGGTGCTGCATGGGCTACCGCGTGGGGCGGTATTGCATTGACCGGCGCAGGAGGACCTACATACCATGAAGAAATGGGTCCGAAGCCGATCATCCTTCCTTTGCTGGGCGCGGTGGCGTGTTTTGCATGCCTGCTCGCCTTCACAGGATGCGAGGATGCCACCAGGAAACGCCTGCAGGCGCATATTCCGGCGCCGGCCCCGGTGCGGGCCCCCGCCTCCGCCGCCCCCGAAGTGGGCGCGCTGCCACTCAGAAATTTGGTGTCGCAGCCTCTCCTCGCTCTGCAGGCACCCCTACCCGGCGGTATCGACTTCCTAATCGAAAAGGTCAAAGAAAAATTCAGTTCCGGCGAAGCCAATTACCAGGCTGGCCACCTGGAAGCCGCGCGCCGCGATTTTGACGATGCCGTCGACTGGATGCTCGAAAGCGGCTACGACCCCAACAGTGATGCGCGCCTCAGCGAGCTGTTCCATCAGGTCACGGACACGATTTACACCTACGAATTGCAGGCCTTCCGCGCGGGTGATGGTTTCAGCGAAGCTCCCGCCGTTCCCGCGGCCATCGACGAAGTGGCCGAAATGACCTTCCCCGTCGACCCCAAGTTGCGGGA
>JBEKOE010000074.1:0-12093 GCA_049522075.1 Candidatus Acidiferrum sp.
AGGTGGCTGGGATTCGAGACCAGGTGAATACTCAGCGTTTTCCCAGTGGAAGTGGTGTACGCGCCGGTAGCGCCGACGTGATATTTGACGTCGCCAGCGCCGAGCACGCTGCGGGGATCGACGTCCTCAAATCCTGCGACAACCTGGTGCATGGGCTTGCAGGCAATGTGGGTCATGACGTTGAGGCGGCCGCGGTGGCTCATGGCCATGATGGAATCGACGCCGCCGAGTTCGCCCGCGGCGTTGAGGATGGAATCGAGAAGAGGAATGAGCGAGGTATTGCCTTCGAGAGAGAAGCGCTTGCTGCCCAGATAGCGGCTCTGGAGCATTTGCTCAAAGAGATCGGCGCGGACCAGGCGGTCCAGGATGGCGGCCTGGTTGACCTCGAACTCGGGTCCCTCCACGCGCTCGGCAATCCAGCGGCGGCGCTCGGGTTCCGGGATGTGCAGGAATTCCACGCCGATGTTGCCGCAATAATGGCGGCGCGCTTCTTCGGCGAATTCACCGGAGAGGCCATCGAGATCGGGGCACTTCAGCGGGATGAAGAAGCCGAGGGGGTCGAGAGTGGCTTCGTAAAAGCCCCAGCGGCGGAAAAGATAGAAGATGCGCTCACGTTCGGTGTGGCCAATGCCGTTGGGCGCTGGGGATTTCTTCGCGGATTTCGCGGGTTTTGTGGGAGCGAGGGTCACATGTTCCGCCATGGTTACTTATTTGGAGCTTCTATTTTGCCATAAGAAGGCGAAGAGGCCGAGAAGAAGGCCGTTGCGCCACTCTATGTAGTCAGGTCGTAATTCGGACGTAAGTGCTTGCAGTCATTTTTGTTCTTGTCGAGGCAACTTTGGCGTGCGATCAGGAGCGGCCCACCTCAGAAGGCGGGCCCTACAAAGAGCGGACTAGGGATTGGAGTTGGGTAGCGATTTCGACGGGAGGTGTGTCGGGCGGGAAGGTGACGGGGGCGCCGATGTGGACAGTGAGTTCACCAGGGCGGGCGAGGCGGCGATGCTGCTGCTTCATTTGCCAGACGCCATCCAGGCGCATGGGAACAATCGGGATGCGGAGATTCTGGGCGAGGAGGCCGATGCCGGGCTGGAAGGGGGCCATGTCAGGGGTGCCGCGGTCGTTGACGATGCCTTCGGGGAAAACGAGAAGGCCATAGCCGCGATCGGCGGATTCGCCGGCGAAACGAAAGCTCTCGCGGAAGCCGGAAAGCTGCGGGAGCGGGAAAACGTTGAAGAGCGAGACAACCAGGAAGTAGCTGAGTTGCCAGAGCCAGCGCTTGGCAAAGAACCATTCGCGGGGAGGATGGCGGAACTCGCGCAAGGTTTCCCCGCCCATGGCGGTGGCGAGGCGATGGCGGAAGCGCGCAGGAAGCGAATAGAGGATGAGGCCAATATCAGCGCGGCGCGTGGTGTGATTGGCGACAAAGAGCACCGGGCCTTTCAGCTTGGTGAGATGTTCGCGGCCACGCACACGCGGGTGGCCGAGCAAAAGAGTGGCGGGCCAGGTGAGCGCGTAATAAATGAGAAGCCGGAAGAGGCGTACGGGAGCGCGTTGCGTCCAGCGCGGATAGACGTAGTCCGACCGACGGGCAGAGGGTTGCGCGAGGAGTTTCTGAATGTCGGCGAAGGATTGCGCGTTGGCGAATTGTGTCTCGTTAAGTTCGACGTTGAAGCGGTGTTCGAGGGAGGAGAAAAGTTCGACGCGGTCAAGAGAAGGCAAATCTTTGAGCGAGGCGGGCAGGGAGCTAAAGGAAGTAGATGAGTTAAAGGAGGTGGGTGATTCGGAGGCGGAGGTTGCTGGCGCACAGAGGAGTTCGGCGGCGCGTGCGGCGAGAAGAGAGAGGCGAGGCTTGCCGGTGGGCGTGCGAGGGAAGTCCAGATCGGGCCAGACGAGCCAGCGGCGAATGCGCTGGTAATCGGCAAGGGTGGAGTTAGCGGCGTCAATGGCGGCACGGGCAGTAGAAATGAGTGGATCCGTGCTCGACGATCCCGTAGTCGGAAGTGAGGGCTCGGAGTTGCCACGATCCCTCGACTCCGCGCCAGCATAAGGCGCTGGCACTTCGCTCGGGATGACATTTGGCTGAACAAGGAGGACCGCGCAGGGCTCGGCGTTGTCACCAATTTGAAGAGGGATTACCACGGCTTCGCGAATTTCAGGCTGGTGGTGGAGAGCGGCCTCGAGATCCTCGGGATGGATATTGAGACCGGCGGGGGTGACGATGACGTTATTCTTGCGGCCGCGGAAGAGGAGATTGCCTTGGGCATCGAGTTCGCCAAGATCACCGGTGCGCAGCCAGCCGCCGCTTTCCTCACTTCCGCGCTGTAACGCGCCCTTCTCCCAGTAGCCGGAAGAGACATTTTCGCCGCGGACGAGGATCTCTCCATCTTCTGCGAGACGAAACTCGCGTCCGGGCAGGATTTTGCCGACAGACCCCTGCGCGGCGCGGAAGGGATGATTGAGGCTTATCAGTGAGGCGGTCTCGGTCATGCCGTAACCTTGAACGACGGCGTAAGCAATGCGCTTGAAGAATTCCTCGGTTTCGGGAGAGAGTGCTGCGCCACCAGAGATGAACGCCCAGAAGTTCCAACCGAGGCACCGATGAAGGCGACGGAAGCGCCAGGCGCGGCGGAGGAAGGATTCATGGGAGGTAGCGACGTAGGCAGAGAAAAACCAGACGCGCCAGCCACGCGCGTCAATCTCCCGCTCGATCGCCGTGCGCAAAGCGTCGAGCATGCGAGGAACGGCGATAACGGCGGTGGCACGCTCGCGCTTGAGGGCACGCAGAATTTCCGAGGGCTGCTGTGAATTCTCGAAGACAACCGTGGCGCCAATGAGCGGAGGCACGAAGAGCGCCATGAACTGACCGAAGACGTGGCTCAGCGGAACGACGGAGACGAAGCGCAACGGATGAAACCAACGCTCGTATCTTTGATACTCGACAATGCCCTTTTCCAGCGGTTCGAGATTCGCGAGGAAATTGCCGTGGGTCAGCACAACGCCCCGCGGCTCGCTGGTGGTGCCAGAAGTGAAGAGGATCTGCGCGACATGGCTGCGCGTGATGGGCTCATCGCAGAGAATGGAAACGGCGGTGTGCTGGTCGGCTGTTACGTTTCCATGGCTGGCCCCCTCATTCAACTCTTCGGGGGTGCCGGGGAAATCCTCCAGGAAGAGGGTGGGGACGGCGGGGATGAGCGGAGGTTTCGAGCGGGAAGCGAAAGCGAATTTGATACCGGCGTCGGCGGCAACGCGAGAGACAAAATCAAGTGTCGAGGAATCATCGAGGGGAACGGCGACCGCACCGCGCAGAAGGCAGCCCCAGAAGGCGACGACCCATTCCGCCGAGTTAGGGCCCCAGAGGAGAACGCGGTCGCCGGTACGAACGCCATGTTCTTTCAACTGGAGCGCGCGGAGGACGGCCTTCCCGGCGAGCCTCTGGTAAGTCCAGGATTCGCGGCGATAACCGCGCTGCTGGACGATGGCGACCCCGCCAGAGAAGCGAGCGAATTCATCGAATAGCGACAGAAGGTTTGGGCGGGACATCAGTCAGTGGGTCTCCGCGTGGCTCGGGTTCATCATACGCTGGATGAGAGGATCAAGGTGGCGTGCCATTCAGGGTGAGGGGGAGCACGCCTGGTGCCACCTAAGCACCTTTTACTGCATCGAAATAGGGGAATCAGGAAAAGGCCCTTGGAATCTATAGGTGTCCGGGAAGGGGGCTTCTCGGGTAAAATGAAAGATTCAGGGGCTGGGGGATGTGCGCAAGCCTGACGAGTTTTGCCTTAAAGGCTCAAGCCCATTCATTCATCTGATCCTGTGGCACGACTCATCTCGTGCGTTGACAAAACTGGGGAGCGAATGCCTGTACCTATATCCCAAGCATGGACGGTGGCAAGTTACGTCCTGACACAGAAACTCAAGGGGCGCAAACAGTATCCGCTGGTGCTGATGCTGGAGCCGCTGTACCGCTGCAATCTGGCTTGTGCGGGCTGCGGCAAGATTCAGTATCCGGCACACGTGCTGAAGCGCGAGCTTTCGCCAGAGGAGTGCTTCAAAGCGGTGGACGAGTGCGGCGCGCCGATGGTGTCAATCCCCGGGGGTGAGCCGCTGATGCATTCGCAGATCGAAAAGATCGTCGAAGGTCTGGTAGCGCGCAAGAAATATATCTACCTGTGCACGAATGCCCTGCTCCTCAAGGAAAAACTGCACCTCTTCAAACCCAGCAAATACCTGACATTTTCGGTGCACCTGGACGGGCAAAAAGAACACCATGATTTTTCGGTGTGCCGCGAAGGCGGGTATGAGCTTGCCGTCGAAGGCATCAAGGCGGCGCTGGCGCGCGGATTCCGCGTGACCACGAATACGACGCTGTTTGACGGTGCGGATCCCAGTAGTGTGCGCGCGTTCTTCGACGAGATGATGAAACTGGGTGTGGAAGGCATGATGCTCTCGCCCGGCTATAACTACGACAAAGCGCCGGATCAGAAGCACTTCCTGGGACGCGCCAGGACGCGGCGGTTGTTCCGGGCCATGCTCTCGAACCGCAAGCCGGCGTGGCGTTTTAACCAGTCCATGCTGTTCCTGGAATTCCTGATGGGCAAGCGCGATTTTCGCTGCACGCCCTGGGGCATGCCGACGTACTCGATCTTTGGATGGCAAAAGCCCTGCTACTTGCTACAAGACGGGTACGCAGACACATTTGACGAATTGATGGCGGCGACCGAGTGGGCGAATTACGGCACGGAGTCGGGCAATCCGCAGTGCGCCAATTGCATGGTACATAGCGGGTACGAAGCTTCTGGCGTTGATTACACTTTTAGCTCGCTGAAGGGCCTGCTGGCGACGGCCAAGGCAACTCTGTTTACTAAAAACACCGACGAGGAAGCGCTACTCCTGTTAAACGAGCCGGTGAAGCCGGTGCACGCCTATAATCCCCTGGTGCAAATCGAAGGAAATCCAGAAAAACTTGAGGAGACGCGGGCATGACGGGTCCTCGCCATGCGGAGCGTCCCGCACATACGGTGAATCCCGACGAGCTGGAAGTGGCACCGGGATTTCAGCACGAAGGCCTGCAAGGCTGGGTGCCGGATCTAGCGAATGAGGAAGAATTGCGCGAAGCGCTGGAAAAAGCGTTTGATTATCGCGGGGACGTGACCATTACGCGCAAGGACGGCACAAAACTCGAGGGCTATATCTTTGATCGGGCCAGCGGGAAGAACCTGGAAAGCTCTTTCGTGCGATTGCTGCCCAAAGATTCCAACGAGCGCGTGAAAATCAGCTATGGGGAAATTGCCGGACTGGCCTTTTCAGGACGGGACACTGCCGCAGGGAAAAGCTGGGAAGCTTGGGTGAAGAAGTATTGGGAAAAGAAGGCGTCCGGTGGGGAAAACCTGAGTCTGCAGCCCGAATCGTTGGAAGAGTGAAGGAAGGTCGCGTAACCTGGGCAGAATTCGATAAATTTCTGATTTTAAATCACTTACAATTTTTGGAAGGCGAAAAGAGGGCAGCATAGTACTGTGGACAATAAGCCCTTTCTTGTGATAGTGTTAGATATAGCGTTTGTTGCTCTTGTATTACCTTTTGACTCGTTCAGGGGGCTGCGAGAACAAACTCGCAGCCCCTTTTTTCGGGCTGGAGGCAGTCGCGGAGCTTGGGAAACCATCCACCGGGACCAAGAGAGGCAAAGCAATTTCAATATCGAGGTTTAGCAGTGAAGGAACAAGGAACAGTGAAGTGGTTCAATGCTTCGAAGGGCTACGGGTTCATCCAACGCCAGACTGGTGAAGATGTATTCGTGCACTTCTCCGCGATTCAGATGGACGGTTACAAGTCCCTGAACGAGGGTCAGGCGGTGGAGTTTGAAGTGAAAAAGGGCCCGAAGGGCCTTCAGGCTGAGAACGTCACAAGCCTCTAGCCTGTAGATTGGGGAGGTCCCCGAGGGGTCGGGGACCTCGCCCAATAGCGAGTGAGAAAAGCACGAATCCAACAGGGTGAAGTTAAGGAGGAAGTTGTGCAAGTGATGCAGGAAGGGCAGACCATCAAGCACGGGATTTACGGCCTGGGCATTGTCACAGCCTCGGATCCGGAACGCACGGCCATTGATTTTGACGACCATGGACCCAAACTATTTGTGACCAGCATCTTCACGGCTGAAATCATTGGCGAAGCGCCCGCCACGCCCCCCAAGTCGAAGCGCCGGCGTAAGGTCTCCACGGCAGCGAAAGCCAGCAAAAAAGCCGCCGCAGCCGCGAAGTAAAGCAAGCAAGAAGGTCCCGCCTGAAGTAACCCCGAAAGATGCGCCAGAAATGGCGCAGGGGTGTGTTCGGACAATTCCCGAGCATGATCAACGGAACCGTGGAATTCATTTACATTTTATTTTGCAGTGAAGCCGCCAAAACCATGCGAATGAACAGCTAGACTGCGAGTGCAAGGAGAACTTCAGCGGATGGCGGACTCTGCCTGATCGAACGCGTGGTAGGAGGAGCGCACGAGGGGGCCGGATTCGACGTGCTTAAAACCCATCTGCTCGCCGAGAACCTTGTACTCGGCGAATTCGCCGGGATGCACAAAACGGATCACCGGGAGATGCTCGCGAGTGGGCTGAAGGTATTGACCCAAGGTGAAGATGTCCGTGCCTTGGGCCGCGAGTTCGCGCATCGTCTCCAGCACCTCTTCCTTTTGCTCACCCAAACCAAGCATCATGCCGGTTTTCGTGGGCACGTCGGGATAAGTTTGTTTCGCGCGGCGCAGTAACTCAAGAGAGCGCTCGTAGAGAGCACCTTTGCGCACCTGGCGATACAGGCGCGGCACGGTCTCCGTGTTGTGGTTGAGGATGTCCGGCTTCATGGCAAGGACGGTATCGAGGGCGTTCCAATCGCCGCGAAAATCGGGGATGAGGACTTCGACCTTGCAGCCGGGGACGCGGTTGCGAATTTCCTGAATGGTGCGGGCAAAGATGCGGGCTCCGCCGTCGGGCTGATCGTCGCGATTGACGCTGGTGACGACGGCATAACGCAAACCCATATGTGCGACGGCTTCAGCGACACGCAACGGCTCTTCTTCATCGGGCGGGCCAGCGGGTTTGCCGGAAGGCACGGCGCAGAAGCCGCAGGCGCGGGTACAAATGTCGCCGAGAATCATGAAGGTGGCGGTGCCATGTTCCCAGCATTCGCCCATGTTGGGGCAGCGCGCGGATTCGCAAACGGTGTGAAGGTCGAGGGTGCGCATGACACGCTTGAGATTGTGGTAGCGATCGCCGCCAAAGAACTTAACCCGCAGCCAATCCGGCCGCGGATGGTCGTCAGGGTTCAGCGGGAGCGACGGATTGCTGTTGGCGATGATGTTAAAGGGCGAAGCCATGATTCCCTGCGATTCGGAACGTACCTATTTTACGCGGGAAAGCGAGGTTCGACAAACGAGGCCAGGAATGGTCGGGATTACACCGGCTGGCGGGAAGAGCGGACAAAATCGCGGAGTACGGTGACGTTGGGGCCGTAGGCGCCGATGCGGCCAGCGTCCACGGGCAGGCCGAGGCGCTCGGCAAGTTCGAGATCGACACCGGCATCATCAAGTTCCGACAGGCTGAAGCCCGCCGCGGGGAGCACGCGGTTTAGGCCTGTCGGGTAAACGGGGCGCGGCGGCCGATGGCGCTGCCAAGGACGGCAGGCGAGTTCGTAGAACTGCTTCCAGTCGCGTTTGTGCCACGTATTCATCTTAACCCTTAGACCCAGTGCCCTTTGTAGGATGCGAACTTTGACGGGAAGGTTCGCTCCTCCTCTGAACGGCCACGGAAACAATCCTTGCACGAAAGACAAAGCGCAAGTCGTTCTTTTCATATACCCCAAGCGATCAGGAGCGAAAGAAAATCTTCGCCTGGTGTATCAAACACGTAACCCCGCGTGAAGTTTCGGCCACAGGATTGGAGCGGTGAGCGCTGCACCGAAACACAGAAACCAGGCGGGTAGGACCTCGCACATAGAGGCCGCCGCTTCGAACGCCGAGATAGTACATTGCAAAAACGGAGATGGCCAGACAAAAGTAGCGGCGGCTGTGAAAAAAGAAACCGGAGCCAATTGGTCTGAAGCTCAGAGCTCGCGGGAGTCTGCAGAAGGCGCAGAAACAGAAAAGGAAGCTTCGGACGCGAGCCCGCGCCCGAAGTCCTCAACGAAGACTGGGAGAGAAGGAGAAACTACCAGCGGTTGCCGCGGTCGCCGCGATCACCACGGTCGCCACCCCGGCCACCACCCCGGCCACCGCGATCGCCGCCCCGGCCGCCGCCACCACCACCCCCGCCATAGCCGCCACGCCCACCACCGCCACCGGAGCGCTCCGTCTGCGGCCGCGCTTCGTTGACGACAAGGTTCCGGCCCCCGAAGTTCTGACCGTTCAGGCTCGTCACGGCGCGGTCGGCGTCTTCATCGTTGGCGATCTCGATGAAGGCAAAGCCGCGTGACTGCCCCGTGAAGCGATCCCGAATCAGACTGATCGCGGAGGGATTCACACCCACTTGACCGAACCATTCCTGCAACTGCTCTTCCGAAGCATTGAACGGAAGATTACCCACGTAAAGCTTCTTCACCAGCGGACTCCTTCTGTCCGGAACCTAAACACGATTGCGGAGCGCACCGAAGAATCAAAACCGCCGACGTGGCATACCGCAGGGCATGCCCCAGGGGGCGGGAGGGACACTTCAGTGGTCCCGTGCATGGTCTCGAAAATTGACTTCTTTTGCAACTATAAATCGTTAGGAACAGGGTACCGGAGGGTACTGGGTCTGGACTTGGCGCCAAAATGGCACGCGGATACCTGGGGCGCCCTAGCTGGCACAGTGAGGTCGGCCCAACCGGCGCGCTGCTGTTTCTAGTGCCGTTCCAACTTGTTTCAGCAAATCCCTTCGAGAACACTCTCTCCGTGTTCGGGTCAGATGTTTGGACCGTCATTTGGCTCAAATAGTTGGAACGGCACTAGGTGCGATAGGAAGCATTGATGCGCACATATTCCGCTGTGAAATCGCAGGTCCAGAAGCGCGTGGACTCGCGCCCCGCGTGGAGATCGACGACCACCTGAACTTGTTTTTCCAGCAGGCGGTTGCTGGCGGCGCGCTCGTTGAAATCAAGCGGTTGGCCGCGGCGCAGCACCGGTACTCCGGCCAGGTGAATGTCCACGCGATGGGGATCGAACTTGACGCCGGAGCGCCCTGCTGCAGCAAAGATGCGGCCCCAGTTCGGATCGCCGCCGGCAAAGGCGGTCTTGACCAGCGGCGAGGTTGCGATGGTTTGGGCGATGCGGCGCGCATCAGCTTCCGTCTTGGTGTGACGCACTTCGATTTCGATAACGCGCTGCGCTCCTTCGCCGTCGGCGACGATCTGCAAGGCCAGCGAGTGGCAAACTTCTTCGAGAGCTTTGGCGAAGGCGTGGTACGCCGAAGTTCCCGGCCGGATGGCAGGTGCGCCCGCCTGGCCGTTGGCCAGAACCAGCAGCGTGTCGTTGGTGGAGGTATCGCCATCGATGCTGATGGAGTTGAAGGTTCGCCCGGCAACGTCACGCAGCGTTTTCTGCAGGAGCGAAGGAGAGATGGCGGCATCAGTGGCGACAAACGCGAGGGTAGTGGCGAGATTTGGATGAATCATCCCGGCACCTTTAGCGCAGCCAACAAGATGAATGCGCTTGCCCGCCATCTTGAAAAACGTCGTGGCTGTCTTGGGGCGCGTGTCCGTGGTGCAGATAGCGAGAGAGAACTCAGCAAAAGAGCGCGCGGACGGCCGGCGATTTCTGGTGATGCCAGTGAGTGCGCGGAGAATCTTCTCGAGCGGCAACGGCACACCGATGACGCCGGTGGAACACACCAGAACTTCGTGCGGGCGGCAGTTGAGGCGGCGCGCCGTTTCTTCCACGGTTTTCAACGAGGCGGCACGGCCCGCCGGACCCGTGGCGCAATTGGCGTTGCCGGCATTGACGATGACGGCCCTCATGCGGCCCCTGGACGCACGCAAATTCTCCTTGGAAACCACAACCGGCGGAGCAACAACGAGGTTCTGCGTGAAGACGGCGGCGGCCGAAGCCGGAACGTCGCTGGAGAGCAGCGCCAGGTCCAGCGCGCCAGTCTTCTTCAAGCCACAAGCGGTGGCCGAGAAGCGGAATCCGCGAGGGAGGGCGGCTTCGGAGAGGGCGAGCTTCATGGGAGGAGAATCCGCGGAGCGGGCAGGACGCTCACGGAAGCGACCTCCGATCCTCCGCGCGGTGCGATGCGGCTTCGAAAATGCTGAAAGCTGAACTGAGGCTCATGGCTTGTTCTCCAGTGATTTGAGTTTTTGCTCGAGCTGCGAAATCGCGGCGCGAACGGAAGTTTCGGCAGTCCCTCCAGGAATGTTTTTGGACTGGAGGGCTGCGGCCAGTTGCAGCGCGTTGGCGACATCGGCGTCAAACGCCGGTGAAATCCGCCGGAAGTCCTCAAGGGATAGCTGCGTCCAGGGTTTTGCCTGGCGCTCCGCTTCCAGCAGGAGATTTCCGACAAGATCGTGTGCCTGGCGGAAGGGAATACCCTTTTTGACAAGGTAGTCGGCGGCTTCGGTAGCAAGTAGCGCGGGGTTCGCAGAGGCTGCGGCCAGCCTGGCTTCGTTGAAGCACATGGCAGAAACAGCCCCGGCGGCGACATGGACCATCAAGGCAAGCTGGTCGTGAGCGGCAAAGAGGGCTTCCTTGTCCTCCTGGAGGTCACGTTGGTAACTGGAAGGCAGGCCCTTCAGCGTTGTGAAAAGGCTGAAAAGAGCGCCGGTAATGCGCCCAGTCTTGCCGCGCAGAAGTTCCCAGGCATCGGGATTCTTCTTTTGCGGCATCAGGCTGCTGCCGGTGGAATATTCGTCTGGGAGAATAGCGTAGGAGAATTCCTGGGAGGCGAAAAGCACGAAATCTTCTGCGAGGCGCGAGAGGTGCGTGGCAATGCCGGCGAGGGCGAAGAGATAGTCGAGAGCGAAATCGCGATCGCTGACGGCGTCGAGGCTGTTGGCGGTGATGCGGGAGAAGCCGAGTTCGCGCGCGATGGCGTCGCGATCGATGGCAAACGAACATCCCGCGAGGGCGCCGGAGCCCATGGGGCAGGCGTCGGCACTGGCGGCGGCGTTGTGCAGACGGGTGAGGTCGCGCGCGAAGGCCTCCGCGTGGGCCATCAGGAAATGAGACAAGAGAATGGGCTGGGCGTGCTGGAGATGGGTCATGCCGGCCATGGGAACCTTGAGGCGGGCTTTGGCTTGATCCAGGAAAGCGCGGATGAGGACGATAACACCCGAGCGAGTTTCAGCCACGGCATCACGGACAAAAAGGCGAAAGTCGGTGGCCACGAGATCGTTCCGGCTGCGCCCCGTGTGCAGTTTCCAGCCCAGTGGGCCGAGCAACTCGGCCAAGGCCTTTTCGACGAAGTGATGGACATCTTCGGAGGTTGAAGAGTCGAGCCAGGCGAGATCAGCCTTGGCGCGTTCCGCGATATTGTCCAGGGCACCGAGAGTTTGGCGAACTTCCGCTTCGTCGAGAATGCCGGCACGCTGTAAAGCCCTGGCCCAGGCGCGGTCGACGGCCAGTTCGTAGGGGAGAAGTCGTCGGTCAAACGCAAAAGAACGCTGAAACGCGTCGAACTCTTCGTTCGGCGGGCGATCGAAGCGGCCACCCCATAGGCGATCGTCTTTGCGTTCGGTCATAAGAATCCCGCGTCCTGCGTGAGCTGCAACATCCAGAAACGAAGCAGCAAATTCTGGGCATCGCTCAGCGGTGCCCACGTGCACCACCACCTATATCAAATACCGCAATGGAATGGGGCGCGGCCGCCAGAAACTCTCCCAAGACGGAGCCGCGCCCCGGCGAAAATCCTCAAGAATGCTGGCCTTCGGCTTTAGCTATGGGACGCACAGTGACCGGCAAAGCGAAAAGATTGATGAAGCCCTCGGCGTCCTTGGGATTGTAACGGCCCATGGAAAAACTGGCCAGGTCGGCGCGATAGAGAGAGAAGGGCGAGAAACGCTTGGTGACATTGAGCGTGCCCTTCCAGAGCTTCAGGCCGACAGAGCCGGTGACGCGCTGCTGCGCGACGTTGAAGAAGCCATCCAG
>JBEKOE010000075.1:0-12421 GCA_049522075.1 Candidatus Acidiferrum sp.
CTCCAGCAGTTCCATGCACCGCCTCTATCTACACTTACTGCCTGGGAAGCCCCGAGGTTACATTATTTCTGGGGTCTCGCTCGCTGCGGAGTGACAGGGCCAGCCAGCGAGTTAGCCTGCACAGCAAGCGCGACGGTTCATCACTTGCGTTCCGGCGTGGCCGAATCGTCACACAGTTGGTTCGGCGGTTGATGGGTCACACGTGATCGAAGTCTGTCTGCTTCGCACACCACTGACTTTACATCCTCGGGCATCGCCTTCTTCATCCGATACCCTGCTCCAGGAGCCCGCGATGGCCCATGCACCAAAACTCACTTCCGAGACTTTGTAGGAGGTTCTTCCCAACACACGGCAGTGCATCGTTGCCTCCTTTGTGCTCCTTGTAGAGAATCGCTAGGCCCAAGTGCGGAGGCCGATCACGCCCCAATAGGCAAGATATGCAGCGGCGATCAGCAGTGCCAGGATGACCGCCGTCGAGAATCTGCGGACCCATCTGCGGACATCTTGTTTGGGTGCGCGCAACAACGCGATGGCCCCGGCTACAGACGCGACGCCATACGCTAAAGTGGCTAGGAAGAAAGCGGCGGACCACGCCGTCAGATGCCCCATGCGCGAAATCAGGTCATCGCTGGAGAGCATAAATATGACCACGATTGCGACCAAGCTCAACACCGCGATGAGCGGCCACAATCTCATCCAGCGCTCCGCCGGGCGGCGGCGCTTTTTGCTGAGTCCGCCAAGGAGCCAGAACGGCGCGTAGAGCAGCACCGAAACGACGGCGACCACGAACCACGCCGTGAGCGCGATCTGCAAGATCGCCGACCACCCGGGGATGCGCCTCATGGTTACCGTTCCCCCGCCGACCTGGATGAATTGGCCTCTGGCGTTGGGCGTGAGCAATTCAACCGTGGCCACGGGATCGGGCAGCCCTTTCTTGGGAATCTCCCGGAACTGCGTTCCCGTGACGGGGACGAATACCTGGTTTCTTTCTCCCAGGTCAGAGAGAAGCAGCTTCCCATCCCGGAAGCGGACCCGGGTTACTCCCAGGATCCATTCGAGAAAGTGAGTCATCTCATTGCGCGGCGAGTCCAATCGGTACCAACCTGCGTACGCGCTGGCATTTGCAGGCAACGACGCCACCGGGGGCAACGCAGGTTTTTGCAGATTGCGCGTGACGTACGCTCGGATGGTCTTGCCGATCTTTTCAAACGCGTCGCCGTTCCCCGCGTTGATGCTGTAGAAGTAGCCCACCCCATAGTCAGGCAGATATGCCATTTCTGTAAGGCCGCCTTCGACTCCCCCATTATGTCCGTGATAGACGAAACCCTCGTGGATGCTCCAGTAGTTGCTCATGCCATATCCGGTTTTCAATCCTTCTTTCGCCGCCCACGTTCGCGTCGGTATCTCCATGCGATCGATCGAGCTTGCCGGCATCACTGGCATGCCGTCGACTGTGCCGCGATTGAGGTAGAACCTGACGTAGGCCGCCATGTCCTTGGCAGAAGCGTTGATCGACCCGGCCGGGCGATACAGGATGTTCCAGTAGGGATAGGGAGTCTTGCCATCAGGGTGGTACAGAGTCGTCAGCGGCGGCGAAGGCGCCTGAAAATAGGTTGCGGTCTTCATGCCGATGGGCTCGAAGAAGTTTTGCGCCACATAATCCTCGAAGCGTTGGCCGGTGATCTTCTCCACGATGTAGGCGGCAACCGCGGGCCCGGAATTGCAGTAAGCCATGCGCGTGCCCGGCCGCCAGCGGGAAACGCGCGAGTGGTGGTCGTAATCCAGCGCTTCGCGCAGGCCCATTCCCAGGGCATCCTTCGCGTATTCGCGGAGGTGCATATCGTCCCAACCCGTGGTGTGTTCCAGGAGATCCACAACGCGCACGGGGTCACTCGCTTCCCAGCGATTCTGGAACCACACCTCGGGGGCCAGCTTGTGCACGGGGTCTTCCAGGGAAAGCTTGTGCTCATCGGCCAGCTTGAGGATGGACAGCGCGGCGAAAGCCTTGGAGGTTGAACCGATGCGGAACAGTGTCTCCGGAGTTGTAGCTCGGTCCGCAGCTACATCTGCTTTGCCGAGACCTGCAATCCATTCGGGACCCTCGCGATGCACGATCGCCACGGACATCCCCGGTGTACGCGTGTCCTTGAGAATCTTCTCCAATTGTTGCTTGAGTTCTTCAACGGACTGCGCCGGCTTTGGCGTCTCATCTTTCTTGCTCTGTGCAAAACAGGGAATCGCGAGTAGGCAGAAAAGCAGGAGGCGAGTGATGGATTTCACGATTGGCATTCTCCTTTTGGAGGGACCGACACCGCAAGTACACAAACCTTGATTGGGGTTTCCCGCCAAGCAATGTCCCTATCGTATCAAGAACGGCCGGCACTACCACACGTGGCGCGGTTGTCGACATTTTTCTGTAAGTTGGCTAGTTTCCGGTAGCCCTGGGGAGCAAATCCATCTACACAGCCCACGGCTGTGATATAAAACTCTTAAACTTCTCCCGGACTAAAATCCCGACTCGGTCAAGAGTCCAGCCGGAGCAATGATGATGCCAATAACCAGACGGGAGTTTTTGCAAAGTGGCGCGGCCGCAGTGGCCTTGAGGACAACAAGGCGAGGTCTCTTACCTGCGACGAATCCTCTCGAAGCAGGCGAGTCATTCGCTGCGTATCAAGAGCGCCGGCGCAAGGAGCTTTGGAGCTTGCTGGGGGACCTGCCATGGCAGCACCGGGCAGAAAAGCCAAAGTTACTGAACACCGAAAAACACGAAGGCTATACCCTCGAACGCCTCGTTCTCGATCTGAACGGCATAGAGCCTGTTCCCGCGCTACTTTTGATTCCCGACAAACGAGAGTCGCCAGCGCCCGGTCTTCTTTACATGCATTGGCACGCCGGGATGTATGGTCTCGGAAAGGAACAACTTCTGCGGGGCGTTGATGCGCAGCCCGCCTACGCCCCCGTTTGCGTTGAAAAAGGCCTCGTGACGCTGGCCATTGATAGCTGGTGTTTTGGCGAACGCAAACCCGCAGGTGACGGGAAGACCGGCGAGGAAGATACCTTCAAGCTCATGCTGTGGAAGGGACAGGTGCTCTTCGGAATGATGATGTTTGACGAGCTCCGCGCCCTTGAGTATCTCGCCGGCCGTCCAGAAGTGAATCCCCGAAGTATGGGTGTCCTAGGAATGTCAATGGGCGCAACCAAGGCGTGGTGGCTTGCGGCTCTCGATCCGCGTGTTCATTTGTGCGTGGACGTTTGCTGTCTTACAGATTACGAAGAGCTGACAAAAACTCATGCTCTCAGTGCACACGGTATTTATTACTATGTGCCATCCCTGCTGAAGCATTTTCAGACGGCAGAGATTAACGAATTAATCGTGCCGCGGCCTCGCCTGAGCGTGAATGGCCGGCGCGATCCTCTGACCCCCGCTCCCGGCGTCGAGAAGATTCGCGATCACCTGCTTCCCCTATACCGCCAGTATGGCAGGGAAACAGATTGCCGCATTGAACTGTTCGATGCGGCCCACGTGGAGCTGCCGGAGATGAGGAAACTCATTCTCGAATGGATGGATCGCTATCTCATTGAGCACAACGCAGCCGGGTTGGACTGATGTACGCTCGCCTTGTTCGTTAGTCCAGCTTTCTCAAGTGCCCCGGTAGTTCGGACAACTGGAAACTGACCGCTGCAGAAAAAAACGCCCGGGCGATGAGCCCGGGCGTTTCTATCTTACTGAAAACTGATTACTGAAAACTAGTAAATGTCGTACTGCTCCCAATGCAGCGTGGCGTCCGACTGGATGATGATGTGCTTGTGCGCGTTCTGTTCGAGCTCATCAATCAAGATGGACTCGCGCGTCTTCAGCGCCTTGGCAATTTCCGGATGCACGCGCAGCGTGAGGTTCGGCCCTTCGTGATCCGCCACGGCCATCTTGCGCGCTTCCGCCTGAATTTCGTAGCACAGCGTGGGGATGGACTTGACCATGCCCGAGCCCGTGCAATACGGGCAGGGCTGGCAGAGCACGCGTTCCAGCGCCTGCTTGGTGCGCTTGCGCGTGATGCAGACCAGTCCAAACTCGTTGAACGAAAGCGCCTTCGACGGCGCCTTGTCCTGCTCCAGCGCCGATTGCAGCGCCATCAGCACTTTTTCGCGGTTCCGCCGCTCCTCCATGTCGATGAAGTCCACCACGATGATGCCGCCGAGGTCGCGCAAACGAATCTGCCGCACGATCTCCTTCACGGCTTCCAGGTTGGTCTTGACGATGGTGTCTTCCAGGCGCGTGGAGCCCTTGCCCACGAATTTCCCGGTGTTGACGTCGATGGCCACCAGCGCTTCCGTGTGGTTGATGACGATGTAGCCGCCGGACTTCAGCCACACTTTGGCGCGCAGCGCCTTGTCCAGTTCGTGCTGGATGCCGAACTCTTCGAAGATCGGCTGCTCCTTGGTGTAGAGCTTGACCTTGGTGACGAGTTTTGGCTGGAAGCGGCTGACGAATTCCACTACCTTGCCGTATTCCTCTTCGTTGTCAATCCAGATGCCCGTGAAATCATCGCTGACGTAGTCGCGCAGGATGCGCTCGACCAGGTTCAGGTCGCGGTGCAGCAGGGAGGGCGCTTTCCGATCGTCGTTCTTGTTCTTGATCTCATTCCAGGTCTTGCCCAGGAATTCGATGTCCGTGCGAATTTCATCGTCCGTCGCGCCACCTGCGGCTGTGCGCACGATGAAGCCGCCCGGATAGCTGCCCCGCGCTTCGCCAACCAGCCGGCGCAGGCGCGAGCGGTTTTCCGCGCTGGCAATCTTGCGGGAAACTCCGATGTGGTCAATCGTGGGCATGTACACCAGGAAGCGTCCCGGCAAGGCCACGTGGCTGGTGATGCGCGCGCCCTTCTTGCCCAGAGGTTCCTTGGCAATCTGCACGACCACATCCTGGCCCGATTTCAGCATTTCGGAAATGAGCTGCGGGCGGCGCTGCGGTGCGTGCCCGGCATGATGCCCACGATGGGGACCATGTCCGCGGCGCTCAAAACGCCCGCGTCCCCGGTCACCTCCCCGATCGCTTCCGCGGTCACCACGATCTCCGCGGTCGCGGCGCCCGTCGTGGCGTCCACGCGGCCCGCGGTCATCCCGGCCGCGTCCGCCGCGCTGCGGCCGCTGGAAGCGGGAGCGCGGGTTGCTGCCGATGCGCGCCGAATCACGCCGCACAAATTCCTCGCGTGGTGCGCTCGCACTACGCGGGCTGCGCGTTTCGCCGGGCAGGAGCACGATGTCTTCCTCGCTGCCCGTTTCGCTGGTGGCGCCCGGTGCCGGAATGGACTCGTACTGTCCTTGCTCGCTGCGCCCCCCGCCTTCCTCGCGATCGAAGGCTGCCTTGGCCGCTTCGATCACTTCCTGATGTTCTTCCTGCTCTTGACGATCTTCTCGCTCTTCGCGCTCTTCCCGCTCGTCCTGTTCCTCCTCGGATTCTTCTTCGCTGCGCTCCTGCTCCTCCTGCTCGGATTCCTCGGCAAGCTCTTCCTCGGAAAGGTGGTCCTCGGCGTCACGCGCGTCTTCGTGAGTTTCCTCGTGAAAATCCTCGTGGTGTTCCTCGCGGGACCCTTCGGCTTCCTCTTCAAAGACCGGGCCGCCCACGTGGGAATCCGCATCGGCCCGCGCCTGGGTCTCTTCATGCTTGGCCTCGACCAACCGCGAAGAGAGTGCGGAGAGTTCTTCCTCGCTCAGGCCGGAAGTTCCGTTGTGGTGCGCCTCGGCGTGAGCTTCCTCGTGGTGTTCTTCCGCGCGCGCAGTCTCCTGCTCGGCGGATTCGGCGGCAGTGGGCGTTTCTTCCGGCCGCGTTTCACCGCCAGCGGCCGCCTCACCTTCCGCTTCAGTATCCGCTAGAACCCAATGTGGCAAGCTTCCGGAGAAACGCCGTGGCACGCCGGAGTTCGCCTGCATGCCGACTGCTGGGCGCGCGGGCTTCTCTTCAAAATCAGGCTGACGCTCCTCGGGCTCGTGGTCCCCCAGCGGCTCGACCGGCGGTGGCACCGGACGCCCGCGATACTTGGCGAGCGATTCGCCCGGCAGGACGATGTCGTCTTCCTTCCGTTCGACCGGAGCGCTCGGGCCGCGATCACCAGAAGGGCGCCGATTGTCGAAGCCCCGCGAATCGCGTTCGCCCTGCGGCGAAGCGTATTTCGAGGGTGGCAGATTGCGCCCGCCCTGGCCGTGGTGACGTCCGCCGCGATCGCGATCGCCGCTTCCGCCGCGCCGGCGTCCCCAGCGCCCTCCGCGCCCGCGTCCGCGCCCGTGATCGCCACGGTCTCCGCGATCCCCGCCACGGTCCTGACCCGGGCCGCGGTCGTTTCCGATGCGCGGCGGATAATTCCGCGTGGGGTTGTAGGAGGGAGCAAAATTCTGCGGAGCGGAAGCATTGGAATCCGGCTGGCGCTCCTCGTGTTCGGCAACTTCCGATTCCCCGCCGGGTTCGTCGCTGCGCGGCGCATCGATCGCATTACCCGGTTCCATGGCGTGATCCGGCTCGTGCGCGCGATACTCTTCGCGGCCTTCCCGCTCCTCGGGGCCTCCGCGGCCTTCGGTCTCTTCATCCAGATGCACTTCTTCGTGCACACCTGCTGCCGCCAGTGTTTCCCCCGGCAGGACCTCGATGGCCGGCTCTCCCTGAGCCGCCAGCGCAGGCACGGGCGCATCTCCGTGAGGCTGACCGTGATCGTAGTCCTCGAGGTTTTCGAAAACGTCGCTGACATACAGAAACGCGTCGCCATCCAGGCCGATATCAACGAATGCCGATTGCATGCCCGGCAGAACGCGCGTGACTTTTCCCTTGTAGATGCTGCCGACAAGCGCGAACTCTTTCTCGCGCTCGATGTAGATCTCGACTAGCTGTCCTTCTTCCAAAATGGCGACGCGTCGCTCATGCGAGCCCGCCGATATAACCAATTCTTTCGACATGAAAACTCCTTAGGATGCACCGCCGCTGGAACCTCTTGCTCGGGGGTCCAAGGCAAGGCGCCGTTCCGGTTCAGACCGGAACACGCCGGCGACAACTTTACGGTTGCGGCATTGCGTTCGTAGCCGGAGGGAAGGGCCGCGGTGCGGCTCTCGTACTTCTTTATCCTTCTGCTAACGAGGCTAGGCCGTTGCCGGGATCTCCCCGGGGTAACGGCGGACGATGCTATCCTCACTCTTCAGATTCCTTCTTGATTAGCAACCCCGGCTTCAATCGGGGCGCCGAACCGGCGCAGCCTCCCTGAACTGAGATGATGCGCTCGGGACTGGCTTTGACTTAATTAACGAATCGGCGTAGCCGGACATTCATTACCAGGCCAATCGCCAGGAATACAAACAACGTGGCGGAACCTCCGTAGGACATCAGCGGCAAAGGGATGCCCGTTACCGGCATTGCCCCGATGACCATAGCCACATTCACCAAAACGTGAAACCCCAGCGCCGCTGCCACGCCCATGACCAGAAACATTCCCGCGCGGTCCTTCGCCCGCTGGGCATTCTGCACTAAACGCAACAACAACGCCATGTACAGCCCCAAAGCAAGCAGCACGCCTTTGAATCCTTGTTCTTCCGCCCAGGCCGACATGATGAAGTCGGAGTACCGGACCGGAATGTACCCAAGTTGATTCTGGCTGCCGTTGCCGAAACCTTTCCCCCAGAAACCGCCCGAGCCCACCGCTATCTTCGACTGCAAAACCTGATAGCCGGAGCCTTTCGCGTCTTCTTCGGGATGCAAGAACGATGTAACCCTTTCCTTCTGGTACGGCTTCAAGAAATGCCACCCGGCGGGTAACATCAAGGCGCCGATTAATACGATAGCCGCGGCGTGTTTCCATTGCAGCCCCGCCAGAAATGCGCCGACGACCAACATGGGCACCAGTACAAGTGCGGTGCCCAAATCGGGCTGCTTCAAAATCAACGCCAACGGCAAACCAACGATTAACCCTGCTTTGATCAAATCCTGCAGGGAGAGCTCATCCGTGCGCACCTCCGCGAAGAAGCGCGCCAACACTATGATTATAATCAATTTGACCAATTCTGACACCTGAAAGAATTCCCCCATGATGGGGATCCACCTTTGTGCCCCAAAGCGCCTGTGGCCCACCAGTAGCACCGCCACAAGCGCCACCAGTCCCACGATATACAACCAGGGTGCCTGGTCCATGATCACGTGATAGTCCACTCGGGACAACGCGAACATCAACACCACTCCCACCACCAGCCAGCGGATCTGCTTCATATGCATCCCCGCCAGCGCGCTGCCGTGTGTCGCCGAATAAATCTCGATCACGCCCAGCGCGCAAATCGCCGCCAGGATGGCCAGCAGCCACCAATCGTAATCTCGTGTTACGGGCGCGTCTCTCATTCCATTTCTTCCTGCAATGCCTTCAGTTGGGGCGCGGCTTCTTGGCCGGATCACCCGGCACAACCGCGGCAGACTGCTCCGCTTTGCCCACCGCCTTCGGATTTTCCGCCACTTCCTGCCGGGAACCATTGCCGATCTCATGCTTCTGGTAATCCACGGTGTACTGCCCCTGCCCCTTCTTCGCCTTCTTGTCGTAATAGGCCTTGATGATGTCGCGCGCTATTGGAGCCGATGCTAAATTGCCGTGGCCACCCTCTTCGACTAACACGCTGACCACAATTTCGGGATTCCGGCGGGGGGCATAGCCAACGAACCAGGCGTTGTCTTTAAACTTTTTTTCGCCCTTGGTGTAACGTCCCTTGGCTTCGCCGCCGATCACCTGTGCTGTGCCAGTCTTTCCACAGAATTCAATGCCCTGGAGCTTCACCGCCCCTGCGGTTCCCCCCTCATTCACCACCCCGTACATCCCCTGGGTGACTTGCTCGACGGTCTCCTCGTCGAGCTGCACGTGTTTCTCTCCGACATTCGGCGCATCCTTCAGCAGGTGCGGTTGCTTGAAGTCGCCACCTGACGCGATGCCTCCGATCATGTAGGCGAGTTGCAATGGTGTGACTGTGACCGCTCCCTGTCCGATGGAAACTGAAATCGTTTCGCCCGGATACCACTTGCGGTGATAAACGCGCTGCACCCATTCTTCCGACGGTACCAGCCCCGGTTCTTCTGACGGCAGGTCGATTCCCGTCTTCGAGCCCAGTCCCAGCAGCTTTGCGTGTTTCGAGATGCGATCAATCCCCATCCGCTGGCCGACGTTATAGAAAAAGACGTCGCAGGAATGGATGATGGCTTGGTGCAAATTCATCACACCGTGGCCGCCCTTGCCGTAAATGTGGCATTTGAACATTCGCCCGTAGAAAATCGCGTAGCCCGGGCAAAACGCCGTGAAATTCTCCGGCGGCACTTTTTCTTGAAGCATCGCCGTGGCCATCACAATCTTGAACACGGAACCCGGAGCCAACTGCGCCTGCGTCACGCGGTTCATCAGCGGGTGATCGTCGTCCTCGTTCAGTCTCTGCCACTCTTCCTTGGAAACGCGCACGGCAAAGTCGTTCGGATCGGGAGCTGGCCGACTCACAAAGGCGAGTACCTCCCCGGTAGACGGATCCAGCGCGACGATTGCACCCATCTTGCCCGCCAGCGCTTCTTCCGCCACTTGCTGCAGATCGTAATCGATCGTCAACTGAATCTGCTTGCCCGGAGTGGCTTCCTGCTGCGACAGGCGCATCTCCTTCATCTCTTTGCCCACGCTGTTGACGACCACACGCCGCATCCCGTCCGTGCCCATCAGCAGATCGTTATATTGCCGCTCCAGTCCCGACTTGCCCGCGAAGTCACCCGGCCGCAGCCTGCCGTTGCTCGCTTCGATCTGTTGCTCGCTCACTTCCCCCACATACCCGCTGGCATGCGACAGGAACCCGCCCGGCAGGTACCTCCGCCGGTGTACCATCAACATTTCCAGCAGCGGAACATCCGCGCGGTGCGATTCAATGAACGCCACGTCCGCCGGCGTCGCTTCTGGTTTGATCACAATGGGCTGGAATTTCGGCAGGTTTATCGTGTTGTTCAACTGCTCCTTCAAATCATCCAGAGACAACCCCAGCCCGTCGGCAATCGCGGGAAGATTCTTGTCCACGGCCGCGCTATCGTCGCGCAGCAACAGCACGCTGAACGAAGGATAGTTGTCCACCAGCACGCGCCCATCGCGGTCCAGCATGCGTCCCCGCGGTGCAATAATGGGAATCGAGCGCACCCGGTTGCGCTCCGCCAATTGGCCATACTTATCGGAATCAATAACTTGCAGTTTCCAGAAGCCGAGGAGCAGCAACGTGATCATGCCCACGATCACGTAGGAAGCAGCCGCCAGACGTTCCTGCGGCAAGCGATTGTCGTTGCGAAACCAGTACGACACGAAGAACCTGCGCGCGAGCGCTCTTTCCTTCAGGGCTGAGCTGTGCCCGCCCGCGCAATCTCTCTATTTGCGGCGAAGAAGCTTGTATAGTCCGTTCAACGAGGCCCCCACGGCCTCCGATGACTCGACGAATCTCTCCCAGCGCCGCACGGCTTCCGAATCCGCCTTCGTTCGGAAGTCTAACCAAAAGTAGCACTTGCCTACGGGGGGCGCAACCCGTCCCGAAGGGCAGGTAGCGGGTCATACAACGCCTTATGGCGGCTTGAGGGATGACCCGCGCCGTTCGCCAGGGCATGGCGCTTAACCCCAACTGATGTGACGGGCACCCATGCCGCTTGTGTCGCCCGCTCAATCCCTCCTCTACGGGCTTCGGGTTGGAACTGTTTTGCTTGGATACTTTTGGCGTTTCGTGCTTTCCGCGGAATCAATTACAATTTCAGTTTCTCCTATGCAGCCGCGTTCAGATCAAGCCTTGCGTCTCGCTTTAATCGGCATGTCCGGTTCCGGGAAAACCCATTGGACAAAGCACCTCGCAGCGCTCGGTTTACCCACCATCTCCTGCGACGACCAGATTGAAGCGCGCCTCGCCCCCGCCCTGGAATCCGGCGGCTATAGCGGCATCAACGGCGTCGCCGCCTGGATGGGCTGGCCAGGCAGTCCCACCTACGCCGAACGGGAAGCGCATTATCTCGCCGAAGAAATCTCCACTCTGGATGAAATCCTCGGCGAACTGGAAAAGGATCCCCGGCGCGAACTCATACTTGACACCACCGGCAGCGTCATCCATTCCGGCAACAATATTCTTCGCCGCTTGCGCCGCCAGCTCACCGTCGTGTATCTCGCGGCTTCTGCCAATGAGCAGGAACTCCTGATCCAGCGCTACCTCCAGGATCCCAAGCCGGTACTGTGGCGCGGCGCTTTCCAACCGCGGCGGGGTGAGGCTCCTCGCGAAACCGTGGCGCGCTGCTATCCCGCTTTGATCGCCGCGCGCCGCCAGAGCTATGAAGCGCTCGCGCACGTTACTTTGCCGGTTGCGAGCTTGCGCGTTTCCACTTCCATTCCTGCTTCCGGCGGCCAGTCTTCCGGCGAAGCGTTTTTGGAAATGATCCGGCAACAGGTGGCGGGCCATCGCTGATTCCCGGCAGTTGCGACACAACTTTTTCTGGCGATACCGGCTAGTCCAGGATCACTCGGAACTTTACGCATGAGATACCGCAGCACTTCCGGCAAAGCCCCGCTCACCTCCTTGAGAGGCGCGACCCTCCGCGGCCTCGCGCCCGATGGCGGCCTCTACCTGCCCGTGGAGATCGCGCGCCACACTCCCGAAGAGCTCGAAGAGTTTCGCCGCCTGCCTTTCACGGAAGTTTGCTTTCGCGTGGTCCGGCCATTTGCCACGCCGGATGTGCCCGAAGAAGTGGTCCCACGCTGGCTTTCAAGGATTTTGGCGCGCGCTTCATGGCTCGCCTCATGGGCTATTTCGTGCGCGGCGAGGAACGGCAGCTCACCGTGCTCGTGGCCACTTCCGGCGACACCGGCAGCGCGGTCGCCCACGGTTTTCTCCGCGTGCCTGGCATCCGCGTCGTGATTTTGTATCCCTCGAAACGCATCAGCGAAGCCCAGGAAAAACAGTTCACCACGCTCGGCGAAAATATCACCGCGCTGGAAGTTTCCGGCACCTTCGATGATTGCCAGCGCCTGGTGAAGCAGGCCTTCGCCGACGACGCGCTGATCCACCGTGCTTTTCTCACCTCCGCCAATTCCATCAACGTCTCGCGCCTGCTGCCGCAAATGTTCTATCACGTAGCTGCGTACCGCCAGTTGCCGGTGGCGAGCGTGCCACTGATTGTTTCCGTGCCCAGCGGCAATTTCGGCAATCTCACCGCAGGGCTGTTCGCGAAGCGCCTGGGGCTGCCGGTGTCGCGATTTATTGCCGCCACGAACGCCAACGATGCAGTGCCAAGATATCTGCTGAGCGGGGAATACCGGCCGAATGCGGCCGTTGCGACGTACTCGAACGCGATGGACGTGGGCAATCCGAATAATTTTCCGAGGCTCCTGGACCTCTGCCGCAACCGCATCGAAAATGTCCG
>JBEKOE010000076.1:0-13040 GCA_049522075.1 Candidatus Acidiferrum sp.
AAAGTGGTTTGACCGTGCTTCAGGGGCTAAAGCCCGACTCATTTTGAAGCGTTTACGTGGGGGCTGAAGCCCCCACCTCCTGAAGAAAGAGAGCATTTCAGCAACCTGTTAGGACGATGCCCAACACACAGAATCTGCGGCAGGAGTTCAATCGCTGGGCGGAGGCGGGGCGCGGCGACGGGATGGAAGAAGACCACCTGCCGATCACCCTGCCGGTGCTCGAGAAGATGCGCCTGGAGCCGGCGGACAACGTGCTCGACGTGGGCTGCGGCGCAGGCTGGCTCTCGCGGCGGATTGCGCGGATGGTGCCGGAAGGGCGCGTTGTGGGAATGGATGTTTCCGATGAAATGATCCGCGTGGCGCGGCGCGGCAGCGTGGAACACGACCACGTGCTCTACGTAACCGGCGAAGTGGGCGAGATTCCCTGGCAGCCGAACTTTTTCACGCACGCAATTTCGGTGGAGTCCGCGTATTACTGGCCCGAGCCCGCCAAGGGCGTGAAGGAGATGTTTCGCGTGCTGCGGCCGGGCGGCAGGGCGTGGATTCTGATCAACTACTACCGCGACAACCCGCATTGCCACCAGTGGGGCCCCTTGCTGGCGGTGGCGACGAAGCTGCTTTCGGCGGAGGAATGGAGCGGGCTGTTTGGCGAGGCGGGTTTTGCGGAGATTGCGCACGAGCGCGTGGCCGATCCTTCTCCGTCACCCGAAACGTATACCGGCCGTTGGTTCCGCGACGCGGCGCAGCTTAAGGCGTTCAAGGCTGAGGGGGCGCTGCTGGTTTATGGAAGGAAAACGTGAGGCCATAGCGGTTTGCTGAATGGTGCAAGCAGAACCTTCTTCAGGGGCTTCCGCCAAAAATGGGCGGACGCAAAAGGCGCGAAAGCCCAGTGGTAGCAAGAGCATTACGCCGGGGCTGAAGCCCCGGCCTCCTAAAGAGGAGCACTTCATGTCGGAGCTAAAGCTCCGACCCCCTAAAGAGAAGTGCAATGAACGTGTGGGGCGCAACGCTGGTTTTCCCCCGAACAAATCGGGTTTGATATTGCTTCTTAGGCGCAAAACGCGCGCGCCATCCCTCGCCGGTTGAAAACTCCCTGCTAAATTGTAAGTAAGCGCCCTCCAGAGCAATTGGGTGAACTTGCGCGCGGACGGAGCTTCGCGCGGCGAAAAATGCATGAGCGCCTCTGCCTCAAAATACGAAGTGCTGGTGGTTGACGATTCGCCGGTGTACCGGAAACTCGTCGAGCAGGTGCTGTATGCGGAGCCGTATTCGCTGCTGTTCGCGAGCAACGGCGAAGAAGCGCTGCGCATGTTCGAGGAGCATGCGCCGTGCATCGTGATTACGGACTGGATGATGCCCGATATTTCCGGTCTGGAATTGTGCCAGCGCATACGCGCGGACAACACGCAGCCGTACACCTACGTGATCCTGATGACCAGCAGCACGGAAAAGGGCAACGTGGTGAAAGGGCTGCAAGCGGGCGCGGACGATTTCGTGGACCTGAACCGCGAACTCGCGGCGAAGAACGAGAAGCTCGAACAGGCGGCGCGCACGGATCCCTTGACTGGTTTGCCAAACCGGCGGGCGATCGAGGACTGGGCGTCAAAGCAATTGCGCGGGGCGGCGCGGCACGGCTACTCGCTGTGGGTGGTGATAGGCGACATTGACTGCTTCAAGAACATCAACGACACATTCGGGCACGACGCGGGCGACGCGGTGCTGAAGACGTTCGCGGAAGGATTGAAGAAGAACACGCGGGCTTCGGACATTTCCGGGCGGCTGGGCGGCGACGAGTTTCTGCTGGTGGTCACGCACGTGGATCCAGAAGATGTGCAAGCGACGGTGAACCGCTTCCGGGAACAGTTTGCGGCGCTGTCGTTTCCGCTGGCGGGGCAGAGCGTGGGCGTGACGGCGAGTTTTGGCGTGGCGGGATTTCAGGGCAAGAATGTGCAGGATTTTTCGGCGCTAGTGCGCCAGGCGGACCAGATGCTGTACGAAGCAAAACGCGCCGGGCGGAATCAGGTGCGCGTGGCGCTTCCGATTGACGTAGCGGTTGGCTGAAAAGTCCTTCCCCCTTGGACTTTTCCGCGAAGTTCCAGGAAGAGTGGAACCTGCGCCTAAAAGAGAGTGGGAAAACTCCATTTGATCTGCTGGTACAAAGCGAATTTAGCGCCGGCAATCATCGTGTAGTTGTCAACTTGCCGCAGATTCAGAACTTCAAGGTGTAGATCACGGCCATCAGATCCATCGGCCAGTGTGCCAGAATCAACGGCGACAGCCGGCGAATCCGCAGATAAATCAAGGGGATTATCAGGGCGCCGGGCAGGAAGAACAGGAAACGCCAGACGACATATTTCCAGTCCAGAATAAACGGAATAAAGCAGTGCTGGAGTGCCCACCAAAAGCCTACCAGCGGCACGGCGACCCATGTGCGTCGCGTCAACGCCTGAATCCGGGGCAGCGCATACCCGTTGTAAGTTATCTCTTCGGTCGGCGACCAGACCAGCCAGAAGAGGCTCAAGCTGTAGATCACGGCCCAGAAGGGCAATCTCCTCGCCGCCAATAAACCGGGATACATTGCGGGATGTGCCGAGCCAAATACGAGCTTGCTCGCCAAAAGGCCAGGGAACGAGAAAATCTGCACAAAAACGACAAAAAAGGCGATCCCCAGAAGAATGTCGTACCCCCAGCGAAGCCGAACTCGGCCTATCAGGTCGCGAAGGCGGATACCCTCGGGCCGGGTGAATTTCACCATCAAGGCCAGGCAGCCTACGTCCACCAGCGTTGCGTATACCGTCCACCACGGCGCGGCGGCGTTCCAGGCAGACGGATGGCCGCACAGCCAGTAGATGGCCGCGACAAGCGCTTGGGCTACGATCATGTAGAAACTGCGGCCCGTCATTACGATCAATGGTCCCGCCCAGGTGATCTGGCGCTGTCGAACGCGACGTTCGATCTCCACCCGTGAGTTTGCACTTGCGGGCTCCCCGTCTCCGGGCACTTTTTCAACGTTTGTCATTCGCTTCCAAATTCTATCAAAACACAAACAAATGGACATGCAATGTTGCTCACATTGGAGCAGGCAGCGAGTGCGGGTGCTTGGGGCCGCAGTACGCGTGTGATGCGGGCGCTGGCTGGACGTGCGCGAAGTGTGGTAAGAGAGCGCGGTGGGGCTTCTCCTTCGACGAAAGACTCCTGTGGAAGATTTACGGTAAATCCAAAGATACGGGTGCGCTGATGTCATTCTTGAGTGAAAGCGTGGCGGTGATCACGGGCGCGGGGTCGGGGATGGGGCGCTGCCTGGCGCAACAACTGGCGGCCATGGGAGCGTCGCTGGCGCTGTCGGATGTGAACGAGAAAGGGCTGGCGGAGACGGTTGCGCTGCTTGGCGGCGCGCGCGGAAAGGTGACGCAGCACCGCGTGGACGTGGGAGACGCGGCGAGCGTGAAGGCGTTCGCGGAAGAAGTGGCGGCACAGCACGGGCGGGCGTCGGTGGTGTTCAACAATGCAGGCGTGGCGCTGCTGGGAAATTTCGAGGAGCTTTCGCTGGAAGATTTCCGCTGGCTGATGGACGTGAATTTCTGGGGCGTGATTCATGGCGTGCATTTTTTTCTGCCGCTGCTGAAGGCGGAGAAACGGGCGCACATTGTGAACACCTCCAGCCTGCTGGGATTTGTGGGCGCGATCGGGCAGAGCGCGTACTGCGCGAGCAAATTTGCGGTGCGAGGATTCACCGAATCGCTGCAGCACGAACTGGCCGGCACAAACGTTTTTGTGACGACCGTGCATCCGGGCTTTGTGCGGACTTCGATTGCGAATCAGGCGCGGCTGGGACAGAACGCGGGCGAGGGGCTGCGTCAACAGAGCCTGAACCGCTTCCATCGCATCACGCGTACGGATCCGGAGGTGGCAGCAGCCAAGATCTTGCGCGCCGTGGAACGGCGCCGCCCGCGGGTGCTCATCGGCCCGGACGCGTATTTCGTGGAGATTTTGCAACGGCTGCGTCCCACAGGGTACTGGCCAACCCTTGCCAGGCAATTTGAAGACCCATCCGCCAAGAAAACTTAGCCTAGCAAAAGTCCGCGAGTCGAGGGGCCGCTGCGGCGCAGAAGGGAACCTGCTAGCGAAAGGAAGAAGGGCGGGCGGAGGCGGGGCGCTTCTTGGGTATGCCTTTGGGATGGCAGTCGAGGCATTTGACGAAGTGAATGTTGTGAGGGCTTTTGGTAGAGGCGAACGTGGTGTCCATCTTTTCGACATCGAGGCCGCAATTGGAGAGGCGCGGATGGCAGGTAGAGCAGGACGCGCGAGTATGCTGGCCGTGTTTCTGGTGACACGCTAGACAACTGAGACCTTCATGGACGCCGACGGGCGTGCGGTCGTCGCCGGAATGCACTTCCATGCTGGCGAGGGGCGCGTGGCACTGGTAGCAGAGCGACTGGCGGGGATCGGGGCTGATCTTCACAGGCCTGCCGGAATCGAACATCACAGGCAGAGGAAGAAGAGCGACGGAGAAATTGGCGCGTTCGCGGCGATCGAAGAAGCCGAGGGAAGGGCGATAGAGTTCTTCGCGGCCAGCCGATTTGGTCTTGGAATCGTCATCCTCTTTCTGGAGCGGATCGCCGCTGCGGTGGAAAGCGTGGCAAGTGAGGCAAGGGATGACGGGCTGGTGAACGACGGAAGCCGGCAAGAGCCTCCAGGGACCTGCGGTATTTAACGGCGCGACGAGTTCGCGGATGCCGCCTTCAAAGAACATGCCATGGCAGCGAAGACAATCGTCCATCAAGAGGCGGCTGCGGTTGTGCTTGGGATCGAGGAAAACGGTTTCGTAGGTGATGCCGTGCGAGCCGTTCTGCCATTGCGCGGCTTCCTGCTGATGGCATTTCTGGCAGCGGCCGACCATGGCGTTGACGTCCAGATTGCGGAGGCGGATGGGATCGCGGTAAGCGCCGCGAATGTGCTGGATGAGGCGGCGAGCGTTTCCCAAGTGGAAGCCGGGATCGAAAGTAAGTATCTCGCCGTGGCATGCGCCGCAAGCGACAGCGCGGTGACTCGAGGTTTGCCAGGAAGAGTGTTCCGAACGGATTTCGTGGCACCGGGCGCAGGATTCTCCGGCGGAGTATTCGTAGTAGAGGCTGGCCGCGGGAAGGCCGAGAACGATCAGAATGCCGATGGCGAAAACCAGGAGAGCAACGCGGGAGTGGAGAAAAGCCATGGCTAGACTTTTCCTTTCCAGGATTGCACGAGGTGAGCGGAAGCGCGGTAGGCATTGGCGAGAATGGTGAGGACGGGATTGAAGCCGCCATTGGTGACGTGGACGCTGCCGTCAATCACGTAGAGATTTTCGGTATCGTGGACGCGGCACCAGGAATCGACGACGGACGTTTTGGGATCATTGCCCATGCGGCAGGTGCCGGCCTGATGCTGGCCGCCGCTGATGCCGTTGCCGGGGAGATTGCGCCAAGTCTGGATGGCGCCGGCTTCCTTGAGCCAGAGTTCCGCTTTTTTGGCCATGACGCCGGCAATTTCCAAGGTATGCGGGTGCCGATAACCGGAGAGCTGCGCCACGGGCATGCCCCAAAAATCCCTGAGCGAGGGATCGAGTTGCACGCGGGAATCGAAGACGGGCATTTCCTGGGTGGGCCCCATGACTTTGATGGTGCGGCGGTAGGCTTTGCGCATGAAGTCCTTGTGGGCTTTGCCCCAACGGACGCCATTCGGCGGCATGTAGACGGCCTGATAGGGAAGACGAATGAATTCGTTGGCGAGCATGGCGCCACCGCGCAGGCCGGGATTGCCGTGGTTGTAATCGCAGATGGCGATGTTCGCGCCGGGACCGATATCGTCGTAGGTGTCGAAATCGAATAGACCAGTAGCGCCGGAATAGGCGTGGCCCTGAAGGTTGCGGCCGACCCAGTCGAAACGGTTGCCGAGGCCATTCGGAAAGAGTTTGCTTTTGGAATTGAGCAGAAGGCGCGCGGACTCGATGGCGGCAGCGGAGACGATGACTATATCCGCGGGTTGCTCCTGAAGACGGTCGTGCGCGTCGAAATAGGAAACGCCGGTGATTTTGCCCTGCTCGGTGGTGAGGATTTCCTTGACCATGCAGGCGAGACGCAAATCGCAAAGGCCGGTGGCAAGGGCGCGAGGAATGACGGTGTTCTGCGTGCCACACTTGGCGTCCACTTCACAGACGAAACCCACGCACCAGCGGCAACGCATGCAGGGAGGGCGGCCGTTGTAAGGAACGCTGTTGCGGAGCATGGGCAGGTCGAAAGGATGGAGACCCAGGCGCTGCGCTGCGGGCTTAAGGATTTCATACTCGCGCGTGGGAGAAAGAGGCGGCATAGGAAGCGGCTTGGCGCGCGGACCTTTGAAGGGATCGTTGCTGACATCGCCGGAAACGCCGATTTCGTATTCGGCTTTTTCATAGAACGGCGCGAGATCTTCGTAGCTGATGGGCCAATCGTCCAGAGTGCTGCCTTCTGGCGTACCGTAAGTGGAGCGCATGCGGAAGTCTTTCGGCTGGAAGCGCCAGGCCATGGCGCCGTAAGTAAGCGTGCCGCCGCCAACACAAGCGGCGTTGTTGCTGTAGCCGCCCTCGCTGGGGAGAACGATGTAGCGCTTGGCGTCGCGGTCCACAAAGACGCGAGGGTTGCGCTCGTCGTCGGGCCCGGAATTGTTGCCGAGGACGGAAGTGCGCTGGTTGCGGAGATCATCCTTGCGGCAATCGTTGGCGGTGTACCAGCGGCCGCGCTCGAGAAGAGCGACTCGAAGTCCCGCTTCAGAGAGTTCCTTGGCGACAACGCCGCCCCCGGCTCCGGCTCCGATCACGACGGCGTTCACGCGCGGCAGGGACATTGGATGGCGTCAACCTTTCCTGGGAAATTCGTAGAGGTCGCGGCCGCGGATGGGAATTATGGGAATGCCGAGCATGCGCCAACTGACGGCATCGCGATTGCCGTCGTGGCGGGCATCACCGTAGAAGCCTTGCATGGTGTGGGTGATGACCATATCGAAGAAGGGCTGCAGGGAATTGGGGAGACGATTGAGGAAGGCCGTTTGTTGGTCAAAAGGAAGCTCGGAGAATGGTTGGCCATGAGCGGCGCGGTATGCAACGTCGAATGCCGCGATGCCACTGCGGTAGGCGGGTTGGAGCTTGCGGAAGTGGCCTGCGAGTTGGGAATCAATGTAGTAGATCGTGCCAGCCCACGCGGCTCCGGGATCCTGATCGGCGGGAATGATTTGTTCGCAGAGAGCTTCGATGGTGCGCGCCTCTCCGGGAGTAAAGAAGCGCCACGGGCCGGCGTGGCGGTCGCAGGAGATGAGCGCGGAAGAAGCAGCGGCGGTAGCTGCGACCTGCAGGAAGCGGCGACGCGTGAGGGCACTGCGTTTGGGCACGGCCTGAACCTCAGGTGAAGCGCGCCGAGGCGGGGCACGCCTCAAAGAACGGCGCCCGAAGGTGATGGAACGGACCCAGAAGCCGGCGAGTGTGAGAAAAGAATGAAAAGAGAGGCCAACCGACGCCTGAGATCTTGCGGGAATGGTAGTGAAGAGGGGGCGGAGAAGATGTGACAGGAATCACGCAAATGGGGCAGCTTTGCAGGCAAGAGAGACCGGAAACGGGGCGTCAAAGACGCAAAAGGGCGCCCTGGCAGCAGGGGGAGCGTAATCGATTGCGACAACACTAAAGAGTGTTAGGCTTAAGCGGTAAGGGGTCGTCTGGAATCCGGTTTCCACTGCCGGAAGGACAACCACGAAGTGAACAGCCTGCAAGTTTGGGCTGCGCTTGCAGGACGCAAATGGAGGTGCCCATGACCTCAGCGGTACGATTCACTGTCAGCCTTTTTCTCGCCACGTTTTTTCTACTGCTCCGCGCTTCGGCGGCGGGACAAGATCCGAAACCAAAACCTGAAAACACGATCAGCGTGCACCTGGGTGAGCCGGTGCCGGCACAGAAGTTTGCGAACCCGCCGAAGTTCTGGATCAGCGATGTGATCGACCGTTCCGGAAATCCACAGCCGATGCTGGTGCTCAAGGAGCGAGGCGGCATTTTTCTGGACCGGCAGCCCACGGTGATCGTCCGCGAAGCGTTGGAAGAGTCGCTACGGGCAGCGAACCTGCTGGCCATGGATGCGAATTCAGCGGATCTGGTGCTGAAGATTTACTTGTTCCAATTCGGGTTGGCGCAAGGATCGCAGCTCGATTTTTTTGGCAAGGTGGAATTCACGGCGATGGTAAAGAATCTCAAGAGTGGAGAGTCCCTCGAAGTAAAGGCGGCAGGTACTTCGATCGCCAAGGTGGCGGTACGGAAGAAAAACATCCAGAAGAACGTGCAAGACGACGTGGAAGAGTCATTGAGGGATGCGGTGCGGAATTTCCTGCGCGGGCAGCAGTTGAAAGATGCGGTGGGGGCGCTGCGGAAGAGTACGGACGCCGCGCCGGCGCCTACTCCCAATCCGTAAAAGGTCGCGCGAGGCGAAAAAGCTTCATTCATGGACCACTGAAGAGTTGGCGTGGATAAGGAGGGTTACCCAATGCGAATCGGGATCCGTATGATGATGGTTATGCTGCTGCTGGCTTGTTTGGGCGTGGCCGCGAAGGAGAAAAATGCAACGCCGCAGTTCAAGACGGCGGAGGCAAAGCATTTTACGCAGGCGGAGGGTGTTGAACTGTCACCGGCATTTGGCGATTACTTTTACGCGGAACTACGCGAAGAACTGAAGAAAGCGAAGTTGGCGAGCGAAGTGATCGGAGAGGGCGAAGCCGTCGAAGACGCCGACGCACCGCAGTCGATCGTTGTCAATGGAACGATCACGGAATACAAAAAGGGGAGCGTGGTGAAGAGCGCGTTGATCGGGTTCGGAGCGGGATTACGCAGCCTGAAGATGGACGCAGATGTGCTGAGGCGGAGCGACAATCAGCACCTGGATGTGGTGCACGTCCACGTTAAGATCGATCCCAGGTGGGACGAAAAGACCATGGCGAAATTCGCCGCGCATCAGTTGGTCAAAGAGATGAAAGCAGCGCTGAACACGCAGGCGAAGTAAAGCGGAGCACGCCATGGAAGAGGATATGGCACAACGGACCAGACAAAGAGATGCGACAGGACTGAGGTTGGTGGCGCTGTTCGTGCTGGCAGCGCTGGCGATCCTGTGGCCGGACGCGCTGATGGCGGGATCGAAGGTGAAGCTGCGTGGGTACGTCACGGGCAGAGCAGTTGACGGTGCGTTGTTGATACTCGATGACCGGCTGGAGATAACGCCGGCGAGCCGCGTACTGGGACAGGACGCCAGTGGCGAGCACCCCATGAAAGCGGAAGAGATCATCGTCGGCATGCTGATCGACGCCGAGGGGCAATGGCTGGACAAGCACAAATTCTTTGCTGAAAAGATGACCATTGATCTGCGGGAAAGCGAAAAGAAAATACGCGGCAAGGCCTATTTGCAGGAAGAGCCAGCGGACGCCAGCAAAATCGCCGCGGGAGAGGCAGGCGAACTCAAGCTGGATGGTTACTGGCTAGAAGTGAGCCCCTCCGCGAAGCGAGAGTGGGACCCAGAGAAGGCGGCAGGAACGAAAACGGCGGCAGCAAACGCAAAACTCGCGGCATGCCACGTCAACTACATTGGTATTCAAAGGAAAGACGGAAAGCTGGAAGCAGAGCAACTGGAGCTGGGGCCGCCCGCCGCGGCAGATGCGTACAAGATGCCGCATGACCTGGAAGTGGTGCGGGCGAAAGATCCGCAGACGGGGATTGACATACTGGAGTTCCGGCAGGGCAAAAAGGAACACGGGCGATTGAAGCTGCTGGCCGAAAGGAGCGTGCAGGAGTATGTCTCGCACCTAGGGGATTCGTTGTTGCCGGCAGGCGCGGAAGGCACGAGCCGTCCGATCGAGTTTCGATTTTTCGTGATTGAAGATCCCTCCATCAACGCAGCTTCCCTGCCGGACGGCACACTGCTGATCAATACGGGCCTTTTGGGGGTGATGGAGAACGAGGCGCAACTTGCGTTTGTGCTGAGCCACGAAATGGCGCACGTGCTGCAGGCTCACTATAAACGGGAGGTGGACGAGACACGCGGTTCGCGCGTGGGGCTGACGATTGCGGGAATCGCTGCTGGAGCATTCATAGGCAACCTGGGCCTCTTTATGGCGGAAGTGGGAATCGCTTCAGCGGTGAATGGCCACCAGCGGGAACTGGAAAACCAGGCCGACCGGCTGGGGCTGCAGAATATGATTGAGCACGGGTACGATCCACGCGAGGCGGCGAATTTTTCGCGGACCATCATTGAGCGGTACGGAGACCGGAGCACCAGCAAGTTGTGGTCGAATCATGATTCGAGCCTGATCCGCGGCAGCTTCCTGACGATTCAGTTAATGCGGGAATATCCGGACCGTTCGTGGGGGGACACGAGGAAGACCACGGCAGCGTTTCAGACAATGAAGGAAGATCTGGGGCCTGTGAAGATCATGTAAGGGAACATAGCGTGCGGTCGTGCGGATCGGTATTTTAGCAGTGTCCTTTTAACTCGCCCGCCAGCCTTTGAAATTCAACGGATCGGCGGCATTTCCTCGATTGTTGCGCGAATGCCCTGCAAACCAAGCGACGCAGAGGCGCGGAACGCGCCCATACCTGCAAGGCTTTCCGAGCCGCCAAGTCTTGCCAATTTATTCCCGGAACGCGGCCCTAGAGTTTGCGGAGGGCAGGCGGAAGAATGCCAGCCAGAGAGTAGGAGCCCCCGCCGGTGAGGAAAAGGCCAAGGGCGAGCAGGAATTGCGTGAGAGCGTACTCCATACCATTGTTCGCAAGGTTGAAGCCGTGGGGAAGATGGACCAGGAAGATCGCACCGGCCATCACGATCATGATGCAGAGAGCGCCGACGCGGACAAGGGCGCCCGTGAGCAAAGCGAGTCCACCCGCAAATTGCGCAAGACCTACCAGGAAGCCGACGATTACGGGGGAGTGCATAAAGCCCGCAAAACCATGTATGCCGGGGCCCCCAAAGGTGCCAAAGAGAATGGAGCTGCCGTGATAGAGAAAGACGAGTGCGCCGGCGATGCGGAAAACGAGCAGGGCGAGATCGAGTTTGCCGGAAGAGGCCGAAGACGACCACGTTAGCGGTGACATGGAACCATCCTTTTCAATCCGCGGATTTGCGGGGAATGTAACAAAGGAGTAAGGGAATAGCAATCCAGATTGAGAGGTGACGAAAAAGGGGCGCGCGCGAGAGTTTTTGACGGGGTAAGAAGCGGGGAGATATACTCCGCGGTGAGGGGTTGAGAACGGAGAGGCCCGTGGGTGTCATAGACCAAAGGTTTGAGAAGAACGTCCTGATCACGTCGGTGGACTACGTCTTCAATTGGGCGAGGAAGAGTTCGCTGTGGCCGCTGACGTTTGGGCTGGCGTGCTGCGCCATTGAGATGATTGTGTCCACGACGTCGCGGTTTGACATGGCGCGGTTCGGGGCGGAGGTGTTCCGGCCATCGCCGCGGCAGGCGGACTTGATGATCGTGTCCGGAACAGTGACGCTGAAGATGGCGCAGGTGATCCAGCGGGTGTGGCAACAGATGCCGGACCCGAAGTGGTGCATCTCGATGGGCGCGTGCTCGAGCGTGGGCGGGCCGTTCAACGCGTATTCGGTGTTGCAGGGAGTGGACCGGATTGTGCCGGTGGATGTGTACGTGGTGGGATGCCCCCCGCGGCCGGAAGCACTGTTTTACGCGCTGTTGAAGCTGCAAGACAAAATCGATGATATGACTCTGGCGAAGCGGCCGACGGAAGTGCGGTTGCGGCCGGAGATGGTGGAAGATTTCAAGAAGAGCATGATGGTTGGGGAAGGCAGAGGTTAGAGGTCGGAAATTGGAAGTTGGAGGGACGGGGCAGAAATGGGATTCGTGAGGACGGCAAAGGTGGCGGAGTTACCGGCGGGGACTGTCCGGGAGTTCCACGTTGAAGGGAAGGCGATTGCGCTGGCGAATGTCGGCGGGACGATCTATGCAATCAATAATACTTGCCTGCACCGCGGCGGGCCGCTGGGGCAAGGTGTGCTGGAGGGCAAGGTGCTGACTTGCCCGTGGCATGGATGGCAGTTTGATGTGACCAACGGAAAAGCGGCGCAGAATCCGGCGATTGGAGTGGACTGCTACCGGACCGAAGTGCGTGGGGAAGACATCTTCGTCGAGGTGTAGCGGGGAAAGAGGTATGAAGTGGAATCAAAGGACCTTCGGGGCCTCCTGCCAAGTGTCTAACTAAAAGAAAACAAAAGTGTTAAGTCAGAGTTGGGGGCTGGAATCCCGGCCTAGTGACGGTTTGGGTGTGGAAAATCCCTCTATCCCTCATATTTTGTTTGGTTTTCACCATGCAGACGTGTATATTTCAGCCGAATCTGGTGCCGATGGTAACTGTAACTTCGCAGACCCGACATTATTGGATCTTCAGCGCAGACCCGCATCACTATCACTGGGACACGTTATTCGTTAAAGGGAAAGAGATGTGGCATGGGGCGGAATCAAAGCCCGATGCGATACGTGCCTTGAAACAAGTGAGGAAAGGAGACCGCGTGCTGTGCTATCACTCCACGCCGGAGCGCTCCCTGTATTCGATCGCAGAGGTTGCGCGCGACCCCTATCCCGATCCGCACGACCCCAAGGGGAAAAACCTGGTGGCGGACTTGCGCGCATATGAGAAACTGCCGCGGCCCGTGACGCTGGCGGAAATGAGAGCGAACCCCGCGGTGAGGAAGATGAAACTGTTGAAGAACGTGCGGCTGCTCATTTCGGCGATCAGTGACGACGAGTACCAGGAGTTGTTGCGGATGGCGGGAATTGTGGCCATGCCGGGGGTGCCGCTACTGTAAAGCGCCGCGGTGGCGAAACCCAACGAAAAGTGACCTGTTCCACAAAAACAGCAAAACATTCAGAGCCCTAGCGCGAATTTCTCATAATAAATAGAAAAAGGCTGTCGCTTCATGGCATAACTCTTTTGTCTAGAAAGAAATCTTGCCAAGAAGGAGAACAGCCTTATGACCACAGAGTGTAACCAG
>JBEKOE010000077.1:0-11696 GCA_049522075.1 Candidatus Acidiferrum sp.
GCCGCAGTTACCCCCAAGCTCGCTTCCTGCGCCCCAGCGGTCCACGCCACCGTCAGCAGCACCAACACTCCCAGCAATCCCTTTCTCATACACATTCCCCTCTGCCTCTTCGGCCAGTGCACCCACGGCAAGCCAGCGCGAAAGTTTTGAGCGTCCCAAGCTCCGCTCAGTTTACCGTGAGCACGCAACGAAAGGTTTGCATATAATTTGCGGCGTCTGGCCCTCAGGGTGAATTCTGGGTTAGACAAGCGAACCCCCTCACCGCCTAGGGATGCCTGGGCACATCGTATCCCCCTGAGTCGTTGAGGTAATAATCCAAGAAGACGGGTGGAAGCAAGCAAAGTTCGAGTGGCGAGCGGGGAGCGAGGCGCTCGATGATTTGCCAGGGGCTCTGGTTTTCCTTGTGGGAGTTGGGGCGCACGAGGTTGAAGTAGAGCTGGTAAGTATGCGTCTTGGCGAGGAAATTGCCCCGCCCGGTGAAGTCTTCCAGGTCGAAGAACTCATCTTCTTCGAGGCGGTGGACGGTTTCCACGTCGCTCTGGTAGGTGTGCGCGGCCGGGGGGATGAGTACGTGTTCGCTGTCGCCGAGGGCTTTGGGAAAGTCGCCCTTGAACTCGCCGCCGTTGTCGGTTTGCCAGACCAGATCGCGCAGCGAGATGCCGTAGCGGTCCAGATGCCGCTGGATGCGTGCCGCGAAGACCGCGCTGGCCGCGGCGCAGCGTTGCTGAGCGAAGGCCCAGAACAGCAGGCCGCTGCGGATTTCCCGGGCGGTGTACTGGACGATGGGTAAGTGCAGGCGTTGCGCCTGCTGCCAGTAGTGCGGTAGGCCGTCGAGATCCTTGGTATCAGCGCTGATTTGCTGGAACAGCGCCCAGCGGGCTTTGATGTGGGCGAGGTCCTGTTTGCGCTGATATTTTCTGCGGCGCTTTTCCATCAGGCCGTGTTCGCGCCAGATGCGTTCCAGCGGGCCATGACTGATGGGCAGAGCGAACTCGCGGATGAGACGCCGTGCGCCGAACGTGGGCAGGGTTTTGCGGAGTTCGACCAGTTGTGCTTCCAGCGTGGGCGGAGTTTTCTGGGGTTGCCGATGACGTGCGCGAGGCTTCTCGATAAGGCCGGAAGGGCCTTGCTGCTGATAGCGCCACCACCATTTGCGGACCGTGGGCACAGTGGTGGCCAAGAGCCGCGCGGTAGGTTTAATGCCGTACTCCTTGACCGACTCGACCAAGCGTAGGCGGTGGTTGTAGGCGTCTTTCATCTCACGCACCAGATCGAAATAACGGACGGAAGTAGCCATAACGCGACGATTCTAGTCTTCGCGCGCTGCCCGGCTCTCCCCCCAGCCGGGCAGCTAACTCCACCCTTCGTTTCTCGCTCATACACTTCAACTTCGCCAGGGGGTAACGATGTACCCTTCCTATTCCACTTGCAAGGAAACGCCGCCCGCTGTGCTTTGTCCAGCGCGCCCTCTGACGTACACTGAAGACTCACTATTTTCGTCTAATCCAGAGTGAGGCATCCTTTGAACCTTTCAATCGGCACAGTCTGGCAAAGGCGTCTTTACCGGCGCATCTTTGCGGCTAGCACTCTTTTCGGGGCAGCTCTTCTTGCGCTGCCCCTGCGATCGGCTGATGCACCCGACGGCGCACCCAAAGCGTCGCCCGTTTTCGACGCCATGAAAACGGAGCTTGACCGTTCGCTGAAGACCCTTGGTGCGCAGGATCCTGCAGCCTATTACATCGGTTACACCATTACAGACTCGCAACGCGCCACGGTATCGGGTTCCAATGGGGCTCTTCTGAGCAGCGATGAGGCGCGGAACCGGTGGTTGGAAGTTACGGTGCGCACCGGCAGCTACGAACTCGATGACACTCACAAGGTGGATGGCCGAACGCCGCCCAACGGCGGCCCCGGCACCAACGCCCCTCTGGACGACGATCCCGAGGTGCTGCGCCGCGCGATCTGGCTGGAAACCGACAAACAGTACCGTGCCGCCGCCGAAGCGCTCATCAAGATAAAGACCGGCAAGGAAGTGAAGGTGCAAACGGAAGAAGGCCGCGCGCCTGATTTTTCGCGCGAAAAGCCGCAGACCTACACCGGACCCTGGGTGTCGTTCACGCTGGATCGCAAGCCGTGGGAACAGAAGGTTCGTGATTATACGCGGTACTTCCGGCAATCTACCGCGGTGATCAATTCCATCGTCACTTTTACGGCGAATGCGGAAAACATCATGCAGTTGAACACCGAAGGCACGCATCTGCAATTTGGCCAGATCCGCTACCGCCTGGAATTGTTTATTCAAGGCAAGGCCAGCGATGGCATGGACATTGACCGCTACTACAACTTCGATTGGGTCAATCCTTCGGAAGCGCCTACCGATAAGGCCGTATACGCTGCCGCTGCGCAGCTTCGCAAGGAGATGGAGGGTCTGGTCGCTTCGCCCCTGAACGATCCCACGGTGGGGCCGGCGCTGCTTACAGGCCGCGCGGCCGCCGTGTTTTTCCACGAAGTCTTTGGGCATCGCGCCGAGGGCCATCGCCAGAAGGACGTGAATGAAGGCCAGACCTTCGCGAAAAAAGTGGGCGAACCCATCCTCCCGGAGTTCCTCAGCATCGTTGATGACACGACTATGAAGAAGCTGGGCAACCAGGACCTGCTGGGCTACTACCAGTTTGACGACGAAGGTGTGGCGGCACAGCGCGTGGTCCTGGTGGATCACGGCGTTCTCAAAAATTTCGAGATGTCGCGCTCGTCGCTCGAGGGTTTCCCGCATTCCAATGGACATGGCCGCCGCCAGATTGGCGCAACGCCGGTCTCGCGGCAGGGCAACCTCATCGTGCAGAGCAGCAAGACGGTGACGAATGCGCAGCTTCGCGCAAAACTCATCGAACTCGTCAAGCAGCAGGGTAAGCCTTATGGCCTGCTCATTGATGACATCTTCGGAGGTTTCACCTTCACGGGACGCGGGCAGCCGCAGGCCTTTCAGGTGCAACCCCTGGTGGTCTACAAAGTGTTTGCCGACGGGCGCCCGGACGAACTGGTCCGCGGCGTGGACATCGTTGGCACGCCGCTCGCCGCGCTGACCAAGATTGAGGCCACCGGTGATACGCCGGAAGTTTTCAACGGCTATTGCAGCGCGGAGTCAGGTTCCGTGCCGGTCTCCGCCGCTTCTCCCGCCATCCTTACCGGGGAATTGGAAGTGCAGAAAAAGGAAACATCCACGGACCGGCCGCCGATTCTGCCGCCGCCCGCGCACGACGATGCGAAATCGGGAGGCCTCTGGTAATGCGTACCCTTCGGCTCGCGGCCATTTTCCTGGCACTGTCCACCGCCACCACCGCCCTGGCCCAGACTCCCGCGGACAACGATCACACCCTGAGCGCCATGCGTGATGAAATGGCGCGCTCCAAGACGCGTCTGCAACTGCAAATCCCTCAGGCGGATCAGCCGGAACGCCCCTACTACGTGGAATATCGCCTGCTCGATATGGACGTTCGCGAGGTTGTGGCCGAATTCGGAGCGCTGATTTCTTCCAATCGCAGCCGCGTGCGCCAAATGAGCGTTTCCGCACGGGTCGGGGACTACAAACTGGACAGTTCCAATTTCATCAGTGATGAGGGCTTTCGCGGATTCATCGGCTCCACGGGGACCGTGGGCATCGACCGCGACTACGATTCGCTGCGCCAGGATCTTTGGATTGCCACAGATCAGGCCTTCAAGGAAGCCGTCGAAACCTATTCCCGCAAACAAGCCTATCTCAGCAGCTTGGCGCGCCCTTCCGATATTGACGACTTCGCGAAGGTCGAGCCCGTCCAACACATCGATCCGCTGGCGCCCCCGGATTGGTCCAACCGCAATTGGGAGCAGGAAGCGCGCGACACTTCCGCTGCGCTGCGCGCCTTCCCGCAGATCTACGAATCACGGGTCACCTACTATCTGGTGTACACGACCGAGTACCTCCTGACGAGTGAAGGCACCGAGATTCGCGCCAATCATTGCTTCGCCGCGATCGAAGCGGGAATGAATACGCTGGCTGCCGATGGTATGCAGGTGAGTCACTTCTACTCGAGTTACGCACCGCGGCCTGCCGGTCTCCCGACTGTGGACACGGTCCGCAAGGGCCTCAACGTTGCCGGGAGAGAACTGATGGGCATGCGTGAGGCTTCCACAGCGCCGGATTACACGGGCCCGGTTTTGTTCGAAGCGCGCGCGGCCGCTCCATTGCTTGCGGAGGTTCTTAGCCCGTCGTTAAGCGGAGCGCGGCCTCCCCTGGCGTTCCAGCAGGTTATGGATCAGTTGATGAACAGCCTAGGCGCGCGCAGCGATTGGAGTGGCAAGGTGGGCGCGCGGGTACTTCCCCTGACGGTCTCTCTCGTGGATGATCCCTTCGCGAAAGAATACAAAGGCACTCCGCTCATCGGTGGTTATTCGATCGATGAAGAGGGAGTACCCGCGCAGAAGGTGAGTCTCGTCGGGGAAGGAAAACTGGAGAATCTTCTGATGTCGCGCCGCCCCGGCCCCGACTTCGGCAAGTCCAATGGCCACGGCCGCTCCGCGTTCCTCAGCGACTCCAAGCCAACCATGAGCAATCTCTTCTTTACCTCCTCCGAAACCCTTCCCCGCGACGACCTGAAAAAGAAGTTTCTGGATACTTGCCGTTCGGAGAAGCTGAACTACTGCCTGGTGGTGCGGCAGATGGACAATCCTTCGATCAGCCTGATGCATCAGGATGATTTCACGGAACTCCTGGCCAGCTTTGGGGGCAATGCCGCCACGGATCGTCTTCCGCTGGTGGTGTACAAGATTTTTCCTGACGACGGCCACGAGGAAATGGTGCGAGGGGCCCGCATTACCGGCTTCAGCCCGCGGACGCTGCGGAATATCAGCGCGATTGGCGACGACGATTTCGTCTACAACTACATGCAGAGCCAAGTCGTGGGCGTTTCTGGCACGGCACTCGGGGCGTTCGGCACGGCGCAGAATGGCCTGCCCGCCTCGGTCGTCGCGCCCTCGCTGCTCTTTGAAGAGGTTGAGGTGCGCGGCGCGCGCGGGGAGCCCAAGCGTTTGCCGCTGCTGCCCGAGCCTCCGATGACTCCAAGAGAAAACAACTAAGAGGAGAGTCCAGGCCGCAAGAATCTTCCCTGGAATCAAGACATCCAATTCGGGGGAGAGGTTGCCCTCGCGTGAGGCTGGGCCTGCCTCAGCTCACCCACAGACGCTGACCTGTTCAAATGAGCAGTTCGCTTTATTGCTTTACATCGGCGAGGTCATCTTCCATATCATCTATGGAAAGCTTGCCAACCCCTGCCGGTATGACAAAGTTGAGCGCTTCACGCGGATGCGTTGAAGCAATCGTGCCCAGACGGACGTTTTTGTCACCCATGTGCGCATAAATGGGAATGGCATCCTTCCAAGTGTCCGGCACGCCACTTCGCAGGAGCTCACCCGACACGGAGGTCTTCCCGTCTGGGGTTGCAGTCAAGTTCGTGTGCAGTGTGTATTGGGGAATGCCGGTGCCATAGACATACTGGTTGAAGAACCAGTCCATCTTGTGATTCCCGTCGAGGTCCATGCCGCGGGTCATGTGTTTTTCCACGATGGCTTTGAAGTCCTCTGTGGACGCCGGTTGGTTATCAAAGGTCTTGCAGTAATCCTGCATCGTTTCCTTGAAGATATGCTCGGGGTCCGGATTCCGCGGATCCATCAGCATTTGCCGGATCATCTGCAGAACATATGCGCCCTTCGAGTAAATCAGGTCCTGGTACGACCTTCCGTCCGTCTCAGACGAGCCGATCCTCCGTCCCATCCAGATGGGTCCAAGGGTTTCGGTTTTGTGGAGGTTCCGGTCTTCCCGGGACAACAGATCCTTGTCGAGACGAAACTGCGTCAGCGATGCTTTCATGTTTTGCCGGTATTGAACGTAAAGCAGCCCGGAAAACTCCGCGAATCCCTCCGAAAGCCACTGGTCGTGGTAGCTCTTCCATCCGACTCGGTGTCCCCACCACTGGTGGGAGCTCTCATGGGCCCGGAAAAAGTCGGATACCTGGGTCTGATTCCTGATCCCCAAGGCATTCCGCTGAGTGGAGTCCAGGAACGTGAACCATCCGAGATAGAGAAGCCCCGGCCAGCCCTGTCCGTAACTCCCGATGATGTTTGTGACGGCCAGCGTCTTGTAGGGATAGGGTCCATAGTAGTTTTGGAAAACCCTAAGGGTGTTCGCGGTTTCAATGTTGATCGTCTTGCCGAGAGCGGCGGGCGTCAGGTTTCCAATTGCCGCGGCGGGCAAGTGCGAGGAGTTTGGTCCCTTGCCTAACTCATCTGACCCGTCGCTAAACCTTCTCTGGATGCTCTGCAGCAACTCATCCGGCTGAGTGTTGGCATAGACCTGAATCTCGATGTCCCCGACCTTATCCGTAAACAGTTTGTAATCGCCGAAGGCAAAACCTGCCGCAGCAAGCGGAATATCGCTCTTCCAGGTGGTAATCAGTTCTTTGCCATCGGTCGTCTCACTCGTTTTCTGGCCGGTGGCCACAAGTTTGTAGCGCTTCGGGCTGTGAAAGGTCAGGTCAAAATTGGACCGAAAGGCGAACTCATCCACACCGGGTTCCGGTGAAAAAGCCGTGGGGTACCAGCCGAAGCTATGGCAAAAATAATTGCCGTTCCCGACTTTCTCCACGACATGCTTGCCTTCGTACTGAAATTCCAAAACTTGCTTTTGGCCCGTCTGGGTCGGCTCAAGGAGCGTCACCGCGACATAGTCACCGTAGGACTGGCTGTGCTGCTTGCGTTCCCGCGCCTGCTGGAATACAAGATTCTTCCCTTGCCCGTCCTTGACCGCACCGACGCGCAGGTTCGAGTCCAAGTCGAAGAGCAGCACGCGTTCGCCCGAATATCTCGGCTGCACCGTCACGTGCGCTGTCGCGGATAGCTCTGCGCCTTCCGATACAGAGGTGTTCAGCTGGTAGTCTGGGATCAGGAAATCCTGCCGGGCCGCGGGATCATCGTAGGCATGCCGCGGATCGCGGCCATCAGCAGGGAAATTCATCCAGTAGTCCAAGTTTTTGAACGGCCCCACATCCACAATGCGTCCCACGCGCACTTCCTCAGGTTGCATGGCGTCGTAGCGCACTTCTACCCAGGACTTATCCTTGGTCTTTAGATCCGCAAGGAAATAGGCCGTGCGTTTCCGGTCGGGCGACATCACGCCCTTATAAAGCCTAGGCAGATATTCCGCGCCGACGTCCTCCCGCTCTTGTTGCCTCTTCGCATAGAGTTCATCTGCCGCCCCGCCATCTTTCCATTTCACTTGTTTGGCGACTTCATCCAAAAGCCCGTCCGTAAAGCTAAAGGTCGCCTCCGAGAACGTCATGTCCAGCTTGTCTTGCTTGGTGAACAAGCGGAGTTGCTGAGCCTCGGTGGGATTGGGCGGCTCGACCTGAAGGCGTCCTTCCCCGCGAAACACGGCGCCAAAGACCACGCCATTTGCGGGTTGCGTAAACTGGATGGTGCCGTTGACGAGGGTGATCTTTGCACGATCGCGCGCAATCTGTACGTTTTCTACCGTCGCGGCCTTTTTGACATCCATGGCCGGCGCGGAGAGGGTGTTCCAGACGCCACTGCTGTCTGACTGCGCTGATACTCCTGCCGCGCTGCAGGCTGCCAGCAGGGCCAAAATCAGGGTTTTTCTCATGGGGGCTCCTTGAAGGTTTGCGAGAAAGCCTAGGCGGTCAGAACCAAGGATGCAAGTGCATAGCTCACAATAGGATGTCTGCGTTTCAGCTTCGCAACTCTCAGGTGAAATCCGGCAACTCCTACAGAGTTGAGGTAGTCTTTAGGCATGGCCTTTTCCCAGAGGCTGCAGGAAGATGTCCAGGAAAAGAAGCGCGCCGCCCTGCTCAGCGTGGGTTCCGCGTTGCTGCTGCTCTGCCTGAAGACATTCCTCGTCCTCCGCACGGGAAGCTTGGGCGTTCTATCAGAAGCGCTCCATTCGGGGCTCGACCTCGTAGCAGCGGTCATCACGTTTCTTTCCGTACGTGTTTCGGACGAACCCGCGGACGAGCGCCACCCTTACGGCCACGGCAAATTCGAGAATTTCTCAGCTTTTATCGAGACCGGACTCCTCATCCTCACTGCTTGCTACATCATTTACGAAGCCTTTTCGCGGCTCTTCTTCCACCTCGTGCATATCCAACCCAGCCTCACCGCCTTTGTCGTTTTGTTCGTTGCTCTGGCAATCGACATGACCCGCGCGCGCGCGCTGACCGCTGTTGCGCGAAAGTACCGCAGCGAGGCCCTGGAAGCCGATGCGCTGCACTTTTCCACGGATGTTTGGAGTACGGTTGTGGTCATCGCCGGAATTGGCCTGGTGTGGGCCGGCAACACTTGGAATCTGCCGTGGCTGGTTTACGCCGATGCTCTCGCGGCCCTCGCCGTCGCGGGCGTGATTCTCTGGGTCAGTTCGCAACTGGGCCGCCGCACTGTGGATGCTTTGTTGGACGCCGCCCCGGCGGGTCTGCAGAGCCAAATTATCGGCGCGATTGGGCAAATGGATGGAGTTTTGGATGTCGAGCGGGTGCGCGTCCGGCGCGCCGGCAATCGCCATTTCGTAGACGCCACGGTTTCCGTTCCTCGCACCACCAGCCTGGAGCAGGCTCATCTGCTCACGGATGCGATTGAGAAGCGCATCGCCGACATCGTGCCGGCGGATGTGATCGTGCATGCGGAGCCGCGCGCCCCGCAGGGCGAGCATCTTTTTGAATCGATACGCGCCGTGGCGCAGCGCATGGGCCTGGCCATTCACGATGTCTCGGCGTTTCAGCAGGACGGCCGCCTTTTCGTCGAACTCCATCTGGAAGTGGATGAAAATCTTAGCCTGCGCGAAGCGCACCGCCGCGCCACCGAACTTGAAGAAGGCATTCAATCCATACGCAATGGCAATGCGGAGGTGAACATCCACATCGAGCCCCTTGGCCGCCACATTGCCACGCCCGATACACGGGTGGGAGAAATGCACCGGCTGGAACTGGCGGTCGAATCTTTCCTGAACAGCCTGCCTCAAGACTACGACGAACTGATCAATTGCCACGACGTGCGCGTGCGCCAGGTGGAGCACCACACGCTCGTCTCTTGCCACTGCATCATGAAAAGTGATCTATCCATCACGCGCATCCACGATGTGACTGCCACACTCGAAGATCGCGTGAAGGAACGTTTCCCGCAAATCTTTCGCGTGACTATCCACCCCGAGCCGCCGGAAGAGCGCTAGCGGTCGCCTTTTCTTTCCTAATTTTCGCGCCGCTCTATCTCCTCGCTTGTCGAATTCCCTGCGTGTGCCCCGCAAAGGCCGCTGCGGCCATGGCGATCAGCGCGGGAAAACACTCGAGAACATAACGAGGTTCCGGCGTCTCCAGCGTCGTCAAGAAGCCGGTACGCACCACCATGTAGAACACCAGGAGCACCACTGCGGCACGTGATCTGCGGTGCTTCCATAATTTCCAGCCGCCCCAGATTCCCAGCCCGACGTACAAGATGTTGAGGAAGAAAATCAGAATCGTCACGCGCTGGTCCACGGGGTCTTCTTCCGACATATTCGCGAGGGGAAAGACGTGCCCAGAGATGGGCAGCAACTCGATCCGCGGTGTGAACCAGATGCGCACGGCGCGCCGCAAAGGAATCCAGAGATAAGTCCGCAGCGGATGGCGCGCGGTCCGCTCCCGCGCCAACTGTGCGAACACGGCATCTTCCTCCCTGGTGAATGTGAGGTCATCGTTGTATTGCTCCAACGCTGCAGCGACGCGAACCCGTTCCTCCGGTGTGTCGAACGCCTCCGGCGGAATATCTTCCAGGCGAATCGCTTCGTCGTTCAGCTTCCATGGCACCAGATAGCAATCGCGTACACGGAACAGCCAGGTGCGTTCCCACGCCATGAAACCCTTGGGGATCACTTCGCCGGGCAGCATGGTGTCTTTTGGCGCGAGCGGCTGGAATTCGTGAAGGGTGATGGCATTCCGCACAATCCAGGGCAGCAGGGGCACGGTGCAAGCGCAAGCCATGAGCACGGCCGAGAGCACGAAGCGCTTCGTTTCGCCTCGCCACCACATCCCGAGGCCGAGTAGAACCATGGTTGTTGCAAGCAGCAGCGGAGTTTCCGGACGGAACAATGTGCCTACACCCACGACGAGCCCGCCCAGGGCAACCCACCCCCAATACCCTTTCCCACTGGTCCACTCCATCGGCGGCCACTCCGGTCGTTCTCCGCGCACTTCGGCAGCCACCATCACCAGGATCAGCAGAGCCACGGCAGTGAGAAAGGTAGCCCACACTTCCGTGAGTACTACCGCCACATAATTCGCCGTGAATGGGCACAACGCCGCGAGCCAAATGCCCACCAGAAATGCCCGTTGGCGGTTCGCCTGCCTGGAGCAAAGGGACACCAGTAACGCCGCCAGCGCTGCGATTACCACGCAACACGCCAGGTCCACCAGCACCTGAGCCAACATCACGGGCAAGCGCGCGCTTTCACCCGTGCGGCCGGTCAATGCGTAAACGAACGCCAGAAACGCAGGGTATCCCGGCATGCGAAGATCCACCGGGACCGGCTGCCCGGCGATGTCCATCGCATATTTCCCGTGCTTCAGCCAGTTCGTCGCTAGCTGCTCATACATGCCGGTGTCACCCGAGCCGCCCGGAAACTTCAGCACGAAGAGCACCCGCAAACAGGCAGCGGCCAGAAGCGGGAAAACGGGACTGGAGAAAATTCGCTTCATTCTTGCTTCGCATCTTACAATAGACAGGACGGATTCGACTCGACGGAGTATCGTGCTTCCGGCGCTGCCCTCCTGCGCCGTGTGGCCATCTCGCCGCATGAAAGAACGAAGGCCGATCTTCTATGACGCGGAGAAAGTCCGCTGGCGCCGCACCCGCCGGTTTCTGGAAATCAGCGGTGCGCTGCTCACGCTTCTGCTGATCTATTTCTTCGTAACAATCGCCGGAAGTGTCGAGCTGCCATCGTCACTGCTGCCGGACACGCACCCCGCTTATCACTCCGTCAAACGCAAGCTCCTGAAGCCGGTGGTATTGCGCGAGGGGCGTCACGCGCGCGTGGCGCATATCGGACAGGTTCCCGCCACCTACGATCCACTGCGCGCGGCGTTTTTTGTAAGTTGGGACCCCAATAGCCTCGCTTCTCTCAAGAAGCATTACAAAGACATTGACTTGCTCATGCCGGAGCAGCTTCATGCCGTTTCTGCCGACGGCGCAATCACGGTTGTGGATTACGAGCGCAATCAAACCGTAAAGGCCTCGCCGGCGGAGGCCCTTATACGGCTCAGGCAAGACAAGCTCCACCAGTGGATGCGCTCCCTTACTCCGCCCATCGAACTGCCAATGATGGGGCTGCTCAACAATTACGACGGCACGGTCTGGCGGGTAAAGGAACTTACAGAGCTGCTTGCGACTTCCGCTGCGCGACGCCACCTCGTTTCCGATGTGGTCGAATACGCTGTGCTGGCTCACCAGGCGGGCATTGTGGTGGATTTCGAAGAAGTGCCGCTGAAGAGCCAACCGAATTTTCGCGAATTCATCAGCGAGCTGGCGCCCGCGCTTCACGCCGTTGGACTGAAAGTCATGATCGCCCTCCCGGCCCGCGACGACGAATACGACTACGCGTTCTTTGGCCGGGAAACCGATGCCATCAT
>JBEKOE010000078.1:0-11558 GCA_049522075.1 Candidatus Acidiferrum sp.
GAAGAGGAAGCTCTTGCGATACATTCGCCAGTACAACAAATCGCCCCGTATCGTGAAGTGGAAATATGCCGATCCATCGCGCCACATCAGTACACAATCAGTTGGTACAGGCCACTAGTACCTACTTCTCCGGTTAGCGCGTTAATCAGGGCCTTGAAAAGACAGGAGCTCCTCCCTGAGAAGAAGCTCCTATTTTTGCGTATGAAATCGCTCAGGCTTCAGGCACAAGGACTGCGACTTGCTTGCCGCCGAGTGTTCCTGTGACGGAGAAGTTGCCGAGCGGTCCACCAAAAACGAGCCATCCGCCCGTGATAGTCAACGTGCCGCCGCCTGTGCCGGGTCCACTTACTGTCAGTTCTGCATCAAGAGAGTTGTTGGCGTACCAGTTGATGGTTCCGCTCACGAAGACGTCCTTGGAAAAGGCGCAGTCCGTGAGAGTTGTCGTCCACTGTGTGGCCTCATAGTCCGTGTGGAATGTGCCTCCCCTGAGCCCGACTCCATTGCCGTAACCGATGATGCTCCGTTGCAGCGCGTCGACCGCGGTAGCCACGGCGACACTGACCACTTTCTCCTCTTGTGGTCCGATCCGGTTCATTCCGGAGGAATCGGGCTGAGCGGGCCGGGCGTCCTTGGCGTAAAGCGGGAAACGTCCGACGGAAGGCCAGACAGTTTCCGGCGATTGTGCGCAAGTTGTGTCTGGAACTTGGAGGGTCTCGACAAAACCCGAAGCCAAATTGACCGGGCATTGTCCCCAATTTACCGTCTCATGACCTGCTCCTACCACGGTGACGAGAGTGCTGTTGGGAAAATACGTGGCGACCTGACTTACCTCTGCAAAAGGAACGCGACGATCCAAGCTGCCAGTTAAGACCAAGGTGGGTGTAGAGAGGTAGATGGGATAGGGAGGAAGAACGGGTGAGGACGGAGTGGGCTTCTCCCATTCGATACAAGCACGACCTCCGTTGATGGCGCCATAGCTGAAAACCAGTCCGGTCGAAGCCTCCCGGGAGAACGGGGAGAAATACCAGAAAGGAACACTGAAGATGGCCTCATCCAATTGCTCTATCCTTTCTGGAATGGGCAAAGACCAGTGATAGGGCTGCTTCACATCCACGCAACTGGTGGCAAGATAGGCTCCGGCGGAGATGCCGGTCGGGTCTCCATAGTTGGGATTGATTGGGAAATAGCCTTCGGCGCCAAGGCGTAGTAGCGGCCGCGTGTCACCTTGCCAGAGCGAGCGGGCGGCAGCAAAAACTTCGCCCGTACTCAAGAACTCTCCAGTGGGATTATCTAGAACATAGTTGAGAAGGGCATCCTCGTCCATCTGGACTTTCACCAGGTTACCGTTGGCGTCGTAGGCTTGGCCGACGACCGGGTTCAAACGAATGGCAGCAATTAGAGCTTCGAGTTCGGCCTCCGGGTAAGGATGGTCCGCGGAGCAAAGAGGAGAATACTGACACTGACGACTGGTTGTGGGGATTTCCGCGTGAGTGCGATACCACTCGATGGCGAAGCGGGTCTCGTCCAGATAAGGCGCGCCACAAGGAGCGTCGAGGACGATGGAGCGAAGATGACTGCCGAAATGTGTAGCATAGGCGGAAACATCTTCGCCGCCATAAGAGCCACCGTAATAGTCGACAAGGTCGTAGCCAAGAGCATCGCGAACCGCATCCACGTCGGCGGCTATATCACCAGTGCCATAACGACTGGCGGCGATGCCAAGTTGTGCGGCACAGTCTGCGACTCCCTGGTCAAAGCTGACAGTACCCTGCTGTAACGGCGGGCAATTGATGGTTGCGGATAATCCACGACCACGGTCATCAATTAGGAGCAGGTCGTGCACGTCAAGGTTTGCACCAAAAATACCGAGAAAACCCCCGCGACTGCCAGTAGTTGTCACACCGGGTCCGCCAAAATTACCGAGGATGGCACTCACCGCGGGCTTCCCACTACTATTCAAGTACTGTTCAAAATAAATGGCGATGGTCCCTTGCTTTGGATGCTTACGGTCGAGTGGCACGTTCACGTAACCGCACAGGGAAGCACCTGCTGACTGGGCATCTGAGGAGCACGTCACCGGAACAATGTTTTTTGATACGAGAGCTGGCAGCGACATGGCCTCCGCTTTTCGCAGAAGCGGCGCGGCCATCGGAGTCCCTTGCTTAAGTGCAGAGTGCGGGATGGCACGGTTTACTTTCGGTTGTTGGATGGGTATTTGGGCTTGGAGACAATTGGCTGAGAAAATACACACGAGTACGAGCGAGAACGGAATACAGATTCGTCTCATAGATTCCCCTCCTGGGATTCCACCTTCTTTCTTGCTTTTGGCCTGAATGGGACCGGAGCCCGATGTCGCCTCAGGGGGTGTTGCGTCCCGGGACGGAGATTGCTCTTCGGGGAGGCGACGATTGCCTCAGTGGAAGGACACATTGTCCCCCTCGGGGGAGTGTTGCTTCCGAGAGGTCACTGCTGAGTTATTACTCCCAGCAATCACTCGTGTCAAGTCCCGGTAAGTCGGCAAACCGGACATGTTCGTTCCAGTACCCATTTGTCCGGTTTATGCGTTAGGCACTGAAAACATCTCAGGCGCCATCTTCATCGTCTATAAACAGGGCAAAGTCACTTGGTCCAAAATTTACGACATCCCGGTCGTGCCGGACACCAAGGAAGTAGCCAGTGCTCTCGCCAGCGTGAAGTAGAGATTATTTGGAGGCGGTGTCGTTGCGCACCACGGCTCCGGCCTTCATGACAAAGGATACGGACTCGAGCATCTTGACGTCCGTCAGCGGGTCGCCGCTCACCGCAATCAGGTCCGCATAGTGGCCCGGCTCCAGCGCGCCGAGTTTGTTCGGCTGGCCGATTAGGTCCGCGGCGTTGATGGTCGCGGCCTGAATCGCGTCGATGGGCTTCATGCCCCAGTCGACCATCTCAGCGAATTGTTTGGCGTTGTCGCCATGCGGATACACGCCGGCATCCGTGCCGAACGCAATCTTTGCACCAGCCTGGAAGGCATGCCGGAAATTCTCCCGCTGGAGCTGGCCGAGCTTCTTTTCTTTTTCGATGGATTCGGGCAGCATGCCCACCTTTGCGCCCTGGGAGAGAATGTAGTCGTGGTTGTAAATATCGAACACCAAATAAGTGTTGTGTTTTATGGCCAGCGCGATGCCTTCGTCGTCAATCAGGCTGGAGTGTTCGATGGAATCGATCCCGGCGCGAATCGAGTCTTTGATGGATTGCGTACCATGGGCGTGCGCGGCCACTTTGCGGCCGAGCTTGTGTGCCTCTTCGGCAATGGCCGTAAGTTCTTCCAGCGAGTACTGCGGAGTCCCGGGAAGATCCCCCTTGCTCAACACGCCTCCGGACGCACAAACCTTGATGAGGTCCGCTCCATATTTCACCACTTCGCGAACTTTGGCACGCGCTTCCCACGGGCCATCCGCAACTCCCGCCTCCTTGTAGTGAAACTCAAAAGGGAGAAGATTGTTGTCGCAATGTCCGCCGGTGATGCCAAGCGGCGGGCCGGAAACAAACATGCGCGGGCCGGGAACGTCACCCGCATTAATGCCATCGCGCAGGGCAACATCGGAGAAACCGCCCGCCCCGACGTTGCGCACGGTCGTGAAGCCAGCGCGTACGGTCTTATTGGCGTTTTTCGCCCCGATGATCGCTTCGCGCGGATAAGAGACGCCGAGACCTTCGTAGCCGCTCATGTACGGATCAGAGGTAAGGTGCGTATGAACGTCAATTAAACCGGGCAGGCAGGTTGATCCGGAAAGGTCGATGGGGGTGACGCCCTTCGGCAAAGTGGCGGCTGCGGCCGCGCCAACAGCCGTAATGGTGCCACTTTCATCGAAGACAACCACTTGGTCCACCAGCACCTTGCCGGTGCGGACATCCACTAGCTTCCCGCAGCGGACTGCGCCGGGCACCGCAAAAACGCCCGGAGCAAAGCAGAACACGAGCAAACAAACGCGTAGAACAAGTTTCATCCGGAATTTCCTCTTTGACCTCGAAAACGGCACCATTGTACGCCTATCTCGCCTGTTCGCGACATTGTGGAGCGATTTTCATCGAGAGCACCCCCGCCCCATAGGCTAAGTCCCGGTAAGTCGGCAAAGCGGACAAGTTCGTCCCATTACCGGCGTTTACCCGAATGGCGTTCGCCCGCCTGAATCAGCGCCCGTAGCGGCCCATCCATTCCGCTTGTGCCAGAATGTGGCCCTGCATGGCTCGCTCGACATCTTTTTTGGTGGCACCCGGCTTGAGATTCAGCTTCGTGTCCAGGGCGTAGAGCTTGAAGAAATAGCGGTGGGGCTTGCCTGGTGGAGGGCAAGGCCCACCATAACCGATTTTGCGGAAATCATTTCGGCCCTGGCGCGAGCCGTCCGCGAGTTGTTCCTGCTTGGGGACATTTTGCGAGAGAGCGCGCGCGTTTGCGGGCAGGTCGAACAGCACCCAGTGCACCCAGGTTCCCACGGGTGCGTCGGGATCGTCAGCGATCAGAGCGAAACTCTGTGTGCCACCGGGCGGGTCGTTCCATCCGAGTGCGGGAGAAATATCCGCTCCGTCACAAGTGAATTGTATCGGAATGCTTCCCCCGGAACTGAAATCGGGGCTCTTCAATTCCAATGGCATGGTAACACCTCCTTGCGGAACCGCTCCGCATCCCGCGGCCAACGCCAAACAGCCCGCGAGGAAGATTACTGCGAACGTGAAGCGGCCTTCTCTGGGATCCATCGGGACTCCCTTCGGGTGTTCAAAGACATTCTACGCCTGACGAGCGGAGGAGGGCGTGAGTTCACAGTTAACAGTTAACAGTTCACAGTCAACAGTTAAGAGGTTGCGGCCAAAAGTGCGGGTGTCGGGTGGCAGTTGGAGCAACCCAAGAGCACAGCCAGGAATGACTGTGCCACACTGGCGGCGGTTACAAAGACAGACACAGGAGTTTGGTGGGTTAGGTTAGTCGAGGGCGTGGACGGTGGATTGTTCGCGGCGGCGGCGATGGAGATAGTGCATGGCGATGTTGATATAGATTTCACCGCACGGTGTTTCGATACAAAGGACCATGGCTTCGGTATCGACGCTGCCCGCAAGGCCTTCCTCGTTCATGTGGATTTCGGGCGGAAAAACCTTGAAACGGAAGCCCTGGTCGTTGAGCAGCGTGACGGAATTGCCGATGACCATGTTGGCGAGTTCACAGACGGTTTCGCAAATAACCTGCTCGCTTTCCGGGAGTTCCGCGCCGGCAAGCTGGCTGGCGACACGCATGGCGACTTCCGGCGCGAGATCGAGAATGACGCGGCCCTCGATGTCGCCCTTGATGGTGACGATAGCGGCAACACCTTTGCGGCGATAGGTGTTCTCGTCCATGGTGAGGTCGGCGATCTTCGTGGGCGCCTGCAGCGATTCGGCGAACACGGCATCGGCAGCGTTGATGAACGGCTGAATGAGTTCCATCCTCATGAGTGTTGCTCCCCGGCCAGCGCAACAGGGACAGCGGCCGCATTGGGATCGTCCCCGAGGACATAGCGAAGAATTTCGTAGAGCACTTCGGGCTTGACGGGTTTCTGGACGAAGTGCTTCGCGCCCTTCTGCAGCGCGGCGAGAATGTTTTCCTGATAACCGACGGAAGAGACCATGACGATGCGGGCGTCGCCATGCTGGCGGACGATGCGCTCGACGGACTCGATGCCTTCCATTTGAGGCATGGTGATGTCCATGAGGACAATGTCGGGATTAGTGCGGTTGAACTCGGCAATGGCGGTCAAACCGTCACCGGCTTCACCCGCTACTTCGCCGCCGAAGAGCTCGATCATCTTGATGAGGTTCTTGCGGGCGAAGACAGAGTCGTCCACGACCAGATAGCGCACGGGCTGCTGGTCCTTGCGAAGTAAGGGTTGAAACTGTTGCATAACCTTCTCCTTTGGCGCCGCGGAGCCTGTCAGCCGCGCGGCGTCGAAACTGGTGTCCTTTCGGTCTTTTCCGTTTTATCGGCCTTGTCAGATTTTTCGTGTGCGTCGGAGCTCTCTCCATTAACGCGGTCGGCGCCATAGTGGCTGACGAGATAGGCGGCCATATTATCGAGCGGCAAGACTTTGCCGGCGTAGCCCTTGAGAATGGCAGCGCGTGGCATGCCGGGGACCACGCAAGTCTCTTCGCTTTGGGCGATAGTTTGGCCGCCGGCGGCTTTGATCGCGCCGAGGCCTTCGGCGCCGTCTTCGCCCATGCCGGTCATAAGGACGCCGACAGAGGAAAGCGCGAATTCCTGGGCCACGGAATGGAACAGCACGTTCGCGGAAGGGCGATGGCCGTTGATGGCTGGACTGTCTGACAGCACAACCATATCGCCACGCGGCATGCGGCGAACCATGATGTGGCGGTTGCCGGGGCAGATAAGAACGCGGCCGGCAACGAGCAGATCGCCGGATTTGGCTTCCTGAACATCAAGGGCGCAGCACTCATCGAGGCGCCGGGCAAACATCTCCGTAAAACCTTCCGGCATGTGCTGAACGACGACAAAGGTGGCGGGAAAATCGCCGGGAATCTGGGAGAACAAATACTGGAGCGCGTTGGGACCGCCGGTGGAAATGCCAATGGCGATGACGCGATTGGGCGGAAGCGCGGCGCGAGTGCGTTTCTTGACGGGCGCAACGACCTCAGCCTGCGGCTTGGGAATGGTCTTCGATCCCCCGGCGCGCTTGGCCACTTTGATTTTCTCGATGAGCTGGTAGGCGACGGGATCGAGATGGCCGGCGGCCGCTTCCCGCGGCTTGGCAACAAAATCGATGGCGCCCAGAGCCAAGGCCTTGAAAGTAGCGTAGGCACCTTCCTTGGAGTGGGTGCTGAAGACGACGACGGGAAGCGGAGCGTTGCGCATGATCATGCGCAGGGTTTCGATGCCGTCCATGCGGGGCATTTCGAGGTCCAGGGTCACGACATCGGGATGAAGTTCGGCGATTTTACGTATGGCAAAGGCGCCGTCCATGGCGGTGCCGATGACCTCGATGTCGGGGTCGCGTTCAAGAATAATGGGTATTAATTTCCGCATGAGTGCGGAATCATCGACCACCAGGACTCGGACGCGTTCTTTCATGCGATGGCCCCCAATGGTAGGGACCGCGACAGCCGAGAGAGAATGGCGGGCACGTTCAAGATCAGGACAACCGTGCCATCACCAAGAATCGAAGCGCCACTGACGAGATCGCTGGCGACGATGTCCCCAGGTAGGGCCTTGATAACAAGTTCTTCCTCGCCAACGAGGCTATCGACAACCAAACCGAAGCGTTTTTCCGCGACGCCGATAACGATGACGAAGCTCTTTTTCTTTTTTTCGCCGGCGGCATCAACGGCATGGATGCGGCTGAGGCCACTGAGGCGCACCAGGGTCAGGATCTGTTCGCGTAACCGGAGGACTTCACGCTGATCGACGCGCGTGATTTCCTGTTCGTTGACGCGGCTGATCTCGATGACCGAAGAGAGAGGCACGGCAAATAGGCGGCCGCCCACACGGAAGAGCAGGGTCTGAATGCTGGCAAGTGTGAGCGGAACGCGAAGTTGAATGCTGGTGCCCTTCCCCAAGGAGCTGGAGATGTGCACGGTGCCTTTGAGGCGATCGAGAACGGTGCGCACAACGTCCATGCCGACGCCGCGGCCGGAAACCTCGGTGACTTCCGAAGCGGTGCTGAAACCGGGCTCGAAGACGAGGTTAAGGACGTCCTGGGGGTCGAGGCGCTGAGCGTCTTCGGCTTTCAGCAAGCCATTGCGAACGGCCTGCTCGCGAATGATGTCGAGATCGATGCCGCGGCCATCGTCGCGGACTTCGATAACGACTTGTGTGCCTTGATGATAGGCATTGAGAAAAACGGTGCCGCGAGCAGGCTTTCCAGAGTTGAGCCGCTCACTGGAAGGCTCGATGCCGTGATCGACGGCGTTGCGGACAAGGTGCGTGAGGGGTTCCGCGAGGGCATCGAGGATGCCTTTGTCGAGATCGGTGTGCTCGCCGGCCACTTCGAGGGCGATATCCTTGCCGCAAAGCTTGGCGACATCGCGGACGACGCGCGGGAAGCGGCGGAAAAGCTGCTCGACGGGAACCATGCGGATCTTCAAGACGCACTTGTGCAGTTCGTCGAGGACGCGGGACTGAAACGCGAGGGCTTCCGCGAGCTTGACGCGGACGGGATCACGAGAGTGCTGCGCTTCGAATTCGGCGAGGGTGCGATGGAGCATGGACTTGCCGATAATCAATTCGCCGACGAGGTTCATGACAGCTTCGATGCGGGTAGCATCAACGCGCAAGGTGGCTTCCGCAACGGTAGCGACGGCCGAAGCGGGCGACTGCTTCGCGGCGGAGTCCGCGGGATCGGCGGCACGCGTGGCGGCCTGAGCTTCGAGGATTTCGCCAAGGAGTTCGTGTTCGGCCGATTCGGCGCGATTGGCGGGTTCGATGCGCAAATCGGAAACGACCGAAGGAATGCGGCAACGATGAGCGATGTGCTCGATGGGATGCGCGCTGGCAACGGCGGCCTGGACGACTTCCACGGAAGCGGCGGCGAGATTGTCCTCCGGACGAAGAGCAATGACCGTGCCGCAGGCGTGAAGGACGTTGCGGACGAGTTGGAAGGCGGCGGCGCGCATGGCGCTGTTGGGATCGAGGCGCAGGGCGATGTTGTACACGTGGTCGCCACGGAGGAGCGCTTCGGAAACCATGAGCTGCTCGTACTCGCTCCAGGGGAAAGTCGCAGGAACCTCGCCCTGCGCGGATTCGCCCGAGGATTGCGGAGAAGGGGGCGACTGGAGCAAGCGCTGGATGAGCGCGCGCAAGGAAGTGGCGGGAGGCGGATCCAGTTGCTTCTGATAGGCGCTCAGCATGCTCTCGAAAGTATCCACGGCAGCGAGAACGACTTCGGCGAGCTCGTTGCCATGAGTCTGGCCGATCTGAAGCGTGAGAATGTCCTCGAGTTCGTGGGCGATTTCGCTTAGCTTCTGGAAACCGCAGGCCGCGGAGTCGCCTTTAAGGGTGTGAACGGCGCGGCGCACACTGCGGAGGAGTTCTTCGTCGGCGGGATGCTTTTCGAGGCTCAGACCGGCTTCGTTGATGGTCTGGAGAAGCTCCGCCGCACTCTCAAAGAAGAGGGCGCGCAGCTCCGAACTCCGATCCTCGGGCAGAAAGCTCAAACATTCACCTCGAGACGCTTGTAGGCCGTGCCGTTGTTCTCATGGACCATGCGGAATTTGGTGGAAAGTCCGAAGAGACTTTCGGCGTGGCCGACTAAGAGGTAACCGCCGGGATTCAAGCAGTGCCAGAACTTTTCAATGAGGCGCTTCTGTTCGGCTTCGTCGAAATAGATCATGACGTTGCGGCAAAGGATGATGTCGTTGCGGCGCGGCAAGAACTCGGTTTTCAGGTTGTGGAAGTCGAATTGAACGAGTTCCTTGAGCTGGGGCTTGACGATGTACTTATCGCTGGCCTTTTCGAAATAACGGAGCCGGGTGGTGTAATCGACAGGCTCCATCTGAATTTCGGAGTAGAGGCCTTCCTGGCCATGGCGCAGGCTGGCGTAGCTGATGTCCGAGGCGACAATCTCAAGCTTCCAAGGGGGAGGAATGAGCGGCTTGGGGAAAGGCATGTCAAAAGGGAGCGGATTGCGCAGGTAGTAGTAGGCCAGGGCGTCGCAGATCAGAATGGCGACGGAATAGGGCTCCTGCCCGGTGGAACAACCGGCGGACCAGACGCGGAGACTCCAGTCGCGGCGCTCCTGCTTGTGGTGGAGGATTTCCTCGAGAACACCTTTCTGTAGGAGATCGAGCTGCGGGCGGTTGCGAAAGAAACTGGTTTCGTTGACGGTGAGATTTTCAAGGAGGAGGGCGAGTTCGGCACGGCCTTCGCGGCTGGTGAGAAGACGGTAGTAGCTATAAAAGGATTCTAGCTCGCAGGCCTTGAGGCGGCGCTGCAGGCGGTCCTTGAGGAAATGGGCGCGGCGCTCGTCAAAGTACATGCCGCACTCCTGATAGACGAGGGTCTGCAGGAGCTTGAGTTCCGCTTCGGTGAGCTGAACCTGCGCAGTAATCGTTCCCATACAGAATGTTGGCGGCCGGTCAAACGAGTGGCAGCGCTTCCGGGAGAGCGAAAGGCGCTAGTGAGCCATCGCGACGGGTTCCGCGGCCTCCTCGAGTTTCTTGAATTCCGGCTGGCGCAGGAGCCTGGCGATGTCCAGGAGGATAATCAGGCGGCCCTTGAGCTTTCCCACGCCGGTGACATAGCTCGATTCGCCTTCGGCAAACACGGAGCCGGGCGATTCGATTTCCGAAGGCGGAATCTTCAGGACCTCGGAGGCGGAACTTACAATGAGTCCGAGGAGCTTGTTATCGAGCTCGACGACGAGAATGCGATTCTTTTTGTCCGGCTGGACGGCGGCGGAGCCGAAGCGCTTGCGCAGGTCCATGACGGGAACGATCTTGCCGCGAAGATTGATGACACCCTCGATGATGCCCGGAGCGTTGGGCACCGCGGTGATGTCCGGGACGCGGACAATTTCGCGCACGGAAGCGATACGAACCCCATAGGTTTCGTTTCCGATGCGAAAGCCGACGACTTGGAAATCTTTCTCCATGAAACGCTCTCCGGTTCAGGAACGGGTGACTTCGGCGTATTCGAGCTGGTCCGATTCGGGCGCCTGAGCGGGGCGGCGAGACGCAGCAGGGTCGCGGCGAGCCGGTGGGGCGTCGCGGCGCGAGCGAAGCTGGCCGTTGTGATCGACGATAAAACGATCCATGTTGTCGAGCAGGTTGCGAGAAAGCTTGAGCATCTGCTCGGCGGCGGCGGAAAGCTCGGTGGAACTGGAAGCGGACTGCTGCACGAGCTCGCGCATCTTGTCCATGGCGCGGACGACGGCCTGAGCGCCGGAAGCCTGCTCTTCGACGGCGGAGTTGATCTCCTGGGTGATTTCGGTGAGACGGTTGGTGGCTTTGGCGATCTGCGAAGAGCCAACGGACTGCTCGTTTGTGGCGGCACCGATTTCCTGGGAGAACTTGTAGACCTCGGTAACGACGTCGGAGATTTTGTGGAGAGCGGAGCCCAGGTCGTTGCCAAGGCTGAGACCTTCCTCGACGATGCGGGTGCTGTGTTCCATGTTTTCGACGGCCTGGCGCGCTTCGCGCTGGATGCTTTGGATTAGGTCGGCGATTTCCTTAGTGGACTGGGTGGACTTCTCGGCGAGCTTGCGGACTTCGTCGGCGACGACGGCGAAGCCGAGACCGTGCTCGCCGGCCCGCGCGGCTTCGATGGCGGCGTTGAGGGCGAGGAGGTTGGTCTGTTCGGAGATGTCGTCAATCACTTCAATGATCTTGCCGATGTCGTCGGCGCGGTGGCCGAGAATATTGATGATTTCCGCGGAGGATTGAATGGCGCGGTTGGTGCGGTTGAGGCCGTCGGTGGCCTTCTCCATGGTCTGGATGCCGGTGACAACCTCCTCGCGGGAGCGGTTGGCGATGTCGAGGAGGACCTTGGCGGTATCGGCGACGCGCTGAATGGAGGTGACCATCTGATCGATGGAAGCGGA
>JBEKOE010000079.1:0-12119 GCA_049522075.1 Candidatus Acidiferrum sp.
CGCGTTTGCTCGATTGGCCCGCGGTTTCCACGGGAGCATCGGCGGCGACGCGCTAAGCCGCAACGCGATCCTCATATGGCCATTTTCCTGACGGGCTCGACGGGATATCTCGGCAGCTACCTGGTGGCGGGACTCTTCACGGGGCACCCGGACCGCCTGAACCTGCTGGTGCGCGCGAAGTCGGAGCAGAAAGCCCGCGAACGCCTGTGGCAATCGCTGCAACTGCACTTCGCGTTTCCCGAATTCCTCGAGTATCTCGAATCGCGCGTGCGCATCTTCCGTGGCGATTTGACCAGCGAACGATTCGGCTTGAGCGATGAGGAATACCACGAACTGGTGGATTCCACGGATTCCATCCTGCATTGTGCCGCCTCGCTGAACCGCAAATCCGAAAAGCAGTGCTTGAACGTGAATCTTCGCGGCTCGCTGGAGGTGATTCAACTGGCGCGGCGCGCGCAGAACCGTAACGGACTGCGGCGCTACTCGCACGTGTCCACTGTGGCGGTGGCGGGAAAGCGGCAAAATGAAGTAGTCACGGAAGACGCTTCCATTGACTGGAGCCGTTCCGATTACGACCCTTACGCGCGCACCAAGAAATTCTGCGAGCACATGGTGCACCAGCTTCTGCCGGATGTGCCGCACACGATTTTCCGGCCCTCGATCGTGATGGGCGACAGCCGTCGGCCTGAGACGTCACAGTTCGACATGGTGCAGGCCTTCGCCATGCTTGCGCGATTGCCAGTGTTGCCACTGCGCCCCGGCGACAAGGTTGACATCGTGCCCGCGAACTATGTGGGTGGGGCCATCGTCAAAATTCATCAGATGGAGAAGCCCGGCTTTGGGATTTATCATTTGTCGTCGGGCACGGGCTCGCAGACCTACAAGGAATTAACGGACGCGCTGGCGCAACAGGGCGGCTGGAGCAAGCCGACTTACCAGCCGTGGCTGGGAGGCCCGTTCTCGAAGACGGTCAATTGGCTGGCGTTCAAGCGCGGCGCGGTGGGTTACGGCGCTTCGCTGATGAAAGTTTTTTGGCCGTACTTGGATTGGAATACGGTGTTCGATAATACTCGTGTGGTTTCGGAAATGGGCGAAGCTCCCGCAAAGTTTTCCAGCTACGCCTATCCGCTGCTGCAATTCAGCAGGGAAAATAAGTTCAAGTATCCGCAGAAGCCTTGGCCGGGGGATTCCGCGTGCCAGGCAGTGAAAAGTGCGGGGAGCGCGGGCGAATGACGGATTTTCTACTCGTGGCATGGGTGAGCGCGCTGATCGAGATCCGGCGTTTTGGCTGGATGTTCGGCCTGGGCAGGCGTTGGACACCGGGCGAAAAACTGAAAATCCTGTTCGCGGGCTACAACGGCACGCGCAACACCGGCAGCGACGTGCGCGTGCAGGAGATTCTGCGGCAGGTGCGCCACGTGCTGGGTGCGGAGAATGTCGAGTTTAGCGTGATGACGCAAAACTTTGACCGCACCAAGGGATATTTCGAGGGCTCGCGGCAAGTGCACCTGCCGGACGTATACCCGCCTTTTCTGTTCCGCGAAGTGCACGCGAATCACGGGGTGGTGGCGTGCGAAGGCTCGATGTTCAAGAGCAAGTTCGCAAATGCGTTGACTACGATGATGATTGGGTCTCTGGGGATAGCCTCGGCGGAAAACAAATTGTCCGTGGCCTATGGCGGCGATGCCGGCCACATGGACGACCTGATCAAACAGATGTGCGCGCGCTACACCCGGGAATCGCTGGTGATCACCCGCAGCCTGGAATCGCAGCAATTGCTCAGCGGGCTGGGCGTGCCGAACGAATTGGGCGCGGACACGGCGTGGACCTTTGAGCCGCATCCGCCGGAATACGCGCGCCAGGCCTTGCGGGAAGCGGGCTGGGACGAAAAGACGCCCATCCTTGCGCTTTGCCCCATCCATCCCTTTGTGTGGCCGGTGCGCGCGTCCATCGGGAAATATCTGGCGCGCATGACCACCGGCGCCTACAAGGACAGCCAGTACCGCACCGTCTATTTCTTCGAATCGGGCGCCGAGGTGGATCGCAAATTCGCGCACTACGTTGCCGGCTACGCCAAGGCCGCCAAGGCATTTTTGCAGAAGCATCGCGTGTTCCCGATTCTTGTGGCGATGGAACGCCTGGACGCGGTGGCTTGCCGGGAAATTGCCAAGGAAATTCCCGGCACGCCGGTGCTGACGTCCGACGATTACGACATGTTCCAGTTGGTGTCCATCCTGCGCGCGTGCACCTACCTGGTTTCTTCGCGCTATCACGGAATAGTCACGTGCATGCCGGCGCAGGTGGTTTCCGCGGGCGTGACCATGGATGAGCGCATTCGCAACCTGATGCGCGAACGCGGCCACCAGCACTTGGTCCTTACCGTGGACGATCCCGATCTCGAGCCCAAGTTGCTGCAGGTGATGGAATCGCTGGTGACGCAAGCCGAAGCCATCCGCGAAAACATCGGAAAAACGGTGGTGAGCAATCTAAAAGCCATGGCGCGCATGGCCATTTTCATGGAAGATGAAGTGCGCCGCACCTATCCGGAATTTCCGCTGCGGTGCGGCGTGATGAGCTGGGAAGATAATCTGCCGCCACTGAACGAGAATTTGCGTAAGCTGGTGGAAACGTACGATCGCACGCCCGCGGCATTGGCGGCGGGCCGCTGAACATCCATGACGAATTTCCTCGAAAACGTTTTTGCAGAGCTGCAAAAGGCAGCGGAACACGTGGTGCTGCGCGAGGTCCGAGGCGATAAGTTCGTCAGCGTCTCTGGCAGGGAATTGCTCGATCTTGTTGCCCGCGCCCGCGCGTATTTGCGGCAGGCGGGTGTGCAAGCCGGGGACCGTTGCGCGTTGCTCGGGCCGAACTCGATCCGCTGGGTCGCTTTCGATTTGGCATTGATGGCGGAAGGCGCGATTGTCGTGCCGCTCTATCCGCGGCAAGCTGCCAACGAGCTTGCGGGCATGATGGAGGATTGCGGCCCGCGGCTCCTGATCGCAAGTGATGCGGCGCTTGGCGAGGCGGTGGCCGCCGTGTGGCCGCAGGCGCCGGCGCGCGTGACGTTCGACGAGGTGCTCTGGAAAGTTCCCGCGGGCAAGGGCGTCACCGCCATGCCCAACCCGTTGCGCGACGAAGATCTCGTTACGATCATCTACACTTCGGGCACCTCCGGCGAACCGAAAGGCGTTTGCCTGAACGTGCGCAATCTGGACCATATGCTGGCGTGCACCACGCAGCGCCTGGATCAGTTGATGGGCGCCACCCGGGAGCCGGATCGCGTCTTTCACTATCTGCCGTTCAATTTTGCGGGGTCGTGGATTATTCTTCTTTCCTGCATGTCGCGGGAAAGCGCGCTGACTCTTTCCACGGACCTGAACCGCCTGGCCGATGAAATCCGCGTGGCCTCGCCGCACTACTTCCTGAATGTGCCCACGCTGTTGGAGCGCGTGCGCCGGGGCGTGCTCGACGCGATTGCGCAGCGCGACACCGCGATTCAGAAAATCTTCCAGAAAACGCAGGAAGCCTGGGAGCGCGGGCAGGAAAACCAGCGGCGCGCCTCAGACGCCCTTTGGCTGTTCCTGGGGCGAAAACTGATTTTCCGAAAGATTCGCGCGCGCTTCGGCCCCCATCTGCGCGCGCTGATATGCGGCTCCGCGCCGCTGGCCCCGGAAACGCAGCAGTTCTTCGCGATGCTCGGCATTCCCGTCTTGCAGGGGTACGGCCTCACGGAGACCACCGCCCTTTGCACCCTGGACGATCCGCGGATCGCCGCGGAGCCTGGCCGCGTAGGGGAAGCCATACGGGGGATTGAGATGCGCACCGGAGAGAACGACGAAATTCTGGTGCGCGGCCCAAACATTTTCCCGGGCTACTGGAACCGCGTGCTGGAGACGGAGAAAGTGCTGAAAGACGGCTGGTTTCACACTGGTGATCAGGGCGAGGTGAATTCCCGCGGGAACTGGCGGATAAGCGGGCGGATCAAGAATCTGATTATTCTGAATTCCGGGCACAACATTGCGCCAGAGCCGATCGAAGAGAAGCTCGCGCAGCTCCTGCCGGGTGCGCAACAGATCGTGGTCGTGGGCGACGGGCGCGGGTATTTGTGCGCGCTCGTTACCGGCGCCGTGGAAGCAAAAGCAGTGCAGTCCGCGCTGGACATCGTGAATTCGGAATTGCCGCATTACCGGCAGGTGCGCAGCTTCACGATTTTGCGCGACGCGTTCACCCCGGAAAACGGCCTGCTCACGGCGAACGGGAAGCTGCGCCGGGATGCCATCAACGAAAAGTTCCGCGAAGAAATTGAGCAGATGTACTGGAAACAAGCCGCGGCGGCGGGCGGGATCGCATGAACAAAGGGCGAACCAGCCGAAGCCCGGTGAAAGAGTTTCGCGGCGCGGCGCTGCGATGGGAATGGCGCGATGCCATCGTCGAATTGACGCTGGACTTCGAGCCGCTCAATGAAATTGGCACGGTGATGCTGGCGGACCTGGAGAAGTTCGTGGCCGCATTTGGAGGGCTGGCTCCAATCACCAGCGCTTGTGTAATCACCAGCGCGCGCCCCGGCGGTTTTTGCGCGGGCGCAAATTTGAAGGAGCTGTATCAGAACGCATTGCCGCTTCCTCCGAAAAAACGTGCGGCGGGCATGCGCGCGTTCCTGAAGCGCATTCATGCGGTGATGAACGCGCTGGATGCGGCGCCGTTCGTTACCATCGCGGCGGTCCACGGATTGTGCATGGGCGGCGGGCTGGAACTTGCGCTGGTGTGCGACTTGATCGTGGCGGACAAAATGGCGCGGTTTGGCTTTCCGGAGCTCCGCCTCGGCTTGATCCCCGGATTCGGCGGGATTCCGCGCTTGCGGCGTGACGTTGGCAATAGCGTTATCCGCGATCTGCTGTTCACCGGCCGGACCGTCAAGGCCGAGAGCGCGCAGCAGGCGGGCCTCGTGTCGCATCTTGCGGGCGAAGGCTACGCGCTGCAAGTGGCGCGCTCCATGGCCCAGCAGGTGACGAAATTCGACGCGGAGACCCGCGTGGCGGCCAAAAAATTCCTGAAGCCGATCCCCTACCAGGAATTGTGCAAAGAAATCGATCTTTTCTGCAATTTGTTCAACCGGCCCGTGGTGATGGAAAGCTTGCGGCGCTTCGTCGAAACCGACGACCCGATGAAACATTTGCCGATAACGGATCGCTCCCGAAATTCCTGACAACAGATCGTTGGCGAGTGCAAGTATGAAGGCTAGCGCAAGGAATCTCGTAATCTGCAATTTGGGGAACTCGCGCCGCGGTTAGATTTTGCTATAGGCGCCCCACGTTTTCTTTCTCTCCACGGGAATGATAAATTGATGCCATATGCGCACACTGGAACAAACCACCCGGGAGATTCTGGACCTGGCGACGAAGCAGTTTAAATTGCCCGAAGGCTCGCTCAGAGCCGAGGATGATTTCTACAAAAAGCTTGGAATTGACAGCCTGCAGACGCTGGACCTGCTTTCGCGGCTGGAAGATCATTTCAAGATCGAATTGCCGGACTACGAAGTTCAGGGCGTGAGCGACTTCAAGACGCTCGCGGAACGCATACAGGCGCGCTTGTAGGTGCAAGATTCTGGCGCAGGAGCATCGACGACAGCAGTGGGGCGTCTGATTGAGTTCAAGTCGCGGTTTTTGACTCACGCTACCCAACGCTATATCCTTTGGCATTCCCTGCGCGGAGAACTCTGCCACTTTGGAAGTACGGTCAGTCTGCATGTTGGATTTGAACAAATACGCGTCGATTGGCGAAGCGCTGCGAACGGCTCTGGAAACTTTTCCGGCTGAGGTGTGTCTGTTCGAATCAGACCGCGGTGAAGAGAAAGAACGCCTGACGTACCGCGATTTCAAAGCGCGCGCGCTGCCCTTCGCGAAAGCGTTGCAGGACACGGGCTTCGCTGCCGGCGGTCGCGCTTCCATCATCATGACGAATCAGTCCAAATGGCTGATTTCGGCGTACGCGATATTTCACGACGGCGGAACGCTGGTGCCGCTCGATTACAAATTGAAGCCCGAGGAGCAGTGGCAGTTGCTGAAGCACTCTGGCGCCAGCGTATTGATCACGGAGTACGGCATCTGGCGGCAACTGAGCGCCTCGCCGGGTCGCGCGGAAGCCGCAAACGTAAAGACGATATTTGTGACGGAAGCGCCGGCCAACACCGATCTGGCCGGAGCACGGCGTTGGGAAGAGGCAAGGGGAACCGACGAGCCCGGCTTTGTGCCATGCCAGCGCGGTGATCTCGCATGCATCGTCTATTCCTCCGGCACGGGGGGAAGTCCCAAGGGCTGCATGATGACGCACGAAAATTACCTGGAACAGTGCATGTCTTTGACGGCCTGGTATCCCTTCTGGCCCGGCGTGCGTTACCTGAGCATTTTGCCGACGAACCACGCCATTGATTTCATGGTGGGATTTTTGGGGCCGTTCACCTGCGGTGCTGCGGTGGTGCATCTGCGAACGTTGCGGCCGGAATATGTGCGCGAGGCGTTTGCGAAGTATCACATCACCTATGTGAGCCTGGTGCCGCTGGTGCTGAAGAATTTGCAGAAGGGACTGCAAGCGAGATTCGACGAACTGCCGCCGATGCGCAAACGTGTCTTCCACGCGTTGCGAAACATCAACATCGTCTTGACGAAGGGCCGCCCGCGCTTGCCCATCAGCCGCCGCCTGCTGCAGCAAGTCCATGCAGCCTTTGGCGGGCGCCTGGAAGCGATTATCGTTGGCGGAGCTTTTACGGAGCCGCAGACGCTGCAATTTTTCTACGACTTGGGTATTCCCGTGGCGAACGGCTATGGCCTGACCGAAGCAGGAACCGCGGTCACGGTCAATGATCTGAAGCCCTTTCGCGCGGACACGGTCGGGAAGCCGCTGCCCGGCATGGAAGTGCGCGTCGTCAATCCCGATGCCGATGGCATTGGTGAAGTGGCCGTGCGCAGCAAAACGGTCATGGCTGGCTATCTGAACGAGCCGCAGATGACCGCGGAGGCGATTGTGGATGGCTGGCTGATGACCAGCGACATGGGCCGGTTTGACGTCCGCGGCCACTTGCAGCTTTTTGGCCGCAAGAAAAACATGATCGTGACCGAAGAAGGGAAAAACGTTTACGCCGAGGACGTGGAAAACGCGTTTGAAGGGATGAAGGTGAAGGAATTCTGCGTGTTCGCCGCGAACTTCATCTGGCCGCAGCGCTCAATGGTGGGAGAGCAATTGGTCTTGGTCATCCATCTGGAGCCCGGCCAGGCTTTCACCGAGGAATTGCGCGCTGAAATCACCGTTCGCAACAACCGGCTCATCAACTACAAGCGCATACATGGCATCGTCGTCTACCCCGAGGATTTTCCTTTGACCACGTCGCTGAAAATCATCCGTAAGGCTCTGGCACAACGCCTGGGCGCACTGGACCGGAACAATGCCGTTCTGCCGCTTTAACCCCGGAAAAGGTAGAATCCCCTTACCGGAAGAACCGTGAGAGAACGCTTTCTTGCCATTGTGAACCCTGCGGCGGGCCGCGGGCGTACGGTGAAGCTTGCCGGGGCGCACCTCGCGCGTCTGCGGGAAGGCGGCTTGCGCGTGGACGTGATCGCTTCGTCCGGGCCGGGCCATGCCGCCCAACTGGCGCGTGAAGCTTACGAACAGGGCTATCGCCGGTTTCTCGCCGTGGGCGGTGACGGCACCGCGCACGAAATCCTCAATGGAATTTTCGGACGCGCAACGCTTGCCGAGCGAATTGAGCTGGGATTCCTGCCGCTGGGCACGGGCAACTCGTTTCTGCGCGACTTCACGAAAGAAGGTTCTAACAGCTCCATCGAAGCGCTGCTCACAGGACGCAAGCGCCGCGTGGATTTGCTTCGCCTGCGCCACGCCACAGGAACAATTTATTCCTTCAACCTATTGAGCGTTGGATTTACCGCGGACGTCGGCGCGCTGACCAACCGCATCTTCAAGCCCTTCGGGCACTTGGGATATCTCCTCGGTGTGTTCGTGCGCGTCGTGCAACTGAAACGGCGTGGATTCCGCATGCGCTCCGATGCAGATGAAAGTTGGGACGAGCGCCGCTGCCTCTTCCTGACCTTCAACAATAGCAAGTACACCGGTGGCACCATGATGATTGCGCCGCACGCCGATCCAACCGATGGCTTGATCGAATACGTGCGCTGGGGACCCATCGGCCGCCTCGGCCTCCTGAAAATGCTGCCGCGCCTGTACGACGGGACGCATATCGAGCACCGGCTCGCCGAGCGGCGCGCGGTGAAGCACGTGGAATTTGCCTTGGATGCTCCGGTGGACGTGATGATCGACGGTGAGATCGTCACGCTGGATTGCAAAACGCTGGATATTCTGCCGGGTGCGATGGACGTCTACGTATGAAGAAGACCTGGGAGGTGCTGCGCAGCATTTTTCTTTGGGGCATGAGCTGGCTGCATTTTCTGATTGTCGTGCCGGTTTTGGTCGGGCTCGCGGTGATCTTGGATCAGCGGAAGCACGATTGGCTGCAGCGCGGGCTTTGCCGGCGCATCGCCTTCTTTTCGGGCGCCAAGGTGAAGGTAGAAACTTCCCCGGGCTTCGATGCGCAACGCACCTCTTTTTTCATGGTGAATCACGTCAATCTGTTTGACCCGTTCATTCTGTATTGCGCCATTCCCCAGCTCGTGCGCGGATGGGAGCTGGAATCTCACTTCCGTATTCCTGTTTATGGCTGGCTGATGAAGCGCTTCGGCAACGTCCCCGTGGCGGACGTGCGCGGTCCCAAGGAACTCAAGAGGTTGTGGCGTCTGACGCGGGGGGCCATCCACTCCGGCGTCAGCCTGATTATTTTTCCGGAAGCGAGCCGCACGCGCGACGGCCATTTGGGAGATTTTGAACAGGGCGGAATTCGCATGGCCCAACAGCTCGGCGTGCCCATCGTGCCCGTGAGCCTGGTCGGCTCGTTCCACCATTTGCGCACGGGCGACTGGATCCTGCGGCCCACGACCATCACCGTGCATCTCCACGAAACGATCGAGACCGCAGGTATGAAAAAAGAAGATTTGCCCGCCTTGCACGAGCGCATCCGGCAGCAAATTGCCGGCCCTGTGGAAGCCTGGTTAAGAGCGCAGTGAGCGGTCCGCCATTCAACACTGAAAAAGGTTAAGCGAAGTTCAAAGGTTAAGTTTGACCCCGGTGAGGGTACGTCCCGCTCTGGTTTCCTGCCAGGTGAAAACTATGCGGTGGATGACGGTGATCGTCGAAACCACCGCAATCACCCACAACACCGGCCCCATGCGGTTGAAGACTCCTCCAATGATCAGGAGCACCATCCGCTCAGGGCGCTCCATGAAGCCGACCTTACACAGAGGAATGAGCGATTCGGCGCGCGCGCGGGAGTAGCTCACCATCACGGAACCCGCCGTCGCCACCGCGGCCAGCACGACATACGGTGTGCGGCCGCTCACGCTGTAATACACGAGTAGTCCCATATAGAGCGCCATGTCCGCATAGCGATCCAGCGTGGAATCGTAGAAGGCGCCAAACGGCGTGACGCGATTTTGCCGCCGCGCCACTTGCCCATCCAGCATGTCCAGGAAACCCGCGATGAAAATGATAATCGCCCCGGTGCGGAAATTGCCGACCGCAAAACTGGCCGCAGCGCCGAAGTTGACCAGCAGTCCCAGAAAGGTGAGCAGGTTAGGGTTGATACCGGTAGCCGCGAGCGCACCGACAATGCGATCAAGCAGCCATTTCCCGCCGGTGCCGATTGCCCCTGTAAACGTGTTCATGTCTATGCCAAGGGGAAATAATACTGCAGGCTGCGGCCGTAGCCAAATGGTCTGCGCTTATTTCCTGGATTTTTTCGACTGCGCGGGCCAGAACGATATTGAGAGAGTGCTTGACGAAGGCGAGGCGAATCCGTAGATTGCTCAAGTCACTGAGGAGCCCATGAAAACCGTCAACTCGACGCGGCGTGATTTTCTTCTGCAAATTGGCGGCGCAGCCGGAGCAGCCTGGATGACCGCGCAATGGCCCGAAATGCTCGCGGCCGCTCAACACGCGCACGCGGCAACGCGTGCGAACCCGGCGCTGGCCTTTGAGGTCTTGACGCCAGCGCAGGCGGCAGAGATCGAGGCCATTTCTTCCCTGATTATCCCCACCGACGAATTGCCGGGGGCGCGCGAAGCCGGCGTGGTCTACTTCATTGATCGCGCGCTGAAGACCTTTGCCGATGACGCGAAACCCGTCTACGAACACGGACTTGCCTATCTGAATCGCATGGTCGGCGAGATGTTTCCCGGCGTAGAACGTTTTTCTGCCGCAACGCCCGACCAGCAAGAAAAACTCTTCGCAAAGTTGGAGGAGGAGTCGCAAACCGCGCATGGCACAAGCCGCCGGAGGTTCAGTTCGTCGGGCATGAATTTTACCGAGACGATCCGGTTTCACACGATTGCCGGTTTTCTGGTGGACCCGGAGGGAGGAGGCAACCAGGATTACGTAGGCTGGAAAGTGATTGGGCGGGATCCCGCGCACAGCTTTTCGCCGCCGTTCGGCTTCTACGACAAGGACTATCCAGGTTGGCAGCCAGCCTCGCCGGAAACGGATTCCAAATGACCCAGGCCAAGGTCACCTACCAGCCGTCGGACGAAGTGGATTTCGTCATCATCGGGTCGGGCGCGGCGGGCGGCGTGCTCGCCAAGGAGCTTTCGACTAACGGCTTCCGCGTAGTCGTTCTGGAGCAAGGTCCGTATCTGGCGGAGGCGGACTTCACGCACGATGAAATCGAGATATTCACCAAGCATCGTTTGACCAATGACCCGAAGCGTCAGCCGACTACGTTTCGCCAGACCGAAGCGGAAAAAGCGGTGCTACAACCCAGCCTAATGTATGGCAGGTGCGTGGGCGGGAGCAGTGTGCACTTCACCGCGAACTTCTGGCGCTTCCACGAAATCGATTTCATCGAGCGCAGTAAGGTGGGCGAAATTCCCGGCACGGGATTCACTGATTGGCCCATCACTTATGCGGACCTGGAGCCTTACTACACAAAAGTGGAATGGGAGGTCGGCGTATCGGGCTTGGCAGGCGCCAGCCCGTTCGATCCGCCGCGCTCGAAGCCTTATCCCATGCCGCCGCTGCCGGTGAAGAGTTCGGGCGTGCTTTTCGAGCGCGCGGCGCGCAAATTGGGTTACCACCCGTTTCCAGCGCCGATGGCCATTCTCTCTCAGCCGCGGGCCGGACGCAGCGCCTGCGTCAATTGCGGTTTCTGTCTGGGATTTGGCTGCGAAGTGGGCGCAAAGTCCTCCTCTCTAGCCAGCGTAATTCGCATGGCAGAGCGCACCGGCCGGTGCGAGATTCGCCCCAATTGCTACGTCCACCGGATTGAGACCGGCAAGAACGGGCGTGCCACCGGAGCCGTGTATTTTGTGCGAACGGCGCGGAAACCCCGAGGCTTCTGCTGCTCTCCGCCAACAATGCCTTTCCGAACGGCCTGGCCAATTCCAGCGGGCTGGTGGGAAAGTATTTGATGCCGAACAGCAGCGCGATCGCCTACGGCGTTTTTGACGAACCGCTGAACGACTATAAGGGCTACGCGGTCAGCCGCGTCTTTCATGACTTCTACGAATTGGATGCGAAGAAGCTGGGCTTTTGCGGCGGTGGTGGGCTCGATGCACGCTTTGATTTCACCCCCGTGGCGTTTGCCATGAACGGCCTGCCGCCGGGCACGCCGAGCCGGGGAACAGAGTTCAAGAAGGCGCTGCAGCAGAATTTCACACGCACGATGGAGATCTTCTGTCACGCTACGTCGCTGCCAGTCGCCACGAACAATTTTTCTCTCGACCCAGATGTGAAGGATGCCTGGGGACTTCCTGCCCTGCGCATGACCTTCAAGGATCATCCCAACGATCTGAAAATGGTCGCGTGGATGGCGGACCGGGCGATGGAGGTTCTGGAAGCCGCGGGTGCGAAAACGAAGTGGCACCCTCCCATCACCGAGCAGCGATCTGCCGTACACCTTTTGGGCACCTGCCGCATGGGCAATGATGCCAAATCCTCGGTGATCAATCCGGACCATCGCACGCACGATGTCCCCAACCTCTTCCTATGCGATGGCAGCAGCCTGG
>JBEKOE010000080.1:0-13911 GCA_049522075.1 Candidatus Acidiferrum sp.
ATCGGGATGGTCTTCCGCCCCTTGACGCTCGCCGCAGCGTGGTAGGACTCGGCATCCGAGGGAAAACTCCCGCTTTGTACGTCGGCGCAATACTCTTTGACAGCCTCTAAAATCGTTCCGCCCACGTTGGCATACTGCCGCGCAAACTTCGGCGGCTCCCGGAATGTCAGCCCCAGCATGTCGTGCAGCACCAGGATCTGCCCGTCGCAATCCGGCCCCGCGCCAATTCCAATCGTGGGAATGCGCGCACTTCGCGTGATCTCCGCCGCCAGCTCGCGCGGCAACGCCTCCAGCACGATGGAAAACGCCCCCGCAGCCTCCACTGCCCGCGCATCGCGCAAAACCTGTTCCGCCGCGCCCGGCGTCTTCCCCTGTACGCGATAGCCACCCAGGGCGTTCACCGATTGCGGCGTCAGCCCAACGTGGCCCATCACGGGAATTTCCGCCTCAGTCAGCCGCGCGATCAACTCCAGCCTCCGTTCACCGCCTTCGACCTTCACTGCCTCCGCGCCCGCCTCCTTCACAAAGCGCATGGCGTTCCGCAGCGCCTCATTCAAGTCGCCGTGGTAGGAACCGTACGGCATGTCTGCCACGACCAGCGCCCGCTGCACCCCCCGCCGCACCGCCTTCGCGTGATGCAGCGCCTCCTCCAGCGTGAGCGGCAACGTACTGTCATACCCCAGCGCCACCATCGCCACGGAATCGCCCACCAACACCACGTCCACCCCGGCTTCGTCCAGCAGACGCGCCGTCGGATAGTCGTATGCCGTCAGGCAGGTGATCTTCTTCTTGTTTAGGGAAACTGCAGCGTCGGTCTTCCGCTGCAGCAAATCGGGCACGGTTACTTTCCCGTCGCCCCCAGTCGGGATCGTACTCATGTCGGCCTCCGGTGCCGTTCCCTGATTTCGGGATACAGCCCTCTTCCAACGCTCCCACTATACCAAATTGTGATGCCCATCACCAATATTCGTGATTCTAAGCATTGGGTCGGTTTCCGGTAAAGTGCGTTAATCGCGAGTTAGCAAATCAGATAAGCAGACACGCCCGTCCAAATCTATAAATGCTCCTCTGTATTTGAGTTACTATGGACTGAAATGTCAGCTGGCACTGCCATTATTCTTCTGGTCTTGTATCCCTTGTTGTTTAACCTGCCGCTTAATTTTGTCCGGTTCAAGTGGGGCTTCAAGCAAGGTCTCGCGCCCATGCCACCCGACGTGCAAGAACGAGCTGAGGCTTCGGACCGCACCGCGCTCCTCACCATGTATCTGATTCTTCTTGCGGCCGTTGTCTCGTTTCTAAATCGTTCTCTGCTTTCCCTATACGCGGTTGGACTGACGACAGCCAATTGGAAATCAGCGATAGCGTTGGGCCTCCTAGTTAGCTATATTCCTTTGAGTTTGGGCGCATTGCTGCAACGGTTTCTCGCCAGCGACAAACCAGAAGAAGAACCGAAATCACGTGGCCCCATAGCATTTTGGTGCAGTCTGGAGGTGCTAGGGGCATTCTCAGTGGAACTTTGGCGCGCTTGCTGCATCGCAACCCTGATTCGTTTGGATCTGTCCCCGTGGGCCGCTGTTTTGGTCGTTGCTATTGCATTCGGAGCCTCGCAACTATCCACAAGCATTGCAAGGGCAGCCGGGGCGGCTACCTTCGGCGCCGCAGCAGGTTTTCTTTTCGTCAAGACAGGCTCGCTTCTAGCGCCATTAGCCTTGAGCCTGATTGCCGCGGTCGCCGAACTCTATCGAGTCCGACATATGGCATCGAGAGTTTTGAGAACTTTTGTTGCTCTCGAATACCCCGGCGGACCCGAAATTAAAGAGAAGCCGGAAAACACACGTCGAAATGTCACATGCCCCTCCTGCAATGCGAGCTTTAATCCGCGAAAGGTAAAGAGGACAAGCAGGTCTTTTACCTGTCCTGATTGTGGCGAAGTGCTGGAGTACGAAACTGCAACGGTTAGTTACGTGCTGTTTTACTTTTGCTTATACGGTGTTCCAGCAGTCTTGTACTATCTCGGCTACCGAAGCTTGAGCTTAATCCCTCTTTCCATCGTATTCTCCGTCGTGATTCTCTTTTTGGGAACTGCTATCCAATCCTCAATCTCTCCGCCGAAGGCTCAACAAAAATTGAATTATGGGGATAGCGGCTTGCACTTGACGGATAAGCCCAAAGTCAGGGAAAACAAGCGAACAACCGATGATTAGGTCCAACGTCACTGCCCCGCGAATCATGCAAGCGTGGGCTCGGCACGGAGATAATTGTAGAGAATGAGCAGCCGCCCTCGGCGAGCTAGCCAACTCCTGTACGCGTAATCGGAAACCGACCCGCTAGTTGATTCTACGGGCGCGTCGCTGTGGCCGCTTGCGCGCGCCCCTTCCATTGCCCTCCACGGCCTAGCCAGTAGCGCACTGCGGAAAGCCACGTCGCATAGGAATAGAACGCTGCGGCCACGGGAAGGAACGGCGTCCAGAGTGGCGAAAGCCCGTAAAATCGCACCGTGGGCAGGTACGTCACCGCCATCAGCAGCCACGCCGCCAGACCCATCCGCCACACCACGGGTTGCGGGTGGAACGCCAAAACAACTGGAGCAACATACGTTAACAGCATTCCCGCAAGCGTGCCGAACAGCAGCAGTGACGAGTACTTGAGCTGCGTGAACGCCGACGCCTGGTACGCGCGCAGGCTCACGCTCTTCCGCGTGAGTCCCACCCAGATCGCGCCGCCGCTGCGTTTCACGGCGCGCCCCAGCGCGCAATCGTCGATCACTTCCCCGCGAATCGCCGCAAATCCGCCAATGCGCTCCAGTGCCGCTCGCCGCATCAGGATGCACCCGCCCGCCGCACCCGCCATCTTCGCTTTCGTGTCCGCAATCCACCTCGGTGGATACAGCTTCAGGAAAAAGTACAGGAAGGGAGGGATCAGCATGCGTTCCGCAAACGATTTCGCCTGCAGCAGCACCATCAGCGACACAAGGTCCAGCCGCTGCTGCTCCGCCCGCGACACCAACCGCGCCAAAGTGTCCGGCGCATGCACAATGTCCGCATCGGTGAACCAGAAATACTCCGGTGCATCCCCCTCACAACTCGCAACCCCTTGCCGCAATGCCCAAAGCTTCCCGGTCCATCCGCCCTGCAAGGCCTCCGCTTTCAGAATCCTCACGCGTTCCGCGGCGCCTGCTTCCTTTGCGGCGGCCGTCGCCAAATCAGCGGTTGCATCCTCACTATGGTCATCCACAATCACGATGCGTAACTCGCCGGGATACTCTTGCCTCGCAAGCGACGCCACCGCCCGCGCAATCGTCTCCGCCTCATTCCGCGCGGGCATGACGCTCACCACGCGCGGCCATACGGGCGGCGATAAGTGCGGCGCAATATCGTCGTCAAATGTCCGAAGCAGCCAGAACGTTCCGCGAAAAAACGCCAGCACAATCCAGATGAGGAGGGTAATCCCAGCGAGAATCAACGCAACGGAAGGCACACCCTATTCTGTCGCGAAACAGGTCCTTGCGGCTAGCAACTCTCTCAAAGATTCTTGTTGGAATGACTTCACAGCTAGTGGAAAACCTTGTCTGTTACTCAAGTTCTCTTGTAGCCGCCACCTTCTGAGGCGGGCGCTTTTGTCCTGGGTTTGTAGTGGTTTTTCTTTAGGAGGCTGGGGCTTCAGCCCCAGCGTAAAGTCGTGCCACGAATGGGCTTTAGCCCCTGAAGAAAGGCTCGCTTGAAATTATCTCTACTGTGCTCAGTTGCCCGCTGATTTCTTACGCCAGATCCTCCGCCCGAATCGGCAACCGCCACACAGGTTTTCCCGTCGCGGCAAAAATCGCGTTACACACAGCCGGCGCAATCGGCGGCGTGCCCGGCTCGCCAATCCCGCCCGGCCCATCCTGGCTGTCCACAATATGCACCTCAACAACAGGAGCTTCGTTGATGCGCACCAGGTCGTAGTCGTTGAAGTTGGATTGCTCCACGCGGCCGTTAGCGATCGTGATCTCGCCCTTCAACGCCGCGCTCAGCCCAAACACGATCGCGCCCTCAATTTGCGCGCGGATCGTTTCCGGATTCACGTGCCTGCCGCAATCCACCGCCGCCACCACGCGATGCACCTGCAGCGTGTGCGCCTTGCGGTCAATGCTGATCTCCGCCACCTGCGCCACGTAGCTCCCAAAGGACTCCACCACCGCAATGCCACGGTAGCGGCCCTCGGGCAGCGGCTTGCTCCAACCCGCCTTCTCCGCCGCTAGTTCCACCACGCCGCGCTGCCGCGCGTCCTTCGCCAGCAGAGTCCGCCTGAATTCCACGGGATCCTTCCCCGCTGCCTTCGCCATTTCGTCCACGAAGCACTCGGCAATGTACCCGTTATGCGAATTGCCCACCGATCGCCAGAAGCCCACCGGCACGCCCGGCTCCGTCAAAAGATATTCCACCAGGAAATTCGGCACCGCATATTTCAGCGTGGCAATTCCTTCCGTGGCCGAGTCGTCAATGCCGTTCTTCACCGACCCCGGAAAGAACCGCGACATGATCGAAGGCCCCACGATGCGGCTCTTCCACGCCACCACGCCTCCTGCGTCGTCCACTCCCGCGTTCATCTTCACCAACACCGCCGGGCGATAGAAATCGTGCTGCATGTCGTCTTCGCGAGACCACGTCACCTGCACCGGCGCCTTCATGGCCTTGGAAAGCTCCACCGCCTCCACAATGAAATCCTGTTCCGCGCGCCGACCAAATCCTCCGCCCAGATAGGTCGTGTGAACACGCACTTGCTCCGGCTTCAACCCGGTGATCTTCGCTCCCGTCATTTGTGAAAAAGTCTGAAACTGCGTTGGCGCGTAAATGTCACAACCCTCGGCGCGCACATCTGCGGTGCAATTGATCGGCTCCATGGTGGCATGCGCCAGGAATGGCACCTCGTAGACGGCCTCCACTTTCCTCGGCGCACCGGCCAGCGCCGCGTCCGCGTCGCCGTCTTTCCGCGCGATCGCGCCGGTTTGCTCGGCCTGCTCGTGATAGAGCTTGCGAATCACCTCGCTGGAATTCTTCGCGTTGGCGCCTTCATCCCAGGTGATCGCCAGCGCATTCCGCCCTTCCATCGCGGACCAGGTATTCTCCGCCACCACCGCGACACCGCTCGATATCTGCACCACCTGATTCACGCCACGCACAGCCTTCGCTTTTTCTGCGTCGAAGCCCTTCACCTTGCCGCCAAACACCGGACACCGCGCCACCGCGGCATGCAGCATCCCCGGCAGCCTCACATCAATCCCGAACTCCGCCTTCCCCGTTGACTTTTCCAAGGAATCGATGCGCTTCGTCGCTTTGCCAATGTATTTGTAATTCTTCGGGTCCTTCCGTATGGGACTCACCGGCACGGGCAGCTTCGCCGCCTCTTCCACCAACTCACCATAGCCAAGCCGCTTGCCCGTGCTGGAATTCGCCACCGCGCTGTTTTCCGTCCGGCAGGCGGACGGCTCCACGCCCCAGCGTTTCGCCGCAGTTGCCACCAACATCTCTCGCGCAGCAGCTCCCGCCTTCGCCAAAGGTTCCCACGACCCGCGCACGCTGGTACTTCCCCCGGTCCCCTGCAAGCCAAACACTGGATTAAAATACGCGGGCGCGGCCGGAGCAAACTCCGTGCGGATCTCCTTCCAATCCAGATCCAGCTCTTCCGCAAGAATCATGGCCAGCGCGGTGGAAATTCCCTGGCCCATTTCCGATTTGTCAATCAGCAGCGTGACGTGATCGTCTGCCGCGATCCGCACCCACGCATTAATCGCCGCGGGTTCCTTGGGCGGCACTCCAGCCAGTGCTTCATATTTCCCCGGCAGGTAGAAGCCAATCACCAGCGCCGCTCCGCCGGTGGCGCTCTTCCGTAGAAACTCGCGGCGATCCAGGAAAGATGCAGTAGCCATGGGGACCTCGATTCTGGGCGTGGGCATGTAACCGTGAGGTAATGAAAAACTCAGCCGGCAGCTTGCATGCTCGCAGCGCGGTGAATTGCCTTGCGGATGCGCTGATAGGTACCGCAGCGGCACAGATTGCCATTCATGGCATCGTCAATGTCCGCATCCGTGGGGCTTGGTTTCTTGGCCAGCAGTGCCACCGCAGACATGATCTGCCCCGATTGGCAGTACCCGCATTGCGGCACATCTTCTTCGATCCACGCTTTCTGAACGGGGTGGGAGCCGTCGGCGGAGAGACCTTCGATCGTGGTGATCTTCTTTCCCTCGACGCTGGAGACGGGCGTGATGCACGAGCGCGAAGCTTCGCCGTTGATATGCACCGTGCAAGCGCCACACAGCGCCATTCCGCAGCCGAACTTCGTTCCGGTCATATTCAGCGTGTCCCGCAGCACCCATAGCAGAGGCATCTGGGGATCCACATTGACGGTGGTAGCTTTTCCATTCAGCGTAAAAGTGACGGCCATAAGTCCCTCCTTCGGCGCGCCCGATATCGTACACCAACTCCCCGCATAGATGGAAATGTACCCAAATCCACCAGGCCCGCGCTCCCGCGGCCTGTCGGGATCCCTCTTCCTCCTTGGGGGGGAAGAGAAACGCAACGTCCAACGCCCCGATCCCCTGGAGGGCAGAGTCGTCCCGACTGGGCTTGTCTGTTTTTCGCTTTTCGCGGCTACTTGCGGGCTGCGCTATAGAGTTCCGCCGCTTTGTCCCAATTCACCACATTCCACCAGGCATCAATGTAATCGCCGCGCAGATTCTGATACTTGAGGTAATAGGCGTGTTCCCAGACGTCCAGGCCCAGCACCGCCTTGCCTCCTGCGAGGTACGGCGTATCCTGGTTCGGTGTGGAATCGATCGTCAGCTTGCCATCTTTCACCAGCAGCCAGCCCCACCCGGAGCCGAATCGCCCCAGGCCCGCGGCCTTGAACTTATCCTTAAATCCGGCAAAGGAACCGAAGCCCGCGGTGATGGCTGCAGCCAGATCGCCCTTGGGCTCACCGCCTCCGCCCTTCTTCATCAATTGCCAGAAGAGCGAATGGTTCCAGTGGCCGCCGCCATTGTTGCGGACGGCATTGCGAATATTCTCCGGCACGCTATCCAGGCCCTTGAGCAGGTCATCGATGGACTTGGACTGCAGGTCGGCATGACCGTCCAGCGCCTTGTTCAGATTGGTGACATAGGCGCCGTGATGCTTGTCGTGATGGATTTCCATCGTCTTGGCGTCAATGTAAGGTTCGAGTGCGTCAAACGAGTACGGCAAAGGGGGCACTGTGAATGCCACGGGTTTGTCCTCCACATTCAGATTGGGATTGAAATCCGACCTGGTTTCCGCTTGCAACAGACCTGGTGCCGCCTTGCCCGCCCCGAGCAGGCCAGCACCGACAATGCCACTGCTCACAAGAAACTTGCGGCGATCCATGGAAACTCCTCAGCTTCGGTGGGCGCTTCGGCTTGCGCGTGGGATTATAGCGCCCCAGAGGTCTCGGCTCAACCGGGCGGAGCGATCCCGCCGGCCGAACCTCGACCCTGGCATTGCAGCTTATTGGATGCGCCTCAAGGCCAATCGGGCAGATTCCGCGATCGCGGGTTCTGATGACCCCGCCAGCCGCTGCAAGAGCGCAAGGATGCGCCCCCGTTCGGGAGCATCCGGCGCAAGCCTGGTGTTGCCCAACGCAATGCAGGCATTGCGCACCAGTCCATTCCACTTCGTGCGTTTCATGGTGCTCCCGCGGAAGGCTTCGCGAAATTCCTCCTCGCTCATTCCCGCAAGCCATTCCAGACGCGGCTCGAAAAGCGACTCGCCCACGAATGGAAACCCGGGACGCCCACATTCCCCGTGCGCTACTGCCTCCGCGCCATTTCGTACATGCGCAGGCGTTTCTCCGCCTCCCCCGCGCGGCTGGAATTCCGCCAAATGCGTCACGGGCGCCTTGCGGTTGAATGGGCAAACATCCTGGCAAATATCACAACCGTACACGTGCCTGCCCATTGCTTCGCGAAATTCTTCCGGGATCTTCCCCCGCAATTCGATGGTCAGATAGGAAATGCAACGCCGCGCATCCAGCACGTACGGTTCTACCAGCGCTCCCGTGGGGCAGGCGTCCAGACATTGTCGGCAGTTCCCGCAAAGATCGGCAGGGGGCGCTTCCGCCGGTGTCAGCGACGGCGTCAAGTCCAGGGAAGTCAGAATCACGCCAAGGAAAAACCACGAGCCCAGCGATTCATTCAGCAGCAGCGTATTCTTGCCCAGCCAGCCCAGCCCCGCATATTTAGCGAATATACGTTCGGCCACCGGTCCGGTGTCGGCATAGGCGCGCGCGGCAAACGGCTCTGGAAATCTTTCCCGGAGAGAAGCGGACAATTCGTTGAGCTTTTCCCAAAGCACTTCGTGATAGTCACACCCCCAGGCATATCGCGATATCCATCCGCGCGGCTTGCTGCTGCTAGCGGCGGCGGCGTCCACAGAATAGGGAAGGTCGGTGTTGTAATTCAGCGCACAAACAACCGCGCTTCGCGCGTTTTCCTGAACGAGAGCAGGGTTCCGCCGGCGCGGATCTTCCAGGTAGCGCATCTCCCCGGCGTAGCCGCGGGCGAGCCATTCCGCGAAATGCGCCAATTCGGAAAACGTCTCCACACGCACCACGCCGCAAAGATCGAATCCCAATCCCTTGGCGCGTTTGGTGATCCAGGCAGTATCCGCAACAGATGCCATGCCCTCGATTGTGCCTCAGACGGACGATCGGTTTGAAGGGCGCGACGCAAGATTCAGGGGGTTGCAGCTTTGGCGATCGCGGGCAGTTCCCGGCGCCAGGGTTTGCGGCGCTGGTAGGAGCGAGCGAGTTCGAGGAAGATGCCGATGTCGCGGTCGAGGTCGGAGTTGGTCCCGTCAAAGTAGAAATTGCGGATGGGGATGCCGGCGTGGTCGCGGCTGATGCGCGGATAGACCGCTTCGCCAACAATTCCATTCATACAGGTGAACGGGCTGATATCAATGACGCCATCCAGACCCTTGTGCGCGAAATAGACGGCCTTGCCGGCGTTCACAACCATTTCGCCATTTACGCCCAGGGCCGGCAAGTAGGGTTCCGCGCCATCGAGCACCACCTGGATTTCATGTGGCTCTTCATAGCCGCGGAAATCTTCCCTGAACATCGCCAGCAAAGCGTGCTCGTCCTTGCGCTGGATGTAATTGCGGATGTATGCACCGGCCGCTTCCATGGAAAAACGCTGGCCAAAAACCTGCAATCGCCGGTGCTGGTCTGCGTTCGTATACCAGATCCACTCGGCAACGTCGTTCATCCACACTTCCGCACCAGCAGATTCTAGCCGCCGGACCAGTTCGTTGTTGCTGAATTCATTCAAGCGGCAAAAGATCTCGCCAACCACGCCTATTAACGGCTTGCCGCCGTCAAATTGCACGGGCAATTTGCGGAATCGTTTGCGTGCCTCCATTAGGCACTCGCAAAGCGCGGCCATCTGCTTGTCATACTTCGCGTAACAAACTTCCAGAACATTGCACAGGTCCCGAACACTTTCTTCGTAAGCGGCATCGGTCGAGCCTGCAGTGACTTCATACGGCCGTGACTTCAGCAGGAGCTTCAGCAAAATGTCGGCCGCGACAATGGCCCGCCACGCCCCACGCGTAAACAGAGTCGATGCTTCTCCGAAGTCGCTGTAACCTTTCTCCGTGCTGGGCTGAAAGATCATCACTTCGTTATACCCAAGTTGCGACAGGATGCCTTTCAGATACGGGGCATACTGCCCGAAGCGGCACGGCCCGTGCCCTGTGGCCATGAAGAACGCCGTTCTTTTCGCATCAAACCCAGGTTGTTCCGCAATCTGCAGGAAATCGCCCATCGTCACCTTCAGCGGATAGCATTCGTCCCCGCTTGAGAATTTCCCTCCGAGATCCAGCGTCCGTGTGTTCGAATGTGGAGTGACTTCCGCATCGACGCCCAACGAGCGCAGCACGGCTGCCAGCGCCCGCGCGCTGCCCTCCACCATCCGCGGCACATAAGTCTTCTTTCCGTAGAGCGGATGCGAGCGCGGAATCGTTCGTGAATTGTCTACTGGGTGTTCGTGCATCGCAGCAGCCCCTTGCTGTCGAGATACGCTTCGCATCGCGTCAAGTAGCCGGCGTCGTTGCCGTGGCCGTCAAACTGAAGCACCAGGAACGGAACTCCCGCCACATCCCTCAAATAGTGTTTGATAAAGGAGTCCGGCCCGCATTTGAAATTCGTGATGTAGATAATGTGCATGTTCGGATGCTCGTTGGCGAACCGCCCCGCTTCGAGAATCCGCCGTCCCGAATGCCAGAACATGTTGGGGTGTAGATCGTCCGCGGCGCGCTCATCCAGCGGCAGAAAATCGAGTGGCAGGACATTCACGCCGTAGAGGTCCCGCAATTTCCTTGGGATATCGCAATTTCCGTTGCGGTCATACATGTTGTAGGCGCGGCCGATCAGCAGCACCGCGGGCTCGCCTGTGGCGCGCAGCGTGGCGCACGCCTGATGTCCCTCTTCGATCAGGCGCTCGCTGAAGCGGGTCTGCGCGACGTATGCCGCTTCCGCTGCATCGTCGCTCTGCCGGCGGCTGACACCGAGCCGCTCGAAGCATTGCGCGAGCTGGCGTTTCACGTGTTTGCGGCCGGCTCGAAAATGGAGGGTGGGTGCAAGGAACTGGTCGGCAAACGCCTCGAATTCCGGCGCAGAACGCACCACATAGGGCAGCGTCTGGTTCCAGGGGCAGAGGTGCGAAGCGACTGAGGATTCCGGCGCCTCCATGTCCATCACATTCGGCAGGAGTACAAAATCCACCGCAGGGCGCTCCTGCGTGCCGTGCAGCAGGGCATGCACGTGCCCGTGCGCGATCTGCACCGGGAAACACGGTTCCGCAATGCTGAGCTCCGCGCCGCGCGTGGCAATGCGCGAATCCGTCACGCCGGAAAGCACCACTTCGAGGCCAATCCCCTTAAGGTAGGCTTGCCAGAAAGGAAAGCGGTCGTGGAAATACATCGCTTGCGGAACGCCCACGCGGGGTCTGCCAGTGGTCTCGCCAGCCGCCGGTTCGCGATAGTCCTCGCGCAGCAGCCGGTCGTATAGCGCCATCAAGTCGTCAATCACCGGCCGCCGTTCGGTGCGCGCGCGCTTGCGGAATTTGTCGGAGCACTTGTCGCCCCAGTAGGTTTTGCGCCCCTCGACGGTGATCTCTTTCATGTCGCAATAGTTGGAGCAGGCTTTGCACACAAACTCGCGCGTCTCAAAGCTGGCGCGGTTCAAATCGAATCCACGAAACGTCGAAATCGACGCGGGGCGCTTCGTCAACGTCAGTGTACCCACGGAAGCGCCTGCCGATGCTGCCGCCGCCGCGAAAGCTCCGACTTCCAGACCTTCTCGCACGCGCTCCTTCGCGCGTATCACCTGCTGCGCGATCAGGGCCATGCCGATGGCCCCGATAATCCCGTTGTGCGGCGGCACGATGATGCGTTTCCCCAGCAGCTGCGAAAATGCCGCCGCCACCGCGTCGTTGTACGCCGTGCCTCCCTGAAAATAGATCACCTTGCCGATCTTGCGGTCACGGACAACGCGGTTCAGATAGTTCATGGCCACCGAATAAGCCAGGCCCGCCGCAAGATCGCCCACCCGGCTGCCGCGCGACATCCAACCGGTGACGTCGCGCTCCATGAACACGGTGCAGCGCTCGCCGAGACGCGCCGGGGCTGTCGAAGCCATGGCCTTCTCCGCGAATTCATCCTTGATCTGGATGTCCATGCGTTCGGCTTGTTCTTCAAGGAAGGAGCCCGTGCCCGCGGCACAGGCTTCGTTCATGGCGAAATCCACAACCACGCCATGGTCAATGGAAATGAATTTGGAATCCTGCCCGCCAATCTCGAAGATCGTGTCGACCTCGCCCGGCTCCTCACCTTCTTCCAACGCTGAGCTGGCGCGGTTCTTCACGAGTTTCTCGTGCACGTAGATCGCGCCTGTTTTGTGCGCGGTTATTTCATCGTTGACCGTGTCCGCGCCAACCAGCTCGCCGATGAGTTCGCGCCCCGAACCCGTGGTGCCCACGCCCCGCACCACAATCCGGCCACGGAATAGGCGATCGATTTCCTGCAAGCCTTCCTGGACCACTTCAATCGGGCGCCCAGACGTTCGCAGGTAGATGCCGTGCAGCAAGCGCCCTCCTTCATCGAGCAGTGCCAGATTGGTGCTGACCGAGCCCACATCGATTCCCAGGAACGCGGAAATCTGCTCGCCGTCTTTCGGAAGGGTTTCCGTGCGTGAAGCTTCGGGATGATCGCGCAGCAAGAGCACGTTCGCAAGAGACAACGGCGGAAGGTCGCGTTCCTTTTCCCCGGCAAGCTGCAAATGCGGCTGGAAGTGGCCATTGCTTTTCTTGAGCGCAGGCGTGTCTTTCTGGCTGCGCTCCAGCAGCGCGCAACCCAGTGCGCCTATCCAGGCGTATTCTTCCGGCACGAACAGGCCTTCCGGCCCCAAACGAAACGCTTCTGCAAGCGCCTGCACCACGCCGCGATTTTGCGACACCGCTCCAATCAGCGCGACCCGCGGCTTTACCGCCCTTCCCCGGACGATGTTGCTCTTGAAATTGCGCGACACCGCCTCGCACAGTCCCTTCAGCACCTCCTCCGTCGAGTAACCTTTCTGTTGCGCGTGAATCATGTCGGTCTTCGCGAAAACGGAGCAGCGCCCCGCGATGCGCGCCGCACACTTCGCCTGCGCGACCACATCTCCTATCTCTTCCACACGATACTTCAGCCGCGAAGCCTGCTGGTCCAGAAACGACCCGGTTCCCGCCGCGCATTCACCGCTGGTCGAATAGTCCGTAATACCTGTCGCGTACGTGTGCGTATTGGATCCCGTAGCTTGCTGCGGGTTGCCGTCTTCGGCCAGCCGCAGGTATTTTGAGCTTTCGCCGCCAATCTCGAACACCGTGCGCACGTCTGGATAGAGTTGGCCAACCGCACAAGCAATGGCCTTGAATTCGTTTTCGGTGCCGGCGTCTAAGGCTTCCGCCACAAGGCGCCCGCCGGAACCTGTCACACGCATGCCGCGAATTTCCTCGTGCGGCAGCAACGCTTGAAATTCGGCGAGAAGATCTTTGACCGTTTGGATGGGATTTCCGTACGTACGGCGGTATCCCGAGAGCAGTACAGGCGCACCGCAGCGTTGCTCCGCTCCGTGGCCGGCCCTGAGAAAATGCCCGTTTCCGTGGGCTGGCGTTCCGCTGGCAGGACCGCCCGGTACCCACACCGCTGCCAGTTTGGCGCTGACACTTCCGACATCCAAGCCAACGAAGAGAGCCACTTGCGATCCCCCCAAATGGTGCCGACGGCGTGGTACCGGAATGCCGCCATGGGAAAGTGAGTCGGCAGAGGAAACTTGACCGGGAGGGTCTAGTACTGCCGACAATACACGAGTATAACGGTGAACAGTTGCACGTCACGGTCCAGCGGTGCACGGGCGGCCTGGTCTCTCCCTGTCGTCACCAGGGAGTGGCCCATTGTAAGTGAATGAATTGCCAATGGTTGAAGGGCAGGAAAAGAATTACCGCAGCTTGTTCTGTGGGAATTTCCCACTATTCGCATTACGGTTGAGTGAATTTCCGGACTCTGCTGAATTTGACGCATCTGGTTCTAGGACCAACTTAGGGGGAGATCTCCCAGTGGGCGAACGATATTACTGAAAGCTCCGAACCGCCGTCGCTTCGTCCGTGTAAACATCAAACACGGTGAACAGCTTGGTGATCTGCAAGAGGTCGTGCACCTTCTTTGTCAGGTGCAGCAACTTCAACTCTCCCCCGCGGCTGCGCACCGCGGTAAACCCGCTGACAAGCTCGCCGATGCCCGAACTATCGATGTAGTTGACATCGCCCAGATTCAGCAGGATTTTGTTGTTCCCGCCGTCAAGCAGATCGCGAATGGTCTTGCG
>JBEKOE010000081.1:0-11086 GCA_049522075.1 Candidatus Acidiferrum sp.
AGCAAGCGCCGCTCTTCCAGTTTCTCGAAGTCCCGCCGAACACCTTTTGGGTTTCCCATGCTCTGAACATAGCACAAGAATCTACGAATGTCACTATATTATGCAATACTCAGTAGGTAGAAACGAGCCTAAGAACGCCGCGAATACGATTGCGAGTCCCCACCCGACCAGAGCAGCCAAACCAATCAACGACATGTGTAATTTCCTTTCGTCGCCCTCGCTCCGCGCTGCCCGATTTAGTGCCGACTGCCGCCGCGAGGCCGTGACCGTCTAGGCGTTTTCACTGTCTTTCGTTTCCGCCGAGATATACCCGGGCTGCGTGGCTCCTTCCGGGTGCCGGTCGCCGCTTTCATGCCGTCTTCCAATTGCTCTTTTTGCGGGGTCTCCTGCTCGTCCATGATGGACCTCCTCCGGCGACTATAGCAGAGCTTATCTCTCTCCCGCCTTCCGCATTGTAGCCTACGCGGGGACTGACTCCTCGCGCCGCTTTCAGTTTTGAATTACGCTCGGGAAATTCCGCTCAAGGTACTCCAACAGCTCATTGCCAGCCTGTGCCGCTGTGCTGCGGGCGAGGTTCGGGCGAACAGAGTGCTCGTTCAGGCCGAAAATCAACGGAGGCTCCGAGGCCGCCGCATGCCTGAAAGGGACATCGGGGTCCACGTGGGCCCCGCCATCCTTATTCGCCAGGTCGAGCACAACCTGCTTCTTGGAGGACCCAACCGCCCCGATCACCAGGTAATCCTCTGTCCACCACTGCCTGAGCGGAACGAGCTTGTAGTCAGGCTTGGTGAAGTCGTCGCGGATGAATTTCGATTTGCCGTCTCCACTCATCTGAATTGGCTGCTTGAGCACAAACACAGCCCTAGGGTGATCGCTTGCTTTCGGCCTGTGGTAGATGAGTAAGTCCATGTAGTCGGGGGCAACAAGAGAAAGCAGCGCCGTACTCGTGGACGAATTGTGAACGAGGGTTCTGATACGGACGGCTGCGTCATTCGCTTTGGCTTCCTTGCCCTCGTAGAAGCCATCGACGGCATCCTTCAAGAGATCATACTGGTCCTTCAAGAGTCTCAGATACCCGCCTGGGTTGCGAGACACGGTTGACGAATTCATGCCTAAGCCTTTCTCTCGGCTCATTTTACCATTGGCGAAGGAAAAGCAAAAGAAGGTTTATCGGAATATCGCTCGAATCACTTCGTAGACAAGCACAGCGGTACCGACCGCTTGCAAAACAAGCCGCTGGACAGCCTCTAGCACGCTGCCCCAATTATTGATCTGTTTGATTAGCTGTCGGGCTCGGGCGGGTTTCAACGTGCTCCTCCATTAAGAACTGAGAAGCACATACAAAGGGTGGGCGCTCAGGCAGAGGTTGTCAATTGAAAAATGCCGAATTTAGTGTGCACCTGGGTGCGCAGATTCTTGACACGAATCTCGTCCCTCTGGGTGACAGTCTCCCCGCTACGACTAGCTGTCCGCTGTCGGGAGCGCGGTTCTATTCTAAAATAGTGACCGTTTTCCGCCGCAGAGTTGAATAGCATGCTTGAAGGCTTCCACAAAACGCTTGGCGTGGTCCCCATTATCGAAGACGAGCGCAACCCATGTTTGTGGTTCATCGAGGGACTTATCCCAAGTCACGCCCGCTGGTGGAGTGAAGGCCACGTTGACCTTTTTCACACTGTTCGTTGTATCCGCGTGGACCGCATTTTCAAACGGCATATCTTTCACCTAGGCCACGCTCTTGGGGTCAAGGTCTTTCAGCGAAAATCGGTAGGTGTGAGTGCCAAGGTCTTTCAAGTTCAAGGTAACTGACCACGTTATTGTTGCGGAGCAACCCTGACTATCGAATGTGGACACATCATGCCGTTGCTCGCAGTTGGGTGTACTCAGTTCGCAAGGTCCGTTATCAGTATTCTTCTGGCCAGTGTACTGGCTGCCGTTGTCAGCCGCAAAATTGTGCATCCACTGCAAAGTATCCTTCAAACTGCTAGGTTGCTGGGCGTAAGCGGTCGCGCCCGCAATTGTCATGACCAAGAGCAAGGGTCTGAGTTTCATAAAACCTGCCGTCTATACTACACCCGCTCAGGCCGATTCATCCCCCACGCGCCGCTACCACTTTTGCTCGTATGGCTTTGTTAAGCGCCTCCGCTTCGGGTGGCGATTCGCTGAGGGAGCGAGGTGCTGTGAGTGATAGTCTTTCGCTGTAACTCTTGCATGGTAGAATCCGCGCATGGGAGGGATTTGTGGCTATACCTACCTGTGCGAAGTGTGGGAATACGACTTTTGAGAACACTGTGGTGTCGCCTGAGGGGAGTAATTTCAATCTCACTTTTGTTCACTGTTCATCTTGCGGAGCTGTGGTGGGTGTGACGGATTTCTACAACACCGGCCAGCAGATCAAAGCCCTTGCGAAGGCACTAGGGGCAAAAATCCCCGAATAGATTCTTTCAGGCCTTGGGAGAAGAGGTGCTCTGTGGAAGCGGTCTACAGCAATAAAACCAAAATTGTGGCGCGGGTTGGTGATGTCGTGATGGCTCCAGGCAACATTCGCGGAATCGTGATCGCCCTGGAGGGAACATTTGTGAAGGTCTTGGCAATCGGGACCAGCAAAGATACCGGGAATACGGGCGTCCTACCAGAGCGTTACGTCCACTCTTTCCCCGCGAGCGACTGCCACTACCTGGATAAGCAGACGTTGAACTTGTAGCGTGCAGAGTGCGTTTTCTGCTTTCTAACATTTCTAACAATTGGCTCGGACTGTCAATCAGACTGTCAGTTACCGCATGTCCATTCGCGTCAACACGCAAGCGAATGACCATCGGGTTTTCCACAAACTAAGTAACTTCTGCGATGTAGGTTAGCTCCGAACTGGCGTCAAACTAGACGTGACTCAAAATCTGCCGGGGATCACTCCCCGTGTGGGTTCGACTCCCTCCTCCGGGACCATCTTTTCCCTGCATTTTATTCGGACGCCTGGACGACGAGATCAGTGTATCTCCGGCGAGTATCCACGGGCGGAAGATTTCGGCCTCCAGAAACGCAAAAACGCCGGCACCTTGTCTACAGAGAAGGGACATCGACGTTTCCTTGCGGTTCAGCGGACTATTTCTTCTTGGTAATTAGCCTGTCTATGACTGAGGCAAGTTGTTCGGCAAGGCGGCCTGTTTTGGCGACTGCTTGCAACTGTGCGTAGACGTCTTCGGCGTCACCCTGCTTGCGCGGTCCCACCGCACAAACAACTACAGTGGGAGGGGCAGGGTAGATTCTGTAGATTACACGATGATTTGCAAATTCATGCTTCCAGTAGCCCGCGAGCGGACCGCGGAGCGGTAATCCATATCCCTCGGGATTCGCAGCAAGTTTCTTCTCCAAAACTTTTCGCAGTTTCTTTTTGACACTTCCGTCGAGCCCCTTGATTTCCTTGCCGACATCTTCCGTATACCTAAGATCAAACGAAGCCGCCGCTGGGGGCAGACCGCTCGGGGTGGCCGGCGGTGTGGACGGAGTCTGCTTTCGCCCTTTTGTCATTCGCCGAACACATCAGCGGTGGTGAGCAAACGACGGGTGGCAAGGTCTCTGTCAATAGTTCTGGAGAGGCTCAGAAGCCGATTCGTGAGGTCACGATCGAAAAGAATCTCCAGAGTTGCCAGGATCGATTCCCGTTCCTTCATAAGGTTGTCCAAGAAGTCCTTGTCCACAAGGTATTTGGCGGCTTGACGCCGATTCTCGATCAGGACAACCTTGTCATCCTTGGCGGCTTTAAGGTAGCTTTTCAAACTGTCCCGCAGATTGGAAGCGGTCACCCTTTTGACGTTCAAAGTGGCTGTAGCCATGTTCCTTGCCTCGTTTCAACCGTACAATTCATTGAGTTAAGTGTACACTTAAAAAACGCTGCTGTCCAAAGGAACATTGCTTTCTTTTCGCAGTACTTCCCGCTCTCAAATGCTCTTCATCGGCTCCGAGTGCTTGCTTGCCACGCGGTAGTCCGGCGAGCGGGGGCGAAGATGTTGCGGTGGACAGTGTTCTCATCGGAGATCCGGCACGGCCACCGATGCCAGGCCGGCCGTGGAGGCTTTTTCAGACTCAATCAGTTTTGCCGGATCGTCGTATTTCCTCCGGGACCATCCTCTCTCCGCGCGAAACCCGGCACTTTCCGCCTCTTGACGCGCGCGTTCCCGCACTTCATAACTGAATTCAACTGATGGAGTTTATGTCTTCTCTCTCTTCCAATCTTGCTCCGATGAGCAATCGCCGCCGCAGCCAGCGCGTACTTCTGCGCATCCCCATTCAGGTGATTGGCCGCGGCCCGGACAAGAAGCCCGTTTCCGAATTGACGCACACGGCCGTGGTGAACGCGCACGGCGGCTTGATCTACCTGTCCCTGAAAGTGACGGTCGGGCAGGTGATCATCCTGAAAAACCCGGAGACCAACGAAGAGCAGCTTTGCCGCGTCGCTCGCGCGGACCCCGCGCCGGATGGAAGAACTGAGGTGGGCATCGAATTCGTCAAGCCTGCGCCAAACTTCTGGCGCGTCGCTTTCCCGCCATCGGATTGGGAGCCGCACTCTCCCGAAATCGCCGGCGACACTTTTTAGCACGCCGCCGCTTTGGGTCCCGCCGTTGTGTTCCCGGGCCCGCTCAGAATTTAGTGGAACCTTGTATTGAAACGGTTTAATATCGTGCCCAGCGGTTCTCTCGAGGTGCGCATATGGCTTCCGTTCGTGGCTTGATCTCCCGTACTCTTGTGGCATTTTTCCTGTTGTCATTGTTTGCGTTTTCCCCTGCTCTCGTTTCCGCCAAGGAGAGTTCATCCGAGCTCCCGAAAGTCGATCTCCACGGCTTGTGGCAAATGCAGTCGTCCTGCGTGGATCATTCCTCCGGTGAGGCGATTTCCACGCCGGGATTCGCGGCCAAGGGTTGGCATTCCGCTGAGGTGCCCGGCACGGTTGTCGGCGCGCTGGTGTCCGACAAAACGCTGCCGGACCCAAACTATGCGATGAACTTAAAAGAGTTTCCCGGCGTCGTGCTGGCTGGCGAGCAACCGTTTTCCAATCTCGATATGCCCGCGGACAGCCCGTTCCGGTGCTCGCACTGGTTCCGCCAGGAGTTCGAGGCGCCGCGCGAATACGCCAGCCGTCAAGTATGGCTTCATTTCCTCGGCATCAATTATCGCGCCAACATCTGGGTGAATGGAAAGAAGATCGCCGACAGCGCCGATGTCGCCGGGGCGTATCGCGCCTACGAGTTCAACATTACGAAACTCCTGCGCGCCAAGCAGAACGCGCTCGCGGTGGAAGTGTTCGCGCCGGAGAAGACTGATCTCGGCCTCACCTGGGTGGATTGGAATCCCACACCTCCCGATAAGGACATGGGCATCTGGCGCGAGGTCTTTCTGACCGGCAGCGGGGACATTTCCCTGCGGCATCCATTCGTTCAGTCCAAGCTGGGCCCGGACTACAAAACCGCCGCGCTGACGCTGAGCGCGGAGCTACGCAACGCTTCCGATCATCCCGTGACCGCGCTCGTGCGCGCCGAAGTGGCCGGAGAAAAGCTGCAGCAATCGGTGGAGTTGACGGCGAACGAAACGAAGATCGTACGTTTCTCGCCAAACCAGTTTGCCCAGCTCAAGCTCAACCACCCGCGCCTCTGGTGGCCCTACCAGATGGGCGAGCCATATCTCTACACCGCGAAATTCCGCGTGGAAACCGGCAAGGAGGTTTCCGATAGCGTCAGCCTCGATTTCGGAATCCGCGAAGTCACTTCGGAGCTTACCGACAAGGGGCATCGCTTGTTCAAAGTGAACGGCAAGCGTGTGCTCATCCGCGGCGCGGCCTGGGCGCCCGACATGCTTCTTCGCTGGTCGTCCAAGAAAGTGGATGCTGACCTCGAGTACACCAAGCACATGGGGCTGAACGCCATCCGCCTGGAAGGGAAGGTTGACCGCAAGGAATTCTTCGACAAGACGGATCGCCTGGGCATTCTGGTGATGCCCGGCTGGATTTGCTGCGACATGTGGGAGCACTGGCGCATGTGGACGCCCGAAACGAAGAAAATTGCCGCCGCTTCCCTCGTGGATCAAATCAAAAGCCTGCGCACGCATCCCAGCGTTTTCGTTTGGCTCTATGGTAGCGACAATCCCCCGCCGCCGGAAATCGAGAACATGTACCTCGGCATCCTCAAGGAACTCGAGTGGCCGAATCCCTCGGTCTCCTCGGCTTCCGCAACCCCGACCTCAGTCACCGGAGAATCCGGCGTCAAGATGACCGGGCCATACGAGTACGAGCCGCCGATGTACTGGCTTGTGGATAAGGAAGCCGGCGGCGCGTACGGCTACAACACGGAGACGAGCCCCGGCCCCGCGATTCCAACCAAGGAGAGCCTGGCGAAATTCATTCCCAAGGATCACCTGTGGCCCATCGACGAGTATTGGAATTTCCACGCGGGCCGCGAACGCTTTGAGACCGTAAATGTTTTCACCGAGGCTCTCAACAAGCGCTACGGCACGGCCACCTCGCTGGACGACTACGAGCGCAAGGCCCAGGCTCAGGCCTACGACAATGAACGCTCCATGTTTGAAGCCTATGGCCGCAACAAATATGTCTCCACCGGCGTGATTCAGTGGATGCTCAACAATGCCTGGCCTTCGCTCATCTGGCACCTCTACGACTACTATCTCGTGCCCGGCGGCGGCTATTTCGGCACCAAAAAGGCGCAGGAGATCGTGCACGTCCAATACAGCTACGACGATCATTCCGTGGCGGTCATCAACGGCACCTATGAAGCGCTGAAGGGGCTGAAAGTGACCGCGAAACTCTACAACATTGACGCAAAGGAAGTGGCCGCGAAAGATGCCACACTCGATGTGCCCGCCGATGCCAGCGTCAAGGCATTGGACCTTCCAAAGCCGGAAAGCCTCTCGACAACGTATTTCCTGAAGCTGCAGTTGCGCGAAGCCGCCGGAAAATTGCTCAGCGACAATTTCTACTGGCTTTCCACCAAACCCGACACCATGAATTGGGCTGCGCGCAACGACACGGCCTACACCCCGCAAAAGGATTTCGGCGATCTTACCGGACTCAACGCGCTCACGCAGGTCAAGCTCGAACTGAAGGCGGATCACCACAGCGAAGCGGGGAAGGGAACAGTCCGCTTGAAGGTGAAAAACACAAGCACGAGCGTGGCGTTTCAAGTGCACGCCCGGCTCACCATGGGCAAGGGAGGCGATGATCTTGTGCCGGTGTTCTGGGACGACAACTACATCTCGCTGCTGCCCGGCGAGGAAAGAAGTATCAGCGCGACGTTTGACTCCAGCGACCTCAACGGGAAAGAACCTGCTCTGGAAGTTGCGGGCTATAACGTGGCTCCAGAAACGGTGAAGATTTCGCATTAGTGCAGTGTCCCAGAAGTTTCTGGCAGGTCTCTTTAGGAGGCCGGGGCTTCAGCCCCGGCGTAAGGCCCGGAAAATGAAGGGGGCTTTAGCCCCTGAGGACTCCGGACTTATTCACATTGCTTTCGGGACGCGACATCAGTTTGATGCCCGGTTCCCACTTGGAAGTGTTGGCCGCTTACCGCGGGATTTTTTGCGGTACGCGGTCCACGGCCTCGCAGGAACTGCATTGTTTTGTGCAATATAGCGGCGGATTCACCGGGCGGGTTACCCTTACGAAACCCGCCCCGGGCTTTTCCCCCTTGCCAACCCTGCTGTTAGTGACTAAGATACCCGTGCGATTGGGGGAAACCGTGCCAAAAGAGAAACCACAAGTCAATATTGGTGAAGTGATAAAAACCTACCGCAGCCAGCGGGGACTTTCGCAGGGCGACATCGAGCGGCGCACCGGATTGCTGCGCTGCTATCTCTCCCGCGTGGAGAATGGCCACACCGTGCCTTCGCTGGAGACCCTGGCGAAGATCGCCGAAGCCATGGAGATTTCGCTGGCCGACTTTTTCCCCGGAACGGAAACGCCGCGTGATAAGGAAACCCAGAAGATGCTCGGCGAACTCTCGCAGGACGAAATCCGCTTCCTGGCGGAGATCAAGAAGTACAGCACCACGCTTTCCGACGGCGACAAGCGGCTGGTGCTGGCGATGATCCGCAAGATGGCCACGCTCCTTCCGGTGCAGGCGGGGCAGCAGATGAGGAAGCCGGTGCTTCGCAGGCCCACGCTGTAAGCAAACTTTCTCAAGATCAAATAATTTGAAGCGCACCTTGAATCACTCGAGGTGCGCTTTTCTTTTTGCGGCGGCTTCAGGAAGTGCGGTTGCGCAGCGCCTGCAGGGCTTCGGGCAGGGAAGAGGAAGCGTTGCCGCTGCCGGCGGCGCTGTCCATGGAATCGGACTCGATTTTGTCGCCTTCGCCGGGAGCCAGGAACAGATTGGTTTCCACCTCATGCTGCCGGGTGTACAGCTCGAAATAGCGGCCCTGCGCGGCGTATAGCGATTGGTGCGTGCCGCGTTCCAGGATGCGGCCATCCTGCACCACAAGAATTTGCTCGGCGCGGCGAATGGTGGAAAGACGGTGCGCGATCACGAAGGTGGTGCGCCCGCGCATCAAGTAGCGCAAACCTTCCTGGATAAGCGCCTCCGATTCAGAATCGAGGCTGGACGTAGCTTCGTCCAGGATCAGGATGCGCGGATCGGCAAGGATGGCGCGGGCAATGGAGACGCGCTGCTTCTGCCCGCCGGAAAGTCTCACGCCGCGTTCGCCCACGATGGTTTCGTACTTCTTCTCGAACGTCTCCGCGAATTCATCCACACGAGCAATGCGGCAGGCCGCGAGGATCTCCTCCTCGGTGGCGTTGGGCCGCGCGTACGCGACGTTTTCGCGAATCGAGCCGTCAAACAGAAATGTTTCCTGCAGCACCACGCCCAATTGCGTGCGATAGGAGCTAAGTCGCACGGTGGAAAGATCGCGGCCATCCACCAGGATGCGGCCCCCGCCGGGCGTGTAGAACGCGGAAATCAATCCGATGATGGTGGACTTGCCGGAGCCGGAGGGTCCGACAAGCGCGGTCACCGTGCCGGGTTCCGCGACAAACGAAATGCCGTGCAAAACTTCCTTGCCGGGCTCGTAAGAGAAATGCACGTCGTTGAATGCCACGCGGCCATCAATGCGCTCGAGGGTTACGCTGCGCCGCGGATCCTGATCTTCCTTGGTTTCGTTCAGGATTTCGCGAGTGCGCTCGAGGCCGGTGATGGCTTCGGTGATCTGCGTGCCGATGGCTACGATCTGGAAGACCGGGGCAACCAGTAGCACCAGAAAAGCCGTGTAGGAAATCAGTTGGCCGTTGGTCATCGTGCCCGCCAGGATGTGGCGCGCGCCAATGTACATGATGACCGCGCTGACCAGGCCCATGAGCGTCGCACCCGATAGACTCATTACGGAGGTGGCCGTGAGAGTCTTCAACACATTGTCGAGGAGCCGCTGCACGCCGCCGGCGAAAACTTGTTCCTCGCGATCTTCGGCGTGGTAGCCCTTCACCACGCGCACGCCGCCCAGCGACTCCGTGAGCCGGCCGGTGACCTCCGCGGTGATTTTGGGGCGCGCGCGGAAAATCGGGCGAATAGTGGAAAACGCTTTGTTCAGGAATAGCCCGAAGACCAGCAGAATCGCAAAGGCCAGCAGCGTCATGGAAGCATTGACGAAGAGCAGGTAGACCAGCGCAATGATGGCTGTCATCAACCCGCCCACAAATTCCACCAGCCCGGTGCCGATCAGATTGCGCACGCCCTCGACGTCGCTCATGATGCGCGAGACGAGCACACCGGTTTTGTTGGCGTCGTAGAAACTTACCGGGAGCCGCCCGATGTGCGCCTGCACCTGTTTGCGCAGGTCCGTGATCATGCGCTGCGCGGATTTGGAGAGGAGCTGCGTCAACGTGAACGACGTCAGCCCTTTTACCAGCGTTGCCCCGATAACGGCGAAGACAATGGGGATGAGAAGCTCCACCTGGCGCTTGGTGATCACATTGTCAAACAGGTATTTGCTGGATAGGGGAAGCACGAAGCCCGACAACGTGTTGATGGTCGTCAGGACGAGTCCAAGAAGCAGGATGCCGCGGCGCGGATGGATCAGCGCCCAAATCTCGGGGAGGGATTGCCAGTTGATCTTCTTCTTCGCCTTTTTAGGGACAGCTTCGGCGGTGGTTGGGAGTGTGGTTGCGGTTGTGGCCATAGGGGTGTCTGTGAATTTGGAAGTATCTGTGTTCGATGCGCTCGGGCGGTTCTAAGTTATCAGTTATCAGTCCTAAGTGTAAGAAAAGGCGGAAAAGAAGGGAGAACCCCCAGCGGTGAATTCTGTAGGTGCACGGCTTCAGAGTGTGCGGAAAAAGCCCGTCTCTTTAGGAGGCCGGAGCTTCAGCCCCGGCGTAAGCGCTCGATAGGGAATGGGCTTTAGCCCCTGAACAGAGTTTTTCGCGTGTTTTTCCGCTGCCTGTTCAACCGTGCGTCCCGGTTCCTCACCGGGAAGACCGGTTCTTGGGTTTTTTTGGTTTTGGCGCTCTCCTTAGGGGGTCGGAGCGGCGCCTGTCCCGGCCCGGTCGGGAGCTCCGACATAATCGGTCCTCCCAACCCCCCATGCTCTTTCTTCCCCCGGTGATTTCAACCGGCCTGGACGCGCTCTTCAAGCATTCGGCCAGAGCAGCCGCTCTGGCGATACGACGAAGGGACGGGGGCGAGGAGGAATGCCCCGCGAGGAAAGAAAAGCCAAGAAACCGCCGACTTTGTGAATCAAACGCGAAGGATGCGACGCCCAATTTCGATCTCTTTGCCACCCGGTCTTTTTCTTCTCTCTTCGTCGGGCGGAACCTTCGCGCGCCTGTGCTGTCGCATCCGCCGCCAAACATCACCTCGGGAGAACCTTTAAGCGAGGGCGCATATGGGTTGACCCTGGCGATGGACCGGGTGTATATGAACTGCGCTCCTATCGCCGGGCGCGAGGGAAGGAAGACTTCGATCAGGATGGCCGATTCGACGCGAAGCAGGTCATCTGCGAGGAGAGAGACACAAAATGGAAAAGACGGATTACAAGCTCACTCAGGTGAGTGTCGTTATGCTGGGAGTTCAGGATGTGGCGCGGGCGCTGGGCTTCTACCGCG
>JBEKOE010000082.1:0-11558 GCA_049522075.1 Candidatus Acidiferrum sp.
CTTTCCGCTCCCTGCTGGAGGAGCCCGATGAAGTCCACACTGCGCAGTGTCTCCGGTAGCCGTCCCCTTATCCAATCCATCAAATGAGTCGGCATTCCCACCGAACCAGAACTGATCGCCGCCTGCACCTGTGCCGATGCAACCACCGCCTCTCGTGCCGCGTACAGCAGCACCAGCAATACGGGCACAATCAAGAGTGCTGTCACACCCACGGTGCAGCACAACGCCGCCCACGTCGGCGAAGTCTTTCGCAATAGCTTCTCGTACACGGGATAAAAGAAGATCGCCAGGACCGCCGACCACACCAGCGGCTTCAAAAATGGCGCCACGATCTGGAACACCAGGTAACCCAGCAGAAGCAGGGCCCCATAGGAGAGCACCGTGGTCAACCGGTCACTCGTTGTCGTGTTTCGCTTGGCTTGTGTCATTCGCGTTATATAATCCACCCGGTTCGCATTGTGACGGGCCTCACGGGGCCCTCAGCTTTCCAGGTCGTCTGCGCAAGGATTTCAAGACAGTATGCCATTTCGCAAAATCCCATTCACGCTCGCGCAGGCTCGCCTCCTTGCTGTACTTGCTTTAATCAATTTTGTCAACTTCGCCGACCGCCAGGTGCTGAATCCTCTCGTTCCCCTGCTCGGCTCTCTCCCGATGGTGCTGCTTGTCATTCTGGCGCTCGCCAGTATTCCCTCCGGCTACCTCGCCGATCGCTTCAATGAGCCGAAAATTATTGCTGCGGGCGTGCTCTTCTGGAGTCTCGCCGCGATCAGCAGCGGCCTCGCTCCCACCTTTTTCTTCCTCTTCGTCGCCCGCGGACTTGTCGGTATCGGCGAGGCCGCGTATGCCCCTGCCGCGCAATCCTTGATTTCCGATTCCTTCTCCCGCCGCAACCGCGCCATGGCGCAGGCCGTTTTTGCCTCCGGTATGATTCTTGGCGGCGCCTCCGGTCTGGCGCTCGGCGGCATCATGGGAGCACGCCACGGCTGGCAGCACGCCTTCATCATCGTGGGCGTTCTCGGCATAATTCCTGGGTTGTCCGCCCTCAAGATCAAGGAACCTCCCCGGCGTCCTCGCTCGGAAGTCGTCAGCTTCTGGGAGCTTCTTCGCGTGCCCGCGTTCGTGGCCATGATCGCCGCGGGCATTTGCATCACGTTTTCCGGCGTTTCTTTCGTCGTCTGGGGCATTGATTACGCCATGAACTACAAGAACTTCAGCCTGAAGGAAGCTGCTCTTTCGCTGGCCATCATTGCCCTGCTTTCTTCCGTGCTGGGAGCGCTCTCCGGAGGATACTTCGCGGACCGTCTCCAGAGGCGGCTGAAATACGGCCGAATCCTGGTCATCTCCTGCGCCTTCCTCATCGCCACGCCGTTCCTGCTTCTGGCCATCCAGTCGGACGAGAAATGGATCGTCCTTTCGGGCTTCTTCGTGGCCATGTATTTCATGTCGTGGTATCACGGACCCACAACCGCGGTGCTGCACGATTTAACGCCACAGCGCGCCCACGCCACCGCCATCGGCGTCTACATGTTCGCAACGCAGCTCTTAGGCGCGCTCGGCCCGTTGTTGATCGGGCGCATCTCGGACATCAGCGACCTGCAAATCGGATTGCAGGCCGCCACAGCCGTTCTAGTCTTTGGCGCCTTGCTGCTCTTACTGGTAATCCATTTCGTGCGTCGCGACGGCCTGCACCATCCCCGCCTCGCCGCCTTTCGCGCCGAAGACGAAGCCGCACACTAAGCCCCACTCACCTGAACCCGCAATTGTTCTGGAATTGTTCCTACTTGATCCCAACCAGCTCGATCAGCCGCTTCACTTCCTCGTGGGGAACATCATACAGCGGCCGCTCATCTTCCTCTTTCAGCCGCTGGTGAAGAAATTCCGCGGCCACAAAACTGGCCTCGCGGTCGCTCAGGTCACGCCCGGCTTTCGCGCGGAATTCCACGAACGCGGTGTGCGCCAGCCCCACGATGCGCCCTTCGCCATCCACAATAAATTTCGCGTCAATGGTGTCGCTGTGACGCGTGGCGATGGCGTTCCAGATGTGCGAAAAGCTGCAGTGATACACGTGGCCGCTTAAGGTCGAGGTTACTTCAAATGCGCCAATGAACTGGTTCATGGCCCCGCTGTTGGCAAGCACCGGTACGCTAGGCACGTTCGCTCCTCTTTCCGCTTTGTTCGCGCGAACAACTAGTGTTCAATACCCCCACCCAACTGTCAATCCCGCCGCATACAGTGCGGCACGGTTTCCAGACTACCTCATATGCGTCTTTCGGGAGGGCGAGCATCGCAGCCTGCGGAGAACGTTTCTTTCTTTAGGAGGCCGGGGCTTCAGCCCCGGCGTAGAGCACCTATAACCAATGGGCTTTAGCCCCTGAAGACTCTGGAAATTCTCCGCTCCTCGCGTTCATAGGACGATTTCTCTTTTCACGTTGCCTCGGCGAAGAGCCGACTCAACGCTCCACTACTCTTGATGGCTCCATTTTCCTGCCCATTCATTTTCCAAGGATGATATAGCTTTCTTCATGCAACCCAATCCGATGCCCCATCCCGCGGTCACCGCAGCCGGCATTGTGGCCATCGTGTTCGGCGCGCTTGGTGCGCTCGGCGCCATCTTCGTCGAAATCTCGATGCACATCGTGTCCCACATCGCGCCTGCGGATGATGGCGTTCCGTTCCCCCAAGCCGCCCGCGCCATGGCCAGTGTGACCTGGCTGTTCCTCTTTCTTCTCGCCATCTTTGGCATTTTTGTCGGCGCAGGCATTCTTCGCAGGCGCAATTGGGCACGCATTTCCATCCTCATTTGGGGCGGGCTCATGGCCTTCTTCTCCGCCATCACCATGGCGGCCACGTTCTTCGTCATGAATAATTTGCCTCCCACATTGCCCAACGCCGCCGAAACCGCGTCGTTCATGGCCGTCTTCAAGTGGGTTCTGGCATTGTTCTATGCGATCCCTCTCGGCGTGGGGATCTGGTGGCTCATCCTCTTCACCCGCGGGGCAGTGGTGGACGACTTTAATCCGCTCTCTGCGCGCCTCCATCCCGGAAAAACGCTGGACGCCTCCGGCTTCCCGCAGGAGCTCCCACCGCCGCCTTCCTATGTTCCCGGCGGACCGGCTTGCCCCTTGCCGCTGCTCATCATCGCGGGTTTGGACATCTTCTCCGCTGTTTCCATGCTGACGCTTCTCATCGTCCCGTATTCGTTTATCTCCGCGATACCGCTCTTCCTCTTTGGCCACGCGTTTCACGGAGGCTTGGCCCTGCTCTTTTTGGTGCTGCTCGGGATCGTCTACGCCGTGTGCGGCGTGGGCATCATCAAGCTGAAGCCGTGGGCGCTGGATCCGCTGATCTGGTGCCAAGCGCTATTCTTTCTGAGCGGGATTGTGACGTTCCTGAATCCGCAATTCATGTCCACGATGAAGGAAGCCATCGCCAAGATGATGCCCAAAATTCCCAATTTGCCCGCAGGTGTCGATTTGCCTCCGAACGTGTTTCCATTCTCGGACACGTATTTCAAGGCGATGATGGCTTTTGGGTTCCTCTTCGCCGCGGCGATGTTGGCGGTGCTGATTGTGTACCGCAAGCGGTATCTGGAAGCGGCGCGCGCAAAAAACCCCGCGGCAAACTGAAGCTCAGCCCGGCAAATCCAAAAATGTTGTGAGCGTCCCGGTCGCGGCCAATCGGCGCGGCGTTTAGTGCCCTACGAGTGCGGGAACTTCCGCGTGGCTGTAGTGGCGAATGGCGGCGCCTACCCCGGCCCCGGGTTCGTGGCGGTGGCCCTGATCCACCAGGGCCTTGTCCAGCGCGCCCAGCAATTCCAGCACGAATTGCTTCTGGCTGCAGTAGCCCATCAGGCCGAGCCGCCAGATTTGTCCCTTTGTCGCGCCAATGCCGCCGGCGATTTCGATGTTAAATTCTTCGAGGAGCTGATTGCGCAACTTCAAGTCGTCAACGCCCGCGGGTATCTTGACCGCAGTGACGGTGGGCAGGCGGTCCGCCGGCCTCTCCACAAAAGGCTTCATGCCCATCGCTTCCACACCGGCGATCAGCGCAAGCTGATTCTGGCGGTGGCGTTCCCAGCGCGGCTCGAGCCCTTCCTCGAGTACGATGCGCATGGCTTCGCGCAGCGCGTAAATCAGCGAAATCGGCGGGGTGTGATGATACAGGCGATCCTTGCCCCAGTAATTCATGGCCGTGGAAAGATCGAAGTACCAGCTCTGCACCTTCGTCTTCCGCGTGCGGAAAACCTCTTCGGCCCGCGGGCTCACCGTGATGGGAGACATTCCCGGAGGCGCGCTCAACGCTTTCTGCGACCCGCTGAAGCAGATGTCCACGCGCTGCTTATCAACATTCAAAGGCACCCCAGCCAGGGTCGCAACCGCGTCCACCACCAGCAGCGCGCCGCATTCATCGGCTACCTGCCGGAAGGGATCGATGTTGGTCAACACGCCGGAAGAGGTTTCCCCCTGCGCCAGGCCAATCATTTTGATCTTGCGGCCCTTGGCGACCTTGCGCACGTCTTCCGGGTCCACCGGCTTGCCGTAAGGTGCTTCGACGAGGTGCACGGTAGCGGGGGTGTGCTGCGCGATGACGTACATGCGTTGCGAGAACAAGCCGTTCACGCAACAAATCGCTTCGTCGCCAGGTTCCAGCGAATTCAGCACCGAGGCTTCAATGCCGCCCGAGCCAGAGGCGGACAGCGGAAACGTGATGCGGTTTTCCGTTTGGAAGATCTGCCGCAGCAGGATCTGGGTTTCATCCATGCAGCCGCGGAACCACGGGTCCAGATGCCCCACCAGCGGCGTGGCCAGGGCCCGGTAGACGCGTGCGTCCATCGAAGACGGCCCGGGCGTCATCATCAAACGTGCGGGAGGCTTGAGTTCACCGATCGGATTGCTCATGAGTGTGCTCCTTTACGGATCCTTATGAATCCACAAGGATGGCCCGCGGGTTCGTACTTCGGGGAATCGCTGGAGTACGGCGGGAACTCCAGTGTCCCGCAGGGGCGAGCCCAGCGCAACGGTCAATTTGGATGGCCCGGGCTTGGGTCACTTCCCGTCGTGATCCTGCCGACCCCGTTCCCCCAGTGTCATCCCGAGCGGAGCGACCCGATTTTTTCTTTCGCGCCGCAGTTTGGCGCGTCGAGTCGCGCAGTCGAGGGATCCCTCTTCCTCTTCTCCGCTGTGCGCCCCTCTCGTCTCTCACTCACCATGCCCTTGACGAAGGAAACTAGCTAATTCGCCGCCACGCCCTTGGCTGGAGGAGCTTTCTCGCCCCCCGGCGGCACGATCTGCTCAAGTCTCGCTCGCAGCCGCGCGACTTCCTTGCTTTCCTGCAGCAATTCCTCCTGCTCGAATTTGCGTTTCGCCCGCGCTTCCTCATCCTCATACCGCCCGCTCGGGTCTTTCAGGAACGCTTGCTCATCGAGAACGAACATGTGCATCAGAAGTTCAATTTTGAGTTGCTTCTCTTTGATCTGCTGTTCCAGCGCTGTGATTTCCGCTTGCCTCTTCTCTGGGTCTTGCGGAACCACGGCAGATTCCCTAGCCCCAGGCTCCGCGGCTACTTCTGCCTTCGTAGTTTCCGCCGGCTTCGCAGCTGGGCGCGGCGCAAGTAACGCGATATCGTCATCGGTGAGGGCGGGAGTCTTTATTACCGGCGTTCCGTACACTTCGCCAGCTATTGAGGACGGTCGGACATCCGGCGGCTTCTTCTTGCTCTGCGCCCGGCAAACGCCAGGCATGCTTAGAGCTGTAAGCAGAATCGTCGCACAGACACGGAGAGAGCGGGCCATGGGGAAGCTCCGTCGCAAAGCGGGCCTTTGCGTGTAGGCTACTCCTCCCCCCCGTCGCGTCAAGGTTCAAACTCCGGTACTAGCCGCGTCACCGAAAATTAGAACTTTTGGAACACCTTGACGCGCCGTACCCTTGCGCTTTTCAAACCTGCGCCGCCCGCGAACACGCGAGAAAAGCATGTTGAGCGGCTCTTTGTAGTGCCCTTCCCGCTGGTTAAAACGCGACAGTGACTGCGATCCCGATGCCCGGATGCATGCGGTCGTATAAGTAATACCCATCGCCGGTGTAATCAAGATACACGTCGTCGTTTTCGTACCACGCGGGATCCCACGATTCTGGCCACGGGTCCATGAACGTAACCCAGTAACCGTCGTACTGGAAGCGCGGATAACCGCCTACGAAAACCATCGGAAGGCCGCCGATGCGGAAGAAGTGATTACTCCCGAAGTACTGCCGGAAGCGGTCTTCAGGAACTCGGTAGCCGTTATAGCCGCCGCGTTGCTGCCAGGTGCGATGGTCGTTATTCCATGAACCGGCGCGAGACTGCGCGAAACCGCTACGCACCTGCCCTTGGTGTTGTGGCACGCCGCTGTGGTGGACTCCGCCATAAGTGGGGCCGTTGGCCTGCACGCCGCCATGATAGGTGCCGCCGTAGGCTTGTTGCGATCGTTGCGCAGGTTTATTGGCCGTCTGCTGATGCTGCTGAGCGGGTTTCGCCTGCTGATGTTGTTGCTGTGCGGGTTTCGCCTGCTCCTTTTGCGGCTGCTGATGCTGCTGCTGAGCGGGTTTCGCCTGCTGATGTTGCTGCTCCTGTTGCGGTTTGCCCTGTTCCTTTCCCTGTTGCTCGCGCTGTGCATAGGCCGGAGCAATGGTTCCCGCAAGAAGGAGAAGAACTCCCTTGGTGATAAGTCCAACTGCTTTCATGAGTGTTGCCTCCGTTACTGTGATTTCCTGCGCCCGTCGCTTGGCGCAGGGCGCACCTGCTGTTTCGGGTGGTTGTCTCCGCGAAACGTGTAAGCGTAACAAATCTATCCACAGGTGGACTGTACAGAAAGGGACAGGCCTCTGATGGCCGTGCTGGCCGGGCACCGCACCCGCCAGTTGGTGGACGCGGCCGAGCATTTTGGAGTGCGGCGGCTTGCCGCCGCTTTTACGCTGCAAGCTACTCCACGAGTGTGTCTTTCTCTGGCGGACGTAGTGGCCGACCTTCAGGTTTAGCCTGAGCCTCGAAGGTTCGGTTCTTGGGTTTCTCTTGCCGTTGTAGGGCCCGTCCTTCTGAGGCGGGCCGCTCTTGGATTTCTCCGATGCCTTTCTCCCCCCTTTGCAGTGGCAGACCCCACCCCACTGGGTCGGTTCTTGGGTTGCCGCGCGCGCCCTTTCTTCCTTCTGTCATCCCGAGCGGAGCGACCCGATTCTGTCCCTCGCGCCGCGGTTTGGCGTGTCGGGTCGCGTAGTCGAGGGATCTCTCTGTCCTGGGAGGGCATGATGTCTCCCCGGCACTTCGCGCCTTGCCGCGCCCGCCCCACAGGAGTAGGATTCATGGCACCCCTCAATCTTGCGTGGAATCTCTGCAGGCAGGAGCAAGGAATCGGGATTGTTGCACTCCTTCGGGAAATCCGCATGGGGTGTGGTGTCCCAAGGAGGATCACATGTGGAATGAGAAGAAACCCGAAACGAAGAGCACGGACGCGCCGCATCCCGTGGAGGCAACACCGGACCGCGCGACGGGATGGCTGGGGGCGAGCCTGCGCGTGAAAGGCGAAATCTCCGGCACCGAGGATCTGCTGATCGATGGCCCAGTGGAAGGTTCGATCCATCTGAATGACCGGAAGCTGACGGTCGGAAAGACGGCCAAGGTAACGGCTGACATCAACGCCCGCGACGTCGTCGTGTACGGCTACGTGAAGGGCAACGTGCGCGCCAAGGGCCGCGTCGAGATCAAGAAGGACGGCTACGTCGTCGGGAATCTGACCACCGCGCAGATCATGATCGAAGACGGTGCGGACTTCAAAGGCACCATCGAGATTGACCGCGGCGTGCCCAAGGAAGCCGACAAGAACGTCCCCGCCCGTGCCGCCGCGGCCGCAGCAGGCGCCAGCTCAGGCGCAGGCACAGCGGCGGCAAGTGCTGACGCGACGCCCAAAAGCATCTGACGAGCCGCATGCCAGACCAGTCCATGTAGTGGCCGGTCTTTAGACCGGTTCTTTCTCTTGCTTTCGTGGCACAGGCATTCCTGCCTGTGCTCCTGGGTTTCTCTTTCCCTTGTAGTGGCCGACCTTCAGGTCGGTTCTTGGGGTTGTCTCCTCTCTTCTGCGACGACGAAATTGTCGGCGCGCCATTTGTGTCCGCCGTCTTCTGGAGGACGCCCCGCTCTTCTCCTCGCCTTTGTAGTGGCCGGTCTTTAGACCGGCTCTTCCTCTTGCTCGTCACTCGTCACTTGCTGACCGCCGGTCGCTTTCCTCTTGCCTCCTGATCGCTGGTCGCTGGTCGCTGACAACTCTCTTGCTCGCCACTCGCCACTCGTCACTCGCCACTGCTGTTGCCGCCGGTCCCCTCCGCAGTACCGTTGTCACAGACAAGCAGTGACTATCAGCGTACCCTTTCCCACTACGGAGGTACATGCAATGCGAAAGTGGCTCCTACGCGCCGGAATTACGCTTCTGGCAGTCTTCGTGGCCGCCGGGCTGATCTGCAATCTTGCGCTGCGTGGTTGGTGTCTGCGATGGGGCACAACGCCCGCGGAAGCACGCGCCACACTGCCCGGAGACGATTTGTTCCCGGTTTATGCGGGAGAGGCGACGCATGCGATCACCATTCAGGCGCCCCCGCAGGAGGTGTGGCCCTGGCTGATGCAGATCGGCCAGGATCGCAGTGGCTTCTACAGCTACACCTTCCTGGAGAATCTGGTGGGATGCGAAATGCCCAGGGTGGAACATCTCGTGCCGGGGTGGAAGCCGCGAGCCGCAGGGGAGACGGTTTGGTTCGCTACACCCAAGCGATTTGGCGGGCAGGGCCGCATGATCGCTGCGGTGGTGCAGCCACCGCGCTCGTTCGTGATGGTCAGCGCGAACGATTGGGCAAGGCTGCAAGCGGGAAAACCGGCTCAGGAAGGTTTTTGGAGCTTCACGCTGGAACCTTTGGGAGACCGGCAAAGCCGCCTGATTGCGCGCCTGCGTGGCGGAACGCCGCCGTCTCTGGTGTCGCGCGCGGTGGGCAGGTTGTTCTGGGAGCCCATGCACTTCATCATGGAGCAGAAGATGCTGCGCACAATCAGAGATCTGTCGCAGCGTGACTAGTGCCGTTCCAACTTGTTCCAACAAATCCCTTCGAGAATACTATCTCCTTGTTCGCGTCAGATGCTTGGGCCATCATTTGGCCCAAATAGTTGGAACGGCACTAGCACATCTCCAATCGCCGCCCCCCTCCTGCCCCACCCCTTTTTTGTCATCCCGAGCGGAGCGACCCGACCGTTTCCTCCGCGCCGATGTCTGGCGCGTCGGGTCGCGTAGTCGAGGGACCTGCTTTTCTCTTGCCTTCTGATCGCGGGTCACTGGTCCCGCCTTGCCGGACCGGTTCTTTCTCTTGCTCGCCACTAGCCTGCCCTGAGCGAAGCCGAAGGGCCACTCGCCACTGCGGTTGTCTCCGGTTCTTTCTCTTACTCGCCACTCGTCACTCGCCACTGCTGTTGCCGCCACTCGCCACTTGCTGGTCACGGTACTAGTTTCGAAACTGGTACGAGGAAAAAAGAGAGGAGCGGACCCACGCTTTCAACAACCGAAAGCGTAGGCCACCCAAACCTGCCTTAGCGCGTTGAGCCTGCGCCACCCGCCGTTTTGCCACCCGCCGACATCAGAGTCTGTCAAAGAAGCATGGCTGCCTCTTGAGTATTTCTGCAAATGCCTTGCGCGCCTTTACAGTTCTGTTCAGCAAGAGATCCTGCACCCTGGATTTCACCCCTTTTAGTTTTTCAAGCCGAAGGTCCACCATCACCTCACCCAAACCCTTTCTTACTACAAGAAAATTGAATAGTTTCGGGTAGTAATGACGAAGATGCTGCAACTTTCCGTACTTTATGGCCATGGGGCAACACCAACAGCCAGTGCGAATTCCCCCCACCATTGGAACCTCATCCTTGTCATAAACCGGATTATGAGGGATTTGAAACCTCTCGTGGTATTCCCAGATTTCCTCTGTCGTCCAATCCAGAATGGGATGGCACTTCCAGTGCCTCCACTTTATGGAGTAGAAGTACTTGCCGTATTTGAGTGCCGACATTCTCCTCAGACTACTTTCATATTGAGTCAACCCAGTGAAATAGAGATCACATCCGAGCTGCCTCAAGGCTCTCATCGTGGGCTTCTTCTTGAGCTGCCTGCAGCACTCCGTCGAAGCCCGCTGCAACTCCCAACTAGCATTCCTGGGGAAAATCGGGAAACCAGCCTGGTCAACGATATTCCAAAACGTTGTCGTTGGGCGGGCTTCAACGATTTGCAGTCCCCACTCTTCGCGGATCCTCCTGACAAAGTTGTAAGTGTCGGGATATTCTACGCCAGTGTTGTTCCAGACAACCTTTACTTCCGGCGAGTGCTGTCGCACGAGGTGAAGGACGACCATACTGTGTTTGCCGAACGAGCAAGCGACCACAGGATTCTTGTGCTTGCGGAGTGTCCTTTGCACCAGCGAGTTTGCCTTCAAGATCTTCTTATCCAGGCGGTCGGGAAGGTTGGACGGCACGGTATCTCCCTGACATGGGTGCTACGGACGCTGTGAGAAACTCGTGTTGTTTCCGCCCGCATGACAGACGACCTTGACCAATGTTGGTTCATTGTTCTTCATCCAAAGCTTGTGGGCATTGTTGATTTCTCTCCATGCGTGCCAGTACCCGGTGGGCGAGTCCATGTCTGGGCTGTTGAGCGCCCGCATAAGGAATGGAATGAAGAGACAGACAACGACAAAGATTACTTGCTTGGGGTCAAGAGAGAATGGGGCAGGCCTGCGGATGACAAAGTTCACTAGCGGTTTTGACCCAATGGTCAGGAGGGAGAGCACGACGAAGAAAAGCAAGACGACTTCGAGACCAAAGATCAGCTTGCAAGAGTATCCGCGCTCGAATGTCCGGTCCGCTTGTGCCTTATTGCCTTTCTTAATCATGGGGAAGATGCCGTCGAGCCAGTACGATGTGTAATCTGCCGACGCCGGACCAATGAAATTCTTGCAGGTTTTTTCAGTCTCGGCGCACCTGCCACATCTATCCCGTACGTACAAACTTGGGAATTGAGCCTGAAAGAATCGGACTGATTTCAGTTTCGGACGCCCCGTCTGAAGCCAATCTGGGTTTACATACGCGTAGAAAACAAGGGGAATAACCACGATAGCTATTATCGGAAGCCGAAGAAGGGTGCTGACGTCGACAAGCGGGACTCTCAGCCCGAGGTAGTCTTGATAAACCCAGACGTAGAAGTATCCGACAATAGTCGCCGACACGGTCAGAAGGCGCTGAAGCTTTCCTCTTGGGCTGGCCGGAAACGCGAACTCTTTCAATTGCTGCGTTACGCCCATGGCACTTGAAAGAGTGTTATAACGCTTGTGGAGTTTTGTCAAGGCCGGCAGGTGGCGTAGTCTTAGATTCCGAATGCGACCTTAGGTTGGCTGATTAGATGACGGTGTCGGCTCCCTCGACCGAGTAGACTTGGTTGCTGTTGAACGACCAAGGCTCGGAAAAAGGAGCCGAGCAATGTTAATTATAGGTTGTGATTTTCACACGCG
>JBEKOE010000083.1:0-13487 GCA_049522075.1 Candidatus Acidiferrum sp.
AAGCGCAGCTCGACCAGGTCGCGCTGCGCTTGAATCAACGCCCGCGAAAAACTTTAGGCTTTGAGACGCCTGCGAGTAGACTTCAAGCAAGTGTTGCGTCGACCGTCTGAGCCGGCACGCCTTACCGTACATCTTCGTACTGGGACCCACTTGTCCGATTTATGCTGCGTTTACCAGGCACTGAAAATCAGGGACGGATTAGTGAGGCACGAAAGGAGGCAGGTCCCACCAAAAGGCTCGGGCGTTTTGCTCCCTGAAAGTACCGGGATCTGACTACGAATGCACATCTGCTGGAACCAGCCGCTTGATGTGCGCCTATGCATTACCGTTGGCAGCCAGCGTTGTGCGCCTCTGGCAAAGCAAGGAAAACGATGCTTGCAGGCGCAAACGTGATTTTCCCGGAGGGTGTCGGCGCTCCTTTCAACTCAGGAAGAGCATCGTCGGCACCAAGTTTTAGGTCGCTGCCGTTCAATTGAGCCTGTTTATCCGTCAGGTCCTTGGCCGTGAGAGTGTAGCGCTCTGAGGCCGTGGGAACTTCGAGCGAGTGCGCTTCGGCACGGTCTGCATTGATGGCCAGAAGCGCCACGCCGCCGGGATGATCGCGCAGGCAATGGGCGTAGATGTGCAGGCTCGGCGTGGGCGCAGGGCCCGGATCGAGGACTGTGGTTCCCATGAGCCTCCGCCATAAGAGCGCTGCCCAGTAGTTAGGGCGGGGCTCATAGGTCTTCTCATCTATCAGGCCGTAGTCGCTCGCCGCTAGCGTGTTGTGCATGTGGACCTGCACGCCGCGTTTGGCCAGGACGCCTAGCTGATTCAGATAGCGGAAACTGTCCAGGAATACCGATGCCCAGCGGTCACCTCCGCAGGCGGCCTGTGCCGTCTCGGTGAGCCAAAGAGGTTTCCCAGGCTCATAGCGATCGCGGAGGGAGCCGTAAAACTGTTCAATTTGTTCTGGGCGCGCCAGCCACTCTTCCGACAACGCTGCGTCTGAGCTGGTTGATGCCGATGCACCCATGGCCGCGCATCGGTTGGAAACCGCTCCATAAGAATGGTACGAGAAGGCATCAAACACAGGGCCAGTAACGGAGAGAATACCGTCGCTTGTGACCGCGTGCATGGAGTCAGGCACAAGCGCCGTACCCTCGCCGACACCGCCGGGACCAAGAATCAACATGCCGGGCGCAAACTGTTTTGCGAAGGCGCGAAAAACGGCCACATCGCGGCCAAAGGCCGCGGCGTCATATCCCTTTGGTGCACCGCCCAGCTCTGGAATGGTCGGCTCGTTCATGTATTCCGCTGCCGCAATGCTCCCGCCAACGGATTTGGTATACGCAAGAATCTGGCGCGCCTGCTCTGGGGTCCATACACCTGACGCGTCACGCGTACCTGCGCTGATGGCGAAGGAAGTGACTATCTCCGCGTTTACCACGTGCGAGAAATCCACCACGCCCTTCCATTGCTGGCGAGTGAGCACTCCCTTGAAACCGGTGGGCGGCGTGGCGGGCACCGGGTCATCTGAGTTGTGGAAGTATGTGGTGTTCGCCCATGTGCCACTGACGCGCACATAGGCCGGCCCCAGGGCTGCGGCAAGCTTGCGCAAGCGGGCATGAGAGAGATTGATCGGCCACCGGTACTCATAGAGAGACGGGTCCATGCCGGACGGCTGATTCGCATCCGGCTGTTTCGCTTCGGCCTTGCTGCCGTACGGCTTCCAGAATCTTCCGCCCGTAACTTCTACCATTTCGATGTTGTAGGACTGAAAACGCTCATCGATTGTGCCGACGCGGTGCATGGTGGCAGGAGCTATGGACGCGGGAGGTGTGGCGGCGGGTCCCGCAAAGCACATCGCAACTCCAAGAACTGTCAAGGCTCCAGCTACCAAGAGCCCAACATTCATCTTCTTACTCATGTTGTCCTTCCCTTTCCCAACTCCCTTTGGTATCCCCTAATGTGCTAGTGCCGTTCCAACTTGTTCCAGCAAATCCCTTCGAGAATACTCTCTCCGTGTCTGCGTCAGACGCTTGGGCCGTCATTTGGCCCAAATAGTTGGAACGGCATTAGGCTTGCTGGTCCTACTGGTTGACGCCGCTGGCCAGAAAGCCGCCGTCGACAACCAAGATCTGTCCGGTCACGAAGGACGCCGCATCGGAGGCGAGATAGATTGCGGCTCCAACCAGCTCTTCGGTTTTGCCGAATCGGCCCATCGGTGTGCGCATCAGCAGTTCCTGGCCGCGAGCTGTACTGTCAAGCAGGCGTACATTCAGGTCGGTGCGAAAAACGCCGGGAGCGATGGCGTTGACCGTAACACCTTTCTTCGACCACTCGACGGCGAGCGATCGCGTCAGAGAAGCTACACCGGCCTTGCTGGCCGCATAGGCGGCCACTTCGCTAAGCGCCACAAAGCTATTCAGCGAGGCAATGTTGACGATGCGCCCACAGCCCCAGTCCCGGATTGGCGATGAAGAAGACCTCTTCGCCGTCTACACGGTTGTAGCCGTGGCTGAGCTTTGCGGGATCGTAGCGCTTGAGCATCGCGTTCAGGTCGCCATAATTGAAGAAGCCAACGCCCTCAACCTCTTCCTTGCTGAGGTGGCCGGGGCACCAGGTAATCGTGAAGCGCCCTTCCGACGAGCCGTGGATGAGGTGCGCGGCCGCGCTCAGATCGCTGGCCAGATCTGCGTTGGCATTCACCGCAGCGAGTGTCGCCGGGGTTCCACGATAACCGTACTTGCGGATCAATCCATCGATCGTCTTATCTTCGCCGAATTCCTTGACACCAGGAGCAAGAATGATAAGTTCCGCGCCGTCTGCCAGCGCCATGCGGGTGCGATAGACAGCTTTGTTGCCGAGCCAGGTCGAGTCAAACTCTTCCGGATCGAGATTGACAACGGCCTTGCGGAGCAGATCGTCGACGACCTCGACGTTAACCTTGAGGCTCAGGTAGGCGGCTAGGTGAAAGCACTCGACGTCATCTCCAACGAACAGGCCGCGCACCGCCAGCTCACCGTCTGCCCGGCGCCCGACAACCGTCAGCACGTAGACGATGGGCAGGTGGCGCAGGAAATGATCGGATGCGTAATTGAGCACGTTGCGCACTGGATTTGCGGCGCGGCCCATGATCCGCTCCATCCCGTAGACCGCGCCCAGGTAGTGACTGCGGTTGATCCCTTCACGGCCTCCGGTGCCCACCAGGATGTTCTTGTTGTAATTGGCCATGCCGATGACTTCATGAGGCACGACCTGGCCGATCGAAAGAATCAGGTCGAAGCCGCCCTGCGAGACGAGCCGGTTAACCTGCGCCGGCCACGCATAGTTGAGCTTGCCTTCCGACTGTTCGCGGATGAACTCTTGAGGAACCTCGCCGAGCGTCTCCACATCTGTACGCCAGTTATGCACACGGAACAAATCCCCCGGTATATCTCCGAACATGTGGGCGATCTGGTCCGGCCGCATGGCTGTGTGTGTGCCCAGCGCGGGAAGAACCGCTTTGAGCCGGTCGCCGTAATACTGCCACGCATAGCGCGTCAGTTCGCCGGCGCGGGAGTGCGCGCGGGTTTTATCGGGCGGTACGGCAAGCACGCGATTTCGCTGGCCGAGCTTGGCCATGCTTTCCGTAAGCAGGTCTTTCAACTCGAGCGGAGACAGATCGGTTTCAACGCTACCTTTGGCGCAGTAGAGACTCATACGGCCAATTCTACCTTCCTCAGTCCGGGAGCGAACAGGACCAACATGAGCAGGGCTACGAGGTAAGCGCCGGCCGCCTGGGCCATGCGATCCCACCTTTAAGAAACAAAGCAAAGTTAAGAAAACTTTTTGACCCTGGCGCTGACATCGTCGGAGAACCGCTGGATCACGCAGAGCACGTATTCGCGCGGATCGAGTTTGTCATCCTGGACCAACGGTGTTAGGTCCATACCGAAGTTCAACAGACCGGAGGCATCCACCGAATGGCTCTGGTGATACGTCGCGTGGGCACGCCGGCGCGCCATGGTTGCCAGGTCATATCGTTTTCCTCCGGCGATTTGCGAATCGAACACGCCAACCAGGGAGGCCTGGATATTCTCGTGGCCGTCGAGCACAAAGAGTTGCTTGTCGGCGTCCACCATCCAGTCCAGATCGCGCCAGATTTCACAGCCATAGACTTTTTCCGGCCGCTGCGCGGCAGGCAGCTCGCGAATCGCGGCAATCGTGCGCAACACTACGCTGACGTGCGTGTCATGCTTGTCAGCGAGATTGTGGGTGTAAACCACTCTTGGTTTCGTCGCTTCCAGGATGGCCTTGATATCCTGCTGGGGGGCCGCATCCGCGATGTTCTTGATCGTCGAGCTGCTGTGATTCAGAAATACGACCGCGGAATATTCACCGACGAAGGCAGCCTTCTTCTGCTCCAGCCGGCGCACGACCTGCATTTCCTCGTCCGTGTAGTTTCCATAAAGGCCGTCGCGAGGGCTGCCCGCTCCGTTGGTGACAATCACGGCCATGAACCACTCTTTGCTGCTCCCGAAGCCTTTCAGGATTCCTTCCATCGACATGATCTCGATGTCGTCCTGATGGGCGGCGATACCCAGATGTGTTACGCGCCTAAGCGCGTCCGCTTCGCTCGCTCCATCCGGCACCCAGATTTCCGCTTTTGGTCCATTCAGTTTCATGATGCTTACCTTCTCCCTTCGATGGCTGGCAGACTGGCAGCGGCAATCGACTGGCCGACCCGCCGGCTTTTTTCATCCGGCAAGGCCATCGAGACGGACGCGGCCACTTCAGGAAACTCCGCCCGCAGGACCGCGAGGCTCTTGGCGAGAATAATGTCGCCCCCGGGCCCGGTCGTCACCCTGCCCAAAATCAGAATGTGTTTTAGTTCATAGAAATTGGAGTAATGCGCGACGGCATAGCCGAGGCAGACGCCGATGCTCTCGTAGACCTGAGCCGCGAGCGGATCGCCCGCCGCCATCTTTTCCTGGAGAACTACGAGCCGCTCCGGCAGCGGCATTGCCGTATCGAATTGCATACCCGCGCCGGTTGCCAATCGGTTGGTACCTTGCTGCGAAAAGAACTGCACGCCGCAACCGAGATCGCCCGACCACTCATCCACGGGAGCATCCGGGCGGTAATCCACCGGAGCGAAAGCCAGTTCATTCAGCCAACTGGTGATATTTCCATTGTGGTCGACGTAGCCCGCCGCCAGGCTCGATCCAAACGCAAGCCCCAGCACCGGATTCGCGCAGAGAGACATGGACCCGGCGAGCGCGGTCACTTCTCCGTCATTGACCACTTCGAGCGGAACTTTCAGCTCCTCTCGAATCCGTAGAAAAAGCGGCGCAATCTTTGTCGCGAATTGATCCTTTGGCACCCCCCGGTAGAGCGACGCGACGCGCACTCTATTGTTGATGTAAACGCCCGCGGCGCTCCCTCCGACCGCATCCAGGTGGGGCAAGTGCGCGGCCGCCCGCCGGATGGAATTCATGACGCCTTGGTAGTGATAGTCCGGATCGGCAGCATTTCGCGGGTCCCAAACCACTTCCTCACTGAAGACCGCCTCACCATTCAGCACGGCGCTGGCTTTGCGATCGCTTGCGCCGAGATCGAAACCCACGCGACACCCATCTAGATGCCGGCCGAGCGGCATCGTCGTCTCTTTGGTACCGGGCACCTCTTCTGCCCTTCTCACCACGACCTCGAACGGATGCTCGTAGACACCGCCCATGAATTCGTAATCGAACTTGCGCGCTCCGCTTGGGGAATAAACCTGCTTGATGTAATTCCCGATCTCCAAAGGTCCACCAACGTAGACTTTCCATCCCCCGCGTTGCCACAGTAGCATTTTGGTAAGGCGCTCGACATACAGCAGCGTGGCTTCAAGATATCCTTTTGCCGGTGGAATCACCCTGGTTTGATAAGCAGAAATGGAGCCATCGCCGCGCTCGACGGCCAGATGCAGTGGCTGGTCGCCCAGTTGCGCGGCAAGTTTTAGGTATTCTCGCGTGAACAGTGAGGCAGGCAGGAAGCCTCGGTCCAGGGGCGCAACAATTGCCGGGCACATAGCGATGCCCGCGTCTTGCAGAGTCATATTGCTCCTTTTCTTTGGCCGCATCGGCGGCCTTAGAGAACTTGGCCTGATTCGGACTGACTTGCTCTTCGAAAAACGAAGAATTTTTGCGGTGGCTATTTCACAGCGCTCACTACACCACCCCTCCGAAGTGGAAAGCCTCCCCGCCTTTTTTTGCCGAATGCAATGTTGTGGTTGTGCGGCAACCTTGCGAAGCGAAGCACGAGCCTGGCTGTTGTGTTCCAGTGAGCAGAGCGATACCTCTCCTTCAGTTCCTGCTGGAAGATCACATCAATGTGGCACCGTCCTCGGTCCCCTCCCCATCGATGAGTGCTTGACTGCCGCAGTGAACCCTGATTCATACTCCGAGGAATCGCAATTGTTCTAGCGGTATCGGCGAATCACAAGGTTATGGCGATCGGAGCGGTACAGGCCGAGCACATACATAAGGGCGGCGCCTTTTGCGGAGTAGATGACTTGCCGGAATCGTAGCAGCGGTTCGCGCTTCGGAACCCCGAGAAGATCCGCTGTACGTGGATCGGCCGCCGTCGCGTCCACTTCTTCATCGGAGTATCCCAGTTTCACATTATATTTGCGTTCCAGGATCGCAAACAAAGATCCGCGTTCTAACGGCTCAGAAAGCAGCCCCGCAAACTGTTTCGCGGGGAAATAGCACGTCTCCAGGGCAAACGGCTCGCCGGCAGCATGCCTCAACCGCTCCAGCTTCAGGACATGGCTTTTCGGGGACAGAGAAAGGCGAGCAGTTGCTTCCTCGTTTTCGACAATCCGCAAGAAAAGCACTTTGGAACCGACCGTCATGCTCCGACTCCCCATATGCTCTGTGTAGCTCATCAATTTGTTGAAGTGAATCTTGGGCGCGGAGACGAACGTGCCCACGCCGCGCCGCCGTTCCACTATGGCTTCTTGTTCCAGCGTGGCGAGAGCGTGCCGCGCGGTCATCAGGCTTACATCATGGATTCGGGCTAATTCTCTCTCGGAAGGAACGGCATCACCCGGGTGCAAGTCTCCGGACTCGATCATATTGCGGATGACCCCTTGGATCCTCTGGTACGCTGGAACCGCATTGCGAGTTGCTACCGGCATTTGATTTCCCTCGACCGTCGGTAAGAGCGTGCAGTCTCGATTGCAAAATCGAGATTTCCTGGTGGATCGCCGGGCTTCTGGTTCACACCCACGGCACTTCCTCTTTTCTGCCGTGCCCCTTGCCTGCTTGCAGATTCTACCGGGCGGGCAGGAAAGGTTGTGCCCCCTTCCGCAACCGCTTCTGTGATATAGAGCGGATACCCAACAGCCGCTATAGTGCACGTGTCTTGCTTCTCTTATAATTCAAGATTTTTGGCTTGACAAGCACTATTTGCTGCTATATAGCTTCCCTAACATATCAGCCTGATCGGTGGTTGGGGGTGCTCGCCGTTGTCTTCCATTTGTACCAAGCCGAGGAGAGGGTGCTCGTTTACCGCGAGCCAGCATGAAACGATACTTATGAAAAAATACTGTCAGTGGCGTTGGCACTTCTCTGCTCCAAACGCGGGGTAAGGAAATGACCAGCGATTTGGGGTGTTGCTCAGTTTGAACTTTTAACAAAGGAGTCTAAGGAAGCCTTATGAAGAAAACCTTATCGTGGGGACTGCTATTCCTGGCAATCCTCGCGTTGGCGTCTTTCGGCCATGCACAAGAGTTAACCGCAACAATCAGTGGCGTCGTCAGCGATCCATCCAACGCCGTGGTTCCTAACGCCACGGTGGTTGTCCACAACAACGCCACGAATATCGATATTCGAACCGTGACCACCGGCAACAACGGCGAGTACACGGCCACGAATCTGCCGGCAGGCACCTATACGGTTACGGTGCGCGGCACCGGATTCCAGACGTGGACGTCGAAGGACGTGGGGCTCAACGTTTCCGAAAAGCGCAGCCTGGACGTTCAACTGACCATTGGCAAGGTGGCGGAAACCGTTGAGGTGTCGTCAACCACTACGCCGGTCGAAACTACAACCGCGGAACAATCGCAGACGATTACCGGCACACAGGTACGCGAGCTCGAGCTCAACAACCGTAACTTCGAACAGTTGTTGACCTTGCAGCCCGGCGTTTCCGCCAATTGGGGCGACGAGGTCGGGTTTGGTCTTGCCAACAGTACCTTGGTGGCCGTCAACGGCGCTCGCATCAATGCCAATAACTGGACCGTGGATGGCGCCGATATCAACGACAGCGGTTCGAATGCCACCCTTTTGAACACGCCCAGCGTTGACGCCATTCAGGAGTTCACTCTCCAGAGGAGCAACTATGATGCCGGGTCCGGACGAAGCGGCGGCGGGCAGATACTCGTGGCCACCAAATCGGGTACAAGCGATTTTCACGGCAGCGCCTACGAGTTCTTCCGCAATGACTACCTGAACGCAAACTCCTTCTTCAATAACGCCACCGATACGCCACGTTCCATCGAGCGCTACAACAACTTCGGTTTCACCGTGGGCGGGCCCATTTTCATCCCGAAGAAGACGGAAATGAAGAAGTCAAAGACGTTCTTCTTCTGGTCCGAGGAATGGCGCAAGACCAGCACCCCGAACTCCGAGACGATTTCGGCGATTCCCAGTTCGGCGGAGCTAGGCGGCTCTTTCACGGGCTTGGCGGCGGATCCGACGCCTTACCTTAGTAGTACCGCCAATGGGAGTAATATCAGTCCCTCCTGCTACACCGTGACCCCGGTCACAGGAACACCCACAACTTATAACTTGGCACTCAATCTCACCACTGCTGGTTGCTATAGCCAGAACGCCAAGGCCTATGTCGACACCATTTTCAGCAAAAATCCGGCCAACCTCGGCACCTCTAACTTCTACTATGGCTACAGCCAGCTCAATAACTACCACCAGGACATCATCCGTGTGGACCAGGTGGTCAACGATAAGGTCCGGTTCTATGGGCGGTACATCATGGATGATGTTCCGGAGAACCAGCCCACCGGTCTTTGGGCCGGCGACAACTTCCCTGGCGTCGTCCCGACTTCTCTCGATGCCCCCGGCAAGAACGTCGTGGGCAACCTGACGTGGACCATCTCTCCCCGGCTAAGTAACGAGGTGGAATACGTCTACGCTTGGGGTGGCATCAACGCTACAGCGTCAGGGATCATTGGCAGTGCCGCTTTTACCGGCCAGCTGACCAACAACTACGCATATAAAGATCCCTATGGCCGCGGGCCATCGCTCTCCATTGGGGACACCGGTTTGGCTGTGGGCGCGGGAAGCGCGCCCTACCACGAGCGCAACATCGATCAAAGCATCCTGGACAACCTTTCCCTTGTGCAGGGCGCGCACGCGCTTCGTTTCGGCTTCAGCATTCAATTCATGGAGAAGACGGAAAATGCTTCGGGAGCAAATCCGAGCTTCTCGTTCTCAAGCATTACTGATTCGTCCGGCAAGATCATCCTGCCGGCTCTCGCACAGTACTTGCTCGGGGAAAACGCCGGCTACTCGCAGCAAAGCCATGACGTGATTCCCGACCTGCACTACAAGAACATCGAGTTCTACGCCCAGGATGACTGGAAAGTGACCCGCCGCCTGACCCTGAACCTCGGCTTGCGTTACAGTTACTTCCCAACGCCCTACGATTTGGGCAACACCCTGACTAACTTCAGCGGTCTCGTATTCAACAAGAGCAATGCGCCGGTGATCGATCCGAATTTTGGAACCTTTGAAAATCCCACGATCGCCTCCAACGCGGCAAATTACGCGAATGGCCTCATTTTCCCAACCGGTGCTGAATGCACGGCGGCGCAGGCCATCACTTCGACCGCCACTTGCTCGCCCTATGGCAAACTCGTCAATCCCGGCATGAGCGGAAACGTCGCTCCCCGCATCGGATTTGCTTGGGATCCCTTCGGCAGAGGCAAAACCGCAATCCGCGGTGGATATGGCATCTTCTATGACCGTGTACTGAACGGCATGTTTGAACAGAATGCCTTCAACGATCCTCCGCTGGTACAGACTACTTCCGTGCCTTTTGGGCCCTTTGACAGCATCCTCTCGGGTACTCCGGGCGCTCTACCGAGCGGCCCAGTGGGCTTGACTGCCAGTGGCTCTCCCCAGTGGCATACGCCCTACTACACCGCGTACAACCTCTCGGTGCAGCATGAAATCCTGCCCAACACCAAGCTGGAAGTTGCGTATGTAGGGGGCCTGGGAATCCATTTACTCGGCAATGTGGATTTGAACCAGCCCACTCTCGCTGCGCGGCTTGCTTCCGATGCCGCTAATGCGGCTACCGGAGACTACGTTAACCTCAACGCTCTTCGGCCGTATGCCGGCTTTGGCAGGATCGATTCTCGAAATCCGGAATTCACCAGCAACTACAACTCCCTGCAGGTTACCCTGAATCGCCAAGTCGCCAAGGGCCTCAACATTGGCGTAGCCTACACCTGGTCCAAGAACCTGACCACCAATGACGAGGACCGCACCAATTACGCCACGAACACCTACAATCTGAAGATGGACTACGGTCCGTCCAGCTATAGCACTCCTCAGATCTTTGTTTTCAACTACGTCTACGATCTGCCCTTCTACGAGGGGCAGCAGGGCGTCGTGGGACATGTCCTTGGTGGATGGGAGCTCTCGGGGATCACTCTCTTCGAGTCTGGCATGCCTTTCACGATCGTCCAGAACAATGATCCCTTCAACCTTGTGAATGCCGTCACCGGGAACGGCGATGGCGGATTGGGGGTGCAAACCATCCGTGCGGACAGGACCTCGTCCGCCATCTCTTATCCGAAGACCGTCAACGAATGGTTCAACCCGGCCGCCTTCCAGGTTGCCGCCGGCCACTTCGGCACGTCCAGTTACGGCCAACTCCTCGGTCCCGGCCAGCAGAACTGGGACATTGGCTTCATCAAGAATACGAACTTTACTGAACGTATCAGGCTGCAGTTCCGTGGCGAATTCTTCAACGCCTTCAACCACACCAACTTCAGCAGCGTGGACCATAACGTCCAGGATGGCGCGTCTTTTGGCACCATTACCAACACGCACCTGCCGCGCAACATCCAACTCGGCTTGAAGCTGTACTTCTAGCCAAACCTTAGCCAGGGGCACATCCGTTCGCGGGTGTGCCCCTTTCTTTTCTTGAACCGCGACGCCGGATGCCTTCGCAACCCACTTGTTGCGTTGATGGCGATAAGGGAACGGCCGCGTTGCGAACTAGCGCGGAACATTTTGAATCCACCCGCTAATGGCCTTTTACTTCGGACCCACTGCCTTCGCCGCGTTGTAGTCCGCACGCTTCTGTAATCGTGCCGAAAGCCTCTGTTCGCGCAACCCTTCCTCCTCAAGCCCGAGTTGCCGCAGCGCTGTCCCCAGCACGAAGTGCGCCTTGTAGTATTCCGCGTCGAGCGAGATGGCTTTGCGCAATGGCGCCACTGCGTCCTTCGGATGACCCAGATCTATCTCCGCCTTCCCTAGCTCATACAGCGCTTCCTGATACTTGGGGTTGGCCGCCACAGCGGCCCGCAGGTACACCACTGCCTCGGCGGGCTGGCCCTGCTTCGCCAGAATCTCGCCCAACAGGCAGTTCGACACCGGATCAGCCGGATAATTCGCTAGTTCGGTTCGAAATTCCACGGCCGCGCGCTCGTCATCGCCGGTCTTCCAATAAATCACGCCGAGACCCGAATGGACGCCGAGGTACCGCGGGTCGGCTGCCCGCGCCGCCTCAAACTCGCTCCGCGCCTCTTCTTCCCTGGACATACCGTCATAGGCCGTGCCCATCATGACGTGCGCCGGAGCCGAATCCGGATTGATGCGCATGATCCTCTCAAAGACGCTGGCGACGCTCTTGTAGTCCTTCGCTCGCGTATAGGCCTTGCCCAGCATGTCCAGCGTGGCGATATCAGCGGGCTGCAACTGGCTCGCCCGTTCCAGGTATGCCGCCGATTCGGGATAGCGATCAAGCGCAAACGCAGTCAGGCCCGCCATCTCCAGGAGCTGGAAATCGGCCGTGCCCGTGGCTGTCAGCTTTCCCAGTAGCGGCTGTGCCTGCCGGTACCTCCCGGCCCGATAGAACGCCACGGCCAGGTTCCGCTCCGTAGGCGAGTCCCCCGGCTTTAACTTCAGCGCGCGTTCGTAGAAACCGATCGCTTCCGCGGTTTTGCCCTGACGCGCCAGGGAGACTGCCAGATCATTCAGAATCTCAACGGAAGATGGCTGCATGTCAAGCGCACGGCGAAAAGCCCGCTCGGCGGCAGCATTGTCGCCGGCGCGCAGAGCTTCGGACCCGTGGACCAGGAATGTCTGCAGAGTCTCCTGCGTGCGTGCCGCCACGGCCGCCGTCACAATCAGCAGCACGGCGGTGGCCACCTGACTACGAATGGATCTGCGCATGATTTCCTGATTGGCTGTGACAATAGCTCCCAAAAATAGAATCGAACGGAGCCCGTAATCCCTGACCAAATCTGGCTAAAATGATCCTTCAATCCCCTGCTGATGTCTACGAGTTACGTAGCCCTCTTGACATCCTCTATATGGGGGGCGATCTTCGCTGGCGACAGGCGAACGGCAATCATGTTTTCTAGTTGCCAGGAGGTGGGATGCCAGAGATCGGACTCTTGCCCTTTGCTCGCGTGGCCTTGCTCTTGGTGATTCCAACAACGATGGCGCCTTAGATGTTTTGATCTCTGTTAATGACGGGGCGCCGCTGCTGCTGAAGAACACCGCGGCAGTGGGCAATCACTGGCTCGGCTTGCATCTTGTCGGCAAAAAAATCCAATCCCGATGCGGTTGGCGCACGTATCACCTATCAAGCCGGAGATCTGAAATGTGGCCGCATGAAGGTTGGCGGCGGCAGCTATCTCTCTTCGCACGATCCCCGAATCGTCCTCGGCTTGGGCAAGTCCGAAAAACTCGTTTGGCTGGAAATCAAGTGGCCGCTACCCAGTGGCAAAATAAAACGATTTACAGATCTCCCCATCGACAGCTACATTCCCATCGGCGAAGGGGAAGACAAGTGGAAGCAGGCTAGCACAAGCGGCTGTGGAGCCAATTGGTTTTCTTGGCTGCGCGCCAGGCTAATGGGTCATTTGTCATCGAGCGTAGGCTCCGAAGAATCGCTTAGGCTTGGAAGTCTACACGGAATAAGGCGGGCTAGACCACGTCCCTATTTGCCACCTCTTCTGCCTCCGTCCGAACTTTCTGTTGCTAAATCGCCATGTCGCAAGTTATCCAGCCTGGCAGCGCCGGGCTAACCCCGGCTAAACGGCGTTCTGGGAATCGACTTGCAAAACTTCGCAAGCATACGACGATCCTTCGATGCGCGAACTCCTTCCATGAGAAGGCCGGTTCATGTCAAGAAGCTTTTGGCTCTTTCTTTCGTTTTCACTTTTTTCCGTTCAGCCAAGCCGCCTCTGTCGCCACCCTTCCATCCGCACTCTTATG
>JBEKOE010000084.1:0-10728 GCA_049522075.1 Candidatus Acidiferrum sp.
AACGTGCGGAAGTTCCGAAACGATTAGCGCGGATGCGCGCCCCCTCCTCCACCGCCTCCTCCCGAAGGATGTGACGAAGAGGAAGACGAGGAGCCGGAAGAACCTCCCGAGCCGCGGCTGCCGCCCCAAGCCCCTCCACCCGAAGAGCCGGAACTGGGCCGTGAGGAGCCTCCCCCCGAAGTGTGCGCTGGCGCCGGCGTCACAGTCGGACGGGGTGGGAGAGAGGCCCGCGGCATCGCCGGAGTTGACGTCGAACGCGCCGGCTGAACCACCCTTGCCGTAGGCGGCAAAGCTTTCCCTTCTATGGCCGTGGGCGTCTTGACTTCATTTGAAGCTATCGCGCCGTTTGCACGGTTTGGCGGATTGTTCGCGTTTACGAAACGGTGTTCCTGTGGATCGTAAGTGATCGACGATCCAACGACTGGCGTTGCCGCTCGGCCCGCCGTATTCCCCGCATACAACATACGCGACACCCGCGGCGGCGCCGCACTGGTTACGAGGCCACCCGTGAGAGTTTCCCTTGGCGCCTTCTTCACCACGCTCCATTTTTCCGTGCTTGCTATCGCCAAGGGCTGTCCGATTTCTCGCCCCTGAACCGGGTACACGCCCTTTCCTATATTCACCGGTGTCTTGCCGCTCTTGTCCAGCGGATGAAGCGGCACGATGCCCACCTTCGTACCGGAGTGTATCCACACGGCAGTCACCGGGTGCCACCTCATCGGGCGTCCGAAACCAAAACCTGCGGGGTTCCAGCACCAGCCGTACATCGGCGAGGAAATCCAGCCACCATAGTGATAGGGCAGCCAGCCCCATTGCGCGGACCCGATAAATGTCGGGCCAAAGAGCGGATCGGAATACCAATCGCCGAACGAGAAGGGAGACCAACCCAAGCCCGCTCCAAACGGCCTCCAGCAGTTGCCGAAGCCCCCCATCGAAAACCATGACCCAAATGTGTAGAGATCCGCAAACCCCGCGGTGTAGTTGGGCGAGTTCACAAACTGGCTGGAAGAATTTATCGCCGCGACCTCGCTCTCGATGCGCCCGGAAACCCAGTGGTCAAAATCGTCGCTATCCGCCGCGCGCCCGATGACCATGTCGCCTGCATTGCCCGCATGGACTGAAAGAGACTGGCCCTTTTCCAGCGGCGTGGAATGATCGTTGCGCAGCACCGCAGCGCTGCCCCGCTCCACCTTCACCGTGCTGCCATCGTCAAAATTGTCCACCCGGAACGTCGTCCGCCCACTCGCCTCCACGCTAAAGTCCCCGCCGGTCACGCTGAAGTAATCGCCGCTTGCAGGATTTACATAAAAGGACGCGCTTCCCTGACGCAGAACCAGCCGCGTGATACGCCCGCCGTCATGCAACGACAGATCGTAAAACTCCAGCACCGTGTTCCCGCTCAAGAAAGCCATCGCACCACTCTCGAATTCCACCTCAGTGCGCCCGCTGCCGGTGGCCAGGACGTAACCTTCGCGGAGCGGGAGGTTTAGAACAGCCTGTTCCCAGGTCGCATTGCCTTCAGCGAGTGGATCGTCATGGAAACTCCGCGCGTACCGGACATCGCCCTGAATCAGGCTCAGCCGCACAATGCGCGCGTGACTTGCATCCGCCAATGTGACCGAAGGCATCACCACAGAGATGGCCAAGACCAGCAGGCCGATGAAGTATGCAAAGCGTTTCATGGGGAACCTCGATGGGGCGCATCCCTCTATCTCTTAGACGATAGCGCAAGTTGGCAGGTTGCGATAGATATAAGGAGTACAGGCCGGTCACCTAGAAAAGCACTGGCCTTCAAGACTAGCTTTGTCCGATTACCGGAAGTTTCCCGACCCAGAGGATTAAGGACCGCCTGGATACCTACTCCATTCCATGGCTGGATCGGATGGGTCCGATGAGAAAACTGACAGCCAACTGTATGAAAATAAACACATTAAGTGTGGTTTTCCCCGCCCAAGTAAATCTACTGTGGGCCGTCCCTTCTGAACCGGGAGTTACTTCAAGCCAGGTCCCGGGCGATTCGCGAAGCGTTCTCAAAACGGTGAGTCTCCTCCTTTGCGCTCCAGGAGTTCACGCAAACATGCAAACCGGGCAATCTGCTATCATTTTGCGGCCATGCCAAAAATCGCATCGCGCGTTTCACAATTGACAGGCGAAGGCGCGCTGGCGGTTTTCACCCGCGCCAAAGAACTCGAAAAAGAAGGCCGGTCAATCATTCATCTGGAGCTCGGCGAGCCGGACTTTCATCCCGCCGCGCCGGTGGTGGATGCGGTGAGAGCGGCTGTTGCCTCGGGACGCGATCGCTACGTTTCGACGCGGGGGCTTCCCGAACTGCGCGCGGCCATCGCCGATTATCTGCAGCGCACGCGCAAGCTGGACGTCGCGGCGGAGCAGGTCCTGGTTGCACCGGGCTGCAAAATGGCCCTGGCGCTGGCAATGATGGCGTTGATCGAGCCCGGCGACGAGGTTCTTTATCCCGACCCGAGCTTTCCCATCTATCCCTCGTTCACACGGGGCCTGGGCGCAAGGGCCGTTTCCTATTCGCTTCTAGAGAAAAACAGTTTCCAGCCGGACCTCGCGGAAATCGCCGCGAAGGTTTCGCAGAAGACCCGCATGCTCATCTTTAATTCGCCGAACAATCCCACTGGCACGGTTTTCAGCGACGCGGCACTTGCGCAGGTCGCCGAGCTTGCCGAAAAGCAAGACCTGTGGGTCCTGGCCGATGAAATTTATGCGCGCATTGTTTTCGGTGGCGAATACAAATCCATCTGGATGCTGCCGGGAATGGCGGAACGTACCGTCATCATTGATGGTTTCTCAAAATCCTTTGCCATGACGGGCTGGCGGTTGGGCTATGCCGTGGCGCAGAAGCGCGTGATCGACGCCCTGGACATGCTCGTGCTCAACACCTTCACCTGCACCGCGGAATTCTCCCAGGTGGCGGCAATCGAAGCACTCAACGATTCCACGCACGCCGTGCCTGCGATGGTCGCCGAATATCGCAAACGCCGCGACATTTTTGTCGAAAGACTGAACAAGATTCCCGGTTTCCGCTGCCAAATCCCGGACGGCGCCTTCTATGCCTGGGTGAATATCGAAGACACCGGAATGAGCGCGGAAGCTGTGCAGGGACTTTTGCTGGAAGAAGCCGGAGTCGCAGCTATTGCCGGTGCCGCGTTCGGCGCCGAGGGCAAGAATTACTTGCGCTTTTCGCTGGTCAGCGCTACCCATTTACTGGAAGACGCACTGGAGCGCCTCCAACGCGTGTCCTTGCATTGGCGCGCAACTACCCACGCGACAGCGCTGTGACCCTAGGGAGAACTGAAGCCATGAGCCAATCCTCCGGACTCAAACATATTCCCTGGAACCAAGTCGTGCGTGAACCGCTCAACGACAAGATCGACCGGGAGATGCTCCACGGCGACAAATTGATGCTCGCGCGCGTGTTTATGAAAAAAGGCGCGCACGTGCCGAAGCACCAGCACCACAACGAGCAGGTCACCTACATCCTGGAAGGCGCGCTGAAATTCGCGATTGACGGAAAAGAAATTGTCGTGAAAGCCGGCGAGGTGCTCTGCATTCCTTGCAACATGCCCCACGAAGCCTGGGCCCTGGAAGATACGCTGGACCTGGATGTGTTTACGCCGCCGCGCGAGGACTGGCTCAACAAAACGGACGATTACCTGCGCCACGGGCGTTAGGCTTCAGTAGAGTCCGTGATTCGAGCCTCCGGCCACGACCTTGCCGTCGATTACGGATAGGGTGTAGTCGTCTCCCTCGCCCTTCCATTTCGCAACATCGAACGTCATTCCCTTTGTCGCGCGGTGTGCGGCTATTTCCTTGAACTGCAGCGGTGTTTTTCTCCGGCAAACCTCGGGGCGGTTCTTCGTCTCCAGAAAATAGGCCGGCCCGCCCACCACCTTGGCTTGGCCATCGGGCTCAATCAGCACCGCCCCATTCTCGTTTACGGCGATGGCGCGCACCTGATCCGCCCAGCCGTCCTGCAGGATGCGCGCCATAAAGACCAGCAGGCGCCCCAAGCGGTCGCGCTTCACGAAATGCGTGTCGGTGATCGTTCCGGCAAGCAAGGGGATGCGCAGAAAATCGCGGGAAATTGTGACTTTGTTGCCGTAGGGGTCCGCAAGCGCCTCCGGTGAGTGAATCGTGTCAATGATGGAAGCAAACGAAAACTCTCCCAGAATGGCCAGCCCCGCGCTGGAGCCGCCCATGGGCTTTCCCGCGGCGATATGGCGGTTGAGCGCGTCCTGCACGGGCGTGTCCTGCCAGAAGCGCAGGTAATTCGACTGGTCGCCCCCGGCGAAGAAGATGACCTCCGCCTTCTCGATGATGTCCGCGACTTTCTTGTCGTCGGAATCTTCACGGTCGGAAAAGACGATCGTGCCCACGGAATTGAGCGGGCAGAGCGCGGCAATCTCCCCATTGAATTTGCGCGCGTAATCGTCCTCGGTGTCTGCGCGCAGGATCAGGAAGTCGCCCCCGTTGGCGCGCTCGCACAGGAAACGGAAGGCCGGCTCCAGCTTGCCTCCGCCGCCCATCAGCGCAAAGCCGCCGCGCGGCTGGACAACCTTATCCGCTTCCCTGCCGGTTCGAAAATATTTCCATTTTGCGCTCGCGCTGGTCACAAAGTGCGGTTGAAACAAGACGATGAAGCAGGCAATTAGGATTCGCTGGCGGGGAGGCATGGATGTCCTTGAGACTCGCCTGCTTTGATATCTGGTTTCTCGAGGGCCGTCAAGCAAGAGCTCACGGTTCAAATCTTCGCCAGGGTTTACTGCGAATTGAATTGACAGCGTTTTCTCGCTCTTGCATACTCACGCCATTCAGGTCAGTCGCGGGGGTGACGGAGTTGCGCATCCTTCCGAAGGGTCTTTCATCCTCTTTTCTTGAGCAGATCATCGCTCTCGTCCGCCCAGGCGAACTCCAATCCGGTTTGTAATCTCGCTGCTCAGTTTCAGCGGCTTTCATTCTACGTCCATCTCAAGATCGCCCTTCTCCAAAGCTGGACCGGAAAGAAGGAAACAACAGATAGGGGGACTCCATGCTTTCTCTTTATAAGTGGTGGTTTTCTATATTGCTGGTCCTGGTCTGCCTGCCGGTCATTCTGAGCGCACAGACCTCCCAGGGCCGCATCAGTGGCCAGGTGACGGATTCCACGGGCGGCGTCATCGCAAAAGCCAGTGTGACCATTGAGAATCTGGGCACGCATGTGAAGCGCGTGCTGGAAACGAACGACGTGGGCGACTATGTCGCCCCGGCGCTGGAGCCGGGGTTTTACTCCATCACCGTTCAGGCCACAGGTTTCAGTAAGGTCATTCGGGGGCGCGTGCAGATCGAAGTGGCCAACGACTTGAAGATCAACTTTGAGTTGAGGCCCGGGACACTGTCGGAGATTGTCGAAGTGAAAGGCGAAGCGCCTCTGACTGAATCCACCAACGCCGTTCTCAGCGGTGTCCTCTCGAATCAAGCCATCAATGAACTCCCGTTGCAGGGCCGCGATTTCCAGAATCTGCTCCCCTTGCACCCGGGCGTTCAGCGCGATCCCGGCGGCGGCTTTCACACGCTAACTTCCAACGGACTCCGGCCCGACGACAACAATTTTATGATCGACGGAGCCAACGACAACGACGTCTACTACGGCGAAACGGTCGTAAACGACGCCGGCATCTCCGGCACACCCGCCAGCACGCTGCCACTGGACTCGATTCAGGAATTCAACACCCAGGAACAGCCGCAAGCCGATTACGGACAGAAACCGGGCGTGGTGGTGAATATTGGTATCAAATCCGGGACAGATCAGGTTCACGGCACGGCTTACTACTTCCACCGTAACGCTGCGTTCGATGCCCGGAACTATTTCAATCCAAGTCCCGAGCCGATTTCCTCCCTCTTACTCCACCAGTTCGGCGCATCGATCGGTGGGCCGATTGTGAAGGGCAAGTTGTTCTACTTTGCCAACTACGAAGGTGTTCGAAGTAAAGTCGGGAATCCCCTCACGGTGGACACCCCTGTCACCACTTCCCTGGTCGGGCGGGTTGATCCAAACGCCATCGATCCGACCGAATACAGCATTGTGGACGCGGCGAACGCAGCGGGTTGCGGAATTACCCCGCTGCCAACAACCTGTAATGCGTTGAGTCTGTCGGTTGCCAAGTATTTTCCGACCAACCCGGGCCTCACTGTCAGTTCGTCAGATCCGGCATTGATGAGTACGGATTTTAATAACCAGAATCGTGCGGACAATGCCGTGTTCAAGGTCGATTACCATCCGAACGAGAAAAATGTGATTTCAGGCCGCATGGTATACGCAAACAGCGATCAGATCGAAGAGGATGCCAAGCCCGTGGCCGCTCAGTGGCTGAGTCAAGCGCAACCGATCACACAAGTGATCGGGGCGGACTGGGCCTGGGTGCCGAATTCACTGATCACGAACGACGTGCGGTTCAGTTACAATAGCTTTTACGAGAAGATCCAGCCCGTCGATGCGAACGTCAGTCCCGCGAAGTACGGGCTCAACACCGGAGTCACTGACCCACGGTTGTTCGGCTTCCCCAGCATTTACGAAAGCACGTCGGACATGGATCCCCTCGGCGGAAATTACAGTTGGCCTTTGTGGACGACGCCGAGTCACACGCAGAACATCTCGGATACATTTGCATATACAAGAGGAAAGCACACGCTCAAGGTTGGAGGCATCTATAGCTGGGGTGGGGTTGATTATTTGCGCGCCACGGAAGGCCGCGGCGAGGTGGACTTTCATTACCTAGAGGACTATATCGCAGGCAATGTGCGTTCCTGGTATCTGCAATATGGAAACCCCGCCAGGAATGTCTCCCTGAAGTCCTTCGGCCTCTTTGCCCAGGACGACTACCGGATTAGCAGGCGAGTCACGCTGAATCTCGGCATCCGCTATGATGTGACTTACCCGATTAAAGACCAAAACAACCTGCTGGCGAATTTTACGCCAACACAGGGACTCGTTCAGATGGGGCAGGGTATGAGTGAACCCTACCAAACGAACTACAATAACGTGTCCCCTAGACTGGGCGTGGCCTGGGATATCTTTGGGAACGGAAAGACTGTGCTTCGCTCGGGTTTCGGCATGATCTACATTCAACCGTCGATTCGCACGTTCATGTTCAGCGGTGGCGGGCTGAATCTGAACCCCAGCGGCCTGACGAAAGTCACCGACAACACCGACGGCTCACAAACGATTGTTCCGGGAAACGGGAATTTGACGTCTTTCTACGTCGACGGAGGCGATCCAAGCCTTATCAACTGGAATAATTCTGGTCCGCCGATCTTTCCCGACGTGAACAACACGGGATTGAACACGTGCAGCACGGATGTGCCGTGCAACGTGTTCGCGGTCAACCCCAAGCTAAATACGCCCTACGTCTTGAATTGGAACTTGAACCTGCAACAGCAACTGACGCCCAACACCGTCCTGCAAGTTGCTTATGTCGCAAACCATGGCGTGAAACTCTACAGCATCACGGATCCCAACCAGGCTGATCCGAGCCTAGTTGTGCAAAATCCGTTGTACGAACCGGGAGATTTTGATGGCACCAACATCATCGCGGAGCAGATGGCGCGTCCATACACCACCAACTGTCCGACGTCAGTCTTGGGAGGGCTCGGCAAAGGCGGACCTTGCTTTCCGTACCTCGGATTCTTCAACTACCTTGGCAACCAATCAACTTCGAGCTACAACAGCCTTCAGGTCACACTGACCAAGCGTTACTCGAAGGGCTTGTACCTGCTCGCCGGTTACACGTTCTCTCACGCCATCGATACCGCCGGTGCAACCACAAATCTCGCGGATGTTCCGCAGAATAGCCTCGACTTTGCGGCAGAGAAAGGCAGTGGCGACTACGATATTCGCCACCGCTTCACGTTTTCGGCGACATACGAACTTCCCTCTGTTAAGTCTTTTGCCCAGATGCTGGAGGGCTGGCAGATCACGAGCCTGGTGACCCTGCAGGGCGCCTATCCCGTTGAATTCTACGATGGCGGAAACGATTTCACGGCTACCGGCGAAGGCGAACTTGACGCAGGCAATGACCGCTGGAACATTCTGGGTCCACCGTCCGCCGTGAAGTTTTCCAAGAATGGAAATCCGTTTCCGTTGCTGGATCCGAGCAGCGCGCCTTGTCAACAAGCCGTCAATGGGGACCCAGGCCTGGAAGCGTCTCTGGAAGCCAATGGCGGGTGTTTCGACATCAATGGGACTATTCTCTACCCGAATGCTCCCGGGACCTTTGGGAATATGGGCCGGAACATCTTCCGCGGCTTTGGATTCTACGATTGGGACGCTTCGCTCGGGAAAGTGTGGAAGTTGAACGATCGCTTCCGGCTACAATTTCGAGGCGAACTGTTCAACGTTCTGAACCATCCTCTGATGTCTACAAGTTCGATCCGGAAGAATCTCTACTTCAGCGGATTTGGGGAAGTACGAGGCACGCCCGATGTGTGGGCTTCGAACCCGGTGATAGGGTCTGGAGGATCCCGACATATTCAATTGGGACTGAAGGTAATTTGGTAGGTGTGAGAAAAGTAGAAACCGGGCGAACGGATCAGCGGCTCGCCCGGTTTCGATTTGTGTAGGCTGTTGCTGGCTCCATTCCAGCCCACCTAAAGGCAAAGCGAATCCTCTACTTGCTTACGGGGGGAAGATATTCCTTCTGATATTTTGCGAGGTCCACCTTTTGCCAATCGCCGCGCATGATTCCTTCGCGGATCTGCTCCGGCTTCTTGCCCCGGCGCGTCTGCTCGTAGGAATAGAACGCTTCCTTCATGCAGATGTTGCAGCCGGAGCCATGCCGGCTCACAAAACAATCCAGAAGACTGCCGTGGCCTTGGCTGCGGTCGCAATGGCAATAGCAAGGCTGCTGGTAGAGCACTTTCTCCACGCGTCCTGCCACCACATAGGCGTTGAAGATCAGCTTGTCGGTGAACAAGGAAGGTTCCATCGTTGGTGGCAGCTCGCCCTGCGGGGGCTGTGCATGGTACGCGGGGACGGGTTCATCGGTGGAAGTGTGTTGCATCCCAGGCATCGGCGGGGCCTGAGACGCGGCAAATTGCGGAGCCAACAACAGGGCCGCGGCGGTCAGCAAAAGCACGCCACATATCAGAAACTTGGCAAAGTGTCGCATGGAACCCCTCTCTCCGGCTGGGACGGTGTAACCCCACTGTACGTGGGCGTGGGGCGAAATTCCAGTTGCGTGCCGCATCCGGCAACGGTCCCGGGCTGCAGCGTGACGGTTTCGAGCGCTCTGCTATAAGTTTTATGAGAAGAGAAGCCTAACCCATGCGCCCGGCAAGTTTGCCAAGGCGGTTAGGCCTAGGGCGTCGGGCCAGCCACGGCCTATGCGGACTCTGGGGAATCAGCGAGAAGGTCACGGCGGGCATGTAATGCACGTTCGGCCACGTGCTTTTCGCGTAGGTGGCGCTGCACGCGGCGGCCCCACGAACGGACGAAGGTGTAATTCAGAGCGCCGCCAATCGCCGAACTGGCCAAAGGCACCATACGGCCCACCCACTTCTCCGCGCTTTCTTCGCCGATGCGCACGGCCAGGCGGCCTGCCAGCCGCGGCGCGAGTTTCTCCACCATCTGCTTTTCGGCCAGATCCTTGCTGAAGTCGATTCCGGCCGCCGCGGCCGCCGCCATCCACAATTCAATGCGCTGATCGGTCCCCTTTTCTTCAAAGCCGTAGAGCAGACAAAGCCGCTGGATCAAGCGCAAGGTGATGACCGTCAGCAGGCTGGCGTCCGGCAGGAGGGTCATTATGCCACCCAGGCCAAAGCCTGCTCCCTGTGCCAAAGCCAGGCGCTGTGCGTCGTGGATCAGCCGGTCGGCAATGGCGTCCAGCTTGTCCAAGGGCACATCCTTCATTCGGCCAAAGTGGGGCACCCACAACTCATGCTTCTGGGACAAGTACTTACGGAAGTCTTCCGGGTCGATCTCGACGGAGCGCAGTCCCCGCAGCATGCCAAAGCGCAGGAACCTTCCGAAGGTCCTCCCTGCCAGCGACTTGGGTAACCGTGCCATGGACTTAAGCATCCTATGGCGTTTGGAGCCGGTCAAGGAGCGTTATGTTGCATGCAACGGACCGGGGGAGTATTGACCTGCTAGCGCCATTAGGACTGAGGTCCTACTTGACGCGGAACGCGATTTAGGTAAACTGCGCTTTTCGATATGGCGACACTCGCTCCATTCATGCCGGCCGAAATCACTACGGACCTGGAGTTTCCGCAGCGCGAGGCGGCCTTTTTCTATGGGCTTTTCCTGCGCGGGCATTCCGCGGAGAGGCTGCGGCAGGATATCGAAGTGCCACCCGCGGTGCTGGCCAAGTGGCACAGGGAAGTGGAGCGCGAGCCGCAACTCCGCGATTTGCTAGGCCGCATGGTGGAATACCGCCGGCACGTTTTGGCGATTTTCGATTCGCTGATCGGTTGCGAAGTGCAAAACCGCCGCGTCCAGTAAAACGTCCGCCCCAGGCGACCCTCGTTCAAGACTTCTTCCTCCGTTCGACGTGAATCCCCCCGCTGCGATTTCACCATGGCAGGCAACTTACGGGCATCTTTCCCCCGTCTAAGTAGAATCGGGGCCAAGTCTCTTCGAATGAACAAGATTACTCAATTGACGCCGTCTATCCGTAGGATTAGAATCCAAAGGTCGTAAGGGTGTCTCAATGTCAAAGATTCTTCGGA
>JBEKOE010000085.1:0-10604 GCA_049522075.1 Candidatus Acidiferrum sp.
CTTGAAGGTGGCCTTCTTTTGCTGCGCGGAAAGCAGCCGCGCGCGCGATTTGCCGAAGCTCAGAGCCTTGTTGCCGCCCGCCTGCATCTGCCGCATCAGGAAAAAGACAAAGCCCGCCAATAAGAGCAAGGGCAGGAGATTCACCAGGGCCAGCCACCAATCGTTGCTGTGCACTTCCTTGACGTTCAGTTGCACGGCCTTGGCGTGCAACGTGTCCATAATCTGCGGGGCTTCTTCCTTAGGGAGCAGCACGCGGAATTTGCGGTTCGCCGGGCGGATGTATTCGCCCTGAAGCTCATAGCTGTTCTGCGAGAGATATAGCGTCACTTCCTTGACATCGCCCGAGTCCACCTTCGCGGCGAATTCGCTATAGCTGGGGGTGTCTTCGCGTGCGGCCTGCCCTTGGTTGGAAACCAGGCGCCAGAGCATGACCCCCAGAAATACGATCGAGATCCAAAATAAAATGGTCTTAGCCGTGGAGCTGGAATTCACTGTACCCTCGCTGTTGACCCTGAACCCATGATCCGAAAACCAATGAAATCCGCGAAGCGCCGCTAGCGCTTTTTCTTGGCAGACCGCCCCGGCTTGCCTGGCCGCTTCGCTCCATCACCTGCCACCAGGTGCCTGGTGTTGCGGCCTGTACCATTCGCGGCGGCCAGCCCGTAGCCGGTCCACAATCGGTTAGATGCAGTCTGGAAGCCAAAGTAATCGGGCTCCAGCGCCACATGGCGCCGCGATGGCTTGTCCAGCAACACGGCCAGGCGCAACGACCGCGGCTTGCTCTCGCCGATGCGCCGCAGCAGAAAATCCTGAGTGACGCCGCTTTCGATTACCGCATCCACTAGCAGAACGTCGCGCCCCTTGAATTCAGGGCGTTCCTGGCTGGCGGTCACGGCCCCGCGATTAGCGAAGAACACTTCGCGGCGGGCGCGGCCACCCTGGTCAACGTCCCGCACATCTTCGCGGACAAAGTGCACGACCACGGGCACATCTATGGCGCGAATCAGATCCGCGGCAAAGACGAAGGCGCGGTCCATGGTCACCACGACGTCCAGCCTGCGGCCTTGGCAGCCACGCGTAATTTCCCGGCCGAGGGCCTGGACGCGATTTGCGATCCGCGCGGCAGTATAAGTGGCAACGCTCGCCTTGCTCACGATGCTCGGTCCTCGGTAATCACGACACCTTCCCGTGTCTCTTTCCCTGCGGCAAACTCATGGGAGGCGCCTAATCCGCGGACCCACGCGATCCGCCCGCCACTGGTAAGCACCGGCCACGACTTTTTTTCCCAACGGCTGACGCCAATCTCATTCAGCAGACGCGCCAGCTTGTGGCGTTTCCGGTGGCCCAGGAGCTGCATGGAATCGCCCGGGCACCAGTTGCGCAGCACCAGGGGAACACACAACCGTCCACGGTCCAAGACCGCCCCTGTAGTGTTAGTTTCTCGCCCTTCTGGGGGCCAGTCAATCACTCTGAGGTGCAGGCGGCAGTGAAGTTCCACAATAGGCAACTCGGCTTGGCCGGCGCGCAAATCCACTTCGTAGGCATACTCGCAAGGCGCAGTTATCAGCCGCTCCGACGGCTCCATCTTCGCCGAGGGCACAAAAACCAACGCTTGCGATTCGCGGCGCACCTCGACGCCGCCCGGCAGTTGCAGGGATTTTCCGCTGTCCGGATGTTCCGCAAGCGCGAGGATTGTTTCCACGTGAGCGGCGCTTAGTTGGCCGGTGCGTGGCTTGAGATGTTCGACGATGCGGCGTAGCAGACGGGCCTGGATGGCGCGAGGTTCGCCAAGGAAATCAGGCAAAGCGAGCCGTGTTGCGTTTTGCGTTGCCAGAGTAAGGTCCTTCTCGCGCCGTGTAGTCTGGCCATCGAGATAGGCTTCGTCCTCGCGTGCCAATTCAGCGAGCTGGCAGAGATGCTCCACGGTTGCGGGCTGAAAATGCCGCTCCAGCAGCGGCAGAAGTTCTTGCCGAATGCGGGCGCGCATGCGCCTGGTGTCGCGGTTGGAGGCATCCTCGCGCCAGGGCTGGCGCTTGCCGCGCAGATAGGCGCGCAAATCCGCGCGGCGAATTGTGAGAAGCGGGCGCACAACGACGCCAGTTGTGGGATGGATCCCGCCAAGCCCAGCGAGTCCCGTGCCACGCAGGATGTGCGCTAGCACGGTTTCCGCCTGATCGTCGGCAGTGTGCGCCACGGCGATGCGCGCCAGGCGGCCTTCTTTCGCGAGGCGCTCAAAAAAAGCGTAACGCGCCCGCCGCGCTACGTCTTCCAAATTGCCGCGCTCGCGTTTGGTCTTTGCGGCGATGTTCTCTCTGGCCACAAAAAACTCCAAGCCGTGCTTCGCCGCGAGTCCCGCAACAAATTTCTCATCGGCGTCCGAAGCCCGGCCGCGCAGCTTGTGATTGAAGTGCACAACGCACAGCACGCAGCCCAACTCCTCTCGCAATTCCAGCAAGAGGCGCAGCAAGGCGACCGAATCCGCGCCGCCGGAAACAGCAACGCCTAGCCGCTCTCCGGGGCGAAGCAGATTGCCCTTGTGGAGGAGAGCCTGGAGTCGTTGAGCAAGTTCATTTCGCCGGGGCATCGTTTTTCGTTGCGTTGCTTCCTCCGTCAGGATTGCGGCTACAAAATCATGGAAGCCCCGCGTCAGCAGGTATCCTAACAACGCCGGGCAGGCAGGTCGAGGGAAGAACGAACAATGAGTTTGAGCAATGGGGCGCATCCACTGTTCAGGGGCCGCTTCCAGCTATCTTCCCTTCTTTGTTTGCCCCGGCTAGGCGAGGAAGACGTGCGGCGTGGTCGTCGGGCCATCGAGGTGGCCGACGAGATTGTGCTCCAGGCCTTCGCGCGAAGGTGCAAGCGCGTGGCGCAGGTGCTCCATTTCGTCTTCTTTCAATGGGGAGAAGTTACGGGCTACCGCAATGTTGTGTTCGAGCATTTCGATGTGCGGCATGCCGACAACGGCGGTGGTGACCGGCAAGCTCATGGAATAGTGCAGCAGGGAATCAATGTTTGCTTTTCCCGCAGCGTTGCCGAGAAGAAATTCCTGCCCGGTGACTTTCATGGCGATGACGCCGAGATTTTTACGGCCTGCGGCGGGGAGCGCCAACTCCTCGAAGCGGCCGTTGCGCGAAGCGTTTAGAGCCATCTGGACGCAGTCCAGATCGTGGCGCGCGATGGCCTGGGCCATTACGGCGCCGTTGGTGTGGCTGGTCATGCCGATGAAGCGCGTCATTTTCTGCTCGCGCGCGTGCAGCAGTGCCTTCAGAGCGCCATCGGGCGCTTCGATTTTCTCCAGATCATTCGCCTGGCCCAGGCTGTGAATGTGCAACAAATCAACTTGATCCACCTGGAGCCGCTTCAGGCTGCCCTCCAGGCGGCGCATGAAGTCGTCGTAGGAGCGGTCCCGAATTTTCGTGGCCAGCCAGACTTCCTTGCGGCGCGCGGCCATGACCTTGCCGACGCGCGTCTCGCTCTTGCCATCGCCGTAGGCATAGGCCGTGTCCAGATAGGTGATGCCCAGATCGATGGCGCGGTTGAGCGCCGCCAGGGCCTGCTCTTCCGCCCCGTACATCAGGAAGCGGCTGCCGCAGCCAAAAGCCAGTATCGAAACTTTCGCGCCTGTGCGCCCAAGCGTGCGGCTGGGAAGAGGATTCGCGGCAACAGGGCGCGCCTCGCCCAGTTCATTCAATAACGACAGGCTTACGCCGGCGGCGGTTCCCAAACCAACTCGTTCCAGGAATTTTCTGCGGGAGAGGTCTTTTTCCATGGTCTGCTCCTCCATGATTCGCAAAGGATGCCAGAACGCCAGCGGCCCCGGCGGTCTGTGAGTGGGAGCGCGAGTCGGAAGAAGAATCCGGGGCGCGCAGGCCGGAGCGATGCCGGATCGACGCGGTCATGGTGGCACATCAACGTCGACGCGGCAAGACGAAAGCAGGAAGTGCGCCTATGCCAGGGAACCGGCGCTAGAGGGCGCGGCCCATGTGGAAGAGGAAGAGGAGAGAGAGCTGAACGTCGCGAAAGAAATTCAAGGGCAGCGTGAAGACGGGGATACGGAGGATGTGGCGTTTCGTCCAGCGCAGGCGGACGGTATTCCAGTAGGCGTCGAGGTCCGCGCGGGTATAGACGCGATTGGAAACCAGCAAGGGGCTCCACTTGGCCCAGAAGAGAGTGACCTTGGAGGGGACGTGGAGCGTGGGGAAATGCTCCTTGGCGCGCTGAAAGGCTGCCTGGAAGTCCCTGATCTTGAGCTGGCCATACCTTGTGCGTAACTCGGCGATTTCTTCCGCGACTCGGCGTTCTGCTTCGGAGCGATGGCGCGTTTGCAGCCAGAGTTCCTCCATCTCCGCCAAGACGCTGAGCATGCCGCGGAGATCGCTGAGAGCTTCCTTGAAGCGGGCCGTGTAATAGTCCCAGCGGGAAAGTACGGGGAAGCCGGGACGCCGCGAGGTACGGCCTTTGAGGCGGAAGTAGCCGCACATCATCGGGTGGCGGCCTTCGGTCTGAATGGAATTCTTGTACCAAATGAAACGAAGGAAGTTGTTCCAATAGTTGGCGCGTGAGCCACGGTGCAAGATCGCTTTCATGTTCTCAAAACTGTAAAAGGTGCGCCAAGCCTCGAAATAAGTCGCTGTCCAGGAGCCATCCTTCAAGTAAGGATGATGAGTCAATTCATGCTGGGAATCGTAGAGATTGAAATCCGGGTGCATCCACTCGCCGCGGCGCAACATGTTGAGGTGGTCCATGGAGCCGGGCAGTGGCATGAGTATGAAAAAAGAGGCGTGGTCTGGGCAGACCTCGTTCATCAGGAATTTCAAATCGCGGCGGATGGAGTCGACCGTGTCAAACGGAAAACCAATGATATAGCCGACGTGCGTGGAAATCTCTGAATCGCGGTAGGCCTGGATGAGCTGGCGGTATTCGCTGACCTGATTCTGTTTCTTGCCGGCGGCCGCGAGGTTGCCGGGATCTACGCTCTCCATGCCGATGAAGACATTGAGGCAGCCGGCCTGGCGGGCCTTGTTGACGAAGTTCTTGATTTTCCAGGACAGGACGTCAACCTGCATCATGAATCGCACGGGGATTTTTTCCTCGGTGCGCAGCCGAATGAGGACGTCAAAAATAGCTTCCCAATTTTTGTTCCGGGCAAAATTGTCGTCAGTGAAGAAATAGAAGGTGATGCCGTTTTCGTGGTAGTTGCGGCGAATGGACTCGGCAATGTGCTCCGCGGAACGGAAACGCATCTTGCGGCCCTGAACATTGATGATGGTGCAGAAGGTGCATTCAAACGGACAGCCACGGCCGCAATCGAGGGTGCCGAAATTGGAGGCGGCGAACTTGCGCAGGTATTTCCTGCGAATGGCGGGGATGGGCTTGGTGTAGAGATCGGGCTTGTTGTTCAGGAAATCGTAGAGAGGCTTGAGGCGGCCGTGAACGGCATCGTCCAGCAGGTCGCCCCAGGTTTCTTCGACTTCCCCTTTGACGATCGTGACGCCCGCGTCCAGGAGTTGCTGAATATCCGGAGGGATGTCCGGGAGAAGCGCGAGGTAGCCGCTGACGTGGAAGCCGCCAAGCAGAACGGTCAGGTCGGCGCGCCGAAAGGTATGAGCAAGATCGCAGGCCCGTGGGAATTGATTGGTTTGCACACCCACGAGGCAGACGATGGTTTTGGCGAGACCCCAGCGCTGCGAACGGCAGATGCGTTTGACGGGGACTTTGTCGACCGTTTCATCGAACAGGTGGACCTTGATGTTCCAGGAGTCGCCCAGGCGCTTTTGCCGGACAACATCCTCCGTCAACCCGGCAAGGCAGGCGAGCGTGTTGCTCGGAAGAACGCCGCGAAAGTGGCGCACCACATAACCGTCATCATCATATTGGGAAGGCTTGACGAGATAGAGATGAAGGGTTTTGCGCATTTTGCCGGCCGAGGCCGCGACCAGATTCGCGGGGGGGAGCGAAGCCGGCGAGACACACCAATCGTGGCACACCTTAAGAAACGCCGCAAGACGAATCCGGCACGAATCCGGCAGAGTGTAAATGTCCAAAATTGCACACCCAGCGCCGCCTCGAACTGCTGCAGCGTGTGGATGGGTCAAGAGGACAATCGCGGAGAAGCGGCAGGGTCGCGCCGAACGCAGACGAAGAGTCTTGCGTACGGGGAATTTCCGCCCGGCTTGCCCCTTTGTTTCGGCGGCGCCGGTGTGGCGCCTGCTGTATTCGCAGCTTTTGCGATCATCGGCCATTAATGATTTTCCATTCGGCGTCTTGATGCTGCGGATAGCTGCGCTTAACGGAGGAAGAGCGTGAGCCCTGGGCGGTGTCGAGGCGAGTGTTGCGACGTTCGAGTTCTTCGCGGCTGGGAGACGGCGGCGAGAGGCAGCTTGGAGATTGCAGGCCGGGAGAAAGCGAAGGGTCACGCGGAAAGAAGTGGTTAAGGTTGGGAGGATTGGGCGGAGGGGATGATGAGGAGGAGGAAGGCGAAGAGTTGGCGGGAGCAGGCTGGGCGGGCGACGCGGCGGGGACAGGTGGCGCTGATTCCTCGGGAGTTGGGGGCTGCGAAGCTGGAGTGGAGGCACTGTCCGTGTTGACCGTGTTATCGGGGCGAGGATCAAAGGGGATGATGGGGTCGCCGAAGTAGTTGCGTGGGATACCGTCGTCCTCCTCCTTCGCTTGCTCCTCCTTGACCTTATCGAAATAAGCACTGAGGCGCTGGCAATGGAGAATGGTCTGCGCGATGTAGCAGAGGACACCTGCTTCTTTGGGAGAGAGGCGGCGCTCGAGCATGGCGCAAAACACCTTGGCCATCACGTCTTTCACGTCTTGCGGCGAGGAGAAGTCTGCCGCGGCGCGCTGCAGGGCGTAGGCCAGTTCTTCCGGGGTGCCGGGAGGCGGGGGAGGAACGTGGTCCTTACAGAAGGGATTCTCCGGGGAGAGACCCAGGTAACGGCAGGGGCGGCCATTGCGGGAGATGTGCTGGCAGCGCGGACGGGGAGGGTGCAAGGAAGCAGCGGCGTTCATGGTGGATTTGTCAGTTGCCTGGCGAGGGATTTTCATTTTGGAACTCCTGTCGAAGGGGCGAATGGAATTTTTTGGGGGTGCCCCCCGGGGGTTTTTTCGGTACGAATTGGGGAAGCGACAGAAAAGAAAAGAGATGGGAGGAAGGGTGTACGGTACGTACGGGGGAAAGGCAGTGGCGAGTGGCGAGAGAAGAGAAAGGCGAAACTCGAAAAACGAAACTCGAAATTCGGGAAGAGCCGGAAATCCGAAAGGCAAGACTGGAAACCGGGGAAAGGCGTGGGGTGCTTCGCGGACAGAGCTGAGGGTGAACGGGATCAGCTAGGGTTAGGATTGCGGGCCTGGACCCTTCGCAAACGGGGCTCAGGGTAAACGGAAGGAGCAAGGTTTAGAGACACACCTTTTCTTCCTCCGCATAGGGTACTATACAATAAAATAGTCGAATTGTCAATGGGGAATTCCAGGATATCGGCGATCAGAAATCAGAAATCAGATATCAGGAAGCAAACGGGTGGACGGGGTGACGTGGCGTTCGAATGGGAGGGGAAGAGGGTGGAAGAGTGAAACGGAAGAAGGGTTTAGATGAAAGTAAGGGGACCCCAAGAGAACACCCGCCCTCCAGCAGGCGGCGAGCGCAAAAGGCGCGCAGCCTTTATGAACCAAAACCAAAGGATGCGGCACCCAGAATCGTTCTCTCCGCTATTGTGTCGGCTACCCGCCGGTGGATTCGGGCACCTTCTAAATTCCTTCGAGCGGAAGAAGCTAATGAAACGATCCCTGTCGGAGCTTCTGCAGAAAGGCTTCAAAGGGAAGGATTCGGTCTTTCTGAGTGGAGCGAATGGTCCTCTTAGTCAGGTCCGAATCTGCGCTCACAATTACGAATCGGTCGAGCAGCAAATAGTAAAGCTGAAACTGATCATATACATCCGAATCATGCTTTTCGAGGTTGTACTCCCTCAACAGAAATTCACGCAAAACGAACAACGTAAGTTCGATAACAGCGTCGAGTCTTTTCGCGACTTCTTCAACAGAAGTAGGCTCGGTACTCCCATTTAACCATTGCAGGAAGGACGCCGCTAATTTCAAGCGTTCGGTGTGCGAATTTAGGCGCACCTCCGCATCTCTGCGCAGTTCATCGGGTAATCGTTTGCCCGTTTGCTGGAAGTGCTCGCGCCAACTCGGGAAATTATCAGTCGCGAGATTTTCGATGATTTCCTTCCACGAGTTCTTTGGTCCGGAAACCAGGAGCTCGATCCCGGCCGGTCCGAATCCTGAGAAGCCAGAATGGCCCAGCCCTTTCGTCATTAGCCTGTTAACGCGTACACGCTTCGCGAGAATGTCCTGCATCGACTTGGCAAGGCGAACGACGGTGAGATAGTCGCTGATCAACTCGATTGGGAGTTGCGGGTGAGGGAAGGACATACGGAGTACCTCTTTGCAGAACAAAACGCGAGGTTCTTCGTGAATTCGACCTTTTGAGAGTTGACATGCGAGTTCAATTTGCACTTTCTGTTCAAGAAATCTCTCGGACTGCGGATGCTGAAAACCTGCGAGAAGTTCTACGGCGGTGACTGCGCTTAGTGGCCAGCCGTGGCCAGGACGATGACGAAGGAGGCAGCGCCAATCTTTTTGCGGGATCAACCCATCTTGAACGTGGCCGAAGATGTTCGTATCGAAAATGGGTATCTGTCGCAATTCTTCCTTTCAAAGACGTCCAGTATCTTCGATCGAGATACCGGCGAGGGGCCGGATTTCATTCCTTTTTGCTTACGTACAAATAGACGTTGTGACCGTCGCCGTCCTTGCATTTCAGGTCACTAAGGGGTTCCGACACTTTTGCATTTCTTATGGCGCCTGGTTGTACCGCACACTCGTAGGTTCGCAGCGGCCGGAAGCCACATGTCGCTGTCGAATCTAACTTATCAAGCGTTGTCACATCACAACTGGCGTAGATCTTGTGACTGTCGTGGAGCAAGACGTAATCTACTTCACTGTGAGTTCCCCTACGTTCATCGTTCTGGACTTCCTTTTGCGTGCGTTCGATGCACTCGTATTCATTGCTTTCGACAGTCGTGCTCTGCGACTTGTTCGACAGGTTTAAGTTCGCAACAGCAAACAAAAGCAGAAGAGCGATTCCCAATACGAACGTAGTGCGTGCAATTACGCCACACGCTATGAACAAAAACGCGTGCATCTTTTCTTTGCGTTTGCCCCAACTTACATCTTCCTCGCGTTTCGCTGCGGCGTCGCGTAGCTCTTTGATATAGTCGTCTAACTCGGCTTTCGTTTGAATACCAACGACTTGGACGTTCCCAACTTCGTCCGCGATCGTTTCGTGCTGCTCCTTCAACCGCTGCGCGTATTCGCGGATTCGAGCATAGTGTGTATAGGTGCTCGCAAAAAAGGTGTAGTACGTGGCAGAAGCAAGGCACAGGAACAGTAAGGCCCAGCTAACAATCAACAATGTGGAATGAAGCGGTCGATTGGTGATGCTCTTGAGGAATCCAAGATACGTAACGCTGAGAGCTATCGTTCCGCCAGACAGCAAGGCAAGATTGCGATAAAAATTTTCGACGGCGCGTTTGTTCTCCGTCGCCTCTTCCTGCCGTTTTTGGAGAACGTCCCGAACCGCCTTTTGTGCATCTTCGATGCGCTGCTTCGCAATAAGAGGGTTTGTCACAGGAATCGCCCCTATATTTACTGCTGTTCGGTTGCGGTGTGAATCGACTTTAAACCTCGTGGAGTGAGTTGTCGAGCCGCATGGTCAAGTTACAATCTGTGTAACCCTCCCCCTTTGCGAAACCTGCGGGCGAATGCGTCCGCGCTTTGCGTCGGTCCCGGCGCTGCGGCCGCAGAGATTCACCCCCCTACCCCCCCCTATCGCTTTTGTTTCGCCTCGACTGTGCAGAGATTGTGCGGAGCTAGGGTGGCTCAAGTGGTTGAAATGGCTAGTATGGCGTTGAGCGCCTCTGTAGAATCAGTAAGTTACGTAGATGCAAGGGAGTTCAAAAACCGGGCGGCGTTCTGATCCCCACCGCCCCCGTCAATGTAGCTTGAGCTAAAAGGAAGAGCCGAAGTAGTGGAGGGCGCGTAGAGTGGGCGAAGGGCATGGAGTCTTCAGGGGCTGAAGCCCCAAGAGATGGAGAGGCGTACTGTCGGAGCTGAAGCTCCGACCTCCTAAAGAGAGAGCGCTGGCATGAAAGCCAGCGGTACAAGGGCAGAAGCAGCGGTCTAAAGACGGGCCATTGCACGCCTCTGCGCGTCATCCCGAGTCTAGTGAGGAAGCTCTCTTCGATCGATCCAGGAGGGATTCCTCACTTCGCAGACTCCGTTCGGAATGACGGCATTCGTTGGGGAAGCGGGCCGAGGAGCATTAGGTAGGCAGGCTGAGGAAGAGTGTGGAAAACGGAGATTTTGGGGGTAATGGAGTGTTGACAATCTCGCCGCATCTGCTATCCTCAATAGGTTCGATGGATGCCACTCTGCTGGACAGGGAGGCCAACCGCTCTTTGACAACCGATACGATGTGCCAGAATCTGTTCGACCCCATTCGGGTTTTCGAGCACGAATGGGTTGAGTGAAATCGAGCG
>JBEKOE010000086.1:0-10803 GCA_049522075.1 Candidatus Acidiferrum sp.
GACACCTACTCGAATGTGATGCACAATCCCGCCGCTCGTACCACTGGCACTCCAACGGATTATCTGCTGCGGCCTTCCGATTTCTGGCGGGATTTCCAGGTCCAGATCTTCAACGGCGATGATTCTCTCGTGCCATTCCTCTACTCTGGCCATCCCGTCTACTTCTGTGGGGATACCGGTTGCACGCTGGTCGGCGCAACCATTCAACTCGAATTTCTTGCCGAGTCTTTCACTTCTGACTCCGCACGGGTGTTGATTGATCCTCCCGAGGGCGATCCCGTTACCGCAGAGTTCTCTCTAACTTCTCTCCGATGACCATGCATAAACTTCTTCGTACTTCCGCCGCCGTTCTCCTAACCGAACTCCTCGTGCTTTCTTCCGGGTTCGCTTTTGAAACACCTCTCTCCGACACGGCTGTCCGTGAGGCCTATTTCCTTGGCCAACGCCGCGACGAAACCATGGCTCGCTTTCTGGAGAAATACACCCTGTACTTCGCTCCTCCAAAATCCGGCCCTTACATCGCTTCCCTCACTATGTTCACGCCCTATGCTCTTGCCGTACTTGATTCAAAGGAAAAATCCGTTGGCTACAGCGCGCAACAAGCGGCGCTCGACCACGCCAAACACGCGGAGTCAGTTAAAGCTATCCTCGATATTCTCTTCACGGATACGTATGGAGCCTATATTCCACGCCCCGTCGGTTCACGGCGAGATGCAACCACGGGACTCATGCCCCGCCCTTACGACTTCTGGAAGGATTTTGAGGTGAATTTCTTCTACAAGGATGACCAACTCAAACCCATCTCTTCTTCGGGGCAGCCGAAACTCGCATGCGACGATTCAGGTTGCACCCTGATTGGCGCCACGCTCGAGTTCGAGTTTCTCGCCGAAAACGTTCCCTCCGATTCCATCACCATTCAAGTCATCCCGCCCGAAGGCGAGCAGGTCGTCCTCGATTTCGACCTCGCAACTGTGCGCTAAGCCCCGCATCCAATCTCTCACCGCCTTGTTGCCGCGCTTTTTTGTGCTCAGGCCTGAATTTTCCACTTGACGCTAGCTTCGCAAAATGCGAAGGTCCTCTAATGCGGATCGTCAGCCGGAAGGCGATCAGAGAAGCGACCCCCGAGCACAGCGAATGGGGTGCATCCCTTAACGCGTGGTACAAGATAGCGAGGGAAGCAGATTGGAAGAACTTTGCTGAGGTACGACGCAGTTGGAGGAATTCAGATGTCGTCGGGCGTTTTGTTGTATTCGACATAAGTCACAATAGGTGCAGACTGATTGCGACCATCAAATACAAATGGAGAATGGTTTACATCCGGTGCATTCTGAGTCACGCTGATTACGACGAGAAGGAGTGGCAAAAATGACGATTGCAGTACCCGAAAAATACGCACTCGAAGTTAGCTCGCCGACTCCGATCACGTCCGAGCGCCAACATGAGCAGTACCTGTCCGTCTTGGACAAGTTGGCGAGCAAAGACAGTCCAACAAGTGAAGAAGAAAAGTATGCCGAAGTTGTGATGACCTTGATCGAAGCGTATGAAGAAGAGCATCATTCCATTCTCGATGCTTCTCCCCTTGAAGTTCTCCGCACGTTGATGGATGCCAATGATCTCCGGCAGAAAGATCTAGTGTCGATTTTTGGCTCTGAAAGCATCGTGTCCGAGGTTTTGCACAAGAAACGTGACCTCAATAAAACTCACATCGCCAAGTTGAGCAAACGATTTAACATTTCTCCAGCAGTGTTTTTCTGAAGCTGCACTGCTGTCCGTGCTGCTTCACTCATGCGTTCCACTCCCAATCACCGAAACCGTCTTCCCCTGCATCCTGGTACACCTCATTTCTTCCCAGCAACGTCCATCGCCGCCCGGCAACCCCGATTGCGCCCCTCCTCTTTCCGCGTTATTCTTGTTGTGCAGGGCTTTCAATGTTCGCCTCTTTCTATTAGCTGCCACCCCTCTTGCGCCCTTCCTGGGCGCCCGCTCTTCGTGTTCCCGAGTCACGCGTCACCCATCATCCGCCACGCTTCGCCCGTGACTCTCAACGTAGTTGAAGAAAGGTTTTCACATGTCTGTACTCACTCTCAGCGAAAAACTCGATCAGCTCGACGCCCGCTACCAGGAAATGACCCACGAACTCTCCACTCCGGAGATCGTCAGCGATTCCGCGCGTTTCCAGAAGCTCGCCAAGCAGCACGCCGAACTCGAAGCAGTTGTCTCCAAACACCGCGAATTCAAGCAAATCGAAAAGGATCTTGCTGGTGCCCGCCAGATGGTCGTGGAATCCGAGGACGCCGATATGCGCCACATGGCCCAGGAGGAAGAAAAGCTGCTCCTCGCCCGCAAGGAGCAGGCCGAGCGCGAGCTTAAGCTGCTTCTCCTCCCCAAGGACCCCATCGACGACAAGAACATCATCCTCGAAATTCGGGCTGGCACCGGCGGCGATGAAGCCGCGATTTTCGCCGGCGATCTTTTCCGCATGTATTCACGCTACGCCGAGTCCCAGGGCTGGAAAGTGGAAGTCATGGAGAGCTCGCCTTCCTCTATGGGCGGCGTGAAGGAAATCGTTGCCGCCATTTCCGGCAACAAAGTCTATTCCAAGCTGAAGTATGAAAGCGGCGTTCACCGCGTGCAGCGCGTGCCAGACACGGAGACCCAGGGCCGCATTCACACCTCCGCCGCTACTGTCGCCGTCCTTCCGGAAGCCGACGACATCGACGTCAAGATTGAAGCCAAGGATCTTCGCATTGACACCTTCTGCTCCTCCGGCCCCGGCGGCCAGTCTGTCAACACCACCTATTCCGCCGTGCGCATCACGCATATTCCCAGCGGCCTGGTCGTCTCCCAGCAAGACGAGAAATCGCAAATCAAGAATCGCGCCAAGGCCATGCGCGTACTCCGCGCGCGTCTCTACGAAATGGAACTCGAAAAACAACAAGCCGCCATCCTAGCGGAGCGCCGCGGTCAGATCAAAACCGGCGACCGTTCCGAGAAAATCCGCACTTACAACTATCCCCAAAACCGCGTCACCGATCACCGCATCGGCCTGACCATCCATCAACTCACCGAAGTCATGGATGGCAAGGTCGGCCCGCTCGTCGACGGCCTGGTGGGCCACTACGAAGCGGAACGCCTCAAACAGGAGCTAGCCGAGGCATAATCTCTCTAGCGGAGGTGCCCATGCTTTCCCGTCCCGGTTCGAAGCCAGGTCCCGTTTGGATGCGCCGGATCAGCGACTCGTTTTCCGATCCCGATCGCTCGCTCAAAGTCATGATGCCCTTCTGGGCCTTCTTCATCATTTACATGATTGTCTTCATCGGTCTGACTCACTTCGTCACCGCTGTTGTTCTTTCGAAGGACTACGTTTACGAATCATCCACCCGCATCGCCGGATTGCCGCTAGTCTCCTACAGCCCCGCCGCTCATGGCATCATTGCCATCGGTGGACGCGCCACCGGCGTCATCGCGCTCGGAGGCCTTGCTGTGGGTTTCATCGCCATCGGGGGCATCACTGCCGGCGTGATCTCTATTGGTGGAGTTTCCATCGGCCTTTTCGCATTGGCCGGCGTTTCCCTCGGTTGGCGCGCTTTTGGCGGCTTGGCTGTTGGCCACTCCGCTTTTGGTGGCTGCGCCATCGCCAAATATGCTTATGCGGGAAATGGCGTAGCCTATGGCACCGTGGAAGCCAGCGGCCGCCAAAAGGAACACCTCATCGGTTGAGCCTCTTCCATGACGAGTGTCGCCACAGATCGCTCGGTGCGCTCTCTGCTCAAGCAGGGCATTGGCCAACTGCGCGAAGCCAACGCCCCTTCCTTCACCTTGGCCGCTGAACTTCTTCTTCTCCATGTCGCCAATCGCGATCGCACCTGGCTCTATGCACATCCGGAAGAAATATTCTCTGCCGAAACCACGGCTCAGTATTTCGCTCTCATCCGGCGCCGCGCACACGGCGAGCCCACGCAACACCTCACCGGCAAGCAGGAGTTTTGGGGTCTCGAATTCGAGGTCACTCCCGATGTCCTGATCCCTCGCCCGGAAACTGAGCATCTCATCGAGGTCGCCCTCGATAGCCTCGCCCTCCGCGAACTCCGCGCCGGCCGTCCGCCTCGTCTTACAGGCAACGGCATCACCCTCGTGGATGTCGGCACCGGCTCCGGCTGCATCGCCATCGCTTTGGCTAAAGAGCTTCCCGACGCCACTATTTACGCCACGGACATCTCCCCCGCCGCCCTCAATGTTGCCCGCCGCAACGCCGCTCGTCTCGGTTTCGCAGACCGCATCCGTTTTCTTGAGTCCAACCTTTTTGAGGCCTTCACCCCAGTCCGGTTCGATTTGATTGTGAGTAATCCTCCCTACATCGGCCGCCGTGACGCCGAATCACTGCCCCGGGAAGTCCGCGACCATGAGCCACCTGCCGCCCTCTTCGCTGGGAAAGAAGGCTACGAACTCTACGGCGAACTCGTAACGCAATCACATGAATTCCTAAAGCCCGGCGGCTTGCTGGTCCTCGAGCTTGGCTACAACTGCCTCTCCGCCGTTCAGCCGCTCCTCGATCCTTCCCATTGGACCAACGTCGCCGTCACCAACGACCTCGCCAGCATTCCCCGCGGCCTCGCCGCTCAGCGCTTGCCATCCCCCAACTGACATCTGGCAGCCGTCTCGGCGAAAGCCGTATGATGGGGTCGGAACCGGCGCACTTTTCCCAAGGGATAACTGCGAGATGCGCCATTCCCTAAGTGTCGCTAGCTCCATGAATCAGCTTTTTTCCGAACGGTGAAAGCATGCCGGACCTCGCTCGTTTCCGAGCCAAACACGATCCCACTGAAGTGCACGACCTTCCCCTGCACTCTTCCATCCTCCACGTGGACATGGACGCCTTTTTCGTCTCCGTCGAACTCCTCGAGCGCCCCGAACTTCGCGGCAAACCTGTGGTCGTAGGCGGTCGGCCCGATCAGCGCGGTGTCGTTTCCGCCGCCAGCTACGAAGCCCGTAAGTTCGGCATCCATTCCGCGATGCCTTTGCGCACCGCCGCGCGTTTGTGCCCTCATGCCGTTTTCCTGGATGGCCATCACGAAAAATATTCCGAATGGAGCGATCGCGTCGCCTCCATCCTCGCCAGGTTTTCTCCGATAGTGGAAATGGTTTCCATTGACGAGGCCTATCTCGATCTCTCCGGCACTGAGCGCCTTCATGGCCCGCCCCTCGCTGTGGCGGACAAACTCCTCCGCTCCATCACGCAAACCACCGCGCTTCCCTGTTCCGGCGGCCTCGCCACCACACGCCTCGTCGCCAAAGTGGCTTCCGAACAAGCCAAGCCGCGCGGCCTCGTCTGGGTCGCGCCCGGTATGGAAGCGCACTTCCTCGCGCCGCTCCCCATCCGCAAAATTCCCGGCATTGGCGAAGTCACTGAGCGCGCGCTCCGTGCCCTCGGCATCGAAACCGTCGAGCAGCTCGCTTCTCATTCCCAGGAAAAATTGGAGAAAGTCTTCGGCCAGTGGGGCACCGCGCTCTATCGCAAAGCCCGTGGCGGCGACGCTTATGAATTCCTGATCGACGCCGAACCGAAATCCATCTCGCACAACCACACCTTCGGGGAAGACACGGACAACGTGCAGGAGTTGGAATCCATGCTCAGCCATCTCTCCCAGAAGACCTGCAAACGCCTGCGCGAAGCCGGCCTCTCTTCCCGCACACTGACGCTCACCATTCGCTATGCGGGCTTCGAAACCCACACCCGCTCCAAAACACTTCAGGATCCGGCGCGCCTGGATAACGACATCTTCGCCGTTTTCCTCGAACTCTTCCGCGAGCATCGCGACACCAAGCGCAAGGTCCGTCTCCTCGGCGTCGCGCTTTCCGGCCTTTCTCACGGCGCCGAGCAGCTCGACCTCCTCGAAGCCGAGCGCCGCGAAAGACTCGAAAAACTCACCAAAGCCACCGACCGCCTGCGCGACAAATTCGGTTTCGGCTCCGTGCAATTCGGCGGCTCTCTGCGCCGCGACGACTCCTGATTCCCTATCGCCGGCTGCGCGCTTCTCCCCAATGTCCTATACTGGCAGTCCATGAGCGTCCCCGCCTCCACAACCCCCGGTTCTCTGCCTCCGCGTCCCACCGCGATCGAGCACCTGCACAATTTCTGGCAGCGTGTCAGCGAAGGCCGCGCCATTGACGACCTTTGGTCCCAATTCGCCGCCGACGCCCGCTCCAGTTACGGCTTTTACGGCAAGGATGTCGATTGGGACGAAATCCGCAAACTGCCTCGATGGAAGCAGCCCTGGCCTGTCATCAAACAGTTTTTCTGGGCGCTTTTAAACAAGCTAACGCCTGCGCGCCGCGTCCTTCTCCTCGTCGCGCTTGCCCTCCTACTCGTTTCCGGAGTGAAATTCCGCTACGGAAATCAATTCGCGCTCGACGTCAATTTCGAGTTCATCGCCGCCCTGCTTTTCCTTCTTCTGCTTTCTCTCGAACTCGCGGACAAAGTCATCATGAAGCGCGACCTGGAGATTGCCCGCGAAATCCAATCCTGGCTCGTGCCTTCGGAGCCTCCCGCCATTCCCGGCGCGGAAGTCGCCTTCTGGACCCGCCCGCAAAACTCCGTCGCCGGTGATTATTACGACGCCTTCTATCCCACCAATGACGCGGCCTCCGGCGGCAAGTTACTCCTCGTCATGGCGGACGTCGCGGGCAAAAGCGTCCCTGCCGCGCTTCTCATGGCCACCCTCCAAGCCAGCCTGCACACCCTCGCTTTTGAGGGCCTCCCCCTCACGCAACTCGCCGAGCGCCTGAATCACTATGCCTGCGCCCACAGCCTCGACGGCCGCCGCTTCACCACCGCCGTGATTGGCGAATACGATCCGTCCACGCGTCGTCTGGTCTACGTGAATGCCGGCCACAATTCACCCGTCGTTCGCCGCACTAACGGTGGCACCGAGCGCCTCGAATCCGGCGGCTTGCCGTTCGGCATTCTTCGCGAAACTACTTTTGTCGCCGCTTCCGTCGATCTACAGCCCGGCGATACCCTCGTTCTCTTCACCGATGGCGTCGTCGAAGCCTTCAATTCTTCCGGCGAAGAGTTCACCGACGCGCGCTGGCTACATCTCATTCGTGATCTCCCCAATCTTCCCGCCCAGGCAACCATGCAATATCTCATGCAGCAGGTGGGGCAATTCGTCGGTGCCACACGTCAGTCTGATGACATCACCTGCCTTGTTCTTCGCTGCAAATAACCTCTCCGCTCCTCCCTCATCTCAATTCTTGTTCGGCCTTCGCCGCACCTAGCGCATAATCAGACCGTGAATTCCCGCGAGCTGGCCAATTCGATCTGCGATACCCTCCACCGCCATGGTCACGAAGCGTTGTTCGTCGGCGGCTGTGTCCGCGATTTGCTCCTGAACCAGGAGCCCGCCGACTACGACGTAACCACCGACGCTGCTCCAGAGAGCGTTTTACAGCTTTTCCCCGATGGCATCGGCGTGGGCGCCCAATTTGGCGTTGTTCTTGTTCTTCGCGAGGCCGCTAAAGTCGAAGTCGCCACCTTTCGCTCCGATTTGGGCTATTCCGATGGCCGGCATCCCGATCGCGTGCTCTATTCCAAAACACCTCAAGAAGACGTCGCCCGCCGCGATTTCACCATCAACGGCCTGCTGATGCGCCACGATACCGGAGAGGTCCTCGACTACGTCCGCGGCCAGGATGATCTTCGCGCACAGCTCATCCGCGCCATCGGCGATCCCGAACGCCGTTTCACCGAGGACAAATTGCGCATGCTTCGCGCTATCCGCTTTGCCGCGCGTTTCGGCTACGCCATCGAGCACGCCACCTTCGCCGCCATCCAGGAACACGCGCCGGAAATTCACGTCGTTTCTCCCGAGCGCATCCGCGAAGAATTGACCAAGCTGCTCACCGAAGGCGCTGCGCGCCGTGGCTTTGAATTGCTAAACGATTCCGGCCTGCTCCAGCAACTCCTGCCTGAAATCTCCGCCATGAAAGAGGTCCCGCAGCCCCCCGAGTATCATCCCGAGGGCGACGTTTGGATTCACACCCGCCTGATGCTCGAAGCCTTGCCCGTCGGAGTCTCCCCCACACTCGCCTGGGGGGTTCTCCTCCACGATGTCGGCAAGCCACCCACGTTTCACCCTGCGTCCGCCACGGGGGACCGCATCCGCTTCGATGGCCATGCGGAAGTCGGCGTAAAGATGGCCACCGCGATCTGCCACCGCTTGCGCTTTTCCAACGACGATACCCAGCAGATTCTCGCTCTCGTCGCAAACCATATGAAATTCAAAGATGTCGCCCAGATGCGCAAATCCACTCTCAAGCGCTTCGTCCGGCTACCCGCTTTTTCCGAGCACTTGGAACTGCACCGTCTCGATTGCCTGTCCAGCCATGGCCGCCTGGAAGCCTACCAGGCACTCACGAACTTCCTCGCTGAGACCCCCGCAGAGCAAGTTAGCCCGCCTCGCCTATTGACCGGCGTCGATTTGCAGGATATGGGATATGTGCCTGGGCCCAACTTCCAAGGAATGTTGACCGCCTTGGAGGACGCCCAACTCGAAGGCCAGTTGCAGACCAAGGAACAAGCGATTCTTTTCATCAGGAAAAACTATCCCAGGCCGAAAGATAGCCGATAAAGACAAGTGGGGCCGATATGGCTTTGCAGACAGTGAAATAAAATATTTATTTTCAATGTATTAGCTTGTAATTTGCGTCTGGCTTTAGGCTAAGCTAATATGTGAGCGTAAATGACTAAGGATATCTGCCTAAGAGAAGTGCATTGTCGGGCACCCTTTTGCCTGTTCCTGCATCTAACCCGGCATGGCGGCCCATCGTGCCGCTGGACTTGAGGGAAACTATGGCTGATAAAAAGTATTTCATTCCGGAAACGCTTGCCATCCTTCCGGTTCGGGACACCGTGCTGTTCCCCGGCGCCGTCCTCCCCCTGACTGTGGGCCGTGAGAGCTCGCTGGCCCTTGTCAGTTCTCTCGCTGGCGATGAAAAGTTGCTCGGCGTTGTCGCCCAACTTGACCCGCGGGTCGAGGATCCCGCCGCGGCCGATCTGCATAAAGTCGGCACTCTCGCGAAGGTTCACAAGACCGTCAAAATGCCCAACGGCAATGTGGTCATCTTTCTGGAAGGACTTCAGCGTATCCGTATCGTCGAGCTCCTCGGCCTGCGCCCCTTCCTCCGCGCCTCCATTGAATCGGAACCCGATTTCGTTGGCGAACAGGACGCCGAGCTCGAAGCCCTGGTGCGTAACGCCCAGGAGCTTTTTCGCGATGTCGTTAGCCGCTCGCCGCAACTCTCCGACGATCTGCAAAACGCGGCCCTAAACATTGACGATCCCGGCCGCCTGGCCGACTTCATCGCCGGAACGCTGCCCAGTCTCTCCACGCTGCTGCGCCAGGAGCTGATCGAAACTTCCAACGTGCGCAAGCGTCTGGAAACGCTGATCCGCGAACTCTCCAAGGAAATGGAAGTCCTCGAACTCCGCAGCAAGATCAACGAGCAGGTTCAGGAACAGGTCAGCCAGAACCAGCGCGAGTATCTGCTGCGCGAGCAGATGAAGGCCATTCAAAAAGAACTCGGCGACATTGACGACGCGCAAGCCGAAATCGAGGAACTGCGCACAAAAGTGGAAGAAGCCGGCATGACCGCAGAAGCCAAGAAGGAGTGCGAACGCGAGCTCAAGCGCCTGTCGAAAATGACCCCCGCTTCCGCCGAATACATGGTCTCGCGCACCTATCTCGAGTGGATGACTTCCCTTCCCTGGTCCAAGTCTTCGGGCAGCACGGAAATCGACATCGTGAAAGCGCACGAAATTCTGGACGAGGACCACTACGACTTACAGAAGGTGAAGGAGCGCATTTTGGACTACCTGGCCGTCAAGAAGCTCCAGCCCGGCATGAAGGGGCCGATCCTTTGCTTCATCGGGCCTCCGGGCGTCGGCAAGACCTCGCTCGGTAAATCCATCGCCCGCTCCCTCGGCCGCAAATTCGTCCGCATCGCCCTGGGCGGCATGCACGACGAAGCCGAGATTCGCGGCCATCGCCGCACTTATATCGGCGCGTTGCCCGGCCAGATCATTCAGGGACTCAAGCGCGCCGAAACGAATGACCCTGTGTGCATGCTCGATGAAGTGGACAAGCTGGGCCGCGACTTCCGCGGCGATCCATCGTCCGCGCTGATGGAGGTCCTCGATCCGGAGCAGAACAACACCTTCCGCGATCACTATCTGGACGTGCCTTTCGACCTTTCCAAGGTCATCTTTATCGCCACCGCCAACTGGATGGATCCCATCCCGGATCCTCTTCGCGACCGCATGGAGATCATCGAACTCCCCGGCTACACCGGCGAAGAGAAGATCCACATCGCGCGCAAATACCTGATTCCGAAGCAAACCAAGGAACACGGCATCAAGGAAGGCGAGCAGCTCGAATTTTCCGAGGAAGGGCTGCAGGAGATCATCCACAGCTACACGCGCGAAGCGGGCGTGCGCAATCTCGAACGTGAAATCGCCACTCTCGTCCGCAAGCAGGCTCGCCGTATCGCCGAGATGGTGGTCACGCCGCAGGTAGTTCGTGAATTTCTCGGCGTGCCGAAGTTCCGCACGGAGAAGGAAGTCGAGGAACGCGTCAAGAAGCCCGGCGTCGCCGTCGGCCTCGTCTGGACTCCTGTGGGCGGCGACATCGTTTTCATCGAAGCCAGCCGCATGCGTGGCGGCAAGCAGTTCACCATGACCGGTCATCTCGGCGAAGTCATGCAGGAATCCATGACCGCAGCTTTGACCTGGACTCGCGCCAACGC
>JBEKOE010000087.1:0-10275 GCA_049522075.1 Candidatus Acidiferrum sp.
GCCATGCCCATTGAAGACATTTTCTCGATTTCCGGGCGCGGCACGGTGGTAACGGGTCGCGTGGAGCGCGGCAAGGTAAAGGTCGGCGAAGAAGTGGAGATCGTGGGTTTCCGCGCGACGCAGAAGAAAGTGGTCACGGGCGTGGAGATGTTCCGCAAGCTGCTGGACGAAGGGATTGCCGGCGACAACGTCGGGCTCCTGCTGCGCGGCACGGAAAAAGACGATGTGGAGCGCGGGCAGGTGGTCTGCAAGCCCGGGTCGATCACCCCGCACACGAAATTCAAGGCGGAAGCGTACGTGTTGACGAAGGAAGAAGGCGGGCGGCACACGCCGTTTTTCAGCGGTTACCGGCCGCAGTTTTACTTCCGCACCACGGACGTGACCGGAGACATGAAGCTGCCACAAGGCGTGGAAATGGTGATGCCGGGCGACAACGTGAGCTGCGAAGTTTCGCTGATCACGCCGGTGGCGTTGGAAAAGGGCTTGCGCTTCGCTATTCGCGAAGGCGGCCACACCGTCGGCGCCGGCGCCGTCGCGGAGATCATCGAGTAACTTTTGAAACACGAAACAGGGGTGGGCCGCCTATGCCGGCCCGCACTCCAGTGAAAAGGAATTCAAGAAATGCGGGAAATCATTACCTTGCAATGTGGTGAGTGCAAGAACCGGAATTACACCACTACGAAGAACAAGAAGAAGCACTCCGACCGGTTGGAGACGAAGAAGTTTTGCAACACGTGCCGCAAGCACACGCCGCACAAAGAGGTCAAGTGACGACCCGATAAGGGTCGTCATCCTGAGCGACGGCGCGCTGGTTTTGGCGCGCCGAGTCGAAGGATCTCAGGCTGCGACGTGAGGTAGAGATTAAAGGCTGGAGCCGGAAGAAGAAGTTAGAGCTTGTCCGGCAGGGCGCTGGGTTGAACCCTTCGCCCCAAAGACGGGCTCAGGGTAAAGGGGAGTCGTCCAACGGTCAGGACTCCGGTCTCCAAAACCGGGTATGGGGGTTCGAATCCCTCCTCCCCTGCCAGGAATTTGAAGGACACAAGCCGCGAGGCTCGTGCAGGTGAAAAGGATTCATGGTTACTCAGGCGGTTAAAGTGAAGAACGAAGAGTCGCAAAGCAACGCAATTACCGGGGCAGCGGCCGGGGTCGGCGAAAAGGTCACCGGAACCATCCAGGGCACACGCGAATTCCTCCACGATGTTCGCGTGGAAATGAAGCAGGTGACCTGGCCCAATCGCGATGACGTCGTTTCCACCACCACCGTGGTGATCGTCACTGTTGCGTTTTTTGGAGTGTTTCTGGCGATTGTGGATTGGCTCGTGCAGCACGGAGTCCAGCGGCTTTTCGACTATTTTCACGTCTAAGGACGGAATGTCTTATGTCGATGCAGTGGTACATCATTCACACCTATTCGGGCTTCGAGAAGAAGGTTAAGGAAAGCCTGGAAAGCCGTGTGGCCGCATTTAGCCTGCAGGACAAGATCGGCCGGGTATTGATCCCCACCGAAGATGTCGTCGAAGTGCGCGGCGGCAAGAAAATCGTGGCCTCCCGCATGTCCTATCCGGGCTACGTCCTCGTGGAAATGGATCTCGACGAGAACACCTGGCACATCGTTCGCAATACCCCGCGCGTCACCGGTTTCGTCGGCTCGGCCACGGCTCCTCCGGCGCTCTCCGAGGCCGAAGTGGACGCCATCATCAATCGTGTGCACACCCCTCTGGATCGCCCGAAGCCCAAGGTCGTGTTCGAGCGCAATGAGCAGGTGCGCATCGTGGACGGTCCTTTCGCCAACTTCAATGGCACCGTCGAAGAGATCGATAGCGATCACAGCCGCCTCAAGGTTTCCGTCACGATTTTTGGCCGCTCCACTCCCGTCGAACTGGATTTCGCAAGCGTGGAAAAGCTGGGATGAATTCAGGCGGACCGCTGCCGCCGCAACTTCAGCGAGATTGAGGTAGAGGAAAGATGCCACCAAAGAAAGTACAGACAACCATCAAGCTGCAATTGCCGGCCGGCAAAGCCACTCCGGCGCCGCCCGTAGGCACCGCGCTCGGCCCGCATGGCGTCAACATCATGGATTTTTGCAAGCAGTTCAACGCCAAGACGCAGAAAGAAGCCGACGGAATGATTTTTCCGGTCCTCGTCACCATCTACACGGACCGCTCCTTCACGTTCGTGCTGAAGACGCCGCCCGCTTCCATACTGCTCCTTCGGGCCGCGGGAATCGCCAAGGGTTCGCCGGAGCCCAATCGCAACAAGGTCGGCAAAGTCACCAAGAAACAGGTCGTCGAAATCGCCAAGATCAAGCTTGTCGATCTCAATACCACCAATCTGGACTCCGCGGTCCGTACCGTCATGGGTACGGCTCGCAACATGGGTCTGGAAGTCGTGGAAGCCTAGGGAGTCACAGGCGCCAGGAGATCGCAGAGGTAGAAATGGCCAAGAAGTCGGGAAAACATGTGGAAAATGCGCGCAAGAAGGTGGAAGCGCGTCCGTACAAGCTCGCCGAAGCTGCCGAGCTGATCAAGAAGACGCACCACACCAAGTTCAACGAAACCGTCGAACTGGCCATCAACCTAGGTGTGGATCCGAAGCACTCCGATCAGGTGGTTCGTGGCACCGTCGTTCTGCCCCATGGTCTCGGCAAAGCCGTTCGCGTGCTCGTCCTCGCCGGCGGTGATAAGCAGCGCGAAGCCCAGGAAGCCGGAGCGGAATTCGTCGGTGGCGACGATATGGTTCAGAAAATCATGGAAGGGTGGACCGATTTCGATGCCGTCATTGCCACGCCGGACATGATGCGCTCAGCGGGCAAACTCGGTAAGGTGCTGGGCCCGCGCGGCCTCATGCCCAATCCGAAAACTGGCACCGTGACCGCGGACGTCACCAAAGCTGTCAAGGAAACCAAGGCCGGCAAAGTGGAATTTCGCGTGGACAAAGCGGGCATCGTCCACTGCCCCATCGGCAAGATTAATTTTGACGCCCCCAAGCTGGCCGAAAATGCGCACTCGGTTATCGCCGCCGTCCTGAAGGCCAAGCCCGCCGCGGCAAAAGGGAAGTACGTCAAGAAGATTACTCTGACTTCGACCATGGGTCCGGGCATCCTCGTCGACATCGCCGAGGCCGAGACCCTGGCAACCGCCGCGTAGCGCGGAGAGATTAGCGGAGACCGAGAATAATGAAGAAGAAAAGCGAAAAGCAGCAGGATCTGGACAGGCTAAAAACCGAGCTTGCGAAGGTGTCCACCGTGATTCTCACCACCTTCCAGGGCATCACCGTCGAACACGACACCAAGCTCCGCCGCGCGGTGCAGGCCGCCGGCGGCAAGTATCAGGTCGTCAAGAACACGCTCGCGGAACTTGCCGGCACCGGCACACCCGCCGAGGGCGTGCTCAAGAACCTCAAGGGCACCAACTCCATCGCCTACACCGATACCGACCCGGTGGCCCTCGCCAAGGCCCTCACCAAGGTCGCCAAGGAAGTTCCTTCGTTCCAGTTCAAGTCCGGCGTGGTGGAAGGCAGAGTGATTTCCATCGCGGAAATCCAGCAGCTCGCCACCATGCCGTCCAAGGATGAACTGATCAGCAAGATCATGTTCCTCCTGAACGCTCCGGCTCAGCGGATCGCGGCCACGCTCAACGCGCTGCCCCGCAATCTTGCCGTAACCGTCAGCGAAGCGGTCAAGGCCAACAAGTTTAGTGCGTAGGGGTTTGGGGCTAAGCGGGCCCCGCCCGCCGCGGTTCCGAAGAGTTTGATTCAGAATATCGAGAGGAGAAATCGCAGTCATGTCGAAAGTCGAAACGATCCTGGATGAAATCAAGGGCCTGACGCTTCTTGAAGCATCCGACCTGGTCAAGAAAATGGAAGAAGCCTTCGGCGTCTCCGCTGCTGCGGCCACTGCAGTCGCGGCGGGCGGCGGCGGTGCGGCTGCCGCAGCGGCTCCGGCGGAAGAGAAGACGGAATTCACCGTCGTTCTCACCGATATCGGAGGCAACAAGATCAACGTCATTAAGGCCGTTCGCGAAGTCACCAGCCTAGGCCTCAAAGAAGCCAAGGACCTGGTTGACGGCGCGCCCAAGACCGTCAAGGAAGGCGTCAGCAAGGACGAAGCCGCGACCATCAAGAAGAAGTTCGAGGAAGCGGGCGCCAAGGTCGAAATCAAGTAATGGCTGGCCGGCTGCTCTTCGGCCGGCTCTCCATGCTTCGGGCTTCGGTTTCGGCGCGGTTCATTTGGTGCGCAACTGCGCCAGGGGAATTCAGTACGCTACCTACGGCCGGACGTCTCAACAATACTTTGGGTCCCCGAGGGACCCTCACTCACCGTGTGCGGGGCGGCATCGGGCATGCCACGCGGCATCACGGCTGAGTGTCTTTTCCAGTTTTTTCGCACCCTGCCCGAAAGGGAATGAGGTACATCAGGCATGACCACTAGTAACCAGCACGTTCGGGAACGCCAGCGACTGGATTTCGCGAAAATTCAGGGATCCATCCAGATCCCTAACCTGATCGAAGTCCAGAAAAAGTCCTATCAGCGCTTTCTGCAGATGGATTTGCTGCCCAGCGAGCGCGAGGATGCCGGCCTGCAGTCCGTGTTCACATCGGTGTTCCCGATCCGCGACTTCCGCGAAATGTCGCAGCTCGAATTCGTGGACTACGCGATCGGAAACTGGGAGTGCAAGTGCGGCAACCTGAAGGGTCTGCATCACCTGCGCGCCACCTGCCGCAATTGCGGCGCCTCCGTCGTCACCAATCCTTACCAGACCGGCGACGTCATCTGTCAGAAGTGCGGCACTTTCAACAAGAACACTCCCACCTTCTGCAACAAGTGCGGCGACCCCGTGGCCATGCAGTTGAAGTACGACGTCAACGAGTGCCAGGAACGCGGCATGACCTATTCCGCGCCTCTCAAGGTCACCATTCGCCTCACCATCTACGACAAGGATCCCGATACCGGCGCGAAAACCATTCGCGACATCAAGGAGCAGGAAGTTTTCTACGGCGACATTCCGCTGATGACCGATAACGGTACCTTCATCATTAACGGCACCGAACGCGTCATCGTCAGCCAGTTGCACCGCTCCCCCGGGGTCTTTTTTGAAAGCGCCAACAATCGCACCTATTTCCTCGGCAAGATCATTCCTTATCGCGGCTCCTGGGTCGAATTCGAGTATGACACCAAGAACATCCTGTACGTGCGCATCGACCGCAAGCGCAAGTTCCTCGGCTCCATCTTCCTCCGCGCCCTGGGCATGAAGTCGAACGAAGAAATCCTGCGCACGTTCTATCAGGTGGAGCGAATCTCTCTGCGCGAAAAAGAACTTCTCTGGAACGTTTCGCCCGGCATCGTTGACCGCAAACTGACCCACGAAATCCGCAATCCGAAATCCGAGGAAATCATCGTGGGCGCCCACAAGCGCATCACCGAAACCCTCTTCAAGGAACTCATCAAGGCGCGCATCTCCCAGGTTCGCGCGGCTCTTGCTGATCTCGACGGCGCTTACAGCGTTGCCGATGTCGTCAACCGCGAAACCGGCGAGGTGCTGCTCGAATCCAACAAGCCTTTGACCGCCGATCTCTGGCAGGCTTTTGCCGAAGCGGGCATCACCGAAGTGGATGTTTTCTTCCCGGAGCGCGATGAAATCGGATTCGTGTTGTCCCGCACCTTGGATAAGGACTCCATCCGTTCCTCCAAGGAAGCGCTCATCGAAATCTATCGCAAGCTGCGTCCCGGCGATCCGCCGACTCTGGAAACGGCCACCAACCTCTTCCGCGGCATGTTCTTCGATCCGCGCAAGTACGATTTCAGCCGCGTTGGCCGCTTGAAGTTCAACATCAAGATGGGCCTCGATACGCCGCTTGATAATCGCACTCTGGATACCACCGATTTCGTCGCCGCCATCAAGTACCTCTACAAGCTGCGCAAGAACATCGGCGTCGTCGACGATATCGACCACCTCGGCAATCGCCGCGTCCGCGCGGTTGGCGAACTCCTCGAAAACCAGTTCCGCATTGGCCTTGTCCGCATGGAACGCGCCATCAAGGAAAAGATGAGCGTGTATCAGGAAATGTCCACGGCCATGCCGCACGATCTCGTCAACGCCAAGCCGGTCATGGCGGCCATCCGCGAATTCTTCGGAAGCTCGCAGTTGAGCCAGTTCATGGACCAAACCAATCCGCTCAGCGAAATCACCCACAAGCGGCGTCTCTCCGCTCTCGGTCCCGGCGGGTTGTCCCGGGAACGCGCTGGATTCGAAGTCCGCGACGTCCACCCCACGCACTACGGCCGCATCTGCCCCATTGAAACCCCTGAGGGCCCGAACATCGGTCTCATCAGCTCGCTGAGTTGCTTCGCGCGCATCAACGACTACGGCTTCATCGAATCTCCCTATCGCCGCGTGAAGGGGGGCCGCATCATCGACTTCGTCCAGATCGTCAATGCCGGCGACAGCGAATTCAAGGCCGGCGACATCGTCGAACGCGACCGTGTCGAGGAACTCAACGAAGAGCTCAAGCGCCGCAAGGTCGTCTACGAGCCCTATTGCTTCTACCTCTCGGCTTGGGAAGAGGACAAATACGTCGTCGCCCAGGCCAACGTCACGCTTGACGACAGGCTGCGCATTACCACCGAACTCGTCAACTGCCGCCAGGCCGGCAACTTCGTCCTGAAGCATCGCGAGGAAGTCGATTACGTTGACGTTTCGCCGAAGCAGCTCGTCTCCGTCGCCGCCAGCTTGATTCCATTCCTCGAAAACGACGACGCCAATCGCGCCTTGATGGGTTCCAACATGCAGCGTCAGGCCGTGCCTCTCATCCGTGGCGAAGCGCCCCTCATTGGCACCGGCATGGAACGCGTCACCGCCCGCGATTCCGGCGCCGTGGTCCTCTGCAAGCGCGACGGCATCGTGGATCAGGTCGACTCGGAACGCATCATCGTCCGCGTCGAAAGCGACCACTCCGGCGTGCTCAGCCGCGAAGTGGGCGCGGACATCTACACCCTCACCAAGTTCAAGCGCTCCAACCAGAATACTTGCATCAACCAGAAGCCTATCGTGCGCGTGGGCGATCGCGTCAAGACCGGCCAGGTACTTGCCGACGGGCCTTGCACCGACCGCGGCGAGCTCGGCCTCGGCCGCAACGTTCTTGTCGCTTTCCTGCCCTGGCGCGGCTACAACTTTGAAGATGCCATCCTCGTCAGCGAAAAGCTCGTCAAGGACGATTACTACACCTCCATCCACATCGAGGAGTACGAAATCGAAGCGCGCGACACCAAACTTGGCCCTGAGGAAGTTACGCGTGACATCCCCAACATCAGCGAATCGTTCCTTCGCAATCTCGACGAAAGCGGCGTCATCCGCATCGGCGCCGTTGTCAAGCCCGGCGACATCCTCGTCGGCAAGGTTACGCCCAAGGGCGAAACCACTCTGACACCGGAAGAAAAGCTCCTCCGCGCCATCTTCGGCGAAAAAGCCGGCGATGTGCGCGACGCTTCTCTCTATTGCCCGCCGGGCATCGAAGGCACCATCGTTGACGTCAAGATCTTCACTCGCAAGGGCGGCGAAAAGGATGAACGCCACAAGGCCATCGAAGCCTCCCAGGTCTTCAAACTCGAAAAGAACCTCGCCGACGAAATCCGCATCCTCACCGATGAACGCCTCAAGCGCCTCGGCGATCTGCTGGGCGGCAAGATTCTGCAAGCCGACCTGCACGACGAAAAGACTAACAAGCGGTTGCTGGTCAAGGGCACCGAACTTACCCGCGACCTCATCGAAAAGATTTCCACCCGCAACCTCAAGCGTTTGAAGCTCAACGAGAAGGATCCTCTCCTGATCGAGAAGATCGAAGAGATCGAGGAGATGACCTCGCGGCAGATCGACGTTCTCCGCAAGATCACCGAAGAGCGCAAGGAAAAGCTCAAGAAGGGTGACGAGCTGCCCCCGGGCGTCATCAAGCTGGCCAAGGTTTATATCGCCATGAAGCGCAAGCTCTCCATCGGCGACAAAATGGCCGGCCGCCACGGCAACAAGGGCGTCATCGCCCGCGTTGTGCCTGAGGAAGATATGCCGTATCTTCCCGACGGCACGCCCGTGGAAATCGTGCTCAACCCGCTCGGCGTTCCTTCCCGTATGAACGTCGGCCAGATTCTCGAAACGCACCTCGGCTGGGCTTCCAAGGAGCTTGGCAACAGTCTCAAGCGCCTGCTCAGCAAGGAAGTCAAGGCCGAAGCGCTCCGCCGCTGGTTCCGCGAAGTTTTCAGCGACACTGCCATCTGGAAGTCACTCTCCAAGATGAGCGATGAAGAGTTGCTTGACCTCGCCGAAGGATTCAAGGAAGGCATCCCGTTCGCCACGCCCGTGTTCGACGGCGCGCGTGAAGCCGAAATCCGCCACTTGTTGGAAGTAGCGGGCCTCCCGCACGCCGGCAAGATTAATCTCTTCGACGGCATGACCGGCGACCAGTTCGATCAGCCTGTCACCGTCGGTTTCATCTACATGCTCAAGCTGTCGCACCTAGTTGACGACAAGATCCACGCGCGCTCCATCGGTCCCTACTCGCTGATTACGCAGCAGCCGCTCGGCGGCAAGGCGCAATTCGGCGGCCAGCGCTTCGGTGAAATGGAAGTCTGGGCCCTCGAAGCCTATGGCGCCGCGCACATCTTGCAGGAACTCCTCACGGCGAAGTCCGACGACGTTTATGGCCGCGCCAAGATTTACGAAGCCATCGTCAAGGGTGAGCCGGGCATCGAACCGGGCGTTCCCGAATCGTTCAACGTGCTCGTTCGCGAGCTTCAGTCGCTCTGTCTCGATGTCGAGTTGATGAAGCGTCAGAAGCCGCCCGCGGAAAAAGCGGCTGACTGATTTCAGCCGTGCGGGCGCGGTATTCCGCGCCCCGTCTCGGCAAGAAGCGCTTGGCTGTAGAAGGTGTTCGCAGTTGGGTTTTCAGCCGGTCCTGCACCATCGGATCGCGTCCCCAGTGCAAGCTGGGGAGGGAGGAAACGACCTTGTATCGCAGCAGCCCTTATGATCGCGCGAGTTTGATTGCGGATTTCGATTCCATCCGGATCAGCCTCGCTAGTCCGGAAAAAATCCGTTCCTGGTCCCACGGCGAAGTCACCAAGCCGGAAACCATCAACTACCGCACCTTTAAGCCTGAGCGGGACGGCCTCTTCTGCGCAAAAATCTTCGGCCCCGTCACCGATTGGGAATGCTTGTGCGGCAAGTACAAGCGGATGAAGCACCGTGGTGTGATCTGCGACAAGTGCGGCGTCGAAGTCACGCTCAGCAAAGTCCGTCGTGAACGTCTCGGCCACATTGAGCTGGCTTCCCCCTGCTCCCACGTCTGGTTCTTCAAGGGCCTTCCCAGCCGCATCGGTTACCTCCTGGACATTTCCATGCGCGATCTCGAGCGCATTCTCTACTTCGAGGCGTTCGTGGTCGTGGACACCGGCGAAGTGGCCATCCTCAAGGATCGTCAGGTCCTTCAGGAAGAGGAATTCCGCAAGCTCTCCACTGAATATCCCGGCCAATTCGTCGCCAAGATGGGCGCCGAGGCCATCAAGGAACTTCTGCGCCGTGTCGAAGTCGATAAACTCGCCGACGAACTCCGTGAGAAGATGAAAGCCGATCCCTCTCTACAGAAGCGCATCAAGTACGCCAAGCGCCTCAAGGTTCTCGAAGCCTTCCGCAAGAGCGGCAACAAGCCTGAGTGGATGATTCTCGACGTCATCCCGGTCCTTCCGCCCGAACTGCGCCCTCTTGTGCCTCTCGATGGCGGCCGCTTCGCCACCTCTGACCTTAACGATCTCTATCGCCGCGTCATCAACCGCAACAACCGGTTGAAGAAGCTCATGGAGCTCCGCGCGCCCGACGTCATCGTCCGCAACGAAAAGCGCATGCTCCAGGAAGCCGTGGACGCGCTCTTCGACAACGGCCGCCGCGGCCGCGTTCTTCGCGGCACCAACAATCGCCCGCTCAAGTCCCTCAGCGACACCCTCAAGGGCAAACAGGGCCGCTTCCGCCAGAACCTTCTTGGCAAGCGCGTGGATTATTCCGGGCGCTCCGTCATCGTCGTCGGTCCCGAACTAAAGCTCAATCAGTGCGGTCTGCCCAAGAAGATGGCCCTCGAGCTTTTCAAGCCCTTCATCTATCACAAGCTCGAAGCCCAGGGGCACTGCACCACCATCAAGCAGGCCAAGGAAATGGTCGAGCAGCAGGAACCCGTCGTGTGGGACATCCTCGAGGATGTCATCCGCGAACATCCCGTGCTCCTCAACCGCGCCCC
>JBEKOE010000088.1:0-10228 GCA_049522075.1 Candidatus Acidiferrum sp.
GCGGTAATTACGCTCACTCGCTGAAGTTCCTTCTGACTCAACGTGAATGTCTCCTGTCTCATAGGGTGACATTTTCACGTTGCCGTTAAGGGGTGACAGAATTATGGAGCTAAGACACGGAGCCGAGCTGCGGCTCGCTAGTTCCCCGGTGATGCGCTACATTGAAAGATTGCACCGCGGGGCGATAAGCACTCCGTGGTACATCGCTTTCCCCATGGCACAACAACTTCCATCGCTGGTGATTGTCGGGCGGCCCAATGTGGGTAAATCTACGCTCTTCAACCGTTTAACGGGCTCACGGCGGGCGATTGTCACCGATGAGCCCGGGATCACGCGCGACCGTATGTACGGTAAATCGGAATGGCGCGGGCGGACCGTAGAAGTCGTGGATACGGGCGGACTCGTCCCCGACGACAAGGCCTTGATTCCGACGGAGATTCTGCGGCAGGCGCGCGTGGCTATTGAAAAGGCGGCGCTGCTCGTGTTGGTGGTGGACAGCCAGGCCGGGCTGACGCCGCTCGATCAGGAGCTGGGGCGGCTCTTGCGCGGCACTGGCAAGCCCTTTGTGGTGGCGGTGAACAAAGTCGATTCGCAGCAGCAGGAGGTCCTTGCCGGGACGTTTTATTCGCTGGGCGTGCCGGTATTCCCGATCGCAGCAGAACACGGCACCGGCGTGGACGACCTGCTGGATGCTGCGCTGGATCAGTTTTATGGCGCCGCGGTGGGAGGCCCGCAGCCGATCGTGGCCGATTCCAGTGATCCTTCTGCCGAAGAGGCCAAGCCGATCGAGATTGCCATCATAGGGCGGCCCAACGTTGGCAAATCGACGCTGCTGAATCAGATGGCGGGTGAGGAGCGCTCGATCGTTTCGCCGATTCCAGGCACGACGATGGACAACGTGGATACCGAGGTGGTGCGAAACGGCCGGACCTACCGGTTTGTGGATACCGCGGGAATTCGCCGCAAGGGCAAGACCAAGCTTGTGGCGGAAAAACTGAGCGTGGTGATGGCGCGGCGCGGACTGGAACGCGCGGACGTGGCCATTCTCGTAATTGACGGCGAGCAGGGCGTTACGCAAGGCGATGCCACGATTGCCAGCTATGCGGAGCAGTCTGGACGCTCCGTCATCATTGTGGTGAACAAATGGGATCTGGCCGTGGAAGCCGCGCAGCGTGCAGCAGATGAGGCTGCGAAAAGCACCAGAGGAAAAGCGAAACGCGCCGAAGGCACCGCCCCTCCCCGCATCGTGGATAAGGGCAAACTGCTTGTGGAATATGAAACGATGGTACAGGAGAAATTCAAATTCCTGAGCTACGCCCCGATCGTGTTTCTTTCCGCGAAGACAGGTGAGCGCATACCGAAGCTCTTCCCGCTGATCGATCAGGTGGCAGCGGCGCGCATCCGGAAAATCTCCACGGGGGAGTTGAACCGCTGGCTGAAAGAAGACGTGGACCTGGGCCGCGCATCTACTCCGAAGGCGCGGCCGGTGCGGATTTACTACATGACTCAGGCGAAGGTGGCGCCGCCGGTATTTCTGCTGTTCACCAACCAGAAAAAGCCGCTGCACTTCAGCTTCGAGCGATTCCTGGAGAATCAGTTGCGCGCGAAGTGGGGCTTTCTGGGGACGCCCGTGCGGTTCGTGCAGCGGCTGCGCAAGCGCGGGGAACGCTCCTCAGCTTCCGGCGAGGAATGAGTGGACCGCCGCGACCAGCGCCTGTAGATGAGCCATACTGCTTCTGGTAAACTCACACCGTAAACGCGGGAGTTGACCCGCGCACTCCGAAGATGAGCAACGCTGCCGCCGCAGTAAGCGAAGAAACGCGCCTCTACCGCATCGGGGAGGTCAGCCGGGTCGCGGATCTGAAGCCGTTTGTGTTGCGCTACTGGGAAACGGAGTTTCCCATGCTGCAACCGGTGAAGAGCCCGCGCGGCCACCGGCTGTACCGCCAGGAAGACGTGGATCTGGTGCTGAAGATCAAGCGGCTGCTTTATGACGAGGGATTCACAATCGCAGGGGCGAGGCGCCACCTGCGTGAGCTGCCTGGAAATGGAGCGGGCGGCGAACTCGCGAACGGCGATAGTCCGTTGCGCAATTCAGCCGAATTGCCCACGGCGCACCTGAATCGTAAGTTGCTGCTGGACTTGCGCGATGCGTTACGCAGTTTCTTGACGCTGCTCGAAGGCAAGTGATACCGTTTAGATGGACGTACTCGGCGGTCGGGGCGTAGCGCAGCCTGGTAGCGCGCACGCTTGGGGTGCGTGAGGTCCCCGGTTCAAATCCGGGCGCCCCGACCAGATTTTTGCCAATCAGTGAAATTCCCTACGAGGCTGCTTCTCATTATTGGCGTTAAGTGTGCCTTCTCGCGGTTTTTGCTCTGATAACGTCCGCCAACCCAGCCAGGCCAACCCCTTCCCGTGCTCGGGGCTGCGTAACTTGAAGCAAGGGCGGCTCGCTGCACGTCGCGGTAAATCACTGTATCGGATTACAATATTAGTTATCGAAAGTGCGCGCGAACGTGAAAAAACCAATTGTGTTGTTGACGAATGACGATGGATACCAGGCAGAAGGGCTGAGGGCGCTGGCGGAAAAGCTCCGGGAGTTTGCGCATGTGGCCATCGTGGCGCCGAGCTGGGAACGCAGTGGGGCGGCCCAATCGTTGACGCTGCGGCAGCCCATCGTCTGCCACAAGATTGCCGAGAACGAATGGGCCGTTGACGGCACACCCGCGGATTGCGTGATCGTGGCGCTGCACAAGTTGCTGCCGGACCAGCCGGACCTGGTTATCTCCGGGATCAATCATGGAGCAAACCTAGGCGAAAACGTGTATTACTCCGGCACGGTGGGCGCGGCACGCGAAGCCGTAATCCATCACGTGCCGGGGCTGGCGGTGTCGCTCTGTTCCAAGAAGGTGAATGCGGATTTTGCCCCGACGGCACGATTGGCAAAACAAACTGCGGAACTCATCCTCAGCGAAGGATTGCCGAAGCAGGTGTTGTTGAATATCAATGTGCCGGAAGGCTGGAAGGGCGCGGTGCGTTTCACGCGGCAATCGAAGAAGATCACTCGGACGGTGTTGCGTGAAGGCAAGGATCCCAGGGGGAGCCCGTACTTCTGGTTGAGCGAGCAGCGCATCGACCGGGATATGGAACTGGACGCGGATTCGGACTACGCAGCGATTTTTGCAGGCGAGGCGTCGGTGACGCCCCTCCACCTGGACCCAACGCACGCGCAGTCATTGAACCACCTCTCCCATTGGGCCGCAAAATTGGGGCAGTTGTAGCAAGCCAAAAGTTTCGGGGAGTTGCGGGAGGAACCGCGATTTTCGCTCGGCAGCGAGGCAACCAAGCAGAATCGCAGGGTATACTGGTGCCGTGTCCCGAAAATAATGTAAAGATGTCCGGAGTCTTCAGGGGCTAAAGCCCTATTCACTTCATAGGCTTCATGTCAGGGCTGAAGCCCTGACCCCCTAAGGCGAAAGGCATCGAACTTACGGACGGCACACTAGGGGGCCCGGCAATTTCCGCGAAACTTTCCCGTGGGAAATGCGTCCTTTTCATAGTAGGGAATGACACTCCAAGTTTGTCCACATCGCCTTTGCACCCGTCTGGCTAGGAGGACTTTTGCAAGGAAATCGAAGAGGAGCCGCCTGCAGCCTGTTGATGCCGCTGCTCCTGACTCTGGTAGCCGCTGCGCCACGGCGCGCCGCTGCCGCCCCAGAGGAATTTCACGTTCCCGTGGAGTACTACAAGCTGCCAAACGGCTTGCGCGTGGTTCTGTCGCCAGACCATACGGCGCCAACCGTTTGCGTTGGGGTGTACTACCGCATCGGCTTCCGGATTGAGCCGCGGGATCGCACCGGCTTCGCGCACTTGTTCGAGCACATGATGTTCCAGGGCTCGCAGAATCTCGGCAAGATGGAGTTCATCAAGCTGGTGCAATCGAACGGCGGCATCCTGAATGGCTCGACGCGTTTCGATTTCACCAACTACTTTGAAGTGATGCCCTCTAATAAGCTGGAGACGGTGTTGTGGGCGGAATCCGACCGCATGAACGGCCTCGCCGTGACCGATGAAAACCTGAAGAATCAGCAAGGCGTTGTCGGCAACGAGGTAAAGGTCAACGTGCTGAATGCGCCCTACGGTGGTTTTCCCTGGATTGACTTGCCGATGGCTGCGAATTCCAACTGGTACAACGCGCACAATTTTTACGGCGATCTTACCGATATCGAAGCAGCCAAGCTTCCGGAAGTGCAGAAATTCTTCGACACTTACTATGCGCCGAACAACGCCGTGCTCGCCATCGTCGGCGACTTTGAGCCGGCCGAGGCAAAAAAGCTCGTGGAAAAGTACTTCGGCCCGATCAAGGCTTCACAACTCCCGCCGCAACCCGATCTGACCGAGCCGCGGCAGGAAAAAGAGAAGCAGGTGAACCGCAAGGATCCCCTGGCGCCGCGACCCGCCATCGCCGTGGGCTACCACATGCCGGAGCGCAACACGCCGGAGTATTACGCCATGGGCTTGCTGGCACAGATGCTGATCCAGGGAGACGACGCGCTGTTTCGCCAGGAACTCGTGCAGAAGCGCGGCCTGACGGACAGCGTCGAAGGCGGCATCAATCTCCTCGGAAACATGTTTGACTACCAGGGACCGATGCTGTTATCGGCCAACCTCACCTTCGACACAACCACAAAACCGGAGACGGTCCTCTCCGCGATCGATGCGGTGGTCGAACCCCTGCGCAGCAAGCCTGTGGATCAAAAAACCCTCGACCGCGCGCTGGTCAAACTTCGCTCCGATCTCTACGACACCATGGGAGAATTCAGCGGCTTTGGCTTGATGGACCTGCTGGCCAGCTTTGCCTTGTTCGACGATGATCCTGGACGCGTGAATTCGCTGGTCTCCGAGTTCCGCAGAGTCACTCCTGAAATTCTTCAGAAGACCGCGCAGGAATACCTGCGGCCGACCAACCGTACCGTTGTGCTGCTCGAACCCGGGCAAGCCGCTGCCGCCGGAACCCCGGCGAAGAGCCAGTAGGAGAGGAGAACGCACATGAAGAAAAGAATCCTGCAATTGAGCGTGCTGGTTCTGGCGGGGACGATCCTGGGGATGGCGCCGGCGGATGCGCAAAAGCAGACTCCGCCCGAAGGCGCACCGGCAAAACCCTTCAATCTGCCGGCCAACGAAACGTACGCGTTGCCGAATGGGATGAAGGTCACTCTCGTTCCTTACGGCATCATCCCGAAGGCCACTGTGAGTATTGCGGTTGATGCCGGCAGCCTGAATGAACGAAGGGATCGCATCGGCGTCACCGATCTCACCGGCGACCTCTTCAAGGAGGGCACGGCGACACTGACTTCCCAGCAACTCGCGGAAAGCGCCGCACGCATGGGCAGCACGCTGGACGTCAGCATGGGCTCCGATCAGAGCCAGTTCGGAATGGATGTGCTTCAGGAGTTTGCCCCGGACGCGGTTCGACTTCTGGGAGACGTTTTGCAGCATCCGCGTTTTCCCGAATCCGAGGTGGCGCGCCTGAAAAACGACATGCAGCGGAAAATTGCGCTGCAGCTTTCCGAGCCACAGACCATCGCGGAGATTCGTTTCCGGAAGTTGTTGTACGGCGACCATCCGTACGGCACGATTCTGGCCACCGAGGACGACGCGAAGAAGCTCACGCTCCAGGATGTGAAGGAGTATTACGAAGCGAACTTTGACGCACAGCGTTCGCACATCTATGTTGCGGGCAAATTTGACGTGGCCGCCGTCAAGAAAGCCATCGCCGAGACCTTTGGGAACTGGGCGAAAGGACCGGCAAAATTGGAGAATGTGCCCTCGCCCAAGCCGAATCACGTGCTGGATCTGACCGACCGGCCTGGCGCGCCGCAATCCACGCTGGTCGCGGGCCTGCCCGTTGCACCGCCCACCAGCCCGGATGCGATTCCCCTGGGAGTAACCAATGCCCTGTTGGGCGGTTCGTTCAACTCCCGCATCACCGCCAACATTCGCGAACAGAAAGGCTACACCTATTCGCCCTACAGCGAAATCGCGCGCCACTTTCACACCGCCTACTGGGCGCAGCATGCCGACATCACCACGCAATTCACCGGTCCTTCGCTGAAGGAAATCTTTGGCGAAATCGACCGCTTGCAGAAAGAACCTCCTTCGGCCATGGAATTGAAGGGAATTCAAAGCTACCTCTCCGGGATTTTCGTGATTCGGAATTCCAGCCGCCAGGCCCTGATCGGCCAACTGCAATTCGTCGATTTCCAAGGACTCGGCGAGGACTATCTGAAGAGCTATGTGCCCAAGGTGAATTCGGTGACCCCTGCCGACGTTCAGAGCATGGCCGGAAAGTACATCAAGCTGGAGGAGATGACCATCGTCGTGGTGGGGGATAAAGCGAAGATTTCGGATCAACTCGCGCCGTTTAATCCCACAAAATAGGCGGCGAGTCTAGCCCTTCTTCAAACGGCGGCGGAAAGCGTCGGCAGGTTTGCTGATGACTTTCCGCCGAGCTTTTTCTTCGTAGAGATTCTGGTCAGCTTCTGCCAGCAATTTCTCCACGCGCTCGCCTTCTCCTTGATAGATGGAAATGCCGATGCTTGCCGAGATGGGCGGCTCTTCTTGATCGGCCGCCAGGGTTTCACGGATGCGCTGAGCGACGCGCTGGGCTTCATCATCGCGTGCTTCCGGCAGCACCACGGCGAATTCGTCGCCGCCATAGCGCGCAGCCGTATCAATGGCACGGCAATAGAATCGCAAGATATCAGCAATGCGGCAGAGGGCGCGGCTGCCAACCAGATGCCCATAGGTATCATTGATTTTCTTCAGCCCATCGAGGTCCAGCAGGAGCACTGCAAACGGCCGCCCCGTGCGCAGGGTGCGCTCCGTCTCCGTGTCCAGCACGTCGAGGAGCCTGCGGTAATTTGCCAGGCCCGTTAGCGGATCGCTGGCGGCCAGGTGCCGGACCTTTTCGAAAACGTGTGCGCTATCCAGGAGCGCCCCGCCCAATAAAATTGTGTAGCTGGCCACATTCATGGCTTGCGCGAAAACGAAGGGCCCGTCCAGCAGCTTCTCCGATTGGCAAGCGGCGAGCTGGGCAGCCAGATTGAGCCAGACGGCGCCGAAGATCGAGTGGTCAAAAGCCGAATCCATCAGGTATCTCCGCCGGCTGTAGCCAGCCAGCGCCAGCAGAAAAATCAACGCGGGCAGAAGATGCAGCGGATTCGGAATGATGGCGTTGGGGTGATGCGAAGCCTCCGGCGGCAGCTTGCGCAAAGCTGCCGTGATCAGGTAGGTCAATGACAGGACGCCGAACAGAGCGCCCGCGATTTCCAAGCGGGGATGCCGCGAGCGAGGCAGGAAATGCTCCACGACCAGCGCCGCCACGAATAATATGGCAAGGAGCAACCGGCTGATCCACCATGCCACGGGCGCCCAGAAAAACCACAATTGCGACTCACGCATCCCTTGGAAGAAGAGAACGCTAGAGGCGGTCAGAGTTGCGCCAGAGAGAAGGAAACCCGACCCCAGGATAAGGGAAATACGGTCCTGGGTGCCTTGAAACCGAACCAGCGATACCGCGGCAAATACAAACGCGAAGAGCCCCGTCGTGATCTGAAGATAACCCTGGAGGATGGGATCGGGTGGAGGAGTAAGCCCGCGCAGCCAGTAAGCAGCTAAGAGTATGAACAGGAAGCCGCCCACGTGGAGCGACGCCCGATGAACTTGACGGCGATCGAAGTTGAGGGCAAGGTCGCCCATTCTGAATTCCCTCGGAGTTTAGCGAATCCGCAAAAACTTCCTCCTCTTATTAGAAGCGATTCTGGCGCGGGGCGTTGCGCTCGAAAACTTCTCTGTGAGCCAAGAGATACCGGCTTTGGGGATGACACGACTGTACGAAAGGACAGGATGGCAAAGGGCGAATGGCGCGTTGCGGAGCCCTCCAGTCACGGGGCCGCGTCCTGTGGTGTTCCGCGCGGAAATCGGATTGTGCAGAATCGCATGTTCTGCCGGGGCGAACCAGGAAGAAAGGGCTTGCGCCGCGAACCGCCTTTCCTCAAAATAGCTTTTATTGAATCGTTTGAATATACGAGGCACTCCTTGCCCAGGCTTAGCGCCAGCAGAATCAAGGCCGCCGAGAAACGCCAATCGCCCCCCGCCGCACATACGCTCGCGGAGATTCTCTCCCAGCCAGCTATCTGGGGTAAAACCAGCAGGCAACTCCGCGAATCAGGCACACTCGACCGGTTGGCAGCGACGTTTTCTCCCCGCAGCCCCTGGCTGTTTGTCGGCTGCGGCTCCAGCTATTACCTTTCCCGTCTGATCGCCGCGCTCTGGACGAGGCATTTCTACATTCCCGCCACGGGGATTCCGGCCTCTGAACTGCTCTTCGCGCCAGAGGAGACTCTGCGGCGGATCGGCGCGGAACAGATCGTGCTGATGTCGCGTTCCGGGGAAACCACGGAAGTTCTGCGCGCCGCCGAATTGCTGCAAGCGCACAAGGCCGTGCAAACACTCGGCGTCACCTGCAATCCGCAAAGCCCGCTGGAAGACCTCTGCACGCACACCTTCAAGCTGGCCTGGGCGGACGAAAAGAGCACGGTGATGACGCGGTCATTCACCGCCATTCTGCTGGCGTTCCAACGCCTCGGTCTGCAATTCGTCGGCGACCACATGCTCAGTTGCGCGTTGGACCAGTTACCGCAACGCGGCCAGGCGTGGCTCGATGGGCATGCCCGGAAAATCCAGGAATTCGCGGCCAAGCGCAAGTTCGACGACTACGTTTTCCTGGGACAAGGCGTTCATTACTGGCTGGCACAAGAAGCGGGGCTGAAGGTCACGGAGATGTCATCGTCCTACAGCCAGGTGTGTTACTCGATGGAATTCCGGCATGGGCCGCGTTCCATTGCCGGGCCAAATACGCTAATTACTCTGTTTGTTTCCGAAGCCGCGGCAGAAGCGGAAACCGTGCTTGCCCGCGAGTTGAAGGAATTGGGCGCGGCGATCTGCGTGATTGCCAACCGGGCCACCCCGGACCTTCGGAACTGCAGCGACCTGCTGATTGAGCTCGGACTGGACGTGCCGGAGTTTGCACGATACGCTGTCACCGCCATCCCTGGGCATCTCATGGGAACAGCAGTGGGTCTGCGCAAGGGACTCAACCCTGACGCACCGAAAAATCTGACGCGCGCCGTGGTTCTCTCTCCAGACGGGAACCGTCCGGCGAAAAGGAGAGGTGCTTGAGCACGGATGCCAGCTACACCACCGCGGGACCTCGCCTGCGGCGCACTCTCACACTTCGAGACCTGATTCTCTACGGCATCATTGTCATTCAGCCTGTTGCGCCGATGTCTGCATTCGGAGTGCTCAGCACGCGCGGCCACGGTCAGGTCGTCACAGCCATACTGATTGCAATGGTGGCCATGCTCTTCACGGGCATCAGCTACGGCAGGATGGCCCGGGCGTATCCCAGTGCCGGCTCGGCGTTCACCTATGTGGCGCAGGAGATCAATCCCGCTGTCGGCTACGTGACCGGATGGAGCATGGTAATGGATTATATGCTCAATCCTCTTATCTGCACGATCTGGTGCGCTGAACAAGCACACGAATTTGCCCCTGGACTTTCCATATGGGGTTGGAAGATTTTCTTTGCCGGAGTTTTTACGCTGCTGAACATTCGAGGGATCAAAACTTCGGCACGCGTGAACACCGTCATGGCTGCCGGAATGAGCGCGGTGATCGTCGTCGTTTTTGTCGCCGCGATCCGCTACATTCATGGAACTCCGCATGGGGCCGACGCCATCTACTTCACTCGGCCTTTCTATGATCCGGCGACGTTTACCTGGGGAAATTTGTTTGGATGCACCTCGATTGCGGTCCTAACTTACATTGGATTCGATGGCATCTCCACCTTGTCCGAAGAGGCAGAGAACCCGCGCCGCAACATTATGCTGGCGACGGTTCTTACGTGCGTTGTCATCGGCATGCTTTCCGCGGCTGAGGTTTACATCGCCCAACTGGTGTGGCCTGCTTCGCAGGTATTTCCGAATGAAAACACGGCTTACGTGTTTGCCGCCGCCCGTACCTGGGCACCACTATTTGGAATTGTGGGCGTCACCTTAATTGTTGCTAATTTTGGCTCGGGTCTCGGCGCGCAGATCGGCGCCGCCCGATTGCTTTTCGGAATGGGAAGAAGCGAGGCTCTTCCGAAGTCGTTCTTTGGCGCCAT
>JBEKOE010000089.1:0-9393 GCA_049522075.1 Candidatus Acidiferrum sp.
TCCACCTGAATCCCGCCCGCGATGCACAAATAGCAGCGCGCCCCTGCACGCGTCAATCCCAATTCCAGCGTACCCCCGGGACGCACCGCATGCGGAATCCACAACTCGATCGGCTGACCCTCCAGCATCGCGCCAAAATCCGCGCCCGCAAGAGCAATGACCGCGCCTTCCGAAAACCTGTAGCGCCCGCCCACCAGGGTCATTTCCAGCGCCGCCGCGCCCTGCGCATTTCCAACCAGCAAATTTCCTAGCCGCAGCGCCACCGCATCCGCCGCGCCCGAGGGCGAAACGCCGAGCGGGCCATAGCCGGGCCGGCCCAAATCCTGCACCGTCGTCAGCAGTCCCGGATTTTCCACTACCAGGGAACTCACGGCGGCGGCCACGCGGCAAACTCTTCGCGCGTGATGGCGCGGAAACGCACTTCGTCGCCCATGGAGATCAATCCCATCGGTTCGCGGTCTTTGCGAAACATCTCGAGTGGTGTTCGCCCGATCAACCGCCACCCGCCGGGCGTCGCGAAGGGGTACACCGCGGTCTGCGTGCCCGCAATCCCGACACTCCCCGCCGCAACCTTCTTTCTCGGCGTTGCCAGGCGCGGCGTGGCGATCTCCGGCGCCAAATCGCCCAGATAGGCGAAGCCCGGTGCGAATCCCAGAAAGTAGGCGCGGTAGAGCCGCGATATATGTAATTCAATCACGCGCGAGGCTGAGAGCTTGTGCCTCGCGGCCAATTCATCGAGATCAGGGCCAAACTCACCGCCGTAACAAACGGGTAAATCCACGGTGCGCGGCTGGGGCAACGCCATTTTCTCCGCGCGCTGTTCGTAGCGCCGCAGCGTGGTTTCAACTTCGCGGTGATCAACTTGGCAAGGGTCGAAACTCACTAGCAGGGAACAGTAAGCGGGTTGGAGATTGCGCGCCCACGCGATTGGTTCATCCTGCAGCAGCCGCAGCAGCTTGCACACGCGCTCGTGGCTCGCCAGCCCGATTTCCTCGCCGAGGTAGACGAGCACCGCTTGGTCGCTTGCTGCACGAAAGCGCACTTGCCTCTCCGTCTTACTGCACAAATCCGATGTTCGCGGGGGGCATGTTGCCTTCCGGGCCTTCCTTGATCGGCCCATACTGCGCTTCAAAGCGCGCGATGTTTTCGCCTAGCGCCCGCCAGATGCGTTTCGCGTGGCCCGGGCTGACGATCATGCTGGCCAGCAGCTTGCCCTGCTGCGCATTGGGAAAGACGTACACAAAATTCAGCGTGAACTCTTCGGCGTGGTGGTGAATCATCACCAGGTTGCTGTATTGGCCCTGGAGTTCTTTCTCGTCGGCCTTGATTTGAACCTGTCCCTGCGGCGGTGCCTGTTGTTCGTCCATAAAGTTTCCCCCGGAAGTTCCTCTCCAAGGTATCACAGCCTTCACCGCTCCCATGGATTCGCGCGGTATGGGGCCGGCCTCGCCACGCGGCCTCACGTGGCCTTCACGTGATATCTCCTGCGACACCATGGCGCGCTTCCCGCCACGCCCCGGTTGTGCGAAACTTTTTGCGTACCCATGACTAGCACCTCGCAACGGAGCCGCACTATGCGCAAGTTTCTACTTGCCTGCACCCTCGGTTTGGTTTGCCTCTCGATTGGATTTGCCGCGTTCCAGAAACCGAACTGGACGATCCCCGAAGAAGAGAAACAGCGCAAAAATCCCGTCGCGCCGTCAGAAGCCGCTCTGAAGGCCGCGAAGCAGGTCTATGCCGAGCAGTGCGCCAATTGCCACGGTGACACGGGGAAGGGCGACGGCTCCGACGCCATGATGTACGACCCCGGCCCCGCCGATCTGACCGATGCCTCCCACATTAACAAATTGACCGACGGGGAGATCTACCACCAGATCACCGAGGGGCGCAAGCCCATGCCGTCGTTCAAAAAGCGCCTGACGGAGGAACAGCGCTGGCAGCTCGTCCTGCTGGTGCGCTCGTTTGCCGGCGCTCCGGCGAAGCATTGAGCCATGCTGTGCGGCCGGGTTCGCTCTACTTCACTCCGCCCAATGCCGTGGCCACTTCCTTCACATCCGGCACCACCGGAATGTCGTAATTCTTCGCCCAGGCCACTTTGCCCTGCTTGTCCACGATGAAAATGGCGCGGCCGGTGATGCCCTTTTCGCCCAGGTACACGCCGTACTTTTCGCCCGTCGCGCCCTTGGGATGGAAATCCGCCAGCAGCGAATACTTGATGCCCATTTTTTCCGCGTAGGCCTTGTGCGACCACACACTGTCTACGCTGACGCCGAGGACTTCGGCATCCAGCGTTTCAAACTGCTTCATCTCGTTCACGAAGCAAGCGTGCTCGTTGGTGCAGACCGGGCTCCAGTCCAGTGGATAAAACACCAGCACGACTTTTTTCTTTCCGGCAAAGGCCGAAAGCTTCACTTCCTTCTGGTTCTGATCCTTCAAGGTGAAATCCGGCGCAGTGTGTCCGACTGCCAAGCTCATAATGTGTTCCTTTCCGTCGTTGGAATTGCCGCCCAGCATCTTACCGAATCCCGGCGCGGCGCGCCAAACTCGCGCTTCCCTCGGCTGGCCGGGGGCGCTAAACTTCGGCGCGATGATTCTCCAAGTGCCGCAGCCGCTCGCCGTGCGCCCATGCTGAGCCTTCGCGAAGTTGTGGATCGTTACCTCGCCGTAGCAGGCAGTTTCGGCCACCCCGTAGCCCTGTCCGCCTTCCAGTTGAGTGCCGCGGAGATCCAGGCGCTCTTCAACGTCCTCGACGAGGATTACCATCTCAGCCGCTTCCTGCATTTCTCCCACGCCGAGGGCGAGGCCTACGTCATCAGCGGCGCCCGCGTCACGCACCTCTCCATCGATTCCGGCATCCAGTCCATGCTGTAGTTGGTTGCGGAAGGAAGAACAACGCTTCCGCTGTCTGTAGAGGGCATCTTTCCAGCACTGGAGGAGCGCCACAAGTTAGCCCCGCGCGTAAGCGCGGGGACCCCGCCGGGAAAGAACCTCCAGCGCCGGAGGCGTGCCTTTTGCGCCCGCCGTTTTCTGGAGGGTGCGGCACTCGAAATCGCCCAGCCCGCTAGTCTATTTGCCACTCGGCCCCCACGTCCCCGCCCTCTGAATCCTTCATACAGGCACAGCTTCGCGCCGTTTCAGCTTGGGGAGCGCTTTGATGGACTTCCCGGCCTTCTCCTCGGCCAGCCGCAGGTCGTAGAGGCTCTGCAGGTTGAGCCAGAACTGGGCGCTTGTGCCAAAGAAATGAGACAGTCGCAGAGCCGTATCACCCGTGATGGCGCGTGTTCCGTGCAAGATTTGCGTGATGCGGTTCGTTGGCACGTTCATTTTGCGCGCCAGTTCCGCCGCGCTCAGACCGAGCTCTTTCAGTTCTTCCGCCAGGTGTTCACCCGGGTGGATCGCAGCGATAGCCATGGCCATTCTCCTAGTGATAATCGACAATCTCCACATTCGACGGCCCCGGCGACCCGCTGGGCCACTCGAAGCACACGCGCCATTGATCGTTGATGCGGATGCTGTATTGGCCCCTGCGGTCGCCATGCAGCGCTTCAAAACGGTTGCCGGGCAACGCGGCAAGGTCTGCGAGCGACGTAGCCGCCTCCAGACGGTCCAGCTTCAGGCGCGCGGAACGTTCCATTCCAGAAAAAGCCTTGACGCGCTCCCCGCCCGCGAACTCTCTGGTCCGCTTATCCCGATAGCTGACGATCACTCGCACAAAATAGCAGGCATTACGCGTTACGTCAAGCGTACCAGAAGAGCCACATGGCTCATGGAAGCCGGAAAAGCCCCCGAGGAATCCGCAGCCGTCCTCCTCCTTCCCAGCACCGTAGGCGTGCCTGGCGTTTACCCCGACCCAGTCGGGGCGCCCACCGTTTTCTGGAGGGTGCGCCACAAGTTAGCCCCGTGCGCAAGCGCGGGGACCACGCAAGGAAAGAACATCCAGCGCCGGAGGTGCGCCACCAAAAATTGCTCAGCCGTTACGCACTAGCCATCCGCCGAATAACAAAACGCTGGGGGCGCATCCCGAGCTACGCCCCGCTCGTCTATGCAGTTGCAAGAGCCTTCTCTTCGTCAGCGCCTGTTGTGGACTCTAAAAGTTTCGCGAGCTGCGCCTCGTATTGCTTAATCCCGATACACCGTAGCATTCGGTTGAAATATAACTCCCCGAACTCCTCAGAAAAATCTGAGCCACGAGTCTTGGAGTTGTAATCCGCGATTGCTACTAGGGATACGTCCACCAGATACTGCTTCAATCTCTTTTGAGCCTGGCCGGACATGGAACCCATTCCACGGAGCTCGATATATCTCGGGCTTACCAGATTAACTCGCACCACCGGAACATCGAGGTCCTCCGCGAACTTCTCGAACTGAAAAACTGCAGGGATCCGGGAGTCACCTAATTGCTCAATTCGAATTTGGCAGTCACCGATCCTAGGCTGATTCTTAGCCAGTCCAATGTTGTCAGATCCACACCCAGGGCCTGGTCCGATCCCGGGCCCCACCTCTGCACAAACCTTTGGCGTGAACCCTGCAGCGCACAGCCACCGTTTGCCGCATGAGCCACACTCCCAACGGTGCCGCCGCGCAGGCGGGGGAGTTGGCTGAGGCTTCCCCTCTGCATCGGTTTTGCGGATGTCGCCCCCCTTGAAGGGATTTCTATTTGCCCCCCTGAGAGCCAGATTCACTTCCTCTTCAGCTTCTTTTACCGCATCCCGCGCGGCCTCGTCCTGACTTGACCTGGTTGCGTTGTACCAAGCCCGATGCAGAATCCTGAACAGGCTACATAGATACTGTCTCAAAGCTTCCACAGGCTCTCCACCCGGTCCGGACGCTAGCGTCGTCTTGTTATTTCGTAACGCCTCTTTCATCGCCAACGCATTTATCCTGGCGTAGCCGCACGCCGCGTTGCAGAACGCCCCGATTGAGGAGGCATGCTCCAGGCCCAGAAAAGTCAGGAGTGGCAGGGTGCGTGCACTAAGAACCCCCTCAAGGTTGGGCGCGTATGGGAGAGCACCGCAAATCTCCAGCAGGAGCGCAGGCTTCTCGAGATTCTGCATTTGGCCGTCGGTTGTTTTTCCGACAACACGGAAGTCGAACTCGATCACCCCGGGGAGGCTGGTGCATGTAGGAATGATCTCCTTCGTCTTCAACGTTGGGTCGTAAATGCTTATTTCCTCGCTCGACCTACCCTTTGACTCCACCAACCAGTTTTTTACCGGGTGCGACCATGGCCGCAGAACCACCCTCCGTGCACTTCCCAGCGTAGTTGGCACGTTGCCAGTGAGTTGAACGGTGAAGGAATGGGCCGTGTTTTGCAGCCATTCTCGGCTGTAGGACAACCTTTCGATGAGTGTCTCATATGGGATTTCTGTGCGGTCTCTTAAGTCACATAAATCAACTTGCGTGCCCATTTCTCGTGGGTCTGCAACCGTCCATTCCGCGGGCTGTGCATCCCGGGTATGTAAGCGGAATTCGTATACCCTCCACACGTCGTCGGGCTCTCCATCGGCCGGCAAATGTACGCCCGCGGGGAGCTTCGGCCGGAGAGCGTCGCGATGCTGGTCAAGCCCCTCGGTCGGCCGGGCGGTCGTAGTCTTAACTAAGACTTTCTCCGCGATTGAAGTATAGGTTTTCGTGCCGACCCCGTTTCTGCCTGCACGATCAACCTCATGATGGCTTTCGGACTCTGAATATGCGCCGCAAAACTTATCAAGAAACTCCGCGTGGGTGAGTCCAGTGCCGTTATCCACGCAAGTGATTTTCTTGGGGACTAATACGTGAACAGGACCCTCTTGCCGCGACTTCCCGACATCTATCGTGAGTGTAAGCTCGGTCGCATTGTCCCGAGCATTTTCGGTAAGCTCCAAAATTACTGCGAGAATGCTGGGTGACGACTCCTTTGCATATTCTCTCGCGTGGAATGCATTTACAGGATTCTCTCCCAGGGAGACGGGAGAGTTAGACACTTGAGAGGGAACACTTCTGCGGTTCATTATCTTATCCTTTCCTTTGGTCCCGGCTATGCCAGGCCTTCAGTTCTTCGCTGCCCGCTTTGCGTAGTGCTGGTCAGGCCATAGGCCCGCCTAGCAAAAGGCTCCGCAGACAACTGGTTCAATAAAAACCTACTCGCCCGTGCAGTGCCTGTCAAGTAGCAAGGGGCAGCCAGCCAATGGGCTAGCCGTCGGAACGACTTTGGGTGCCGCACCCTTTGGTTTGTAAGGGTGCGGACTTTGACCTTGATTTGCGATGCCCCAGGCTCATCGTACCAGTTTCGAAACTAGTACCCACTAAATAAGAGTAGACAACTGATAAATAATGTGCTATGCTTCACCTGTTATGCTGAGGGGACGCTGCTCCTGTGCCATTTCGACCCTCCCCACACCCTCACCCGCCCCTCGATCTCTGCTAACTCCTTTGTTTCCCCTACATCCACGAAATTCTCCCGTAAGTGCTTTGTTTCCCCTACTTACGCAAAAACAGGGGGGTGGGGGGTACATCTAACCAAATGATCTTCCTAAGCGCACCTCTCCGCCTCTCAAATCCCGGAGGTTACAACCGGCTGGAGAATCTTGCTCTGAACTTTGTACCTTCAACTGTGAACTGTAAACCCGCTTTTCTAACGGCTGCGTTTACTACAACATCAATTGCCATTGTCGGCGCGCCGACATTTTTGCGCCTTGCGCCGCCTCTCTCTTTCTTCCGTCTTCTCCTAAACTCAAAACTGACCACTGATCACTTAAAACTGCGTAAGTCCAATCATTCCCGTACATCCGCGCGGGTCGCCCGTAAGTCCAATTATTCCCGTACATACGCAAAAACAGGGGGTGGGGGTCTTCTAGCGAAATGCGTTCGCCCATAACTCTTTTGTTTTCTATGACCATGTTAACTAGAAAGTTAAGTACAATTGTCGGCCCGCCGACATTTCCTTCGTGGCGCGGGACGGAAATGTTGCACGTGCAACAGCCCAGTCGGGTGACGGAGAGATCCCTCGACTGCGCGACCCGACGCGCCAAACTGCGGCGCGGAGGAGAAAATCGGGTCGCTCCGCTCGGGATGACGGCGAGGAATACGTCGAGCGCCCGGCGCTCAGGCGGGGATGGAATTTTCGAGGCGGCGGGCGAGCTTCATGTGCTCTTCGAGCAGCTCTGCGGGCAGACGGGGGCCGAATTGAGCGAAGAATTCGCGGCTATCGGCGAGGTCGATTTCCCAATCATCCGGGTCTACGCGGAACAATTCATTCAACGCTTCGCGTGGAATCGTCAACCCATCCAGCGTCAGACCGGACTTTTTCGGGACATAGCCAATCTCGGTTTCGTGCGCCTCGCCGCGGCCCTCGACGCGCTCCAGAATCCATTTCAGCACACGCACATTTTCCCCATAGCCCGGCCACAGGAATTTGCCGTCGGCGCCCCTGCGGAACCAGTTCACATGGAAAATCTTGGGCGGCTTGGGGATGCCTTTCCCCATCTCCAGCCAGTGGCGGAAATAATCGGCCATGTTGTAGCCGCAGAAGGGCAGCATCGCCATGGGATCGCGCCGCGTGATGCCCACATCGCCCGTGGCGGCCGCGGTTGTTTCCGAAGCCATCGTGGCGCCAACGAAGACGCCATGCTGCCAATCAAAGGACTCATACACCAGGGGAGCCAGGCGAGCGCGGCGGCCGCCAAAAATAATCGCCGAGATGGGCACGCCCTCGGGCGCCTCCCACTGGGGAGAGATGCAGGGGGATTGCTGCGCAGGCACGGTATAGCGCGCGTTGGGATGGGCCGCGGGTCCCTTCGAGAGGTCCCACTTCTCGCCGCGCCACGTCACCAGTCCTTCCGGCGGGCCGCCACCGATGCCTTCCCACCACGGCTCATCTTCCGCAGTCACGCCGACATTGGTGAAAATGGTGTTGCGGCTCAGCGCCCGCATCACGTTGGGATTCGTATTCATCCCCGTGCCCGGGGCCACGCCGAAGAATCCCGCTTCCGGATTGATGGCGTGCAGATAGCCATCCGGCGCAATCTGCATCCACGCGATGTCGTCGCCGATTGTCCAGACCTTGTAGCCCTGGCTTTCCAGCGCGGAGACCATCATGGCCAGGTTCGTCTTTCCGCAAGCGCTGGGGAACGCCGCAGCCATGTAGGTGACTTTTCCGCCGGGCGATTCGAGTCCGAGAATGAGCATGTGCTCGGCCATCCAGCCCTGTTGCCGCGCCATGTAGCTGGCAATGCGCAGCGCAAAACACTTTTTGCCCAGCAGCGCGTTGCCGCCATAGCCCGAACCGACACTCCAGATGAGCCGCTCTTCGGGAAAGTGCATGATGTACCGCCGCAGCGGGTCCAGATCGCCCAGCGAGTGCAGTCCCGGCACAAAATCCGCCGAATTTCCCAAGCGGCCGGTGGCCACTTTCCCGATGCGCGCCATGATGCGCATGCTCGCCACAACGTAGGGGCTGTCCGTCACTTCCACGCCCACCTTGCTGATCGGCGAATTCGCAGGACCCATGATGTAGGGCACCACGTACATGGTGCGCCCGCGCATGGCCCCGTCCAGCAGCGCTCCCACCTTGAGTTTGGCCGCGGCGGGATCCATCCAGTTGTTCGTCGGGCCTACATCGTCCTTGTCGGGCGTGCAAATGAACGTGAGGTGCTCCGTGCGGGCCACGTCGCTGGGGTTGCTGCGGTGCAGATAGCAATTGGGATAGGTTTTTTCGTTGAGCCGGAAGGAATCCACATGCTTCAACATTTCGTGCAGGATGACGTTGTTTTCCGCTTCGGAGCCATCGCAAAAAACGACTTTATCCGGCTTGGTCAACCGGGCGGCTTCGTCAACCCAGGTTTCCATTGGCGTTCCCACGTTCAACCCCCGGAATTTAAAGTGCGGTGCATCCGAGAGCAATGCGATGCGCCGAAACCAGCCGGTCTCCGATACCAGGAGGAGCATCCCAGAGAGGCAGGATGGTGCAAGTCCGTCTCGTGTCCGCACAGTGTATGTTAGCCCTGAGCCCTGCGCAAGTTCGGGCTGGCCAGGACACTGCGCGCACAATGGTATGATTTCGCTATGTACGCTCAGAAATTTCAGGTGAATGTACTGATTCGCGGGGAACGCAAGCCCTGCCCGCTCGAGTGGCTGGATCAATTCTGCATGCGCAATTTCACCAATTCGCCCGATTTCGACGATACTCTGCCGGTCGCCGACGGCCGCCTGGAAGCCAGTTTCCGCCTTACGCCTGAACGCTTTGCCGAGGGCCTCGGCGCCTGGCTCAACCAGCGCGGGAAAGGCGAAGGCCAGGCAGTTGTGGTGGAAGTCACTCGCGCGTGAGCGGCGATGTAGAGGCCGCCTTCCGACGAAACTCCTCCGAGTAGATTTGTTTGTTGGTGGAACTCGCTGAGAAAGAAATCGTCGAGCCGT
>JBEKOE010000090.1:0-15212 GCA_049522075.1 Candidatus Acidiferrum sp.
TAGCGCGTGTGAAAATCACAACCTATAATTAACATTGCTCGGCTCCTTTTTCCGAGCCTTGGTCGTTCAACAGCAACCAAGTCTACTCGGTCGAGGGAGCCGACACCGTCATCTAATCAACCAAGGGGACTGAGGGCTCTGGCTATTGCACCGGACGGGTCGAAAAACTCACGGCTGTCCAGCACTGGGGGAGGTGGGTGTCGTAAACGCCGTGGCGGTTCCACGCCCAGCCTGGGTGGGGCTGGACTTCGGCGCCCGCGACGCGGAGCAACTCGAAACGCCCGAAGAATATCTTCCAAGTGTCACCGTCCTTAGGGGGCAAGGGCCGGTCTCCCGCCAGCCACTTGGCGTCCTTCCACGGAAACGCCAGCTCGACGGTCCAACCCTTGTCCACATCGGAGTTGTCGTTGAGCGTGCCGTCCACGTGCGTGGCGCTCTGGAGCCCGGGGAAACCCCGGCCGAAGAACACCCAGCGAAGCCCGCGTGGATTCGTCCCCTTCCAGAAGGTGGGCGCCTGGCGGTCGTAGTCGCCTCCGAAAGTCATGGCGTTGTTCTTGACAACGTCGAATTCCGGCACGTCAAAGCGTCCGCCTTTTTTGTAAGCGTCGCGCCAGATGTAAAACATCTGATAAGTCGTGCCGCGAGCGTTGGTTTCGAATTCGTAATAGGTATCGCCGCCGTCGATGAACACTTCGGCGTCATTCTCGTTGAAGATCAGCGAGTTTTTTTCGGTGAGCTTGGCCTGAACAAAGGGCTCCTCGACCCAGAAAGCGACATAGAGATTCTGGTCGTCCCAGAGCACGGAGGCCCGCGTGCCGTAAATGGCGGGCTCGCCCGTGGCCATATCCACGAAGCGTGGCGACTTTTCCGCTTTTTGCCAGTCGGGCTCGTCGAGCAAGCCATCCACCCGGATGGAGCCGGTGGCCCGGCGCGCCGTGTAATGCGCGATGTCGGATTCCGAGCAAGGGTAGTGCATGTCAGCAGCTTTCACGGCGGCCTGGGGCGGCTCCGAGGCGGCGCTCTGACACAAACTTTTGCCCGGCGATGCCAACAGGAGTGCGAGCGCGACCCCCAAGAGTGTCGTCTTCTTCATGTCTAGTCTCCTATAGGCCGTAATCTCGATTGTGCCTTCCCGGCCATGGCAAGTATAAGCCCGGCCGCCTCCCTTGGGTGGCGCATGCATTATGTATTCCATAGCATGGCCAAATAGGCTGCGGAAAAAGGCCTGAAGCCATTTCCGCGGGGGCTAAAGCCCAATGATAGACAAGCGCCTAATGTCGGAGCTAAAGCGCCGACCTCCTAAGCTGCAAAGTTATTCCCCAAAGTCTAAATGGAAACTTCCGCATCGCCATTCCTCATACTCGGAAATGTGCGTTTATTTGGCCACGCCTTAGCCCATAGGGGCTCCCGGTGATGTTGTGTAAGATGGGTGTAACGCATCCTCCCCTTCGGAGCGTCTAAGTTGATGAGCCTCGCTCCAGGACATAGGTGGAAGTGTGTTTGTAAATTCGCTTAGGGCTCCCACGACCGAGGGGGAACTGGAGGAGAGTTCGATGGGAACTGAAGCTGTGCGCAGAGTCCGTGCGAAAAACTGGCGTTTGTGTGGCGTCGTGCTTGGCCTCTGCCTGCTTGGCGTTTCGTCTTTTTCCGTTCGGGCAGGACAGGGGGTGCCGGCAACACCCGCACCCAAATCAATGCCGGCCCTGGGCACCATCAAGACTATTTCCGGCAACACCCTCACTTTGACCACGGACGCCGGCACAGAAATTAAAGTTGTCGTTTCCGCGGACGCAAAGCTGATTCGCGTGCCCCCGGGCTCCAAGGATTTGAAGGAAGCCGCTCCGCTGCAACTCGCCGATCTTCAGGCGGGAGATCGCATACTGGTTCGCGGCAAGCCGGGTGACGATCCCAACTCCATGGTGGCGTCGTCCGTGGTGGCCATGAAGAAAACCGACATCGCGGAAAAGCAAGCCCACGAGCGCGAAGAATGGCAACGCCACGGCATTGGAGGGCTCGTGCGTTCGGTGGATGCCTCTTCCGGTGTAATCACGATTGGCACGGCGACGGCCACGGGTAACAAAGACATCGCCATTCACGCCGCCTCCACCACGATTCTGCGCCGCTATGCCCCAGGCTCCGTCAAATTCGACGATGCCAAGCCCAGCGCCCTCGCCGAAATCAAGACCGGCGATCAATTACGCGCCCGCGGCACGCGCAGCGCCGACGGCTCCGAATTCACGGCCGAAGAAATCGTTTCCGGCGCGTTCCGCAACATCGCCGGCATGATCGTGTCAATCGATGCCACGGGTGGCTCGTTCATGGTCAACGATCTCGCCACCAAGAAAAATGTTGAGGTGAAGCTCCTCCCGGATTCGCAGTTGCGCAAATTGCCGCAACCCATGGCGCAGGGCATTGCCATGCGCTTGAAGGGCGCCTCTGCAGATGCTACGGGTTCCGGCGACGTGGCGAAACCGGGCGCCGCACCATCAGCGCCTTCCACTGCACCTGCCCCGCAGCCACAACCCGGAATCGGCGCAGGTAGGAGCGGTGGCTTCGGTGGCGGAACGAATGGCGCGGGACGCGCGGGCGGCGGTGATCTCCAGCAGATGCTCAGCCGGCTTCCCGCGAATTCTTTGACGGATTTTCAGAAAGGCGATGCGGTTATGATCGTGGCGACCACTGATCATGACGCATCGAAAACGACAGCCATCACGGTTTTGGGAGGCGTTGAGCCCATCCTGCAAGCTTCACCGCAAGGACAGGCTGCCTCGATTCTTACGCCGTGGAGTTTGAACAACGGTGGTGCAGACGCCGCTGCTGCCGGCACGCCGTGATGCCCGGCAAGCACCAGCAATCATTAGAAAGGGAACGACACTCGGGATGATTTCTCGATTTTGGAAAAAAGCTGGATTCCTCGCCTGCTTCGCGAGCCTCCTGTTTTTCTGCGCCGCCGGTGCTCTAGCCGCGCAATCCCCAACCGCTTCTATCCGGGGCCAGGTGACGGATCCCTCCGGGGCCGCGGTTACCGAAGCCAGCGTGCTCTTGACTACGCCCTCCGGGGGTTCCATGGACACGGTCACCAACAAGGAGGGTTTCTACGAGTTCAAGGACCTCGCGCCCGGCAATTATGAAATCAAGGCCGTGGCCAAGGGCTTTGCGCTTTTCGACAAAAGCGGCATCGCCCTCGCTGCCGATCAATCGCTTCGCGTCAACATTCCGCTCGCCCTGGAAGAACAGCAGGAGAAGGTTTTCGTGAATGACACCACCACTCAGGTGGATGCCAATCCCTCCAACAACGCTAACACCATCGTCCTTCAGGGTAAGGACCTTGAAGCCCTTTCGGACGACCCCGACGAACTCGAGTCGGAACTCCAGGCTCTTGCGGGTCCCTCCGCCGGTCCCAACGGCGGGCAGATTTACATTGACAGCTTCACCGCCGGGCAGCTTCCCCCGAAAGCCTCCATTCGCGAAATTCGCATCAACCAGAATCCGTTTTCATCGGAGTACGACCGCTTGGGCTACGGCCGCGTCGAAATCTTCACCAAGCCCGGGACGGATACGCTTCATGGGCAGTTCATGATCAGCGGGAATGACTCCGCCTTTAATGCGCGCAATCCCTTCGAAATATTGCCGCCGAATACCGCGGCACCGGACTATCATTCCGAACAATACAGCGGGAACATCGGCGGCGCCATCAACAAGAAAGCGTCGTTTTTCTTCAATATCGAACAGCGGAACATCCAGGCTTTGAACATTGTCAGTTCGACCGTAATCTGCGGAGATCCGCATCTCTTGATTCCGTGCCCTTCCTCGGATGCCCAGTTCAGCATCATTCCCTACAGCGCGGCGGTGGCGAATCCCCAAACCAGGACCAACTTGAGCCCGCGAATCGATTATCAACTCACCCCGAGCAACACGCTGACAGCGCGCTATCAATACTTTCGCGAGTCGGAATCGAACGCCGACGTGGGACAATTCAGTCTGGCGGAAGTGGGAACGAATTACCTAAGCACCGAACACACGCTGCAAGTCACTGACACGCAGACCATCAACGCCAGCACCATCAACGAAGTCCGGTTCCAGTATGTCCACGACAGCGACCTCACCACCCCCGTGAACACCGCCATAAACGTCAATGTGGGCGGGGCCTTTGACGGTCTCGGGAGCGGCGGGAGGAACATTTCCGATATCCAGAACCGTTACGAGGTCCAGGACATCATTTATAAGAATTTCCGCAAGCACGCCTGGAAGTTCGGCGGCAGGCTGCGCGCCACCAACGACAATAGTTCCACGCAGGGTAATTTCGTTGGGCAATACATCTTCGGTTCACGCCCGAATCCCGATCCCACCTGCGTCCCTTCGGCGGCGAACAACAATTGCATCATCACGCCGATCGAAGCCTACCAGATCACCGAATGCGTTCTCGCTAATAGCACGTCCAGTGCCTGCCCGCAGAACCCGGGCGGCACGAGTTTGTATGCCCTGGGCGGCGGCGCGAGCTTCTATACCCAGACAACAGGCACGCCTGGCGCGACCGTCACGCTCGTGGATGCGGGCCTTTTTGTTCAGGATGACTGGAAGCTGCGGCAGAACGTCACCATCAGCTATGGCTTGCGCTTCGAGACGCAAAACCACTTCAGCGATCATACCGATTTTGCACCGCGCCTGGGTGTTGCCTGGGGCATTGGCGGCAGCGCCAAGAATCCTCCCAAGACGGTACTGCGCGCGGGCTTTGGCATGTTCTACGACCGTTTTGCGTACAACCTGGAACTCCAGCAGCTTCGTTACAACGTCAACGGCAGCCTGCAGACCGAATTTCAGGTGCCGAATCCACAGGTTTTTCTCCCGCAGACACCTGACATAGCTTCCGCTACCGCCAGCACGAATGTCTACAAGAACAATCCGAATCTGCACGCTCCCTACACGATTCAAACCGGGGTCACGCTGGAGCGTCAGCTCACCAAGATCGCCAACCTGGCCGTCACTTATCTCAATTCGCGCGGGGTGCACGAGTTTTATACCAACAATCTGAACCCTGTCGACCCAACGACGGGCCAGCGCGTGAACCCAAATGAGGGCAATGTTTTCCAATATCAGTCCGAGGGCATCTTTAAGCAGAATCAACTGATCGTCAACGGCAGCATTCGCATGGGCGCCAAGCTCTCGCTCTTCGGCTACTACACGTTGAACTACGCCAACAGTGACACCTCCGGCGCGGGGAGTTTTCCCTCGATACCGGGCGACCTGCAGGAAGATTACGGCCGCGCAAGTTACGACATTCGCCATCGGCTGTTCCTGGGCGGCACGATCGGTATGCCCCGCGGCTTCCGCTTGAGCCCCTTCCTGATCGCGAGTTCCGGCATTCCGTTTAATATCACTAGCGGCACCGATCCTTATCAAAGTAATCAGTACAACGTCCGGCCTGCTTTCGCCGCCTGGCGGCAACGGATCTCTCCACATACACGCCGATCCCGGTCAATTATGGCGATGGACCCGGCCGATTTTCTTTGAATCTCCGCCTGAGCAAAACTTTTGGATTTGGCCCCGTTCTTGAAGGCGCGTCGGGCGGGGGCGGGGGGCTCATGGGCGGCGGCACGTTCGGGCGTCCCGGAGGAGGCGGTCCGAGAGGGGGACCGGGCGGCGGGCGTGGAGGCCCGGATGCCGGGGCGACGAATCGGCGCTACGCTGTGACGTTTTCTGTGAACGCGCGAAACCTCTTCAACAACGTGAACCTGGCCACGCCCATCGGCAATCTGGGTTCGCCTCTCTTTGGCGAATCCAACGGCCTCACGGGCAGGCCGTACAGTGATTCCACATCCAATCGCCGCCTAGATCTTCAGGTGACCTTCACGTTCTGATTGCGATTTCGGGGTGTGTGTGAGTTTGGGATGAAACGAAAACGCAAACAAAAACTGGACAAAGGCGTGGAGGCTCGCCGCCGCGCGCGAAATTCTGGTTTGGCTCCCGCGGTGACCCGGGTCGTCGCGGACAAGCGGAGAAAGCCGCCCAAGCACAGGAAAGACTTGCTGCGCGAGGAAGTCTAAGAAGCAGCGCTGGCTTGGTTGCCCACTTCGTTGGGGATTTTTTCAGGTCCGACCGGACCTAGTTTTTGCTGCCTCAACCAGGTTTGTACGCAGGAACGATTTCATTTGTCCGAAAAAGCGGCGCCGCTTGCATCTTTTTGTAGAGCGAAAGCTCCGAAGCGATCTTCTCCAGGTCGCTCTTGCTGAAGCCCATGCAGCTTACCTTGACCTTGCCGTCCGGCGCGATCAGAAAAATCGTTGGCACGCTGGTTAGCCCGTAGGCATTGGACGCTGGATATCCTTCGATGTCCACCAGCGTCAGGAACGTCACGCCATATTCCTGGTTGAACTCCTTGGTGTCCCTTGCATCATCCTGCGAGACGCCGATCACCGTGGCGCCATCCCCTGCGTAGCGCTCGTGCAAGCGCTGCAGGAACGGAAATGTGAACTGGCATACCGGGCAGGAAACCTTGAAAAACGCCACAACAGCGGGTCCTCGCTCCAGCAACTTCTGCAGCGAGTATTCCTTGCCATCCAGCGCCTTCAAGGAAAAGCCCGGCGCCGTGTGTCCCGAATCAATGTGCGTCAAGGGAGCCTCCAGGCCAATCAGCCGCGAAAGCCGTTTCAAGAATGGCATGGCTTCATTCTACCGCATCGTGGCAAGCTAGGATTTAGTGAATTGTTTTGGTCTTCCGTTGCATGTAATCCATCAGCAGATACTGTCCCAGGTTGTACGGCGTGGTGAAGTACGCCTTGCCCTTGCACATCTCCGTGATCTTCTGCACGAAGTGCACCAGGCTGTATTCCGACGCCAGCATGAAGGTGTTGATCATGATTCCGGCGCGCTTGCACTTGTTCACTTCTTCCAGCGTCTCTCCCACCACAAACGGATCGAGCCCGAAGGCGTTCTTGTAAATCCTGCCGTCCTCCAGCGTAAGAGCGGACGGCTTGCCATCCGTGATCATCACGATCTGGCGCATATCCTTGCGCTGCCGCAGCAGAATCCGCTGTGCCACCCGCAATCCTTCCCGCGTGTTTGTGAAGTAGGGGCCAACCTGCACGCGCGCCAGCTCGTTCAGCGGAACTTCCTCCGCCGAATCGTGAAACAGCACCAGGCTCAGCGTATCGCCGGGATATTGCGTGCGGATCAGGTGCGAAAGCGCCATGGCCACGCGCTTGGCCGGGGTGAAGCGGTCCTCGCCGTAGAGAATCATGCTGTGGCTGCAATCCAGCAGCAACACCGTGGCGCAGGAACTCTGGTATTCGCACTGGTGCACCATCAGGTCTTTGTAGTGCAAGTCGATGGGCACCTTGGCCCCTTCGCGCCGGATGGCATTCGAGAGCGTTTCGCTGATGTCCAAATTCAAAACATCGCCGAACTCATAAGGCCGCGACACGCCGCCCGATTCCACGCCCGTGGAAAGATCGCGGGTGTCGTGGCGGCCAAAACTGCTGCGGCCGAGCGAGCCGAGTAGATCCTGCAGCGTCTTGAAACCGAGGAAGTCGATGGTCTTGTCCGTGATCTCGAAGCGCGCCTCGGTGTTGCGTTCTTGCGGCTGGCCCACTTGTCCGAGCGCCGATGTCTGCGGCGGTGGTGTCACCTGGGGTGGCTGTTGCGGATTGATGTAGCCCTCGCCCGCAAGGCGTTCCATCAGCTTGTCAATCAGGTCGCGAATCTCCTCGTTATTCATTGCGCCCGGATCCTTCAGCATCTCACGCAAGTCTTCGCTCATCTGGTCTTCGGGCAGCAGGTCGCCTTCCTGCAGCGCGCGCAAAATGGCTTCGCGCAACGCTTCCATCGAGCGCGCATTTTCAGACTCGAAAAGGCCGTAGTATTGGTTCTCGAAGCCGCTCTGTAGAAAGAAATCGCCGAGCCGCTTCACGAGTTCGTCCAGGTCCACCGTGTCGGCTGGCTCGCCCGTATATTTTCCGTACTTGACGATTTTCATTGCGTGGCCCTCAATCCTCAGTTGTATCCCCGGCGTGGCGGACGGTTCGGCGATTCGCGGGGTTCCGGTGCTCGCTGAGGTTTCTCCACGTAGAAGCCGCGCTCCTCGCTCCGGCCAATCCGCCGGTGCGCCCACAAGCCTTCGAGGATCATTTCGGCGGCAGCCGCCACAGCCGCGGCGTCCTTGCGGTTCGCTACGCCGAGCTTGTCCGTGTGGTTCAGCAAGTCCGGGACTTTCGCAAGTTGCTGGTAGCGCTGATTGGTGGTCACGACCTCGGGAATCTTCAGCTCGCCTCCCGCTTCAAACCACTGAATCACCGGCTGGAAGCTCACATTGGAGAAATGCTTGCTGAAGACGCGTCCAATCGCCGTGCGAATCAGCTCGCGCGCGATCGTTTCCGCGCCTTTCAATTCACCCTCGTATTCCAGTTCCAGCTTGCCGGTAATTGCCGGGAGTGCCGCGTACACATCCGCCACGCGTGCCACCGTATGCGTTTCGCCCGTGCGCGCGGCGCGCTGCTCGGAATTGCTCACCACGCTTTCCAGCGCGGTAATTGGCAGACGCTGGCTGACGCCCGAACGCCGGTCCACGCGCTTGTCCTCGCGCGCCTGAAACGCAATTTCCTCGATCAGTTCGCGCAAATACTCGGGAACCTCCACCTTGATCTCGTTGTTGCGCTCGACCCAAGCCTCTTGCCCGGTAATGCGCATCCCCTCGTCAATGGTAGAGGGATAGTGCGTGCGAATCTCCGCGCCGATGCGGTCCTTCAGCGGAGTGATGATCTTGCCGCGTGCCGTGTAGTCTTCCGGGTTCGCCGTGAAGACGAGTAGCACATCCAGGGGCAGCCGCAAAGGATAGCCCTTAATCTGGATGTCTCCCTCCTGCATGATGTTGAAGAGGCCCACCTGGATTTTGCCGGCCAGATCAGGCAATTCGTTTATGGCAAAAATGCCGCGGTTGGCGCGGGGCAGCAATCCGTAGTGAATCGTGAGCTCGTCGGAAAGGTCGCGGCCACCGCGAGCAGCGCGGATGGGGTCAACATCCCCGATGATGTCCGCGATGGTCACGTCAGGAGTGGCCAGCTTTTCCACGTAGCGCTGGTCCCGCGGCAGCCAGGCAATCGGCGTGTTGTCTCCTTCAGCGGCCACCTTTTCGCGGCAGGAGCGGCAGATTGGCTGCAGCGGGTTGTCATTGATTTCGCAGCCTGCAATAACGGGAATTTCGGCGTCCAGCAATTGAATCAGCCCGCGGAGAATGCGGCTTTTCGCCTGGCCGCGCAAACCCAGCAAAACAAAATTGTGGCGGGAGAGCAGCGCGTTCACGATTTGCGGAATCACGCTGTCCTCGTAGCCGTGCACGCCGGGGAAGAGCGGCTGTTTGCGCTCGATGGCGCGCAACAGATTGCGCCGCATCTCGTTCTTTACGGACAGGGAACTGGTGTGCGCATCGAAATCCGGGATGCGTTTCCATTCGCCGATGGTGCGCGGCCTGGAATGTGCCGCGGGATGTAGCGAAGTGCTTGCTGTCATAGGGCCCCCCAGCCCAGGCCATCAAGGATGGCCCGCCACTCTCTAATTTAGTCCATGCCCGTTGCCGCCGGCGCGCTGGCGCAAGGCCTCTGCTTTCTGTAGATGCGGCGCCCACTCCCGAAGATACCCGAGCAGCCGCTCCCGGCGCTCCGCCTCGGAACGCAATTCCAGAATCTGCTGCTTCCACAGGAGATCGAGGGGCAAGGCGGCGGCGACGGCATAGGCCAGGTGTTCGGGAGCAATCTCCTCGAAATGGCGGGGCATTTCGGAGAATAACAGCGTGTGGCAGGTTTCATAGGCTTCGATCAGGCGCTGCTTTGTGCCCGGTTCCAGCGGAGAATCGTGGTCTTCCAGAAAGTCGATCCGCCCCTCCAGCAACGGGTCGTCGCTGAATAGCTCGAGGATGCGGAAGGGCTCTCTCCCAACTGACAGGATGTCCATTCGCCCGTCCTCGTAGCGTTTTACGACGTCCACAATTTCCGCGGTGCAGCCCACGCGCACCACGCCGCGCGGCAGCGCCAGCAGCATCCCGAATGGCGACTTGGCCTCCAGACACTCGCGCACCATTCGGCGGTAGCGCGGTTCGAAGATGTGCAGGGGTAGTTGTTCGCCGGGGAACAGGACGACGTTCAGTGGAAAAAGCGGAATGCGTTCCGGCCGCATGGGTACCGGCCAAAGGATACCAGAAGGTTCCGCGGAATGCTGCCTGTTGCCGGAGGGGCAAGTCTCTCGCCGCGAAGCTATGTGGAACGCGCGGGCGTGCGCAAATAAGCCACAACAAACAAGACGCCGAGCAGCAGGTCCGTGACGGCAAAAATCAGGTCGAAGGCGTGCATCCTTGCTTGCAGCACCAATACCACCACCGTGATTCCGTAACCGAATTTTTCCACCATGGAAGGGATCATCAGCGGCCGGAAGCGCGCCGGATCGCGGGCAATGAACAGGAACGCGATTTGCCACGCCAGCCCTAGTCCTAAAAACCCATAGAAAAACCCCGGGTGGGTGATCGCGGGGGGATCTTTCTCCCCGATCACGTCAAACATGAAATACAGCGGCACGAATCCCAGCAAGCCCCAAATCCCTGCTACCAGAAACACGATCTTCGCGAATTTCATACTGCCTCCAGTTCCGCCAGTAGTCCTTCCATCTCCGATCGCGCGTGGGCATTCCCCGCGCGCGTGGCCGCGGCAATTCCGGCCGCCAGAATCGATCGGGCCTCAGCTCGCCGCTCGTCTTGGGCCAGCATCTGCGCGTACATCTGAAACCCGGGCACGTAATCCGCTTGATTCTCAATCAGCGAGCGGAATTGTGTCTCCGCCCCGGCTTTGTCACCGTCTTTCAGGCATTCCAGTGCCAGGCCGTAGCGCGAAAACGTATCCTTGGGGTTTTGCGCGACAAATTCTTCCAGCTTCTGCCGGCGGCTTTTCTTTTGGTCAGCCATGGCGACGTCCCGTATTATACGTGGACGTGCGGCCAGCCCAAGCTCCAACTGCTACGAAGAAGCCTCTGAGCTCTCTCGGCCCAACCATACGTACAGACATCAATCCCAAATCTTGAGTTTCGGCCAGGCCTCGGAGAGGGGCACCTTAAAGTTATGGCAGACCAGGATGTCATAGTGCTCCCAGCCCATGCCGTAGTAGGGTGCCACCCGCGGACCTTTTTCCACAGTGCCGCACCAATACTGGGCATCCTTCATGTTCGATTCCAGCAAAATGAGCCGCTCACCCGTGTAATCGCGCGGGCCCCAGAAGTAGTAGTTTTGATGGGAGGAAATGGACTTGGGCAAACCGTAGCGCGCGCCGAAGAAGTCGATCGCTCCAGCGCCGCCGTAGTTGCCGGCAAGGATCGCGGTCTTGGCACGCTCTGCTACAGGAAGCGAGTTGTAGACCTTGGCGACCTCGGCAACCATTTCTTCCCATCCGAACTGATCCGCGAAGTGCTGTGGCAGAATGCCGGTCATGGACGTTTCTGTGCGGGTCACACTCAGGCCAAGAGCGTGCATGTAGGGCACGATTTTGTCCGGCGGAAGAATCGGAAGCGCGAGCGGGACAGAAACAAGGCAGACGGCGATGACCACGGCGGGTAACGCTACGCGTATCCACCGAAGTCGCGGGCGATTTGCCGTCAGGGCTTCCCAGAATACGCCGCCCGCAGCGAAAAGCATGGGGTAGATCGGAGCGAGGTAGTAGTCTTTCCCCTTCAACGCCATCATGACCCCAAGAAAAGCGAGGTAGGTGAATCCGGCAAAACGAAAGCGTTTGGCATTCCGGTGAAAAAGAAGATACGCGAGGCCGGCAATCCAAACGAGATCGGTGATGGGGTTGAGCATCATTATCTGTTGCTTGATAAAGGCCAGCGGTGGGAGCTCGATGTTTTTGTGAATGGCTTTGACGTTTCGCAAATCTTCGAGGGTGGGGAAATGGTGCGCGTACTGCCAGATGACGTTGGGAAGGGCAATCAGAAAGGCGATGGCGGCCGCCACCCAAAACCATTTCGAAGCGAACACCCGGCGTTCCGGAGTGAACGCCAAGCCAACAACCAGCGCAGCGAGAAAAAACACCGTGGAATGTTTGTTCAGCAGACCGAACCCCAGCAGCACACCACAGTAGAGTACAAGAGGCGGTTGCCCACGATTCAGTGCGGCCAGCAGAACGTAGAGGCAGCCCATCCAAAACAGTGGCTCCAGCGGATTCATGGCCAGCCGGGTGCCATTGCCGAGGATGGTAGGCGCGAGTAAAACGCAAACACAGGCCAGAAAGATGGCCCATTTCCGGCCACCTAATTCGCGCGTGAGGAACCCCGCCAGCGCGACCTCCGCGCCAAAGGCCAGGGCTGGCAGCAATCGAATGGCATGAATGGAATCGCCAAAAATCATGCGGCTGCCGCGGGCGAGCCAGGCGATCAGCGGAGCCAAATCCACATAACCGAACGCCAGATGATCGCTGCACGCGAGGTAGTAGAGTTCGTCGCGAAAATAGCCATAGCGGCCGTTCGTGGCCATCTGAAGAAGGAATGCGAATGCGCCGAGAATCCACGCCATGCGCATGCTCTCTGAAGACTGATTCTGGACAGAAGGAAGGGCGGCTTCCGTCATACGAAAACCTCAGCGGAAATTTTAGCATGGAGTTCAGGCGCGTCAGACTTAGCCTGGACGAGCGACGCAGGGCGGCGCACTGGAGGGACAGAAGGCGTCGCCGCGATTTGTGGCTGGGGAACCGTTGCATCTCTGCTGGCTGCTTTTCCTTTGGACCGTCAGGGCAGCGTCCCCTATGATACGGAAAGGTGTGGCTGGCACAAACGAGGACAATCATGAAGCGAACACGCGATGCGAAAATAATAGTCAATGCGGATGTGGAGTTGCAGGGGAAGCCGGTGAGCGCCTCGGCTTCCGAAATGGCGGAGGTGGTCCTGCCCGCGCAAACCAACGCCTTGGGAAAACTGCTCGGCGGGCACGTCATGCATCTGGTGGACATCGTTGCGGCCATGGCCGCCAGCCGCCACGCCAACAGTTACATGGTCACCGCTTCAGTGGACTACATCGATTTCCAGAATCCCGTGAATCTCGGCGAAATCGTCATCCTGAAGTCGCACGTCAACCGCGTTTTCCACACTTCACTCGAAGTTGGCGTCGAGGTTTATTCCGAAGACATTCTCACCGGTGAACGCAAGCAGACCACCACCGCCTACGTGACGTTCGTGGCCATTGATGAGCACACGCGCCAGCCCAAGTGCGTTCCGCCACTCGTCCTGCGCACTTCCGAGGAACGCCACCGCTGGCGCGAAGCCGCCAAGCGCCGCAAAATCCGTCTGGCGCACCGCCACGCGAAAAAACACTAGAGCGTATTGCGCAACTTCCCTAAGTTATTGATTCTATTGAGGCGAAATGGTGTTGTGCAACAGCTTCTAGCTAGTAAGTGGTTTCGGGAGGGCACGGCTTCAGCCGTGCCGAAAAGCCGCGACGGCCTAGGGGTTTTAACCCCTGAGGAGCGCAGGTCGGTTCCTCGCCTGTCTTGAACTTCTGGTTTGCCTTTCGGACCGCCTGCGGGAATCCACCCGGCGAGTGCTCGCAAAGTTGTTGACTTCACAGAAGCTTAGAGGTAGGTTGCTGCTACTTACTTGTGGGTATGTTCAGGCACGATGCATGCTCTCAAGGAGACTTCATGAAGAAGCAAAAGGGTTTTTCACTTATCGAACTGTTGATCGTCGTGGCGGTCATTCTGATCGTCGCGGCCTTTGCAATCCCAAACTTCCTTCGTTCCAAGATAGCGGCGAACGAGGCTTCGGCGGTCGCCTCCCTGCGCGACATCAATACGGGCGAAGTGACCTACAACAATACATACCCTGGGACGTATGGCACCCTGGCGCAGTTGGGCCCAGGCGGCGGGACCTGCGGTGTTCCTGACTCGACGAACGCCTGCTTGATCGACAACGTACTGGCGAACGCGTCGTCTGCGGCGGCTGCGAAGAACGGCTACTACTTCACGATCGGGGGCGACCTGGTCACGGGCTACACCAGCTTGGCGCAGCCCTCTGCTCCTAACACGACGGGCACGCGCACGTTCTGCTCGGACCAGACCCTGGTGCTGTTCTACGACGCGGCTGGTGGCGCTTGCACGCCGGCCACCGCCAGCCCGCTGTAATACGGCGCATCCCCTACAAACCCTCCCGCAGACTCGACTTCCGAAATAACCAATATGCACGCACAGTCCTGCCCTGCGTTGCAATTTCTTCCTTCTTCTCCACCTCCGCGAGCAGTTCACCGTTCGACGGGATCAGCCGGATTCCGCACACACAAAAGCGTTGCCGCAAAAAGAATTGCGTGCTTCTTCTGTTCTTCCATGAGCTTACCTATTTTGAATTTTGGTTTCTCGTAGAAGAGGGACTTCAGTCTAATCTCAATCACATCCTTCTACCGGACATCCGTAGTCCCAGTACCCACTTCTCCGGTTTGGGCGTTGATCAGGCATTCAGCAACAGAGATGTGTCGGGAGGCTTGCTGAGAGGTGCCAGGCGTCACACTCTTTTTGCCCAAATTTATGATAGCGACAGACCAGCAGTGGATAGAAGTCGAGGGCGCTTCCTGAAGTTAGATGTGTGTCTGCGCGATCTTTTCAAGCTGTCATTCCGTAGACTTCGTTCGAAATGACGGGTTTCTATTTTGAGCGGTAAGAGCAGAAGCGCTCCTCTTTTAGCCCATTTTCTCTCGCTCCTTATTCATTTTGCGGTTCAGTTGTCAAAGGAGATGTCCATGATCAAAACGAAAATTGTAGTAAGTGGGGAAAGGAGCGCTTCCATGCGTAACCATGTTTTCAGTGGCGTCGCAGCGTTTTGCCTCAGGGGAGGTTGCAGGTCACTCGCAAGCCTTCTGCTCGCATTCACTGCGATGGCGTTTCTCTTCACCGGGCCCATCTCCGTTGCACAGGATTCCAAAACTCCCGCCGTACTGCCCGCGCCATCCAGCGGCAAAGCCATCGTTTGTATCTACCGCACGTACAGATTTACTGGCTCGTCCTCACACGACGAGCTTTATGTCAACGGCACTCACCTTGCCAAACTCCTTAACAGCGAATACGCATTCATGGAAGTGCCGCTGGGTACAGTTGTGATCTCCGGATTGCCCAAGGAGTACTACGGAAGCATCATCATGTCCGCCGCGGCGGCCGCCAATCAAGCCAGGCAGAAAGAAAACGAGCGGGCCCGGTTTGAGGCGG
>JBEKOE010000091.1:0-12981 GCA_049522075.1 Candidatus Acidiferrum sp.
TGTTTGTGAAACCGATAGCTTTCGTCAGCAAGAGTGCGGTCAGTGCTTTAACCAGAAACTGACCCACAACCCCTACTCCCGAAAACTTGACACAGCGCGCTGCAGCCGAATAGCGTACCAACAGGGTGTTGCGGTACTCTTTTCGGGGAGCAGGGATTGGGCTCTTTTCTTTCACCACAGCTTAAGCGCCTTCTGGGCTACGTCCGGCCTTACCGGTTATCGATGGCCTTCGGTATAGCTCTATTGGCCGTGGTGGGGATCGCGGAAGGCGTGATCGTCCTCATGATCGTGCCCATCTTCAGCCGCGTGTTGAATCCCACGGCTCCTGATTCCAATGTGCTTCTGTTCAGGGTGCCCGGAGGAGGGCCCGCCATCTACCTGAACCGGTTCTTTCCGCACAGTATTCACAACGTATGGACTGTGGTGTCCCTCTCGCTGCTGATTGTCTTCGTTGCAAAATCGCTTGCCGAGTTTGGCGGAAATATGTTCATTCAGTTTGCGGGGCACCGGGCGATCAATGATTTGCGGAACGCGGTTTACGAAAAAATCATCCGGCAGCCCATCGCCTTTTTCCAGCAGCAGCCCACCGGACGCATCATGTCCGCCGTCATCAATGACGTGGAGCGGTCACGCCCCGCGCTTTCCGAATACCTCGCGGACGTGTTCCGCCAGACGTTCACATTTCTGACCCTCATCACTGTGCTTTTCTCGATTGACTGGAAAATGACATTGGCCTGCGGCATCTTTCTTCCCCTCATCGTGTGGCCGGTAGGCAAATTGGGCCGTCACATTCGCCGTTCGGTTGAGAGGAGCCAATCGAAACTTGGCGAACTGAATCAGATTTTGCAGGAAACCATCACCGGCAACCGCATCGTGAAGGCCTTCGGGATGGAAGAATTCGAAATCCGGAAATTCTGGCTGGCGGCGCGGCGCCTGCTGCGGGAGACCATGCGGTGGGTATCCGCGCACGTGGGAACCTCGCCGCTGATGGACATCCTCCAGCCCGTGGTGATTGCCTTGCTCCTCCTCTACGCCCGCGACAGAATTCTCCACCAGCAGATGACCGTGCCATTGTTCATCGCCTTTGTCTACGCGCTGTTCAAATCCTACGAGCCGATCAAACGTATGGGCTCGGTGTACCAGCAGTTTCAGCAGGCGCAAGGGGCCACGACGCAGGTCTTCGCGTATCTGGACTTGAAGGAGGAGGAGGCCGACAGGCCCCAGGCTGTCGAGTTGCCACCGTTCTCGAGCGAAATTGAATTTGACAACGTTAGTTTTTCCTATGACTCCGCGCCGGTGTTAAGGGAGATCGGTTTCAAGGCGCGGAAGGGAGAGATCGTAGCAATCGTAGGCACGAGCGGTGCCGGGAAGACCACGCTTGTGAACCTGATTCCGCGTTTCTACGAGGTGGCCGGAGGCGCGATTCGCATCGACGGGCACGACGTGCGCGACGTGACCCTCCGCTCGCTGCGGAAACAGATCGCGATGGTCACGCAGGAAAATATCCTGTTCCACGACTCTGTGCTCAACAACATCTGTTATGGGATGAAGGAGGTTTCGCACGAGCGGGTGGAGGAAGCAGCCAGGGCCGCACTGGCGCACGATTTCATCCTGGAATTACCGCAGGGATACGCGACGCTAATTGGGGAACGCGGCACCCGCTTGAGCGGCGGGCAGCGCCAGCGGATTGCCATTGCGCGCGCCATCTTGAAGGATTCTCCGATCCTTATTCTGGATGAAGCCACTTCCGAACTTGATTCGGAATCGGAGATGTACGTACAAAAGGCCTTGGCCAACCTGATGGTGGGGCGAACCACGTTTGTAATTGCGCATCGCTTGGGAACCGTCCGCAAAGCCGATAAGATTCTGGTGTTGGAAGACGGCACTATTCGCGAAAGCGGTACGCACGCGGAGCTATTGGAGCGGGGCGGCAGCTACGCGCGCTTGCACGATTTGCAGTTTGCGGAAGAGGTCGTGCTCGCCCCCGTGGCAGGGCCGAACCAGAATCCTCTGAATTCGAGAAACAAGGCATGAGCGCACAAAGCACCACCCACACAACGGCTACTTCGACGCGGAAACCCGAGTGCCTTTCCATGACCGGGTACGCCACGGTGCGCTGCGAGCACCAGGGCTGGTCTATCCGCGTCAGCGTGAAAAGCGTGAACCACCGGTTTCTGGATGTGAAGCTGCGTTTGCCGGAATCGCTGGAGCCGTACGAGATTCGCCTGCGGCAGGCCGTGCGGGAGCGCATTCATCGCGGGCATGTGGAGATTCATGTCAGTGTGGAGCCCGGGAAAGCCGCGCCCGTCCACGTGAACCAGGAACTCCTGCAGGCCTATCTGCGGGCCGCGGATGAGTTGCGCCAGCAGACGGAAGCGAAAGCGGAACTCGACCTGGTTTCGTTGTTGCGGCTTCCTGGCGTGATTGGCGGGCTGGCGCCGGAATTGTCAGATTCGGAAGAGGAACAGGAGGAATTCGGCAAAGTCCTGGAGACGCAGCTCCGCGAAGCTCTCGGAAAGATGGACGAGATGCGGCGCGCCGAAGGGCGTCATTTGAGTGAGGAGCTCCGCGCGCGCATATCGGTCATCGCTACGCTGGTGGAGCGGGTACGCGGCCTGGTGGAAACTCTGCGGCCGGCCTTCGCGCGGCGCCTAGACTCCCGGCTCAAGGAACTGCTCAGCGGCAACAGCATCGATCCCGCGCGACTGGCGCAGGAGGCTGCCTTACTTGCGGAACGCAGCGATATCAGTGAAGAATTAGACCGCCTGCGCAGCCACCTGCAGCAATTTGCGCAACTGCTGGACGGCGCCGGCGAACTCGGCAAGAAACTCGATTTTCTGCTCCAGGAAATGCAGCGCGAGGCGAACACCATGCTTTCCAAGACGCCCGGCGTGGAAAGCGAAGCCCTGGCAATCACGGGAATCGCGCTGGAGATCAAGGCGGAGATCGAGAAATTGCGGGAACAGGTGCAGAACATCGAATGAGCGAGGGAAACGGGGTTGCACCGCTGGTGGTGATCGTGTCCGGGCCGTCGGGCTCGGGGAAATCGACGTTGGTGCAGAAGGTATTGGAGTTGCCGGGCACGATGCCTTCGATATCCTGCACCACCAGGCCGCGGCGGGCGACCGAGGCCTCTGGAAAATGTTATGATTTCGTCACCGAGGCGGAGTTCGACGCCATGGTCGCCCGGGGTGAATTTCTGGAATTTGCGCGTGTCTTTGGGAAGCATTCCTACGGCACACCCAAAAAATGGCTGGGCGAGTCGCGGGCGCGGGGCCTGGATCTGGTGCTCGAGATTGACGTGCAGGGTGCGGCGCAGGTAAAGAAGAAATTGCCGGAAGCCGTGGCGATTTTTATTTTGCCGCCCTCGCGGCAGGAACTGGAACGCCGCTTGCGCAGCCGCGGCCAGGATCTCGACGAGGAAATTGCCCGGCGGCTGGCTATGGCGCGCGATGAAATTGCCGCGAGCGAAGCGTTTTACGATTTTTGTGTGGTGAACGACGACGTGGAACGTGCCGGCCGCGAAACCCAGGCGATTCTCCTGGCGTTGCGCTGCGGCAGTGCCCGCCGCCGAGACCGCGTGAATCAAGTCCTGGCATCGTTTGGAGGGTAAGACACTCATGACCGTGCAAACCAAAGCTCCGGAGAGCCAGTTTGCCTATGTCGTGCTGGCCGCTCGACGCGCCCGGCAGATTATGGCGGGCGCACCGCCGCTGGTGGAAAACCTGCGAACGCTGAAGGCGACGCGGATCGCCTGCGAAGAGGTTACCAGCGGCTTGATTGAATACGACTTCACCGAGCCGGGGAGCGACGAGGAAAAGGAAAGCGTCAAGCGGCGCAGGTAGCGCGCCCGCGAGGATTCCATGCGCATCACCCTTGGGGTCACCGGTGGAGTCGCGGCTTATAAGTCCGCAGAACTCGTTCGCCGGCTGCAGCAAGAGGGCCACAGCGTCCAGGTGGTGATGACGCGCGCGGCTTGCGAGTTTGTCACGCCCCTCACCTTTGCAGCCCTGAGCGGCCAGAAAGTCATCACCGACCTTTTCCCCAAGTCCTCCACCGGCGAAGCCAACCTCGATTCCGCCATTGAACACATTGCCGTTGCGCAGCGCACCGATCTGCTGCTGGTGGCGCCGGCCACAGCGGACATTCTCGCGAAATTTGCGCGCGGCCTGGCCGACGACTTTCTCTCCACGTTGTATCTTGCCTCCACCGCGCCGGTGATTGTGGCCCCGGCGATGAACGTCAACATGTGGCAGCATGCGGCAACACAGGAAAATCTGGCGGTGCTGAAGGTGCGGGGCGTGCACGTGGTTGAACCCAATGCCGGGTATCTTGCTTGCGGCATGACCGGGCCCGGGCGCCTGGCAGAGCTCGATGAGATTCTTAAAGCAGTGCAGGAAATTGCGCAGACGAAACGCGACCTTGCGGGTGAGACTCTGCTGGTTACCGCCGGACCCACCTGCGAGGACATCGATCCCGTCCGCTATATCACCAATCGCTCCTCGGGAAAGATGGGCTATGCGGTGGCGGAGGCCGGGGCCCGGCGCGGGGCCAAGGTAACTCTGATCTCAGGCCCTACGGCTTTGGCGACTCCCGAGGGAGTTGAGCGCGTGGATGTGCGCACGGCGGAGGAAATGCTGGTTGCCGCGCGGAAACATTTTCCGAGCTGCTCGCTGGCGGTTTTCGCGGCGGCGGTGGCGGATTACCGGCCGGCCGAGCCGGCAAGCTCAAAAATCAAGCGCAGCAAAGAAGCGCTGACGATTCGCCTGGAACCCAACACCGACATTCTGGCCACCTTGGCGAAGGAAAAGGGCGAGCGGATTATTGTGGGATTCGCGGCGGAAACAGATCGCGTGGCCGAAAACGCGCGAAAGAAGCTTGCGCAGAAAAATGCCGACCTGATCGTTGCGAATGACGTGACGGCGGAGGGCGCGGGCTTCGACCTCGACACCAATATCGTTACGCTATTCTCCCGCGATGGCCGCGATCTCCCGTTGCCTCGGATGAGCAAGGCCGAAGTCGCCGAGCGCATTCTGGACGAGGCGGTTCGGCTCCGCGGCGTTCTGCGCAGCAAGCCCGCCACGCATAGGGCCGGCGACTGAGCGATCATGGCCGAACGCGCTCCGGATTCCCTGCAACAGAAAATTGAAGAACGCCTGCGGTATTACGAGGATCTAGGCATCCGGTTGTTCTATCGGGATCGCACCACAGCGGCGGCCGCCGCGAGTTTTGCCCCACCCGTTTCGACAGCAGCACCCACTGCCGCCCTTGGGGAAAATTCTTTGCCCAAGCCCATCGTCAAGCCATTGCCGCCGAAACCGGCCGCGGTCGCCACAATACCGCGCATCGCGCCGGTCGTTGCGCCTTCGGGTCCCACGCTTTTCGAGAGCGTCGACAAGATTAAGGACGACACACTGCTGAAGATTCGCGAGGACATCGGCGATTGCACGCGCTGCAAGCTGCACAAGGACCGCAACAAAATTGTGTTTGGCGATGGCAGTCCCAAGGCCGAGCTCGTGTTCATCGGCGAGGGGCCGGGCGCCGACGAAGATCAGCAGGGAATCCCGTTTGTCGGCCGGGCTGGCAAATTGCTGACGCAGATGATCGAAGCGATGGGCCTTCGGCGCAAGGACGTTTACATCTGCAATGTTGTGAAGTGCCGGCCGCCGGAAAATCGCGCGCCGGAGCCGGATGAAGTAACCACGTGCTCGCCGTACCTGCTGCGGCAGATTGATGTGATCCGGCCAAAGGTGATCGTGTGCCTGGGCGCCGTCGCCGCGAAAACGCTACTCGAAACGACGCGCGGGATTTCGCAATTCCGCGGACAGTGGCTGGAATGGCGCGGCCACAAACTTATGGCCACCTATCATCCCGCGTATCTTCTGCGGAATCCCAACGCGAAGGGCGAGGTCTGGAAAGACCTGCAAAAGGTGATGGCGGAATTGGGCCTGCAGCCGCCAAAGAAATCAAAATCGTCATAGCATGATGCAAGAAAATTCCCTGCATTTTCCGTTGAGCGCAGGCAAACTTCTCCTGGACATGTACCCTTAATCCATCATGGGAATCCTTTACGGCCTCTTGACTGCGCTCACCTGGGGAAGCGCCGACCTGTTTGCGCGCTTCGCCACGCGCAAGATCGGCACGCTGCGCACGATGCTCTACATGCAGCTGACGGGATTCATCCTGTTGACGCTGGCGATGCGCTGGCTCGGCGGGTGGGGACATCTTGCGGACGGTTCCGGATGGCGGCCGTGGGCCTGGGGAATTCTGGCGGGCGTGCTCAATGCTTCGGGCACGATAGCGCTTTACCGTTCCTTTGAGATTGGCAAGATGTCCATCGTGGCGCCGCTCTCCGCCAGCTACCCCGTGCTGACGTTGCTGCTTTCTGTTTTGACCGGAGAGCGGCTGACCCTGGCGCGGCTCGTGGGCATGGCGCTGGCGATCCTCGGAGTCATCCTGGTGGCGCGCGGCGAAACTCTGCCGGATGACGCGAATGTAATCGATGCCGCCACGCAGCCAGCGAAGAAGCGGCTTGGTGTGGGCTGGGCGCTGCTGGCGGCGGTGGCCTTTGGCGTGATGTTCTGGTTGTTGGGGATTCGTGTGGTGCCGCTACTGGGAGGGACACCTGCGGTCTGGATCATTCGATTGACTAGTTTTTCTTTCGCCGCAGTCGTGATTTTGATCGCGGGAAGTTCTCTGGCGCCGCCGTCGAAGAAAGATTCGCCCTGGATTCTGGGCGTGGGAATCCTCGATACCAGCGCATACGTGTTCAACAATCTGGGCATGCAGCTCGAACAGATTTCCGTGGTCAGCGTGCTTGCCTCTCTCTATGGAGCGGTGACGGTAGGACTAGCTGCGCTGATTCTGCACGAACGGGTTTCGCGCCTTCAGTGGTTCGGCATCTTTTCCATTTTTGTGGGGATCATCCTGATCAGCCGCTGAGCCCCCGCCGGTTTGTTCCCTGGCCTTTGGCGAAAAGTAGATCCCTCGCTTCGCTCGGGATGACAAGGAATTACCGCCAGGGATGACAACGAACTTCCGCTTTTCAGCAACCTGCTAAACTACACGCGGGATGTCTGCTTCCTACTGCAACGTAGCCTTGCCTGTTCCACTGCGCACGACATTCACCTATGGCGTGCCGGAGGCGCTTCGCGCGCAGTTGCAGCCTGGCTCGCGCGTACTGGTGCCGTTCCGCAAAAAATCCATGGTTGGCGTAGTCCTCGAACTGACAGACGCGCCGCCCGAAGGTACAACCATCCGCGAGGTGAGCAAGCTGATCGATATTGTGCCGGCGCTGACGCCAAAGCTCATCGAGTTGGGCCGGTGGATGGCGGGCTACTACCTTGCTCCGATTGGCGAAGTTTTTCGGGCGATGATGCCCCCGGTCACGGAGTTGGCGGCACGGCGCGAGCTCGCACTTACGGAAGCGGGCCACGCGCTGGCGGAGAAACTTCAGCAGGGCACAACTTTATCCGATCTTGGCGATGGCGAGGCCGCGTTTCTGCAAAAACTCCTCGAAAAAAAAGGGACTTGGCAGGTTGGTCCGGCGGCCAAGCTGGGAATTTCGCCTGAGGGATTGCAGCGGCTGCAGCGGCGCGGCTATCTGCAAATTCAGGAGACGCTGCAAGGACGCAAGCGGAAAACGCAACGCGTCGTCGCGTGGAAAGGCGCCAGCGAGCGAGCCGAAGCAAAACCGCTGAGTGAGAAGGAGGAGCGGCTGCGCGCGCTGCTGCAGACCGAGCGCGGCCCGCTGCCGCTGCCGCAACTCCTGAAACTTGCGCAGATGTCCCGCGCGGTGATTGAACGGCTGTTGCGCGAAGGGCCGCTCGAAAGCTGGGAAGAGCCCATTGATCCAGCCGAAGATCCGTTTGATGCCGGCTACCTGCCGCCGGCGCATTCGTTGAATGAAGCCCAGGAGCGCGCGTTCGGCGCAATCCGCGCGCGTTTTGAACTGGGCGAATTTGGCGTGCAACTCCTGCATGGCGTTACCGGCAGCGGGAAAACGGAAGTGTACTTGCGCGCGGTGCAGGATACGCTGGCGCGGGGGAAAACCGCGCTGATTCTCGTGCCGGAAATTGCGCTGACGCTGTGGATCGGGCGGCAGTGCCGCGCGTGGTTTGGAGCAAGCTTCGAGGGCGTTGCGGTGCTGCACTCGGCGCTCAGCGACGTGGAACGCGCGCGCGAGTGGTGGCGCGTGCGCAATGGGCAGGCGCGCGTCGTTGTGGGCACGCGGTCGGCGGTGTTCGCGCCGCTCGAAAATCTTGGCTTGCTGATTGTGGATGAGGAGCAGGAGAACAGCTACAAGCAGGAAGAAACGCCGCGCTATCACGGGCGCGACGTCGCCATTGTGCGCGCCAAGCTGGAAAATGCCGCGGCGCTTCTGGGTTCCGCAACGCCTTCACTGGAGACGTATCACCACGCCGTCAACGGGAAATACGAACTGCTCACCCTGGCCGAGCGCGTCGAAAATCGTTCCCTGGCCGCCGTGGAGATTCTGGATTTGCGCCAGGAATTTCAGCAGACCCATCAAGCCAGCCCGATTTCGCGGGTGCTGCACGCGGGAATCACGGAGTGCCTGTCGTTTCAGACGCAGGCGCTCATTCTGATCAACCGGCGCGGCTACTCCTGGTCGGTGCTCTGCCGAAGTTGCGGCGCTAGCGTGCAGTGCGCCAATTGCAGCATCTCGATGACTTATCACAAGAGCCGCAACCGCCTGGAATGCCACTATTGCGGCTCAACGCAGCCCGTGCCAAAGGTGTGCCCGAAGTGCGACTCGAAGTACGTCTATTTTTTCGGCGAGGGCTCCGAACACCTTGAAGAACGCCTGCGCAAGGAATTTCCCGGAGCGCGAATCGCGCGGCTGGACCGTGACACCGCGCGCACCAAGCAGCAATACCAGGAAACGCTGGGCGCGTTCGCCGGCGGCGCGCTGGACATTCTGGTGGGCACGCAAATGCTCGCCAAGGGGCACGATTTCCAGCGCGTCACGCTGGTCGGAGTAATCTCCGCGGATTCCGGGCTGAGCCTGCCTGATTTTCGCGCGGCGGAGCGCACCTTTCAATTGCTCACACAGGTGGCGGGGCGCGCGGGGCGAGGCGATCTGCCCGGCCGCGTGCTCATTCAGACATATTACCCGGAGCATTACGCGATTCAGGATGCGGTGCGCCAGGATTATCGCGCCAGCTCTCGGAATACTTTTCGCCGCAGGATGGCAAAGGCCTGCGCATCCTGGGGCCGGCGTCGGCGCCGCTGGCGCGCCTGAAAAAGGAGCATCGCTTCCAGTTCCTGCTGAAGTCGCCCAAACGCACGCTGCTGACAAAGGTGCTGACGAGCGCGCTGGCATTTTGCGACGCGCACGAAATCCCGCAAACCGCCGTGCTCGTGGATATGGATCCGCTGACGTTGCTTTGATCGACTAGGCTAAACATCTAAGTGGGGGGACTGGATCAGCTTTCGATTGCCCGACGGCGCTTTTGCTCAATGCGTGATAAACACGGCAAGCAGCGAAGTGGCTAGTGTGCTGTCCCGTAAATTCGTAGCCAATGTGCGGAAAGCCTTGTCGTTGAAGCTGTTGGCTTTACGGCGTGGGATTTCGCAAAGTTATTTCCGGGACACAACACTAGTGTGCTGTCCCGTAAATTCGTAGCCAATGTGCGGAAAGCCTTGTCGTTGAAGCTGTTGGCTTTACGGCGTGGGATTTCGCAAAGTTATTTCCGGGACACAACACTAGGAGCAAGATGTCCGGTAAGCCGTCTGCCTTGCAAATTATTGAATCGCGCAGCAACATTGGGTTGCATATCGAGGGACGAGGATGGACGCCATATCTAGGACGCAAACGGAAGTCAAATCTGCCCACCGTGGTTTCATTCTCGCTTGGTTTTGTTGCCTTTTCATGGTCCACAAGATGAATCTTCCCCTCCGTCATGTATCGGCATGGGTTTTTGTGTTGCTCTGCATCTTAGCGGCCTCTGCAATTGTCGTCGGTTTCGTGATGCGAAGGAGGTTTTTCAGACTGACCACCGAAGCACTGGCTCATGACCCTCGCAAGGCTAGCCAGTTTTGGAGGTCAGCGAATGTCATCAGCTTCAGCTGCGCCATAAGCCCGACTATTTACGGTGTCGTGCTGAAAATCCTTGGCAGTGGCTGGTTAGTGCCCGGGATACTCTTCGGCTTGGGCTTAGGCTTTCTTCTGCTGTGGAGACCTCGACAGCTGTCCGTGAGCGATGTTCAACCTGCCTGATTAACGCTGCGAACCATCTTGCAGGTACAGCTCCGCGTGTACCTACAGCGGATTCGCCATGAAGCACAGCAGAAAAACAAGCAGCGCCAAGAGCGCGCCAAATCTGCGGTTGGGGTCCAGCGGAGTGGGATCGTAAATCGGAGCTGAGCGGAAGTAGCGCACGCCAAACAAAAGCGCGGCCCAGATCAGCCAGCCCCTCCACAGGAAGAACCCCATGGGCACCAAAATGAGCGGCAAAATCAGCGACACCATGCGATGGAGCCGCGGGCTGACGGAGCGCAGAATGTGCCCGCCGTCGAGCTGCCCCACCGGAAGCAAATTCAACGCCGTGGCAAAGAGCCCGACCCAGGCGGCGCGGCCCACGGGATGCAAGAGCAAATCTCCCGCATTGGCGTTCGGTTGAACCACCGCGGAGATCAGCCGCATCACCACCGGTACGCCGAAAATCAGATCAGCGCTGCCATCACTCGCGAGCGAAGGCACGACTTTCGCGTGAAGCACGCCATACGCCATCGCAGGAATTGCCAGAAGAAATCCCACGATCGGCCCGGAAGCGCCCACATCAAACAGTGCGCGCGCGGAACGTATCGGCGAACGAATCAGGATGAACGCGCCGAACGTCCCTATCAGCGTCGGCGCGGGAATAAACATCGGGTAGCTGGAGCGGATATGGTGATACCGGCAGGCGAAATAATGCCCCAATTCGTGCGCCAACAGAATCGCCATCAGCGTGGCCGCGAAGGGAAGTCCGGTCAAAAGTGTGGAGGGATGGTGATAGGCGAGAGTGAACGTCTGCAGGAACGTATCAATCGACGCAGCCTGGTTGTGCACATAGGCCGCAGCGAAATGCGTGCCCGCCAGGAGACACGTGATCAGAGTCAGGAAAAACAGAAACGCCGCAAGGACTAGCGAACGAGTTGTGGGAAGCGGGGGACTCGCTGCGTAAGAAGGCCCGTACGCGGCCAAATCCCGCCAGGTATTGGCACCCAGAAGAGCGGGAGCGCGCTGCTCTGTTTCCGGTGGGGTCACGAATTTCTACTTGGCCACACCTGCAGTGATGTCTTCGAGGCCCTGCAGTTCTTTGCCGGGCTTGAAGCGCACTGCCTTGCCGGGAGGAATACTGACCTCTTCTCCCGTGCGAGGATTCCGCCCAATGCCGGTCTTGCGCGGCTTCACGCTAAAGACTCCGAACTTGCGCAATTCGATGCGTTGACCCCGGCCCAGGGAGTCTTTCAGCGATTGAAACACCTGTTCCACGGCTTGTTCCGCTTTAGTGCGACTGATGTTGGTTTTGCCTACCACCGCGTTTACGATATCGAGCTTGATCACACCGGCCTCCGGCGCTACGTGGCCCGATGCTATTGGGTGTGGCCCAGGTTGTCAAGACGTGCCCCCTCGAATAGACTCTTACCTTTCAAGAACACAATTTTTTCATGTCTGTGTGAGGAGGAACGGATGTCCGTTAAGCCCGACCGTTGGATTCGCAAGATGGCGCTGGAGCACAGGATGATCGAGCCGTTCACTGACCGGCAGATGCGCGAAGGCGTCATCAGCTACGGCCTCTCCTCGTATGGGTACGACATCCGGGTAGCAGACGAGTTCCGCATTTTCACCGATGTGAACTCGACGACTGTCGATCCCAAGCATTTCGACCCTCGTTCTTTGGTGGAGTACAAGGGCGACGTCTGCATCATTCCCCCGAACTCTTTCGCGTTGGCGCGGTCCGTGGAGTATTTCCGCATCCCGCGCAATGTGCTGACGATTTGCCTGGGCAAATCCACCTACGCGCGCTGCGGGATCATCGTGAATGTCACACCGTTCGAGCCGGAATGGGAAGGCTTCGTGACGCTGGAAATCAGCAATACCACACCGTTGCCGGCGAAAATTTACGCCAACGAAGGCCTTTGCCAGGTGATCTTCTTCGAGAGCGACGAAGATTGCGAAGTCAGCTACAAGGACAAAAAAGGGAAGTACCAAGCGCAAGGCGGTATCGTCCTGCCGCGGCTGTAAACATCGGCACACTCCTATCCTGAGCGTGCCCTGCATGGTAGCGTGAATTCTCCGTCTTGCTTATTTCTGCACAAAGGGCGCGGCGTTGCCCCATTGCCCGCTCATGACAAATTCGTGCAAAGGCTTGCGCGTCCGGGGCGCCAACTCGCGCTCGCGCAACACGTCGGGAAGTGTTTGTGGGTCGCCCGCATAGCCGACGGCGAACGTGGCAATTGGCTCCCAACCATTCGGAATTGCGAAAATTTCCGTGGCCTTTTGGGGATCGAATCCGGCCATTTGGTGGACGAGTAGCCCCCTCGAAGTGGCTTCCGTGGTCAGTTGCGAGACCGCTGCGCCCGTATCGTAGAAGGCGTTGCGGTTGGAATGCCTATTCTTCGCGAACGCAAGTTCCGATACGGCGATGGCCAGCACCGGTGCGTGCCTGGCCCAGGTTTGGTTGGCTTCCATGAGTGTGCCGAGAATTTTCTTGAAGGTGTCTCCTTCTCCCCGGGTTCCCACAAGAAACGCCCAGGGCTGCTCGTTGTTGCAGGAGGGCGCCCAACGCGCGGCTTCAAACAAACTCTGGAGAATCTCCGGTGAAACTGCCTCTTCCGAGAAAGCACGCGGGCTCCAGCGTTCGCGGATCAATTCATGGACGGGATATTGCGTAGCTGCCGGCTTTTGCATCTATTTTCTCCTAAGGATTTCCAACGGCGAGATTGCACCGGGCGGCGGGTTTGCGCCGCCCGGCA
>JBEKOE010000092.1:0-12789 GCA_049522075.1 Candidatus Acidiferrum sp.
CCGCGCCTGGGTGTGATCGAGGAAAACCACATCGCCCCCCATGCTCTGGATGCCGACCTCAAACGTGACGCGCGTGCGCAGGGAGGGCTTCTCAAAGATGAGAGCAATGTGCTTGCCGCGCAGCACGGAGGCGAAGCGCGACGGGCGCGCCTTAATGTCCGCGGCGCGCTGAAGCAGCTCGCGCGTGTCCGCAGGCGACCATTCGGCGCCGGTGAGGAGGTCCTTGGCGATGGATACGGGGATCGTCAGTGATGCGGTCATTCGTTATTCTCCACAGGTATTAGAGTGTTAGACAGATGCTCCAGCCGAGTGCTCGGCGGAAGAGAAGCCGCGCAGCACACGGGTACCGGGAACAGCGGAAAAGGTCGCGCGGCCGGAAACAGGCGAAAACAAACCAGGGGCCAGCGCGGCCGCGGCGGAATGGCCACCTACAATGTGAACTTCGCGAACGCCACCCTCGAGGGCGCGTTTGGCGGCTTCCAGCTTCAAAATCATGCCGCCGGAGACAACGCGCGAGTGCACGAGATTGTCGATCTGCTCGCAGGAAATGGCCGAGAGGACTTTGTCGCCATCAAGAACGCCTGCGACATCGGTGAGGTAAACGAGATGGTCTGCTTCGATGAATTCAGCACAGGCCGCGGCCATGTGATCGGCGTTGATGTTGTAGAGTTGGCCGTCCGCGCCGAGGCCGAGGCAAGGGGCAACAGGGGTTAGCTTCTCCCGCCAGAGCGATTCGAGAAAGCGCACATTGACGCTCGTCAGATAGCCCACATAGCCGAGGCTGCCTTCGATGTCGTTATGCACAAGGGGCGCGGCGGAGAAACACGCTGCGTCCGCGGCAGAGATACCGACGGCGGGCTGGCCTTCCGCGGAAATCGCGGCGGCCAGTCGTTTATTGAGCAACCCTGCAAAAACCATTACGGCAACATCGCGGGTTTCGCCATCCGTGACGCGCAATCCAGAGACAAATTTGCTTTCGATCCCAAGGCGCTTCAAGGTGGCAGTGAAGAGGCGGCCGCCGCCATGAACAACCAGGAGTTCGTGGCCATGTCGCGCGAGCGTGGCGACGTGGCGAGAGAGTTGTTGCACGGTGGCAGCATCTTCGAGCAAGGCGCCCGCAAATTTGATGACAATTCTCATAAAAGTCCGGTTTGCTCCTCAAGTCCAAGCGTGAGATTCATATTTTGCACAGCCTGCCCCGCCGCGCCCTTCCCCAGGTTGTCCAGGCACGAAATGATGATCAGGCGCTTCCCATCGGTATCCAGAACGAAACCGATGTCGCAGAAGTTTGTTTTCGTGACGTGCTGCAATTCGGGCAGGGAGCCCGCTGGAGAGATGCGCACCATGGGGCGGCCCGCATAAAACTTCTTATACAGGTCTTCTATGGCTTGTGGTGTTTGCGGCACGGCCAGCGTCACGTAGATGGTGGACAGGATGCCGCGGGCAACGGGAAGCAGGTGCGTTGAAAAAACCACCTGCGACTCCGGCAGGCCGGTGTGCTCGACAATTTCCGGCGTGTGACGATGCGAGAAAAGATTGTAAGCCCGGAAATTTTCGCCTACTTCGACGAAATGGAGATCGCGCCGCGGTTCTTTGCCCGCGCCACTTGCCCCGGATTTGCAGTCGCAGATGACGTTTTGCGTCGGCGAAACGAGGCCAGCCTGCGTCAGCGGGCGCAGCGCGAGAATCACGCTGGTTGCATAACAGCCGGGATTGGCGACCAGCTTTGCACTCGGGATGCTGTCCGCGTAAAGCTCTGGCAGGCCGTACACGGCGTCGCCCAGACGTGCTTCGTGCGGTGCGGGCAGCTTGTACCAGGAGGAGAATGTTTCTGCCGAAGAGAAGCGGAATGCGCCGCTCAGATCGATCACACGCAAACCCGCATCCAGCAATTTTGGCCCAATCTCTGCCGAGACTTCGTGGGGCGTGGCGAGAAAAGCCGTACCCGCGGAATTTGCCGTGACCGCCTCCATGGAAAGAGGCTTCAGAGGCGCCTCACCCCAACTGCGCAACTGGGGAAAAAGCTCGGAGAGGCATTGCGCACCCTTGGTATCGCGAACGTAAAACGTCGGCCGGGAAATCACGGGATGGCGCAGAAGCAGAGTAGCCAGCTCATAACCCGTATAGCCGGTGACACCAATGACGGCGATGTGCCGGGGATCTCTCATTTCACCTGTGCTTCGATTTTTTTCTGGAGAGATTCCCGGGCCTTGCTGCTGGGGGTAATGATAAGAACGGTGTCATCGCCGGCAATGGTACCGGCAATTTCGGGGAATTTTGCGCCGTCGACGGCAGCAGCCAAGGGCTGCGCGCCACTAGGAGGCGTTTTGAGGACCAGCAGACTCTGCGCGGGCCGGATGTCCAGCAGGAATTCGCGGAGTGCGCGGGTAAGCGGGGGAACGATGACGGCTTCTTCCTGCAGGCCGGAGCCGGACTTGTAGCCTTCGATTGTTTTGACGAGCTTCAATTCCTGCAAATCGCGGGAAAGCGTGGCCTGGGTGACGCGGAGTTTTTGCTTGGCGAGGCGGTGACGGAGTTCTTCCTGATTGGCGATGTGTTCGCCGGAAACCAGGCGGAGAATCTGTCCGTGGCGGAATGTTTTTGTCGCACTCATCGGGAATGTACTATGCAACGCACTGTATATTTATACAGTTCCTGCGCCGCGATGTCAACACAATAGCCCCGGCTTGTTGTGCTCTCCCGCGCACCCCGCAGCACCTTCCGGTCAACGGCAATTGGACTATGATGGGGTTCTGCACGAAGTTGCTCTCGCGCAAGCCGCGTTGCACCGGCTGCGCGAGGCCCTGCCGGAATAGGAGCCAGCCATGACGAATGAACGCAAACCGAAAAAACCGCGCGAACAATACCGCCTGCGCACGCGGTTGATCCACGGAAGCTTTGCCACGGGCCGGTGGGATTACGATCACCATGTGGTGCCGCCGCAATCAAGTTCCGCCACCTACCGGCTGTCTTCGGTGCATCGCGGCGCACAGGGATTCATCGAATTTGCCACGCCGGAATCGCGCCGGGCGCCCATCTACATCTATGACCGGTTAGACGAGCCGAGCCGCGGGATGTTGGAGGAGAATTTGGCGGCGGCGGAAGGTGGAGAGGTTGCCGTCACCTTTGCGACGGGCATGGCGGCGGTAAGCGGGGCCCTGGGAATCCTCACAACCAGTGGCGACCAGATCGTCGCACATCAAGTCCTCTATGGTTGTACGCACAGCCTGATGACCAGCTGGCTGCCGCGCTACAAGATCCGCACGGATTTCTGTGATCTGTGCGACCCGGAAACGCTTGCGAGCGTGGTTACAAAACAGTGCCGCGTGGTTTATTTTGAGACGCCCGTCAATCCGACAATGGAACTCATTGATCTGCGGGCGGTGCGGCGCGTGGTTGACCGGCTGAACACGGGAAGGCCCGACGGGGAAAGAATACGGATTGTGGTTGATAACACATTTTCCACGCCGTACTGCCAGAGGCCGCTGGAACACGGCGTTGACCTGGTGGTGCACAGCCTGACCAAGGATATCGGGGGGTTTGGCACGCAAATGGGCGGCGCAGTAATCGGCGCGAATGAGTACTTCAATTTGCTCATGCTCTATCGGAAGGATTTTGGGGGCGTCCTTTCGCCCACGAATGCGTGGCCCATCCTGGTGTATGGTTTGCCGACACTGGCGACACGTATGGTGAACCAGCAGAAGAGCGCCATGCAGGTAGCGGAGTTCTTGCAGCGCCAAACGAAAGTGGCGCGGGTGCTGTATCCGGGGTTGCCCAACTTTCCGCAACGCGATCTGGCGCGACGGCAGATGACCACGCCGGACGGCGCATTCGCGCCGGGCTGCATGTTGTACTTCGAGCTCAAGGGAAGGGATGGCACCGCGAAAAGCGCTGCAGAGGCGGCCGAGCGATTTGTCGACTACGTCGCGGAGAAGTCCTACACGGTGACCCTGGCGGTAAGCCTGGGGCAGATCAAGACGCTCATCGAGAATCCGTTCTCCATGACGCACGCGGCGATCCCGGACGAAGAGAAAATCCGCTGCGGGATGCAACCCGGGGGCATCCGCCTGTCCCTCGGATTGGAGGACTGGCACGACATCATCGCCGACCTGGAAGACGCCCTGGAAGTGGTCTGACCGGAAGGACAGGTAGGGACGGCTGCACGATTCGCCGCATCCCGCAGATGACTGCTGGATTTGGTTATCGCCTTTTTGCGCCGATGACCGAACTGTGCCATATCGGGGGATGCAAGCATGACGTGCCGGCTGCCCTGGCCGATGACAAGCTTTGCATCCTGCATTTCACGCTGTCTCTGGAAGCGAGCTGCGCGGAGATGCGGCGCGAGACGGCCCTTGGGAACACGCCGCACGAACGGCAGCGCGAAATCATGCGCTTCATCACAGAACACGGGGAACGCCTGGCCAGGGTCGCGACCAGCGGCCTGCATTTGACGGACGATTTGAAAGCGCGCGTGCTGAGCACTTTCCTCACGCTGATGAATCTTCGCGAGAATCTGGATCGCGCGGCCATGCGCACACCGACCGGCCGCGGCGGATTTTCCCGCTAGTGCCGTTCCAAGTTGTTCCAGCAAATCCCTTCGAGAATACTTTCTCCGTGTTCGCGTCAGATGCTTGGACCGTCATTTGGCCCAAATAGTTGGAACGGCACTAGCCCCCACAAACTTAGCTCCCATGTCCTTGTGGAATTAAGCGAGCGCGCCACCGTGGGTTCAGTTGTGTTTTCAGGATGCTGCGGGCGCTGCTGAGAACGGCCATTTCGTCCGGCGCGGGAGCACAGAAGGCGCTGCTTCCCTTCGGTGCCGATGCCTTCCAGGAACATCTTCCGAGAGCATTTCTCATGGAGCGGGTGGCTCGCGTAACATAGAGTTCCAGCCTTGGAAATTCCTCTCATGGTTGCTGCAATGGCAACCGTGGAGGCAACGCCTCTGTGCTGGGCTTCGTCTGAGTGAAGAAATACATGAAAGCATGCCGGGTCAACAGGTTGCGAGGTGCAGCACTCCTGATCCTGCTTCTGGGAGCAGGGTCTGCGTGCGCCCAGGCGCCAGAAGAGACTCCCGGAGAGAATGCGCCCGCCTCGAACGTAGTTTCCGTGCGGATTGTGCGCGAGGATGGCAGCGTCCTGATTGCGAACCCCGGCGGCCTTACGGTGGGAATCGGGGCGCCGCTACAGCGCGACCAAGTGGCCGCCAGCATCAGGAAACTCTATCAAACCGGCGACTACGCTGATTTGCGAGCGGTTGTGACGCGCGAGGCGGGGGGAGTCCGGCTGGATTTCGTTGTGCGGGAAAATCTGTTCATCAATCAAGTGGTCATCGAAGGGCTGCAAACACCGCCGTCGGAAGCTTCCGCGGCCGCGGCGATGCAGTTGTCGCTAGGACAGACGTACCGTACAACAGAACTCGATGACGCGATCAAGCGGTTGACGGAAGCGTTGCGCGAGGAAGGCCTGTATCAGGCAAAAGTGATGGCGGAGCGCCAGCCTCATCCGGAAACGCACCAAATGGATGTGATCGTGCACGTGGAGTCCGGGCCGCGGGTGCGCCTGAGGAATGTCCAACTGCTCAACAACACGCACTATCCCGACGTCCAGCTACGGAAGCTTTTCAAGCTGAAGCCTGGGAGCGAACTGACCATCGCCCGAGCGCAGCAGGGCACCGAGCGCATCCGGAAATACCTGGAAAAGCGGGGGCACTTGAGCGCGCGCGTTTCGGTAAGACGGGGCGAGTATAGCGCACGGGATAACACGCTGCCCGTAACGCTGGAAGTGACGGAAGGGCCGCGTGTTCTGGTGGAAGTGGCAGGCGCGAAGTTTTCCAAACGCACCTTGAAGAAACTCATTCCGGTCTATCAGGAAGGGTCAGTGGATGCAGACCTTCTCGAGGAAGGAAAACGGAATTTGCGGGAACGCTTGGAGCGCGAGGGGTATTTCGATGCGACAGTAGATTATGCGACGGCGGAGCGCCAGGTCGACGGGAAGAAATCGGACTGGAAAGGATCCGAGGAGGTGATCACCTATACGGTGAAGCGGGGCGACCGCCACAAGTTGCTGCGCATCGAGTTCGAAGGGAACCGTTATTTCAGCACCTCCCTGCTGCGCAGCCGCCTGAACATTGAGCCCAGCTCGTTCGAGATTCGAGCGCGATTTAGCCGAAGGCTGCTGGATTCGGATGTGTTGTCTATGAAAAGCCTATACGCAGCCAGCGGATTTCTGTCTACCACGGTGGAAGGGAGGATACAGGACGACTTCGAGGGGAAGCGGGGCGACCTGGTCATCCGGTTTGTGATTCAGGAAGGCAAGCAGACACTGGTCTCGAGCCTGTCCGTCGAGGGTACGAAAGCCATACCGGAACAGGAGATCCGCAGCGTTATCGACTCGCGGCCAGGCCAGCCCTATTCCGACATCAACGTGGCAACGGACCGCGACAATATTCTGACCAAATACTTCAACCGGGGCTTCCCCAATGCCCAATTCTCCTGGACCGCAGAACCTGACAAATCGCCTCTCGATGAAGGAAAAGCCGCAAAAGGAAATTCAGCCAGCGGGGACTCCGCAGAGGCCAGACAGGAGTACCGCATCGAGCGCGCGGAGCCCATGCGCTTGGTCTACAAGATCGAGGAAGGTTCGCAGATTCGCGTGCGCCGCGTGCTCCTGGCGGGATACCGGCGCACGCGTCCCCGGGTGATCGGCCGTGAGGTAAAGGTAAAACCGGATCAGCCCCTTCGCGAGGGGGATGTGGTGGAGTCCCAGCAGAAACTCTACAACCTGGGAATTTTCAACCGGGTGGTCGTCGAGCCGCAGAACGCCGGGGGTACTGACCCCGAGAAGGATGTCGTTGTCCTCGTGGAAGAAGCCAAACGTTACACCATTGCGTATGGCGGAGGCTTTGAAGTACAGCGTCTGGCAAGCTCGACCGATCCGACTGGCGGACAGGTGGAGGCTGCGCCGCGCGGGATTCTGGAAATTTCCAAGCAAAACCTGACCGGCCGCGCCGATTCTCTCACTTTAAAACTGCGGGGCAGCACGATTCAGGGGCGGGCGCTGCTGGCGTACTCCGCGCCGAATACCTTCAACAGCCCTAAACTGAGCCTGCAGGCCACTGCATATTTCGAGAAATCGCAGGACATCAACACCTTTTCGCAGACACGCTATGAGGGGAACCTGCAGCTCACCGAGCAGATCTCCTCGCGGGCTTCCATACTGTATCGCTACGCATTTCGCAAGGTGACAGTGAGCAATCTAAACATTCAGTCCGACGAGATACCATTGTTTAACCAACCAACGCTGATTTCGCAATTCGGCATGACATGGTTCCGCGACACGCGGGACAGTCCGGCGGATGCGACAAAAGGAAGCTTTAACAGCGCGGACGTGAGTCTTGCAGCCACCAAGATTGGATCCAGCGCCAGCTTTGCCCGGTTTTTCCTTCAGAATTCGACCTACACGCCAATCAAACGAGGTTGGAGCTTTGCACGGTCAACCCGCGTAGGCATCCTGGTACCGTATGGCGATACCGTCTCCTTAACTTTTCCCGCGCCTACTACGCCGCCGCTTCCGACGGTCATCCCTTTGCCGGAGCGCTTCTTTGCGGGTGGCGGGACTTCTCTGCGAGGCATTGCGCTGAATCAGGCAGGGCCCCGCGATTCGTCAACGGGCTTTCCGGTTGGCGGCCAGGCGGTCATGATCTTCAACCAGGAATTGCGGTTTCCGCTCAAGCTACCCTTTGTCGGCGCAGGCCTCGGTGGCACGCTCTTCTATGACGGAGGCAACACATATAGCCGGCTGACACGCATGACCTTCCGCTGGTCGCCACCCAACCCAGTCTTCAAGGCGGCGTATCCGGGATACCCCCCGGGGCGTTTCAATCCGACGCAATGCGTGGAGAACTGCAGCAACGAATTGAACTACTTTTCGCACACCGTCGGTGTGGGGTTGCGTTACGCAACACCAGTCGGGCCGATCCGCATTGATGTTGGCTACGAACTGAACCGCCCGCAATTTGTCATCCCTTGCAAGAATGGCGCCGTACTCTGTCAGGAAGCGACACGCTTGCCGAGTATCCAGTTCTTCTTCAATTTGGGGTCGAGCTTCTAATGCGGCGCCGCGTCTTAAACCCGAGCTTGATTCTGATCGTTTTGATCGCCGGCAAAGCCGTGCTGTCGCAGGAGGTTATTGACCGTGTCGCGGCACGCGTGGAGAACGACATCATTCTCCTCAGCGATGTTCGCGAGCTGGGGCGCTACCAACTGTTCATCGATGGCAAGTCAGAAAGCGACGCACAGATTTTGGACCGGCTGATTGATCAGTGGATCGTGCGCGGTGAGGCCAACGCCGCCCGGTACCCACAACCATCAGATGAAGAGGTGCAGCGTAGCCAGGCGCGCCTCAAGCGGTCATTTTCTTCGCCTGCCGAGTTTGAGGATCGCAGGCGGCAGAGCGGGCTCAGCAGCGAAGAATTGCTGGCGATGGTGAAGTCGCAGCTCTACCTGAGCAATTACTTGGACACAAGGTTTCGACCCTCGATCCAGGTCGAAGAAAAATATGTGGAAGAGTTTTACAGAGCGCGGGTGGTGCCGAGGGCGGAAGCGCGGGGCCAGACACCGCCAACTCTTGAAGCCGCGCGTGATTTCATTCAGGAAGCGCTGGTGCAGCGCGCGATCAATGAGCAAGCCGATCGTTGGCTGAAAGAAAGCAGGTCGCGGATTCGCGTGGAGAATTTGTTGAACGAGAGCAAGCCATGACCAAAGAATCGCGCTGGCGGAAAATTCTTTGGGTGGAGCACCTCCTTTGGGTGCTGGGGACGTGGACCCTGCTGGGAATCGCGCTGGCGATCATCGCCGTGGGCAGCGGACTGGCAAACCCGCTGCTGCGTCGCGTCCTGATACACCGGATGGAAACGCTGACCGGAGCACGCGTCGAAATCCGCACGGTCTCCGTGGGCTGGTTTTCGCTGAGTGCCACGGTGAATGGATTGGTGGTGCATGGCAAGGAGCCGGCGGGCACGGAGCCGTTGTTTAGCGTGGAGCAGGCCCGCGTGGGGCTGCGCATTGATTCGTTCTGGGGGCGGCGAGTTGGCCTGAACGAATTGATGCTGCAATCACCGCGGCTGCACCTGCGCGTGGAAAAGGACGGGGGCAACAATCTGCCAACCTTGAAACGCACGAGTTCAGCGCGGAAGACGCCGCAGGAAATGCTGCTGGAGATGCACGTGCAGCGCGTGGAAATCAAGGACAGCTGGCTGCTCTACAACGACATAAAGAAACTGGTCGCCGTGGAAGGCGGCGACTTGCAGCTCCAGCTGACGCGGGGTGGTCAGCCGGACCACGTTCTCTATATCGGCACACTGCAGTGGGAGTCCGTTGAATTGGCGCGGCGCCGCGACGTGCCGGTACCGGCGAATCTTTTCGCGAAATTCTCGCTGGGTCCGCAGGGGTTTGCGCTGGAACAGGGCATTCTGGACCTCGGCCGCTCCCATGTGGACCTGCAAGCGCAGGCAAAGGATCTGACCGCCGGAGACTGGACCTATCGCTACCGCGGATGGCTGGACTTGCTCGACCTGCGTGAGACTTTCCGCACGCCAGAAATACCCTTGGGGCGCGTTGATCTGCGAGGAGAAGGAAGCCTTACGGACGGCAAGCTGGAAGGCAAAGGCAGCTACGCCGCGGACAACATCAAACTGAGTTTCGAGGATTTCCACGCTGCGAATATGACCAGCCGGTCGAGCTACGTTCTGGATCCGCAAGGAGTGGTGCTGCCAGACTTCGCGGCCTACGCGCTGGGGGGAAGCGTGAAAGGGCGCGTCACCATGCGCTTCGATGGGCTGAAGTTCCGCGCGGAGACGAGGCTGCAGGATATCCGCCTTTCTCTCGTTGCGCCGGCGATTGATCACGCGGGATTTCCCGTCGACAAATTGCACTGGGATGCGTTGATTTCGGCGGACAGCGTGGAAACCTGGCACGACAATTTTCGCGACTTCGACATCAGCGCGCGGATGCACTGGGACGAACCGCAGGAGCTCGCCGCTGGGCACGTTCCCGTCGCGGGCGATTGGAAACTGCGCTACCGCTACGAGCCGGACATTCTCGATCTGGAGCAATTGGCATTTGAGACGCCGTCTTCCCGGGGCTCGATTACCGGCGTGTTGCATCCCAAGAATTCGGCACTTGATGTGCGGCTGGATGTGGGCTCTCTGGAGCCCTGGAACGATTTCATCCATGCGATTGCGGGAGACAAACCCGGCACGCCGGAAGCAGCGGTGCGGATTGGCGGGTCGTTGCAATGGATTGGGAAAATTACGGGTCCGGCAATGGGTCCGGAGTTTCAGGGACACTTCCGCGGGGAGCACATGCGTTATCAGGATTTCGTGCTGGATTCGCTGGACGGCGATTTGACCTATTCGCCGAACCAACTGGTGATCAACAAAGGGCGCGCGCGCCGCGGCGTGATGGAAGCGGAAATCGACGGGCGGATGCAATTGAGCGATTGGGATTTTCTGGCGGACAGCGAATGGACCAGCGACATCAACCTGGAAAAGGTGCCGATGGAAGGGTTGCAGCAATTGGCAGGCTGGAAATATCCATTAAGAGGATTGGTGACGGGACAATTCCACGGGCACGGCACGCGCGCGGAGCCCGCGCTGACCGGCTTGCTCGATGTGGCCGATGGGGATGCGTATGGCGTTACGTTTAATCGCTTGCGCGGGCAACTGAGCGTCATGCCGGGCGAAGTCCGCCTGGCCAACGCGGAGTTGCGGTTCTTTGAGCCGGGCACCGAAAAGACCGGGGGAGCGGGAATCGTGACGGGTACGGCGGCGTACCGATTTGCCGACCGCTCCTTAACGGCAGATCTGGTGGGAGCTTCACTGCCGCTCGCGAACATCGGAAAGATTCAGTCGGCCAGCCTCCCTCTGGGAGGGCAAATCACTTTTCGCCTGAAATCGAGCGGCCCGATAAGGCAACCCGTTGCGGAAGGTTCTTTTCGCGTGGTGAATCTGCAGATCGGAACGGAAGTCATTGGCAGCTTGGAAGGGGAACTGCATTCCGATGGAAAAGAAGCGAGTTTGAAACTTGGATCCGCCATGAACGAAGGAGCGATTACGGGCGGGATCAAACTGGGCTTGGCCGACCCGCTGCCTTTGGATGGAAAGATCACGATCCAAAACTTAAATCTCGATCCCTACCTGCTCTCCGCTCTGCACCTGAAAAAATTCACTGGCCACGGCACTGCGGACGGCGACATTACGGTGAGCGGGGAACTTCAGCATCCGGAGAGCCTGGTGGTGGATAGCAATTTCACCCGGCTGTTGCTGACCTATGGCGGCGTGCAACTGGAAAATTCCGGCCCGATCCACCTGACTTCGACGCGGGACAGCCTGAAGATTGTGAGCGCTTCGCTGAAAGGAACGGATACGAACGTCGAATTGAGCGGCTCGATTCAGTTCAGCGGCCGGCGGGCGCTGGCGATGAAGATGAACGGGACGGTGGACCTGCGGCTGCTGAGCGCGTCTATTCCGGACTTCGATGTGGCCGGCCATGCCGATATCAACGCCTCGATTGAGGGTACGGTGGACCGGCCGAGAATCATTGGGCGCGTAAAGCTCAATAATGCCTCGGCGCGCACAGCGGACTTCCCGACCGGTCTGAGCAACGTGAAGGGCGATCTGGTGTTTGATGCGAACCGCTTGTTCTTCGAAAATGTCACCGGCGAAGCAGGTGGAGGTATCTTGGCCCTTTCCGGCAGCGTGAATTATTCGGAGAAGCCGCTGCGATACGACATCTCCGCGAAAACCGACCGCATCCGGATTCGTTATCCGGAAGGGCTCAGCTGGCTGGCAGGGGGATCGCTGCGTCTCTCGGGCACGTTGGACGGGGGTCTGCTCTCCGGGAAAGTAGTTGTTCAGCGCGTGAACCTAAGTGAGGGGTTGGAATCGGCAGGCATCCTCGTATCCAGCACGGGCGGAAGCAGTTCCGGCAGCTCCAGTTTTTTGCGCAATTTGCAGTTCGACGTGGAGGCAAATTCCACGCCGGATGCACGGATGGAATGGCCGGGAGCGCAACTGGAAGCAGACGCCAACCTGCGCGTTCGGGGCACCGCCGAGCATCCGATATTGCTCGGACACATCCACATACTCTCCGGAGATTTGTATTTCCGGGACAGCCGCTATCACGTGACGCGAGGAGATTTGAATTTTGCCAACCCGTTCCGGCTGAATCCGGTGATCAATGTCGAAGCAACGACGACGATTCAGCAATATGAAATCACGCTGAATTTCACAGGGGAGGCGAGCAAGCTGAGCCTGTCCTACCGGTCCGATCCGCCACTGCCAGCGAACGACATCGTCACATTGCTGGCGGTGGGCCAGACAGGCGAGGAATCGGCGCTGCGCACGGGGGGCACGACGCAGAGCGGCACTTCCGGCGCATCGGCATTATTGTCGGAGGCGATTTCGAGCCAATTGGGCGGGCGCGTCGAGCGGCTGTTCGGTATTACGCGATTCCGCGTGGATCCCGGCCTCACCGGGGTGGGGGCAAGCAGCTCCGGCCAGAACGCCGCGGCGCGCGTGACCGTCGAGCAGCAGGTGACGCGGAACCTCACGGTACTCTACGAAACAAACGTGACGTCCACGCAACAGCAGGTAATCCAGATCGAGTATAACGTGAACAGGAATATTTCCGTCGTGGGCCTGCGGGACCAGAACGGCACCTTCGGTGTGGACATCAAGATTAAGAAACGCTTGCCCTAAGAACAGCGCGACTCAAACCATCGAGTTGT
>JBEKOE010000093.1:0-8724 GCA_049522075.1 Candidatus Acidiferrum sp.
GAGACTTGGCATGCATACGGGGCGTAGATTAGCAGCGGCACTGCTTTCTTTTGAGTGTCATCCCACTGTGTCAGGGTCGATAAATCGCCACCATACCAAGCGGTTGAAGGAACCGTCTGGTTCAGCAAACCGCCCTGAATGAGCTTGCGCCATTCCATGTTGTAGAAGAAGAAGGTCTTGGACTTGTTGGGATTGTAGACATGCCCAAAGGTAACGGGACCGCCGACGTTAAAGCCGTAGGTGTTGTAGCGCAGTTTGGCAACCTTATTGGGCGCGGGATTGAAGAAATTCCGCGCATCCAAAGCGTCGTTGCGCAAAAATTCCCAAGCCGATGCGTGAAGCGTCTTGCTGCCCGACTTCAGCACCGTCTGGAAGGTGGCGCCCGAAGACAGGCCGTATTCCGCGCTGTAGTTCGAAGTCAGCGTTTGCACTTCGGCAAAAGCATCGAGTGAAGGCATAACGATGAAAGAGCCCGCGCCGCCGCGGTCATCGTTTTCACCGCCGTCCATCATGTAAAGGTTGTGTGCCGGGCGGGCGCCATTAAAACTAGCCGCGTTGTTTCCGCCGACCGGCGTCGGGGCTTGAAAATCCGGCTGCGCCGATGAAGCACCCGTCGTCAGGTTGACAAGCGCATAAACGCTGCGGCCGTTGGTGGCCAACGCAACGACCTGTTGTCCGGTAACCAAGGAGCTGACTTCGCCCGTGTCGGTTTGCACGGCGATGGGGTTGGCTTCCACGGAAACAGACTGCGCCGTGGTGCCAAGTTGCAATTGGAAGTCAACGCGTTCGCGATCGCCCTGGTTCAGCACGATCCCTACGCGTTCCGCTACCTTGAATCCGGTAACCGCTGCTTTCACGTTGTAGTGGCCGATCCGAAGATCGGGTGCCACGAATTGCCCCGCATCATTCGATGCCAAGACAGTGGCACGGCCAGTTTCTGCCTGGGTAATCGTTATTGTGACGTTGGGAACCACCGCACCCGAGGGGTCGGTAACAGTTCCAAGGATTGTAGCGTTCTGTCCATAGGCCAGGAACGGCAGGCTAAGCATGGCCAGGAACAGGATCGCCAAGTACTTTAGATTTAATGATTTAAAAGAGAAAATACGACCTGAAACACACGGAATGGTACTTCGGTTCATTTTTCACCCCTCTTGCCGTGTGGCAAGACATTCTAGACTTCACCCTAAGACTCACCGTTAAGGCTAACGGTTGACCCTTATTTATTACGTTGTTGAATCCATGTCAAGCAAATTTTTGCTGAAACCGCAAGAAACTGCCACACAAAATCGTTTTGCTGCAACCTGCACCTAGCCGTCCTGGACCTGGCAAAGGGGCATATTTGCCGGCCTAGCCAGCACCTAAACCCCTTACCGAAAGCGACCATGGACCAGTGGGCTGGGGGCGTTCCGGCGTAAATTGGGAGTGATCACGTAACGAACGAACCTCTTGGGATTGCAGGGGTGAGCTGAGCAGGCGCAAGGACGCCAATTTCCAACTGTGAGAAGATGATCATGCGATGTGCGCCGCGGCCGTGGTAGCCGAAGGAGGCAGGTTCCGTGCTGGATCGTGCAAGGCGTCGTGAAGCGCCTGATGGGGCAATGAGCCGCCGAGATTTGCTTTCGCTTCTTGGCGGCACTTTCGCATCCTATTGTTTTTTGCCCACGCGCAGCATTCGTGCAGCGAATACCGCTGCGGCGGCCCAGATTAAATTTGCCCTGAAGAGCTTGCCCTTCCGCGTGGAAAGCGACGAGACTCCAAGGTTTCCCCACGCGCCAGCAACCATGGCTGGCGGCGTCGCCGTCTTTGACTACAACAAAGATGGGCGCCCCGATATTTTCTTTGCCAATGGCGCCAACATCGAAACGCTGAAAAAAGACGCCGCAAAATTTTCCAACCGCCTGTTTCGGAATGATGGAAACGGTGTCTTCACGGATGTCACCAGCGAAGCCGGTCTGGCCGGCGCCGGCTATGACATGGGCGTGGCCGTCGGCGATTACGACAACGATGGATTCCCGGACATTTTCGTTGCTGGGGTGCACGGCCATTCGCTCTATCACAACAATGGTGACGGCACCTTCACGAATGTGACCGCGAAAGCCGGACTGGATCGCTGCATCGATCCAAAGTACGGTCCCCTGTGGGCCAATGCCGCCGCCTGGCTGGATGTGGACAGCGATGGCTTGCTGGATTTGTTCGTGGTGAATTACCTGCGGTGGGACCTCAAAACGGAGCACCTGTGCGGCCCTTCGACAGGTTACGATTATTGCAGCCCGAAATTTTATGAGGGTCAGCCCAACCAGTTGTTCCTGAACCGCGGTGACGGAACCTTTGAAGACGCCTCCGAAAAGTGGGGCATTAGGGATTTGGTGGGCAAGGGCATGGGAGTGGGAGTGGCGGATTACGATCTCGACGGCCGGCCCGATTTGTTCATCACCAACGATACCTCCTATAACTTTCTGCTCCACAACACCGGAAAGAAATTCGAAGAAGTCGCTTTTTCGCAGGGCGTCGCTTTGGTGGAGGACGGCGAGTTTATTTCCGGCATGGGTGTCGATTTTCGCGATTACAACAATGATGGTTACCCGGACATTGTGCTCGCCGCCCTGAACAACCAGACATTCCCCATTTATCGGAACAAGGGCGGCAAGGGATTCGAGGAAGTTACCTATGCCAGCGGGATGCGGCAACTCAGCCGCTCCATGGCGGGCTATGGCCCCGGCTTTTATGACTTTGATAACGATGGTTGGAAAGACCTGTTCATCGCACGCGGGCATGTGGAGTCCATTCCGAAGCCCGGCATGGATATCGAGCAATTCAACACCGTATTTCGCAATCTGGGTGCAAGCGGGCAATGGCAGGCGCTGACCGCCGAGGCTGGATTGGACGCGGCTCCGCCAGCCCGGCACCGAGGTGTGGCATTTGGAGATTTTGATGGAGACGGCCGCGTGGATGTTGTCGTCACGGCGCTCGGCAAAGACGCGGAGATCTGGATGAACCGAACGGAGGACGCGGGGCACTGGCTGGATGTTGCGCTAGAGGGCACCAAGAGCAATCGTGATGGAATTGGAGCGGTGGTGAAAGTTGTGACCTCAGCAGGCGCGCAGTACAACCACATGACTACCAGCGTCGGCTATGCTTCTTCGAGTCACGGCCCCGTGCACTTTGGCCTTGGCAATGACGCGAAGGCCAAACTGGTGGAAATCCGCTGGCCATCAGGAACGGTTCAAACGCTGCAGGATGTTGCGGGCGATCGCGTGCTCAACGTAAAGGAATCCGCTGGGAAGTAGAAACGCCTACGGGCGGTCAAGGAGCAGCCGGTCAATGCGACGGCTGACGTCGCGCAGATAGGCCTCGTCGCCGCCGGCAAGCTCCGCGATGGCGCTTCCGGAGTAGCCAATTTCGGCGAAAGCCTGGCGCACCGCGGGCCAGTCCACGTCGCCGTCTCCCAGGTTTACCCAGGCGTAACCATCTTCCTTGCGCTTAAAGTCTTTGAGGTGGACGTTGACAATGTCCTTGCCGAGCGTGCGAATCCAGTCTTGCGGATAACCGTAAAGCAGCACGTTGCCGACGTCGAACCAAGCCTTGATCCACGGGCTCTGGAACTCGGCGATATATTTGGCCATTTCGAGGGGACTCAGCAGGAAGTTGTTCCACACTTCCTCGAGGGCAATTATGATTTTCAGCTCCGAAGCGAGGGGAATCAGCTTGCGGATTTGGTTCTGAGAACGCGTCCAAGCGTCGCGGTAGGACGTGTGTGGATTTACCACGGCTGGAACGAGCAGCACCGTCTCCGCGCCCCAGAGCTTGGCGTTGTGGAGCGAAGTCCGCATTCCCGCCAGGCTTTTTCCCACCACCTCGGGGTCGTCTGACGACAGCGGATATTTCCAGTGATCCATGTTCATCACGGAGTCGATGCGGATATTCGCTGCGGCGGCGGCGTTATTGATCTCCTCGGCTGTGTGCTCGTCGGGCGTGGTAGGCGCTTGCACCACGTCAAAGCCAACGTCCCGCGCCATCCTGAAGCGGTCGGAGTAGCTGAGGCTCGGGGGAAGCATGTCAAGGACCAAGCCCTTCTTGATCGAAAGTGTCGCGGGGGATGGCGCGAGTTTACCTGCGCCGGAGGCTGAGCCGCCGGGGAAAGCTACGAGCGACCCAGCGAGCCCTGTGCCGCCCAGGCCGGCCGCACAGGCTGCTGTGACTGATGACTCCAGAAACTTACGGCGTGATATATGGCTCATCTGCACACCTCCATGGAGGCTTAGTGGCTGGCACCGTTTCGCCCGTGATTTCTCAAGGCGCGGAAACTACGGCTGAATCCAGTCTGGAAGAAAACTGAACCCAGCGTCGCAACCTCAGCCCAGTTTGTTCAGGTCAATCTTTGGATCGCACACCTCGGTGGACTTCATCAGTTCATCCCAGGTGACTTCGCGTCCCGTGTAGGCAGCCGAGCGCGCCATCATGCAAGAGAGAGCGGATTCGGCGCCCTTGGCGGCCTGATTATGGAAATTCCCGCTCGTGACGCTCTCAACGAATGCCTTTTTCTTTTCCGAGTCGGCGAGTTCGAGATTGGAGCTGAAATTCCCTGTGGCTGAAAAACCCTTGGAATCGGCCGATTCCTTGGCGATGGAAGCCGGCGACTGCCAAGGATCGTCGCCCCAGATGCCAAGCGGCCCGGCATAGGGAGATTGGGAGGTACCCTTGGTGCCAAAAAAGCGTTCGGTGACGTCCCACCAGCCCTTTGCAAACTGCGTGGAACTGAAGGTTACGTCCACCCCTTCGGGGTAGTGGAAGAGGACATTGTAGTTTCCGTAGACGTCTCCGTCGGTTGGACGGCCCAGGCGCCCGCCCGTCGCGGAAGCCTTCAAGGGATGGGCCTTGAGGATCCAATTACAGATGTCGATCACGTGAATGTTCTGTTCCACGATGATGTCGCCGGAAAGCGCGCGGTCATAGACCCAGTTGCGGAGGCGACGCTCGACGGGCGAAGCGTTAGGCCAGGCCGGCCGGTCGAGGTAGCCGGCGAGGTAATGAGCTTCGCCACAGACAATGTTGCCTAGTGCTCCGTTGTGGATGCGCCGGACCAGTTCCACAAAGGGCGGGCAATCGCGGATCTGGAACCCTACATCGAGGCTTAACTTCCCTGCGGCACGTTTGCCGACTTCGATTACCAGCAACGCGCCGGGGACGTCGACGGCCACTGGCTTCTCCAGATAAACGTGCTTGCCGGCAGTAACGACAGCCTCTAAATGCCGGGGATGGTAATAAGGCGGCGTGGCGATTACGACTGCATCCAGTTCCTTGGAGGATGCAATCTGCTGGTAGGCATTGGGGCCAACGAAGAGTTGCGACGAGTCCACGGAGGGATAGCCTTTGGCTCGCTGGAGCTGATCGAAATGCGCCCGGGCCGCGTCGAGCTGGTCTTGAAATAAGTCAGCCAAGGCCACGACGCGAGCGCCACCCGTGTCGATGAGGTTCGCCGCGTCCTCGGTGCCCCGGCCGCCGCAGCCAAGCAGGCCCACGCGGACGGCGGAGTTGGCGGCCGTGCCGCATATGAGGGAGGGTTTGATGAACATGACGCCCGCGCTGGCCGCCGCTGCCCCCAGAAATTTCCGGCGGCCAATCTTGCCGGAGGAGTTCAATTGACGCTTGGAATCGCCTGACATGTCGCCTCCTGATGCTGGATGCAGCCGTGCGATACGCATTCTGACATCCCGCCTACTTTGCCGCAGAACGGGGATGCCGCCATGATTACCCGATCAGCTTCTCCAGAAAGACCTTCGCGGCGCGGACATCTGCCATCTGCTCCGGACCAGATATTTCTCGTTCGATGGTGACCGCGCCGCGATAGTCCAGTTCTTTCAAACGAGCGATGATCCGGGGAAAATCTACCTTACCCTTGCCGATAGGAACTTCCTCGCCGAGTTGCCTCGGATTTGTGGGCCAGAGACCGTCCTTGGCGTGAATTCCTTGCACATAGGGGCCTAGGAGTTCGAGGGCGTCGACGGGATTTGCCTTGCCATAAAGGATGAGATTGGCGAGATCGAAGTTAACGCCTTGGTTGTCCACCCCAACGTCCTGGATAGCGCGCAGCAGGGTGACGGGGGTCTCCTGCCCGGTCTCGTAACGGAGATTCTGGCCATTGCGTTTGCAGTACGCGGCCACCTCGCGAATCGCCGTCACAGTCTCCTTGTACAATTGATCGTTGGGGTTTTCCGGGATAAATCCGCAATGCGTCTGGACGGCGGGGATGCCGCATTGTTTGGCGAACTCCGAAGCCTCCTTGATGTGAAGAATGCGTGCCGCGCGCGTCTCTGGCGGAACCAGGCCGATGGTCAAGGGACCTTGGTAAAAGTCCCACACTTCTTTTCCGGGTCCGCCGACGACCAGAGAAGTCGCCTCGATGCCGTATTTCTCCAGGGCTAGCCGCAGACGCCCGACTTGCTCCGGCTCGAAATCGTCCACAAACACCTGGCACGTGGGAAGACCAAGATCGTGGACCTTTGCCATAGCGGCTTCAGGATCCTTGCCGATGCCGATGATTAAACCGAGGCGCAACGGCTTCTTGCCATCGTTGGAGGCCACGGCCAGTGTTGCGAGTCTGTGGTTGAGGCCGAACGAATGAGTGCCGGGAGTGGCACCATCCTGCACGACGGCACGTGCGGGGCCAAGGCTGCCGGCCAGAGCCGCTGCGGAAGTTTGAAGAAAGGCTCGACGGTTTTGTTTGTTCATGATGACGATCCGTGAGGACAACCTCTTCACGCGGTGAAGCTTCCGTCACCGCCTAACGAGGAATCACAGGGTCCTGCCCAGAAAGGAAAGTTATCACTAACTGTGGATTAGTGAAATCAGTTTCACGGGGCGAAAGGGGAAACTCATTTTCTGACACACGGGAAGAGTCAGCTTCCAGTGTGGACTACCCAGTGCAAACATTAGCTTGGGACGGAAACATTCCGACTATCCTCAGGGAAAAATTCCAGGCTGCGAACGCACCTAAGCGAAGATATCAGCCTGAACAGCAACCGGCCAGTTCCGCGCGACGGAAGTAAATGGAAATATAGGGGATAGATAAATCTGGCGGAGAGGGGGGGATTATACCGCTCCATTTTTCGCAACTCTCTTCGTTTCTGTCACTTCACCCGTAATACCTGCATTTTCTGTTGTTTATGGCCGAGTCGCAGCAGTCCCATTAGTCTCATCAGTGCCTCCCAGTCTCTCCAATGGACATCGAAAGTGCTTAAAAAAAGTAACATGAGTAACAAACCCGGATTCCCTTCTTCAGTTTGCTTCGACCTGAGGGGAATTCGTGACTGGAGGCTCCGCGCTTGGTTTGCGGACGATGGGCCAACTTTTTTCTGGCACAGTTCAGCAGGAGTGCAGCGGGTGAATTTGGGGAATTGTGCTAAGTTGCCGGAAACACTCGCCGAAGAGGTGGCCGAGAGGCTGAAGGCGGCGGTTTGCTAACGCGAAGAGGCCACTCCCCCATCTGAAAGAAAATTCAACTAAATCCCTTTGCCAGCCTGCAGATAGCACGATTCGCGGTCTTTTTGAGTTTGCTGATTTTGCCCTGTTTTGGACCAGTTTTAGTGACAATTTGGTGACAGTCGAGAGTTTCGACCCCTCGCGCGCACGCGGGCTTGCCGTCAACCGAGTTGTAGGCGCACATCACAGAGCCCGCTCCTGCAAGCACCGAGGCGCGAAACGCGGGTAGGTAAGTGCCTTCCAGATCGTGATTGGAAACCTGCACATCGGCGGCATGACGCGTCCGCTCCGGCCCGCTATGCACCGCAAAATGCTTCGGGGTGGAAAGGGCTTCGAGATATTTCGGGTTATCACCCTGTAATCCCGTAACAAAAGCAGCCCCCATTTGCGCGGTCAGGAATGGGTCTTCGCCGTAAGTTTCCTGGCCACGGCCCCACTGGGGATCGCGAAAAATGTTGATGTTTGGAGACCAGACCGTCAGGCCGTGAAACCAACTGCTATAACCTTTCGCGCGCAACTCTTCGTTATATTTAGCGCGAAACTCGGCGGCGACGATGCCAGCCTCGGGATGAAGCAGGTTCGGATCGAAGCTGGCTGCCATCCCGATCGCTTGCGGGAAAACCGTCGCGTATCCGGTATTCGCAACCCCGTGAAGCCCTTCGTTCCACCAGTTGTACGCAGGAATGCCAAGCCTCGGTATCGCAGGCGCTGCCTGCATCATTTGCTCAACTTTTTCTTCGAGCGTCATGCGCGAAACTAGGTCGTCGACTCTTTCGGCAATCGGCAGCGATGGATTGCGAAATGCTGCGTTCGCCAGAACAGGAGAGGAATTGTTGGGATAGGAAGCCGGCGGCTGACTCGCCATCGGCGCTTGTGCGAAGGTCAGAGTTGCGGAAAGAAAGCTCGCAAAAACAAACTCAAGTAGAAACTTCTTCACTTTGTCTCCTTTGACGTGAGGCAGTCGCCTTGTGTACCACGTTGGCGCGAGGCACACTTGTCCTGCGCATGTGTAAGTGCTCCCACATCCCGAGAGTTGCAACAGCTACTTACGCAAAAACCGACTGCAATCCCAATCGCCGCCGAGCTCCCTTCCCTCCGGATTGTCGGCGAGCACGCTAAACAATAGTAGTTGTCTGTAACAGCCATTTATAGACTATAATCGCGTCCATGAGAGACGCGATCACGTTGACGAATGCGGAGCTTAAGGAGCTAACGCGGCGAGCCCATAGCCGGACGGATCGGGCG
>JBEKOE010000094.1:0-8404 GCA_049522075.1 Candidatus Acidiferrum sp.
AATCCGAAGTCGACCTGCGGTTTGCCCCAATCCGGCGGGATCGCGGGGAACGGAGCGGCTTCCCGCACGGCGCGCAACGCGGTTTCCGTCAGCTTGTTTCCGGCAAACACCTGCGCCAGAAATGTGTCGTCATCCGCGGTCTTGCCATCGGCTTGAATCTTGATGCGCACGGTGATGACGGCTTGTTCTCCCTCGCCGACCGAAAAGGGCAGGCGCTTGTACCACTGCTTGCGGACTTTGCGATAAACCCGCTGCGCGTAGTCCACGATTACCGGCGTGCTGCCCGAGGGCATATCCGGACTGGTCTTGTAGCAGAAGGGATGGCGCAGCTCCACCACCAATTCCTCAAAGGGTTGCTTTTCCTGATTGGAGATCGAGACAAGACGATTCCTGTGCCAGGCGATCGCGCCGGCCTCTTTGTGCTCGATTTCGAATCGCCCGTCGGGCTTAAAAGCGCTAATCTGCGCCGCGCCAAACGGGATTTCCACATGCAGCGGAAACTGCACCTCTTCGGTAGTTTCCCGAGGCTCAAGGTGCATCCAGAAAATGCGCGCGTGCTGGTTTTCGAGGACCAGGCGGAAATGCCGCGTGTCAAAATTGACCGGATCGCGCAAGGAGCCCGGCACTTGAATCTGATCCACGGCGTAAGAGTCCTTGAACTCAATCACCAGGATGCGGGTAGGCTGGATGCTGATGTTATGCACAAAGTTCTCATCGTCCCTGCGTAGCCACAGCAATTCTCCGGACCCCAGGCGAGACGATTGCGCGCGATTGGCAGAGGACCATACGTCCTGGGCGTCGCCATCCAGAATCACCAGCAGGCTGTCGTTTTTCAGGATGGGGAGCGTAACGATGCTCGACGGAAGAATCGCGTAGCGGACGGCCCGCACATTCTTGTTTTCCAGGAGCACTTCCCCGCCGGTTGCTTCTGGCGCGCGGACTCCCTGGGAAAAAGCGGGAAGCGAAAGAAAGATGGAGAGAGCGGCTGCGGCGCAAACGGAGAGCGTCGAAAACGAGGACATCGGAAAGAATCCACCCCTGATGAGGGCAGTTTAGCACGATCGAACCGTGCGCCCCCGGCCGTTCAGCCCAGATTGATTTCCGGCACGCGGCCGCGCACTTGCAGCTGCGCTTCGGTTTTCGCCTGAATTTCCTCAGGGGACCAGCCGGGCGCAACTTCGCGCAAGACCAGGCCGTTTTTCGTCACGTCAATGACGGCGAGGTCTGTGACGATCGTGTTGACGCACTCGATGCCGGTCAAGGGATAGCTGCACTGCTTCACGATCTTCGGCGCACCGTCTTTGGTGTTGTGCTCCATGCACACGATCAGGTTTTTCGCGCCCGCAGAAATGTCCATTGCGCCGCCGATGTTGCCGATGCCTTTTGATCCGGGAATTTTCCAGTTGGCCAGATCCCCCTTCTCTGAGACCTGAAAACCGCCAAGGACCGCAACGTCCAGATGCCCGCCGCGAGTCATCAGGTGCGCGTCGGCCTGATTGAAAAACGAAGCGCCCGGAATGAGCGTTACCGGAACTTTCATCGCGTCCACCAGGTCGTAATCCTCTTCGCCGGGCTTGGCGCGGCGGCCCATCCCCAGAATTCCATTTTCGCTGTGGAAATAGACTGTGATGCCCTTCGGCAGGTAATCCGCGATGAGATTCGGAATGCCCCAGCCGAGATTCACGTAAGCGCCATCAGTCAATTCCCGGGCGGCGCGCTGGGCGATCTGTTCACGGCTGAGACGCGGCTTATCCGGCATAACGCAATCCTTTCGCCTGTACGATGCGGTGCACGAAGATGGCGGGCGTGATGACATTTTCTGGTTCGATGGAACCCACGGGAACGATTTCGTCCACTTCCACGATGGTGGTGCTTGCCGCCATGGCCATGATGGGATTGAAATTCCGCGCGGCCAGACGATAGGTGAGATTGCCGAGTTCGTCGGCTTTCTCCGCTTTGATCAGAGCGAAATCCGCGTGAATAGGTTTTTCGAGGATGCAACGCTTGCCGTCGATCACGCGCTCTTCTTTGCCGTTGGCCACTTCCGTGCCCACGCCGACGGTGGTGTAGAAGCCGAGCAGGCCCGCCGCCGCCGCGCGCATCCGCTCGCAGAGAATGCCTTGCGGCACAACTTCGCAGGTGACTTCCCCTTTCGCGTAGCGTTCCTGGAAGTAGTTGGCGTGCGGACCGGGGAAAGCGGCGATAACGTGGCGCACCTGGCCGTTCTTGAACATGATGCCTAGCTCGCCTTCGCGCGTGCCGCAATTGTTGCTGATCGCCGTGATCTCTTTGATGCCCTTGCGGGACAGCGCTTGAATCAGATTGTTGGGGAAACCGGCGCCGCCGAATCCGCCAAACATGATGCGCGCGCCATCGGGAATATCCGCGACCGCGGCGTCCAGGGAAGAGAAGATTTTCTGCTTCATGAGTCGCTCGATGAATGAAGTGTGCGTTGCTGTTGCCCATAGATTGTTCATGACCAGCGGCCAATGTGCAACCCCGCGAAGAAGATCAGTCAGGGCTTGCGCAGGCCGTGCAAGATGAGGCGGAGAAAGATTTGTTTGATGTGCTCTGGATCCGAGCCGGCCTGGCTGGAAGAGACCGGATCGTTGTCATACCAGCGGTACAACCAATTGCACATCCCCAGGATGGCATTGACAATGAGCCACGGCTCGCCATCCATGAGTTTTCCCTGTTCCTGGCCTTTGCGAACCAGCTCGACAAACCGCTTGTTGTAGCGCGACATCACGGAGATGAGCTTGTGCTGCCGTTTGCCCGACAGCGAATCGAATTCGTGCAGGAATAGTCCGAACGGCACGCGATTCTGGATGATGTAGTCAATCTGCGCCCGGATGGCCCGCTCGAGCTGCTCGACGGGGTCGCCATCGGGATCGATGTGGAGGGCGATGTACGCGTCGCCATCCTCGATGCCTGCGAGAAGCAGCCGGAACAGCAAATCGTCCTTGGATTTGATGTAGTAGTAAAGCGAGCCCTTCAGGATGCCGACGTCTCTGGCGACATCCTCGATGGTCGTGGCATGAAATCCCTTGGCGAAAAAAATGTTCGCGGCGCTCTGCAGGACTTCCTCGAGGCGCGTGCCGGGTTTGGATTTGGCCGGGAGCTGCGGGGCATTGCGCGGGCGTAGCGGCTTGGGAACGAATTTGCTCTTGGAGATTCTGCCGGGCACGGGCGTCCTCACGGGAATCCTAGAAAGAATAGTAACAGAGGGGCGCGGAGGGCAACGGAGAACACACGGAAGCGGCGGAGAACTGGCTGGGGGCGATGCGCCTTGCGGTTTGGGCGCTTTTTTTGTTTTTAGGGCAAGACGACGTGGCAGGAATGCGTCTTCAGCACCAGCCACACGCGCAGTCCGGGCACGAGTTGCAGCGAACGAACGGCGCCGGGCGTGAGATGCACGATGAAGCGAGCGCCGGCGTTCACTTGCGCGACGACGAGCGAGCCGCGCGGCTCCAGCGCATCGAGCGTGCCCGGCAAGACGTTGCGGGCGCTGAGGGCACGCGGCGCTTCGGTGGCAAGAAGAATGTCACCGGCGCGGATGGCCACCTGAACCGCTGCGCCCGGCGGCGCCGTACCGAGCGGGATTTCCAGTTCGCAGTTTGCGGAAGCAAGCGCGACGCGCATGACCCCGTCCGCGGGACGCTGCTCGACGACGTGCGCGTTAAGGAGATTCTCGAAACCGGCGGCCTGGGCCAGCGCAATACTCCGCGGCGCATCGAGAACGGCGCGGGGAGCACCGCTTTCCTGAACCCGGCCATTGATGAGCGCGACGACACGTTCGCCGACAGCGTCCACTTCTTCGCGATTGTGCGTCACATAAAGAATCGGTATGCGGCCGGCGGCATTCCACGCGCGAAGGTCTTGCAGAATGGCCTGCCTCAAAGCTGCATCGAGCCCGGTGAGCGGCTCATCGAGTAGCAGCAACTGCGGCTGCGTCACCAGCGAGCGCGCCAAGGCAACCCGCTGCTTTTCTCCCCCGGAAAGTTCGGCGGGCTTTCGCCGGCGCAGCGCTGCAATGTGAAACGCCGGCAGAATGCGCTCGACGCGCTCTTGTCGCTCCAACGAAGGGAGAGCGGAAAGACCATAGGCGACATTCGCTTCCACGGACAGATGAGGGAACAGCGCGAGCGATTGAAAAACGTAGGCCGTGCGGCGCAGTTGCGCAGGCAGCGAGAAACGGCGCGCGGCATCGAAGAAGCTTTCGCCGTTGAATTGGATCACGCCGGCATCCGGGCGGAGCAAACCGGAGATGCAATCGAGCAGCGTGGACTTCCCTGCGCCGGAGGGGCCGAAGAGCACCGTGAAGCCCGGGGCGAATGTTTCGCGGACGTCGAGAAGAAAAGGCGGCGATCCCGCCGTGCGAAATTGTTTGCGAATGTCAACGAAGAGCATGCGCCGCGTCACTTCGCGAGCCACGGCGACCAGACGCGGCGATTCATGCCATAGACGACGGCCAGCACGATAAACGAGATAGCCAGCAGCAGTAGCGCCATGTGGTTGGCGGCAGCGAAGTCCAGCGCCTGGACGCGATCGTAAATGTCAATGGAAACGGTGCGCGTGATGCCCGGAAGATTGCCGCCAACCATCAGCACAACGCCGAATTCGCCGAGCGTGTGCGCAAAGCTGAGGACGACGGCGGTGATGAGCCCGGGCCAGGAGAGCGGAAGAATGATGCGGAAAAAAGTGCGCAGGCGGCTGGCGCCCAGGATGGAGGAAGCTTCCAGGAGACGCCGGTCGAGCGATTCGAACGAAGCGATCAGGGGCTGCACGGCAAAAGGCAGGCTGTAAACGAGCGAGGCAATGACGAGGCCGGCGAAAGTGAAGGCGAGCGTGTGACCAAACAGGAATTGCCACAGTCTCCCAAGCGGGCCGCGCGGACCAAGCGCGATCAGGGCGTAGAACCCGAGAACCGTGGGAGGAAGAACCAGAGGGAGAGCGACGACGGACTCCAGCAGAAATTTTCCACGCCAGTGCGTGAAGGCCAGCCAGTAGGCCAGCGGCAGCGCCAGCATGAGAAGAATGGCGGAGACCACCGCGGCCAGCCGGAAGGATAGCAGAAGCGCATCGAAGTTCACGGTCTGGCCTCGCGGGATTCGGAAATGGAGGGCAGAGTGAAGCCATAGCGAGCCAGCGTGGCGCGCGCGGATTCAGTGTGCAGAAACGCGAGGAATGCGCGGGTGGCCGGCTTGTTGGACGAGGATTTCAGGAGGACGACGGCTTGTTCGAGAGGCGGGTAAAGATCGCGCGGAATTTCCCAGTACTTGCCGGATTTCATGGCGGGTGCGAATGTGAGCGACATTGCCAGAATGCCCGCCTGGGCGCCACCGGATTGTACGAACTGCGCGGCCTGCGAAATATTTTCGCCGTAAACCAGTTTGGATTTGAGCCGCTCGTACAGGCCGGCCTTTTGCAAGGCGGCGACGGCGGCGCGACCGTAGGGCGCGTGATCGGGATTGGCGATGGCAAATTTCTGAATCCGTGCATCCAGCAGCGTGTTCCATTGGAGATTTGCGGGAATCAGTGGCGATTCGGGCGGAAGCCATAAAACGATGCGGCCGAACGCGTAGGTGTAGCGCGAATCGGATTCCGCGAATCCTGTATCGATTAGCTTCTGCGGATATGCGATGTCGGCAGAAAAGAAAAGATCGAACGGAGCGCCACTCTGGATCTGTGCAAAGAAGTTGCCGCTGGAGCCGTAGGTGATGGCGAGTTTCGCGCCCGATTGCTTTTCGTACTGCGCGGCAAGATCGCCGAGGGCGAATTGCAGATCGGAGGCGGCAGCGATGCGAAGGGATTGGGCGTGCGCGTTGCGTGCGCACGGAAAGAACAGGAAGCCGAGCAAGATTGCCGCGATAGGTAGCGGCAATGCAGCGCTCTCACACTGATGGATTTGGGGGAGAATGTTCATGGGCGCGCGCACGCACGGCGAGATCAGACGCGGAGAATCATCACTTCAGTGGATTTGATGAGGGCCGCGGCGCGCTCACCGGCCTTCAAGCGCATCTCTTTGGCGGCATCCGCAGTGATGATGGAGGTGATGTGCTGCTCGCCGATCGCGAGGGTGATTTGTGCCAGGAGCCCGCTGAATTTGACGGCGACAACACGCCCGATGAGTTGGTTGCGCCCGCTGATTTTGCGGAAATTGCCGCGGCGCGTGGCGATGTCGCCGCGCTCGAGCTTCTTCGGAATCAGGCGGTCGATTTCCGATTCTGGGACGCGATGGTGGCCCCCAGGCGTCTTAGCACTTTTGATCTTGCCGTGATAGATCCACTGCTTCAGCGTGGGATAGCTGATACCAAGTATATTTGCGGCTTCGCGCGGCGCAAGGAGTCTTTGCATGGAGGACCTCGGAACCGGGATGATAGACGATTTTATTTGCCAGAGCAATACGTTTTTATACGGTTCTGAGGGCACCCATTCACATAGTAGGCGCGGGAATAGCTCGGAAATCCCCGCGTTTGAAAACCTAATTGCGGAGCGGCTTGCCGGTTTTGAGTGTGTGCGCGATGCGTTCCTGGGTTTTCTTCTCCCCGCACAGAGAGACGAAGGCTTCGCGCTCCAGGTCGAGAACGTATTGTTCGCTGACCAATTGCGGCGCGGACAACGCACCCCCCGCAAGAATATTGGCGAGCTGGCGCGCCACATGCGCATCGTAATCGGATGCGTAGCCGCCCCGCACCATCAAGTGAATGGCCATCTTCGCGGCAGCAAGGAACGATTCTCCCAGCACTTTGATCTGCGTGCTCTGCGCTCCTTCCTGCCAGGAGGAGGCCGCCGGTTTCCATCCGCCGCGGGCAAGAGCGAGCGCGGTCTGCTTGGCGTCGGCAACCAGGCGGTCGCGATTCATCGAGTACGAATCGTTGCGGCGCAGGTAGCCCAGTTCGCGGCATTCTTCCGCGCTGGTGCCCACTTTGGCGGTGGCGATATTCTCAAACACTGGCCTGAGCGTGTGAAATAAATCGAGGTCATCCCCCGACGCGGCATTCTCATTCGCGCGGATGAGCATCTCCTTCGTGCCGCCGCCGCCGGGAATCAGTCCGACGCCGACCTCCACCAAGCCGATGTAAGCCTCCGCGGCCGCATGAATCTTCGCGGCGTGCAGCCCGACTTCGCAGCCGCCGCCAAGCGCCATGCCCTGCGGCGCGGCGACAACCGGCTTCGGCGCGTATTTGATGGCCAGATTCACGTTCTGGAACTGCTTCACGGCCATGTGCAATTCATCCCACTCCTGCTCCTGCGCGCCGACAAGCACCAACATGAGATTAGCGCCAACTGAAAAATTCGTCGCCTGGTTGGCAATGACCATGGCGTCGAAATCTTTCTCCAGGCGCTTCAGCCCCTTATGCATCATGGCGATCAGGTCCGCGCCAATGGCGTTCATTTTGGCGTGAAATTCGCAGCAGACCACGCCGTCACCGAGATCAATAAGGCTGGCACCGGAGTTGCGCTCGACCTCGCGGCCCGCCGCTTTCAGATTCTTCAGAATGAGGATGCCGGCGGGCTCCTCCACTTTCTGCACGGAAGCGGTGGCGAGATCGAAGACGGAGGTGACGCCCTTCTCCGATTCGTAAAAACTCTTCCGCCCGCTGGCCAGCGCCTTTTCAAATACAAGGGGAAGCGCGCGGCCTTCTTTCTTGATCTGCTCCGCGAACCAGGCGAAGCCCCAGCGCATGGCGCGGTCCACGTCCACGATGTGGTCGGTGATTTCCGGCATGCGGCGTCCGGCATAGAGGCACATCTCCGAAAGGCCGCCCCAGATGAATTGCTGGGCTTTGTCCGTCTTTTGCCCCTCAAAGAGCGGTGTCACGAGCGCGCGCAGACGCTCGCGAGTATCCTCGATGGTTTTGCCGGCTTCGATGGAAGCGAAGCGCGCTTTCTGCCGTGCGCGATACTCCATGGTGTTAAGGTCGAGCGTCAAAATCTCCTTTTCGCCTTCGCTCTTCACGCGCTTGTAAAATCCTTGGCCGGTTTTGTCGCCGATCCAGCCGCGCCGCGCCATATCTTCAACAAAGGCCGGCACTTTGTAGGCTTCCCGCGATTCATCATTTGGCGCGGTCTCGTAAATGTTCTTCACCACGTGCATCAGAATGTCGAGGCCGACAATATCCGCGGTACGAAACGTCGCGGACTTCGGCCAGCCCACAGCCGGGCCGGTACAGGCGTCCACCTCTTCCACTGTCAATCCGAGGGTGCTCATCAGGCGCAGCGCATTCAACAGCGAATAGGTGCCGATGCGGTTGGCGATGAAGTTGGGCGTGTCCTTGGCGACGACCACGCCTTTGCCGAGGCGCCGGTCGCAAAAATCGCAGAGCGCCGCCAGCACGTCCGTAGAAGTCTTTGGGCCGGGAATGACCTCGACGAGTTTCATGTAACGTGGCGGGTTGAA
>JBEKOE010000095.1:0-7562 GCA_049522075.1 Candidatus Acidiferrum sp.
AAGTGCACGGCGCTCTGGTTCACGCCATGTCCGGTACCGAGCTGTCCCGCGTACGAACCGAACTCGAACGACGGCGAATATTCACAACCGTTCCGCCACATCCAGTACAAACGAACCGCCATTCTGCGCCCCAAGTGGGTACTAGGGCTACCAAAGTGGGGGATGTAGCTTATTTTGTCCCGCAGGAAACTCCCCCTCTCCGTGCTCGCGTCAGATGCCTGGACCTTCATTTGGCCGAAATAGTTGGAACACCACTAGCCGTCTCCTGCGGCTTTTCCGCATCCAGCGTCGGCAGCCATTTTTCTCGCACCGCCGCAAATTCGGCCCAGTTCTTTTTGGAGACGGGATCCGAGGGCGGCAAGCCCAGCCTCTCAAAATTCTTGAATTGCCCCTTCTGCATGATGCGGAAATCCAAATGGGGGCCGGTCGCCAGGCCGGTCATTCCCACCAAACCGATGGTTTTGCCGATTTCCACGCGCTCGCCGGGATGCACGAACATCCTGGACAAATGCAGATACATCGTTTCATAGCCATTGGAATGGACGATTTGCACCATGTTGCCATCGCCGCCCTTGCGGCCGGCGAAAACCACTCGTCCACTCCCGATGGTCTGCACAGGCGTGCCCACAGGTGCGCCGTAATCGGTGCCCAAGTGCGGGCGGTAGGTCTTCAGGATCGGATGGAAGCGCGCCTTGCTGAAGTGGGACGTTACGGGCGCCCCAAATTTCAGGGGCGATCTCAGGAAGGCCTTCTGAAGGCTCTTGCCGTCCGCAGTGTAGTAGGCGGGGCGGCCCTCGGGATCGTGAAATAGTAGCGCCTGATACTTCCTGCCGTCATTGATATATTCGGCGGCGAGGATCCTGCCGTATCCCACGGTTTCGCCGTTGGCGTATTTGCGCTTCTCCAGCACGACGCGAAAAGTGTCGCCCCTGCGCGGATCGGTGTAGAAATCCAGGTCATACCCAAAAATCTGCGCGAGGCGCATGGCCACTTCGGCGCTTTCTCCTGTTTCTTCGACGGCGTTGAACAGCGAATCTTCCAGCTTGCCGCTCACGACGGCGACCTCCGAGAGCACAGGAATTTCGCGGACTTCGGCGGCAAAGCCCGGAGTCTGGGGCACGATGTGTAGCACCCTCTCGGCGTCAATTTTGTAGTCGATTTCGCGCAGACTTCCCTCCACAGAGCGCCCCACGGTGACTGTATTCCCGGCTCGTACTTGACGCAGATTGAAGGCGCGTTGCGCGGCCGCGGTCGCATCCGCTGCTTCGGCAGCAGACAAACCGAACTGCGCCAGTATTCCGGCGAAATTTTCCCCGCTGGGCATTTTCTTCGCGGTGGGTAGGACCCATTCCGCTCGCAGGCGCGCCCCTTCAGCTTTCGCCAGTTCCACCTGGTGTTGGGTTTCTTTCGCGGCGCTCACGTTTTTGCGGATCGCGTAGCCATCAACGACAATTCCGGCCGCGAGAAGTATTGCCATCCCCATCAAAAATCGTCGGTTCACTGCTCCCCCAAGATGCTTTTCTCGATTGACCGGTGCGCACAGGGCAGACGGGCGCACCGAGCCCGAACTTACAAGAATACCGCACGCTTACCTTTTGTCCTAAACCGCGGTGCAGGTCAAATCAATGTCACGAGAGGTGCGCTCAATCAACCAAGGGTCTTTCCGCGAGATTCGCAGAGCCGCGTGCGCAAATTCACCCACTACAACCGTAAGCCGTTGTTTTAAGTCCTTTATATTCAATCTGCACTGTGGCGAAGTCTTGGCATCCAGCGTGCCATCAACAGCTTAAGAGGAGTTCTCATGATCGCGCTGGAAGTTCATCCCGAAATTCACGTTCGCGAGCTGCGCGAACGCCCGGCTTTTTCCACTTGCTTTGAATGCCACCGCAGTTTTCGAGCAAAGAGCGAGGACCAATTGTGCCTGGAACTCTGCGATTCCTGCTTTGACGCCATGCGCCAGCTTCGCGAACCCATCATCAGTGTGCACGTGAAGCCGCGTCCCGGCCGCCCAGTCTCCCTGTAACAACACGCATCCAGCGGGCGTGGTCCGCAACTAACTCCGAATTTCTCTAAAGCTGATTATTTGCCTGTGGAATTGGCCGGGATGGAAGTTCCCTTGGCGCCGTCCGCGAAATAATTCTCTTGGCGCAATTTCCGGTAAATGTGACCTGCCACCTGGGCTGCCGTGGGACCCTTCACCCGGCGCGTATTCCCGCGGAGCAACACGGCCAGGGCAATCTTCGGGTGCGTCTCGTCCGCATAGCTGACGAACCACCCGATGCGTGAAGGAGTGTTGCTGTGATCGTCGCACGTGCCAGTCTTGCCAAGCGGCATTTCGTCTCCGCCCGCGTCATAGCTGAGGCGGCCCGTACCGTACAGGACGGCGGCGAGCATGCCTTCGCGCACTTCCGGGAGAACATTGGAAATATTCAGATCCCGCTTCACGCGCGGCGCGAAATTATCCATCTCTTCCTGCGAATGAGGATACTGCAGATAGTAGAGCGTGCCGCCATTGGCAAACGCGGCAGCCAGCGCCGCTAACTGCAACGGCGTGATCTGAATACCTTCACCGAAACTCGACATGCGCGCCACACCACCATAGGCCGGCGGCTGCATTGGGAACGATCCTGGATGCTCATCGGGCAGGTTGTAGCCGGCAAGTTCACCCAGTCCCAACAGACGGCCGTATTTCGAGACGGTGTCAAAGCCCATGCGCCGGCCGAGTTCCTCAAAGAACGGATTATTAGAGTGCGCCAGGGCATCCGTCAGATTCATGTATTTGCGGCGGCCCACTTTCAGCATGGTGTCGCGGGTGATCACATTTTCTTCAAGAGCGGCGATGGCGATCGTGGGCTTAATCGTGGAACAAGGAATGTAACCGTCGCTGAAGGCAATCTTCTGATTCACGATCGTGAGGATGCGCCCGGTATCCGGGTCCACGGCGACGACGGAACCGTTATAGCGGCCCAGACCCTCGACAACGGCCTGCCGCACGACGGGATCGTCGAATGTGGGGTCATCGTCACGCACGGAATCCGCGTAGGTGGGCACCCCGCGATACCGCGCAGCCATGTGGCGTGTGCGCGCGCTGGATTTCGATTTTGCTTTTGCGGAATTGCTGACGATGGGCTGGCCGGAAGATTCCGCGGCAGGCAGGGGCACACACAGCGTGACGCCCAAGCACGCCACAATCACAGTTTTCCCAAATTTGCGGATCATTCGGCCCTTATCCCTGGTCAGTCTCAGTAGTTCTAGGAGGCGTGCAGGCAACTCTACTCTAGCCTCACGTCCCGGTCAACTTCCGTCCACTGACGCATGCGCGATGCCAGCCTTTCCGATGGTTCATAACAAACAGCTTATCGCTGGCAAATCGAGCGCTTCTCATCTGTGAGCCGAACGGCACTCGCAGACTGAGACGTAGTGTACGCACGCGCGGGATGTCCTGACAATAGATAACTCGGCCCAGTACGCATCTATGTGCTTTGTTTTGAAAGCCTGACCGACGGGACAGCACCCCTGCCCAAGTGTCCCTTCGCTTGTGGTGTCTGCCGGTCAGCAGAATGCCGGGACTGCGGCAAGTCGCAATTGGCTACGTTCGTCAGAAATGGAAGCGGGCGGGAGGACCCGCCCTCCTCCCGCCCGGTTCGTCTTGCCCGAAACAATCTTTCTTAGCGTGCCGGCCGTGCCTTTGCATCTCCAGCCGCGGCAGCGGCAGCCGCAGCCTTCATCGGAGGCTTGTCTGTGGAGAGGTTTGCGTGGCCATTGGGACCCGGCGTCGCAGCGGTTTGCCAGGGAATGGGAATTTCCATTTTCTTGCGCAAAGCATTTTCGAGCTTGTCGCGTATGTCTTTGTTCTCGCGCAGGAAAACGCGGGCGTTTTCGCGGCCCTGGCCCATTCTTTCGCCGCCATAGCTCAGCCACGTTCCGGACTTTTCGATCAAGCCCTTGTCCACGCCGAGGTCGATCAGGTCACCTTCGCGCGAAATGCCTTCGCCGTACAGAATGTCGAACTCCGCCTCGCGGAACGGCGCGGCCACCTTGTTCTTCACCACTTTGCCGCGGGTGCGCGAACCGACCACGCGGTCGCCTTCCTTGATGGCCTGGATGCGCCGGATATCCACGCGCATGGAGGCGTAAAACTTCAGCGCGCGCCCGCCGGTGGTCGTTTCCGGATTGCCGAACATCACGCCGATTTTTTCGCGGATTTGGTTGATGAAGATGAGGCAGGTTTTCGATTTGGAGACAATCGCGGTCAGCTTGCGCAGCGCCTGCGACATCAGCCGCGCCTGCAGCCCCATCTGCGGTTCGCCCATTTCGCCTTCCAATTCGGCCTTGGGCACCAAAGCGGCGACAGAGTCCACCACAACGACGTCCACGCCGCCCGAACGGATCAGCGTTTCCGCGATTTCCAGGGCCTGCTCGCCGTTGTCCGGCTGCGACACCAGCAGGTTGTCCACATCCACGCCCAGCTTGCGCGCGTAGTTCGGATCGAGCGCATGCTCCGCGTCGATGAACGCGGCCTGCCCGCCCAGTTTCTGCGCCTCGGCGATGACGTGCAGCGTCAGCGTCGTCTTACCGCCCGCTTCCGGCCCGTACACTTCGATTACGCGTCCGCGAGGGAAGCCGCCCACGCCAAGCGCCGCGTCCAGCGACAAACAGCCCGATGGAATCACATTCACCGGCACCAGCACATCTTTGCTGCCCAGCCGCATGATCGAACCCTTGCCGTAGGACTTCTCGATCTGCGCGATTGCTGCTTCTAACAGTTTTGCCCGTTCATCTGACATTTCACACCTCGGTGGAGGAAATTAGGAAATTCGCGAATAGGTCTTTCAGGGGCATTCACAAGCGGGCGCCGGGAACTGCGCCGCGGCTTCTCCAAATGCGTTACGAGAGGGGTATATTACCACTTCGTATCTGCGAATGCTACCCCTTCTTCCCTTTCGCCTTCGCCGGCCCTGACCGACGAATGTTCGGCCTTCAACGGCTGCAGCCATGTTCCAGTTCGTGATCCACCAGACTCGCCAGCGCCCGCTGCTCCCGGCGGTCCCACTCGGCCTGTTCTTCCCGGGAGATTGAGCGCAGGCGTGTCAGGTACTGCCCTCGTGTGCGGACCTCGAGCAACTCAAATTCGAGTCTCTCATGCTCAACACAGCTTAGAACATTGCAGCGCGTCTGGGGCATGGGCCACCTGTTGAAAACCGCTGGCGGTAAAGTACCCCAAAGGCGAACAAAAAGCAAATACTATTTTCGCCTGACGTTCGCTCCTGGACGCCCCCCTCTCCCCTTCCTGCGAGCAGCCTGCGTACTTGGGTTCTCCTCGTCGGGGCACTGCACTGCTGTGCCCCTTGTCCGCAAGATCCCAGCGTCTTGAACTCCCCCGATCTTCCCGCTTGCTTGTGTCGGGGCCGCCATCTGAGGCGTTCCGCCAATGTCACTACACGCCAACCCTATGGGAGGACTACTCAGTATCGCAAAAGAGGCAGCTCTTCGCGTGCAGGCTGAGGGCAAGCGAGCTGGCGCACTCCAAAGAGTTTTGACTTTTTCGGGGCGGACGCCGAAAATGAACCCACCCTTTGCAAAAAGCGCAAAGAGTGGGGCACCCAGACACGTATGACTTACCAGGTGATTGCGCGAAAATGGCGGCCGCAGATCTTCGCGGACCTCGTCGGGCAGCGACATGTAACGGAAACGCTGGCCAATGCGATCAAGATGAATCGCGTGGCGCACGCGTACATTTTCTCGGGGGTGCGCGGCGTGGGTAAAACCACGGCGGCGCGCATCCTGGCCAAGGCGCTCAACTGCGTGAATGGGCCGACGCCGGAGCCTTGCGGGGAATGCGACTCGTGCAAGGAGATTGCCGCGGGGTCGTCGCTAGACGTCATTGAGATTGACGCGGCATCGAATCGCGGCATTGACCAGATTCGCGAGTTGCGGGAGATGGTGCGTTATGCGCCGGCCGCGGCGCGCAGCAAGTTGGTCATCCTCGACGAAGCGCACATGCTGACCGGCGAGGCGTCCAACGCGCTGCTGAAAACGCTCGAGGAGCCGCCGGAACGCGTCATTTTCGTGATGGCCACGACGCAGCCCGAAGACTTGGAAGACACCATCCGCTCGCGCGCGCAGCATTTTCATTTTCGCGCGCTGACGTTCAACGAAATCACTAGCCGGCTGCAGTACATCGCGGAAAGAGAAAATCTGAAGGTCGACGACGGCGCGCTCTCCGTGATGGCGCGCATGGCGGAAGGCAGCATGCGCGACGCACTCTCGCTGCTGGAGCAGGCACGCGCGTATTGTGGCGACGACATTCACGACGAACCGGTGCGCAATCTCCTCGGCGTGGTGCCCGAAGATGCCCTGCACGAACTTGTCGACGCCATCGCCGGGCAATCGGCGGAGCGCGCCCTGGGACTGGTGCACACGTTCCAGAAAGAGGGGCGCAACCTCCAGCACTTCTGCCGCGAAGCCATTCGGCACATGCGGAACCTGCTGATTGCGCGCGTCTGCGGTGCGGATTCCGATTTGATCGCCGCCACGCCCGAACAGCGGCCGGGCTTGGCAAAGGCCGCGGCGCTTTTCAGCGAAGAAGATCTGACGCGCTACTTCCAAATTCTCTTGCAGACAGAAAATGATCTGCGGCACAAGCCGGACCCGCGCGTGCATCTGGAAATGGGCTTGCTGCGCATGGTGAACGCGGCTCGGCTGGCACCCCTCGAAGAATTACTGGCACAAACACGCGGCGCCACAGGTGGCAACAGTGGAGGAGGCGCGACGCCGAGAAGCGCGGGATCGGGATCCGCGACACCGTCATTCCCTTCGCGTTCCGTGTCGGCAAGCGCGTTTGCTCCTCAAGCGGAAACGAAAGCGATGGCGACAAACGCGTGGGGCACTAACGGCACAGCGGTCGCAGCAGCACCCGCGCGCATTCAGGAACCGGCAAAGCAACCAATCGCGGGCGCAGCGGCAGACGAAAAAGCATTTATTCCCGAGCCCGCCAAAATCGCGACATCCGAAGTCGCCACGGCGGGCCTCACGGTTGCGCAAGTGGCCGAAATCAAAACTACAATTCTGGCGCAACAGAAATTCATCGCCGAATTGCTGGAGCACGCGTCGCGCTGGGAACTCGAAGGCGGCGAATTGCGCATTTGTTTTCCATCGGAGAAGAGCACGTTCGCGGGATTAATTGAAGGGCGCGACACGCTGGAAAAGATTCGTGCCGCATCGAGCAAGGTACTAGCGCGCGCCGTTCGCGTATGTGCTAGACTCGAAACAGGTGCCGCGAACGGTCCGAATTTGGCGGGAACCGCACCGGCGACGCAGGAAATGCGCGCGCAGTTTGAGAACGACCCGATGGTGAAGTCCATGTTGCAGCGCTTCGGCGGAAGAATTTCCGAAGTGCGGCGGCGTGAAGAGGAGTGAAGTCGCACTGAAAGGTGAGGCTTTAAAATTATGGAAGTCAACGCTCTCCAACAGATGCTTTCGCGGCTGCGGCAGGTGCAGGAAGACCTGCAGCGGCAGGTGAACTCCGTCGCGGTGGAGGCTTCGGCCGGCGGCGGCATGGT
>JBEKOE010000096.1:0-7065 GCA_049522075.1 Candidatus Acidiferrum sp.
CCCCTCGCTTTCTACGAATTGCTGGCGATCAACTCAGCGCCCGGGAACTGACGGCGGTCGTAAGTGAGGTGACCGGAAAGGAGTTCCGCCTGTTCCGCGCCGGAGGTCTGGGAATGCTCGGCACGCTTATCAAGGTCGCGCGCACGATCGCTCCCGGAGAGAAGGAACTTTACCCGGCATGGCAGGGCATGCAGTACATGCGTAACATGTTCGACGGCCGGGCAAAGCTAGAGCCCATCGACAACGATCGCTATCCCAGTATTCGTTGGACGACTGCGCGGGATGTGCTCTCAGCGCGTCAAGTTAGCTAGCCTGCGCGCAGGCCAGAGCTCGGTGGGCGCTGAAACTAGCTTCTCGGTGCGTTCTGCCGCCCGCACGGCGCCATTTCTCCCGCCGGGCGATAACTACCAGGAGCTTCATGGAATGCCTCCTGAACTTTCTAAAATGGGGAGAGAGATCGCTGGAAAGCGATCGCAGGGACTGCCCAGCTTATTTCAGACATTTGCCCCCTCTGACCGCGGCACGGGCTGATTCATGCTTCAGGGTCGGCCCGCAAAATGATGATCCACGACAAGTGCGGGAAGGGCAGGAAGCGATCAATCGGCCGGACAAAAGGAACCAGAAAATTCAGCACTTTGATCTGCCAAAATCCGAAGGTCTCTTTCTTTAGAATTCGCCCGTTCAACCACCAGCCCGGTGTGCCGACGCGATTGAACTTCAACACTTTTTCGACCGTAAAACCCGCGTCCTGGCAGGCTCGGACCAATTGTTCCCGCGTATAACGGCGATAATGGCCAAGCACCCTGTCGAGTGAACCGAAGAGTCTCGGTCCATTCGGCACCAGCACGATGGCGCGGCCGTTTTTATCCAGACTCCGGCGAATGTTGCTCAGTGCCTCGACATCGTTTTCAATGTGCTCCACCACGTTCATGCAGATCACTGTGTCGAACTGCTCCGCCGGGTAGGTTTCCGCGGCGCTGGCGTCGGTGTAATGTACCTGCAGATACGGGCGCGTCTGCTTCAGCGTCTCTAAGTGGTCGAGATAGTGCGGATTGATGTCGCTGGCATGATACTCGGTGCGCGGAACAAGATTCGCGGTCAGATTTCCGATTCCCGCGCCAATTTCCAGCACGCGGTCTCCCACGTACGGCCGGATCGTATCTGCCATCCACTTGGTGAAACGCGGCGCGCGATTCAACCGTGCCAGTATTTCGCTGCCGTAAGCATCGGCGACATACACTTTGTCGGAGATGCCGTACTTCACCAAAGCTCCCAACGCTCGCACGCCGTCCTTCCACGTGATTTTCTTTCCTTCGGCGTAGGTGCGGCCGGAATAGCGAATCGGCATTTCAAAGATGCGCGCCTTGCGCTTGGCCAGCTTTACGGTAATTTCCGGTTCGATGCCGAAGCGGTCGCTTTCCCATGGAATTCCCTTGAAGATGTCGGCTCGCACCATCTTGTAGCAAGTCTCGATATCCGAAAGGTTCAGGTCGGTTACGATATTCGTCAGCAGCGTGATCAGCCGGTTTCCCAGGCTGTGCCTGAATAACAGCACCCGGCGAAAATCGCTCGAAAGGAATCGCGATCCAAACACCGCGTCTGCATCTTCATTCACAAAAAGCGGCACCATCTTGGCGATGTCGCTCGGGTGATATTCCAGGTCCGCATCGTGGATCACCACCAGGTCCGTATCAATGTGAGCGATCGCCGTCCGGATCGCCGCGCCCTTGCCTTGATTCTTCGCATGCTCCAAGAAAACCCACTCGAAACTCTTCAAATCTGACTGGTCCAAATTGTCCCTAAACCTCTCGAGCGCCGCTGCTGTGCCGTCCTTCGACGCATCGTTCACCACGATTACGCGCACGCGCCCCAAGTCCGGGCAGCTCTCTAGCACCGCCAGACGCTTCAGGCTGCTTTCCACCAGGTACTGCTCGTTGTATACGGGGACGATCACCGAAAGGCTTAATTTGCCTTGCATGGCCGCCTTCGCTTATTCCGTGGAATCGTAGTCGCTCCTTGGCAACACGCTATAACTTCCTTCCGCCAACAGCGCGGTCTGGGCAGGCCCCGAGTCACTGGCCGCTTCTTCTAGAAGTCTGCCGCAAATCCTGGCTGCAGCGGTAGAAATCTGCGGCCGATATGCCCATTTGTACCGCACGCACAGAATTCCGCCCGCATCCCAGCGCGAACCGCCGTAAGCGGGGTTATTGGAAAACCAAGTTTTTGGGGGACTTAACTTCTCCGACTACCGCATCAACCAAACGTTGATCCGTCCAGCCGGGTGCAAATCCTATTCCCGAGACGGATCCATTGCTCGATATTGCAAATAAGGCATAAACTCTTCTTCCAGCAAGGCTATGTTCGAACGATACACAGAGAAAGCCCGCCGCGTCATCTTCTATGCGCGCTACGAGGCCGGCAATTATGGAAGCCGGTATATCGAGACAGAGCATCTGCTTCTTGGGCTTCTACGCGAAGACCGCGCGTTGGCGAAGTGGTTTCCAGGGCAGACCAACGTCGAGCCAGAAATTCGCTCTGAAATCGAAAAACGGACCACGCGAGGCGGACGTTTTAAGACTTCCGCGGCGGTACCACTTTCTGGCGAATGCAAGAAGGTTTTGAACCTTGCTGGGGAGACTGCTGAAAGACTTGGCCACCGCAGTGTCGAAATAGAACACATACTAATTGGCATCCTACGAGTGGAAGCGTCGCTGGCTGCTCAAATCCTGATTGCGCGGGGCGTCAAGCCGGGGCCGATTCAAGAACAACTCGCACAAGCGCCCAGTCCGAAATATCAGGCTGAGGCCAGGGCCAGTGCATTACTGACACTTGATAGCTTCCTGGCTGGACTCAAGTGGCTTAACTCGGAGGAACTGATTTCATTTTTCACGAAGAATGCGGAGTTCATTGATGCTTCTGGAAAACGATGGAGTCACGAAGGAATTTGGAAGGGATTTGAAACGCTCTTCGCTCCTTATGCAAAGAAAAACGCAAGTTACCTTGTCGAAGCAACGTTGGCCGAAACAAGCGAGCTGTTCGTCACCACTGTTTTATGGAAGAATGCCCTTCTCGCCAGCGAACAGCGCGCCTGGATGCACCGAATGAGTGTTGTTCTTTTCCCTGAGGGAGATGAATGGAAAATCCTCTTGGCGCAGGTGACCCCGGTGCAGCTTCTTAGCCTTCCACCTGGTAGTGAGACTAGATAGCGCCCGACAATTCGCATAATCAGAGACTGACCCGGTATCTAATTCTACGGGGCGTCGCTCTGCCGGCTTGCGCTCGCTCCTTCCACTGCCCTCCGCCGCCCATCCAATGGCCGCTCTAATCCTGCCGCCGCCGCTCGTGGGCTTCTTTGGAATGGCCGTGCGTATCCAGCCAGGTCAACAGCGTGCGGATGCTGCCGTGTGCCAAGGCGATACTTGAATCCGCGGCGCCATAGTAAAGATTGATTGTGTCTCCATCCTTTGCCACGGTATAGCCACAAGGGAAGACCACGTCTTGAACATCTCCATGTCGTTCGTAGTCCGCCTCTGGAGCAAACATCCAGGAATCGCCACGCATCAAACATTTTTCGGGCTGTGCCAAATCAAACAGCGCCAGGCCAAGCCGATAGATCGAGCTGGATGGAGTCCTTCGGACGCCGTGATAAATCATCAACCAGCCGCGCGGCGTTTCGATGGGCGGCGGTGACATCCCAATTTTGTTTGCATCCCACCACGCGCCTCGTCGCGCTTCCAGCATGAGCTTGTGGCCTCCCCAGTGCCGCAAGTCGGGCGAGTAGGAAATCCAAATATGAGCTCCGAGAGGCGTCATCGGCCGATGAATTAAGGCCCAGCGTCCATTGATTCTTCTGGGCAGGAGGGCGGCATCTTTATCGTCGGGCGGCATAATGACGCCGAGTTTTTCGAAGGCATGAAAGTCTTTCGTCAGCGCGAGAGATACGCCCGGACCGCCGTGGGAATAGGAGGTGTAGGCGACAGCATATTGCTCGAGCTCCGGCATGTACGTGATTCGGGGATCCTCGATGCCCCACAATTCTTCGGGGAAGTTTTCCGGTTCGGGCAAGAGCGTGGGCTTGGCATCGATGTGCCACTGATCGACGCCGTTTACCGAGCGCGCTGCGCACAAGTGTGAGAGGCCGCGGCGATCTTCCACGCGGCAGAGGAGAAGCGTGGACCCATCGGACAAAAGTGTCGCGCCAGAATTGAAAACACTATTCATGGAATAGGGCCAGTCTTTTGCCGTCAGGATGGGATTCGCAGGGTGCCGGGTAAACAAGGGGTGGTGTTGGTTCATTATCTCTCTCAAGAACAATTTGACAGCGAGTGCCAACCCGATTTGACGGAACAGGCACGGCAAAAAAGGATTGCCCGTTGGTCAGGGCTTACGATCCGTTGTGTCCGCTTCCTCCAGCTTGCGCATTTCCAGAAGTGCCATCAGGAAGGACAGCGTCGATTCCGCGCCCTGGTTCTCATTGGCGCGGTCGGGATGCAGGCCGTCGCGGCACCCGCCGGTGCTGGGATCGTAGAGGGCCACCTGCAAATCGTTGTCCCCGAGAAACCAATTGAAAGCGGTCCACGCGTCTTTGCGCCAGCGGCTTTTCCCTGTTGCGCTATACGCTTGCAGGAAAGCGGAAACGGCGGCGCAGGCTTCCACAGGTTGCTGGTCGAAGCGAGCCTTTTCCGTTTTCTTCGAGTAGAAGCCGTGGGACCCAATGGGCACGAAGTGGCCTTTTATTTCGCAACGCTGAACCGTCGCCAGCCATTCCAGCGCTTCCAGTCCGGCTGAAACCATGGCCTCGTTCGCGCCGCGTCTTCCCGCGCGTATGAGCGCCTGCGGCAGGCGGGCGTTGGAGTACGAGAGCACATTCTCAAACCATTTCCAGTCGGCAGAAGAGTGGGCGCGGTAGGAATCCAACAAGCGATTGGCGAGCGCGTCCGCGGCATTCAGCGCAGCGCGATCGCCGGGGAACGATTCGAGATATTCCAGGAGGCCGAGCAAGGCGAAAGCGCAAGCGCGGGGACTCTTAAACTCGACGGCGGCGGGTACGGCCAACTCAAACAAACGCCCGGCGGCGCCGCGGAGGCCAGCATCCTTGGTACGGCCAAGCACGGTGCCCAGCCCCCACAATGCTCGACCGTGGCTGTCTTCAGAGCCTTCCGCCTCCTGCCACTGGCGTTCATAGCTCAGGCAATTTCGGAATCTCTTGGTTGCGGGATCGAAAGCCAGCCACAAAAAAGCAAGATAGCGGGAGGCAAGATCGAGGGTAGCGGTCGGAGTGATGCCGGCAAATTCTTCCAGGAGAATGGCGACGATGAGCGCGCGCGCGTTGTCATCGGTTGTGTAACCTTCCGGATAATTCGGAACGACGAAGACGGCGTGCTCGATGATTCCCGTGTGGTCCGTCATGCGGTGCAAATGATCGAGTTTTACCGTGGGAAGGCGGTCGAGGGCCTTTTCGGTATTCTGCGCCGAAAAGGTGGCACGCGGATTGCGCAGGCGCTCGTTGTACACGCGCTCGAAGCTGCCCATGTACTGCTGGGCGACGCGATTCCAGACCATATCTCGTGTATACAGATAGGCGCGTTTGCGCATGGCGTGGCGCGCGGTGCCATTGTCCAGCAGTTCGATAGTTTTCGCCGCCAGGGCCTGCGGATCATCGAAGGGCACTAACACCCCGCGTCCATCGTCCAACAGCTCAGTGGCATGCAAATACGGGGTAGAGATGATCGCTTTCCCCGCGCTCAAGGCGTACGCCAGCGTCCCGGAAACCACTTGCCCCTTGTGTTTGTAAGGCGTGATGTAAATGTCCGCTGCGCCGATCACCTCGACCAATTCTTGCGGACTTACGAAACGATTGCGAAAGATCACGTTGGCTTCCACGCCGAGATCTTTCGCGAGCTTTTGCAGGTACAGCCTGTATTTCTCGCCCTCATGCCGGAGGACATGCGGATGGGTGACACCGGAAATCATGTACACCACATTGCTGTGCTTCGACAGGATAGCCGGCAGCGCCTTGATGACGTTTTCGATGCCCTTGTTCGGCGAGAGCAATCCAAACGTGAGCAGAACATCTTTTCCCTCAGTTCCAAAGGCATCCTTGTAGAAACTTGAGTCCGTGAACGCCAAATCCGGAATCCCATGTGGGATCAAATCAATCTTGGAAATTGGCACATGGAATACTTCCTGCAGGATTTCCGCCGCTTGGCGGCTCATCACGATCAGGCGGTCCGATAGCGCGGCAATTTCCTCCATGACGATGCGCTGATCGAAATTGGGCTCGCGCAGCACCGTATGAAGGGTAGTAACGATCGGCATCTGAAGGCGGCGCAGGAGTTCCAGGATGTGCGCGCCCGCTGACCCGCCGAAAATTCCATATTCGTGCTGCATGCAGACCAGATCAATGTTGCTGAAATTGAGGAAATCCGCGGCTTGGCGATACGAGGCTAGCTCATCCTGGGAAAGCTCGAAGCGAATCCGCGCGGGGTAGCTGTAGCCTTCTTCCGTATCGTTGACGGGGAGCGCCAGCAACTCCGTGGCCTTGTATTCCGCATGGATGGCGTCGCACAAATCCGTTGTGAACGTGGCGATGCCGCAGCGCCGCGGAAGGTAGTTGCCGATGACGGCGACTCTGCTTGGCAGCATGGGCCGGGGATGGATCGGCCATAGCGGAACAACTTTTTCTTCGACAATGGGCAGGGCGGGCGCCGGATCGAGGCTAACCACTTCTTCGGGGACGGAAAAGTCTATCTCCGTGTGCGCGTAGAGCACATCGACAACTTCCGGCTCTTTTCCTTTAGAACTTATTTTTGGCGGTTTCATTCGATTCCTAGCTTCGTGACCAGCCCGTCTGTTTCCGCAAAATAATGAGTTTGCAGTGCAGCGTTGAGCTCAAGTCGTGGCCCGAGCTAACGCGTAACACAGGAGCGATCGAAGGGAGAAGGGATTAGTACGATCCACTCATACCTCCGCCATAGCCTCCTGCACCGGCCGCAACCGCCTTTTTTTCTTCCTTAAAGTCGGCGATCAGGACTTCGGTGGTAAGCATCAATGAGACGATGGACG
>JBEKOE010000097.1:0-7047 GCA_049522075.1 Candidatus Acidiferrum sp.
ACTCACGCCAGAAAGGGCCGTGCGGGGACTTGCACCTTTGAAGCTAGCAAGCGCCTCAGGCCACGTCAACAAAATGGGTGAGGACGCTTTACACATTTGCAAAGGCATGCTACAAGCCCTATTTTCAAGGGATTGGGGGTAGTCTAGGTCCATGAAACCGTTCGGAACCGGGGTGGGGCGCATTTGCGGAGTGGCCGCCGCTGCAACCGCGAGCGAATTGAGGGTCCTGTTCCGGCAGGCGCTCCGCTACACCCGGACCGTGGAACTTCGTTTGGACTGGCTGCGGACCGATCAGGAGCGCCAGAAGTTCTTGAATTGGCTGAAGGGATCTCGCCCGAAGGGCGGCGTTTTTGTAGCAACCTGCCGGCGGCGCATTGGCGGGGGTGAGTTCGCTGGCGATGCCGGCGCGGAATTGTACTGGCTCATGAAGGCACGGCAAGCGGGCTGCCAGTGGTGCGATCTAGAAGTGGAAACGCTGCGGGAACTGCCGGGAAAGTCCGTGGAAGGATACGCGATACCACCGAAAGTAATGCTCTCGATGCACGATTTTCGGAGGACGCCGAAACTTCCAAAGAAGTTGAGCGTGCCGCCCCATGAAGGAGTGAACGCGATCAAAATGGCAGCGATGTCCCGAACCATTGGGGACAGCGTGCGGCTTCTGAAAGTGCTGCGTCATTCGCGACAACTGATTGCCGTGCCGATGGGGGAGATCGGAATGCCCGCCAGGTTGCTGGCCCTGCGCGAGGGAAGTGCTTTGGCTTATGCACCGGTGGCGACGGGGACAGCGCCGGGACAAGTGCACCTGCGCGATTTCAAGGAGATGTACCGCGCGCACAAGATCACGCGCAAGACGCGCGTGTTTGGCGTAATCGGGAATCCCATCGGGCACTCGATGTCGCCCTTGCTGCACAACACGGGTTACATCGCGGCGAAGAAGGACGCGGTGTTTCTCCCGTTTCTGGTGGAACGCCTGGACGATTTCCTGAAGGCAGCGCCGGAGCTCGGGGTGGCAGGCTTCGGGGTGACTCTGCCGCACAAAGAGGCGGTTTTCCGGCGATTGGATGACTGCGAACCGCTGGCGCAGCGGATTGGCGCGGTGAACACCGTGACGATACGGCGTGACGGCTCGCTCTATGGAAGCAACACCGATTATCTGGGAGTACTTCGCGCGCTGGAGAGGAAAGTGCAATTGCGGGGCAGCCGGGTGCTTATTTTTGGGGCTGGCGGCTCCGCGCGGGCCGCGGCTTTTGCGCTGTCGCAGGCTGGAGCAGAGGTTTTTGTTTGCGCGCGGCGGGAAGAGGCGGCACGGGCGTTGGCGCGCGCAGTTGGCGGCGAAGCGGTGCGGCGCGGCGCGTTGGGTAAGGGGCGCTATGACGCCATCTTGAATGCGACGCCCGTGGGGATGCACCAGCAGGTTGGGATTTCGCCCCTGAGCGCCGGCGAGTTACACTGTTCTGTCGTGATGGACTTTATCTACCGCCCAGCGCAGACGAAGTTGCTTCAGATCGCGGCGGCGAAAGGGATTCGTACGGTGTCCGGCGTGGAAATGTTTCTGGCACAAGGAATCGCGCAATGGGAATTGTGGATGGGGAGCCGCGCGCCGGAAGCGGCCATGCGCCGCGCGGTGCTGCGCGGGCTGCAAGCTGGAAAGCAAAAACGCTGGTGACCCGGTCCGAAGAAAAGCCAGCCTTACGCAAGTGATTCTTTGCCTTCGACTTTCAACCCTAAAACTGGAATAGTGATCGCAAAGCGATGATTCAGCCGTCCCTTCAGGAATTTCAACGGCTCGCCAAACACGGGAACCTAATCCCGGTGTATGACGTTTTCTCCGCGGACCTGCTGACCCCCGTGAGCGCCTATTTGCGCGTGGCGCAGGGGGCGAGATATTCCTTTTTGCTGGAGAGCGTGGAGGGCGGCGAGAAAATCGCGCGCTACACCTTTGCCGGCGCCAATCCGGAAGAGGTGTTTCGTTACGCCGGCGGGGCGTGCGTGCTGGAGAGCCGCGACCGCATTATCTGGGAAGAACGCGATCCCATCTCGTTCTTGCGGGAACATATGGCGCGGTTCCGGCCCGTGCGTTTGCCGGGTTTGCCGCCGCTGGTGGCCGGCGCGATCGGGTACTTCAGCTACGACATGGTGAGACTGATCGAGCGGCTCCCCAAACGATTGCGGGACGACATCGGCTTGTACGACGCCATGCTGATGTTCTATCGCGGGATTATTGCGTTTGACCATGTGCAGCACCGTTTGTGGATCGTGCGCAATGTTTACGCCGAGGGGCCGGGAACTCTGCGGGCGAAGTACAACAAAGCGGTGAAGGAGATCCGGCGAACCCGGCAGATGCTGGAAGAGCCGGTAGCCGGGGAGCGGCCCGCAAAGAAGAAGGCCGTGAAATCACGCGCGCCTCAGGTCAGTTCAAATTTCAAGCCGAGGGAGTACCTGGAGGCGGTGAAGCAGGCGAAGAACTATATTCGCGAGGGCGATATCTTCCAGGTGGTGTTGAGCCAGCGATTTTCGGCGAAGACCAAGGCCGCGCCGTTCGACATTTACCGCGAACTGCGGGCGCTGAATCCCTCGCCCTATCTTTTTTACCTGCAACTGAACGACGTGCACGTGGTGGGCAGTTCGCCGGAAATGCTGGTGAAAGTGCAGGGCAGGGAGGTTTTTTGCCGGCCAATTGCGGGGACGCGTTGGCGGGGCAAGGATGAGGCGGAGGATGTGAGGTTGGAGCGTGAGATGCTGGCCAGCGAGAAGGAACGCGCCGAGCACATCATGCTGGTGGATCTGGGAAGGAACGATCTCGGGCGGGTGTGCGACTACGGTTCGGTGCAGGTGGAAAAGCTGATGAGCGTGGAGCGGTACTCGCACGTGATGCACCTGGTGTCGAGCTTGCGCGGGAAACTGCGCGCGGACGTGGACTGTTTTGACGCGCTGATGTCGTGCTTTCCGGCGGGGACCGTTTCCGGAGCGCCGAAGGTACGCGCCATGGAGATCATTGAGGAGTTTGAGAAGACGCGCCGGGGCATCTACGGGGGCGGGATTTTGTATTTGGATTTTGCGGGGAACCTGGATTCCTGTATCGCGCTGCGAACGATGGTCATTAAGAACGGCGTAGCGCACGTGCAGGCCGGCGGAGGCATTGTTGCCGATTCGACGCCGGAAGGAGAGTTTCACGAGTCGGTGAATAAATCCAAGGCGTTGCTGCGCGCACTGGAATGCGCGCATGGCGGCGGCGATTCTCCGGGAGTGAGACACAAACCGTGATTCTGCTGCTGGACAACTACGATTCGTTTACCTACAACCTGGCGCAATACCTGGGCGAGCTGGGATGTCAGGTGGAGGTCCACCGCAACGACCGGATCTCCGTGGAACAGATCGCGCGGCGGAAGCCGGAGCGAATCGTGATTTCACCGGGCCCGTGTACACCGCATGAGGCAGGCATTTCCGTCGAATTAATTCAGAAGCTGGGTGGGAAGATTCCGATCCTCGGCGTTTGCCTGGGGCACCAGGCGATCGGGGCGGCCTATGGGGGCAAGGTCATCCGCGCGCCAAAACTGTTTCATGGCAAAACAAGTGAGATCCAGCACGACGGCAAGGGTATTTTTTATAAACTGCCAAATCCGTTCACGGCCACGCGGTACCATTCGCTGATTGTGGAACGCAAGTCGCTGCCCCGGGAATTGCGGGTCACGGCCGAAACGAGCGACGGGATCATCATGGGCCTCAGCCACCGGCGGCACAAGGTGGTGGGCGTGCAGTTCCACCCGGAGTCCGTCCTCACACCAGCGGGAAAGCAACTCCTGCAAAATTTTTTGGCGCTGTAAGGAAGGCCGGAGCACCCCCAACGCTTCGGCGGCGTTCCCGTTGACCCAAAATTTGAAATCGAAGAGGGATTTCTCCGCTCCGGGACGGCAAAAAGCGCCGCCCCTCCGGTCGAAATGACAGATTTTGGACGGCGGAGGATGTGGGGATCCAACTTCGGCGAAGTTGGGGTCTTTACAGGTTCATGGCTTGAAATAAAACGGCATGTACTCGCCTGCAATTGGTCAACTTCGGATTTCAGGTTGAATTGGAGAGGATCTTTTGCGGGGTAAGGCGGGTATCTTCTTGGTAACTAACGAATGAAAATAGAATAGCGATATTACAAAATACAGTATATTGAATGATTAGTTAAAAAAGCGTATGGTGGCCTCCAGCGGGATGTCCCTCCGGTTCACCCGGCTTCGGAGGTGCTTCATGTTTTCCCTTCGCAGTGCCCTGGCCCTTATTCTAGGCGCTTCTCTCTGTTTGTACCCCTCGCTGTGTGGCGCGGGTTCCAAAGCTCCCTTGGGGATATTGACGCAGGCTTATGACGCGCACCTGAACGAGGCAGCCGCCTTTCCCGGGCTATCCGTGTTTGAAGGCGAGGATCTTTCGACGGAACCCGAAGGCCGGCTGGGAGTGCGTGTGGGCCGAACAATAGTCTTGCTGGCAGGGTCTAGTAGCGCAACGCTGCATGGAATAGACAGCGGCGCCCATGTGGATCTGACCGCCGGGACGGTCTCCTTCAGTTCGCCAGAAAACGGAATCGTGGAAATTCACGCCGAGGAAGCCTTCCTGCGTCCGGAAAAAAACCAACTGACACAGGCGGAAGTCACGATCTTCGCTCCGACCGTGCTGCAAATTCGCGCGCGGCGCGGGGATCTCGCCTTCCGTTATCGCGAGGAATATCAGGTACTGCCGGAGGGTGCGACATACCGGATTTATCTCGATTCTCCGGCAGAGCCGCAAGACCCTGCGGATTCCCGCGCGCAAAAATCCACCCGGTTGCGAAAGGTTTCGTATTTCGTGGTGGGAAGCGCGGGTGCGGGGCTGACGGCGTGGGGAATTTACGAGCTTGCGCACTCCAGCAGTAGCATAGAAAGCCCTGCTAAGCCCTAAGAAGCAGAGGCCTACCAAGCCTCATTCTGTTGTCAGGTTTCAAGCGTCGCTACTGGTGTTCACAAAGGTTTTGAGCTGTTGCAACTTGGAGAGAGTCGCGCCGGAATCGATGGCCTGAGCAGCCAACTGCGCGCCGGATCGAAAATCTTTGGCGAGGCCCGCCACGACGAGAGCGGCTGCCGCGTTGACAACAACGACGTTGCGTGGGGCGCCGGGCTGTCCCACGCAAATCTGGCGGATGATATCGGCATTTTCGTGGGGGGTTCCGCCACGGAGCGCTTCCAGGGGCGCACGCGCGACGCCAAAGTCTTCGGGAGTGACGATAAAGTTTCGGATGCGGCCATCGCGCACTTCCGTGATTAGGGTCTCTCCGGCAAGCGAAATTTCATCCAGCCCGCTGCCATGAACCACGAAGGCGCGTTGCACACCCAGTTCCAATAGAGTCGCGGCTACTAGATCGAGGGCTTCTTGGGCAAAAACACCCAGCACTTGGCTGTCTGCTCCGGCCGGGTTCGTGAGTGGCCCCAATAAATTGAAGACGGTTCGCTTGCCGATCTGCTTGCGCGCAGGCACTGCATGGCGAGCCGCCGCATGAGCCACCGGCGCGAACAGGAAACCGATTCCCACCTGGCGAATGGCCTGGCCCGCGCGGCGCATGGGGACGTCAATACGAATGCCAAGCGCTTCCAAGACATCGGCGGAGCCGCTGCGCGAACTGGTCGAGCGGTTGCCATGTTTGGCGACGCGCGCGCCTGCCGCCGCGGCCACGAATGCCGCTGCCGTGGAGATATTGAAAGTGCCGCTGGCATCGCCACCTGTGCCGCAAGTGTCCACCAGATTTTCCAAGCGTGACTCTCCGGGAGCAAAGACAGGCGCGGCGTAGCGACGCATGGTGCTGGCAAAGCCGGCGAGTTCGGCGACGCTGATCGGGCGGAGGTTCAAAGCGGTCAGCAAACGGACAATCGCAGGGGTTTCCAGGCGGCCAGAGAGCAAGTCCTCCATGACGGATTCCGCTTCGGTGCGCGTGAGTGCGGCGCCGGCTTCTGCTTTCTCGATCAATGCGGTGCTGTTGGTCATCTCTTATGCGGAGAGCAATATCACTGCCTTGCCCGAACCTCGCGTCTCAAGTAAACTTGAATGTTTTGCGAGACTTCAAATACTAGCACGCGTGCACTGCACCATCGTCGCACAGCATGGCGGCCGCGTCACGGTCGCGTAAAAGGCAGAACATCCCATGAAGATCCATGAATACCAAGCAAAAGCGATCCTTGCGCGTTACGGTGTCGCCACCCCCCGTGGGGAAGTGGCATTCACGAAGGAGGAAGCGAGGGAAGCGGCACAGCGCCTGAAATCCCACGTGGTTGTGGTGAAGGCGCAGATCCATGCGGGAGGCCGCGGGAAGGGTGGAGGGGTGAAGCTCACGCGCTCCGCCGACGAAGCTGCGGAAACGGCTTCGCATATCCTCGGCATGACATTGGTTACGCCGCAGACAGGTCCGCAGGGACGCGTCGTGCGGCGGTTGCTGATCGAAGAAGGGCTGGACATCAAGCGGGAACTCTATCTGGGGCTGCTGATTGATCGGGAGACGGAGCGGCCCGTGTTTATGGCAAGTTCCGCAGGCGGGATGGAGATTGAGCAAGTGGCGAAGGAAAATCCCGGCGCGATTCTGCGCGAGCCGATCCATCCGGCAGTGGGGCTGCAGGCCTATCAGGCGCGCAAGATTGCGTTTGGATTGGGGCTTACCGGAGAGCAAGTGACGGCGGCGGTGCCGTTTTTGCTGGCGCTGTACCGGGCGTTTATTGACACGGATGCGTCACTGGTGGAGATCAACCCGTGCGTTGTGACCGGCGACGGCAAGATCGTGGCACTCGACGCGAAGATGACGTTTGACGACAACGGGCTCTTCCGCCACAAGGAGCTTCGCGAGTTGCGGGACCTGGACGAGGAAGACCCGCTCGAGGTGGAAGCGTCCAAGTACGGCCTGAACTACATCAAGCTGGACGGCACTGTGGCTTGCATGGTGAACGGCGCGGGACTCGCCATGGCCACCATGGACATCATCAAGTATGCGGGCGGGTCGCCGGCCAACTTCCTGGATGTGGGCGGCGGCGCTTCCGCCGATCAGGT
>JBEKOE010000098.1:0-7216 GCA_049522075.1 Candidatus Acidiferrum sp.
TCTTCTTCGTCCAGGACCCGCTTGGCCAGTTGCTCGTCGGTATCCAGCACCGCGTGCACGGACTGGTGCACGGCGCGCTCCGCCAGGCTGCCCATCCACAGCAGTCGCTCTTTCAGTTCGTTCAAATCCTTTTCGAAGTGACGTTCCATTGCGCCCTTCCCATCGGCATCTTATCTGCTTCCCAAGGCGGCTAAAACCAAAATCACCTAAATCCTCATCCGAACCGGCCTGTGATGTACGCTTCCGTCCGCGGATCGCTCGGCGTCGTGAACAGTTGTGGCGTTGGGCTGAACTCGATCATCTGCCCCGTCAGCAGGAATGCCGTGAAATCGCTCACGCGCGCCGCTTGCTGCATGTTGTGCGTCACGATCGCTATCGTCGTCAGGTTCTTTAGTTCGACCAGCAACTCCTCGATCTTCGCCGTGCTGATTGGATCCAGCGCCGAACACGGCTCATCCAGCAGCAACACTTCCGGCTCGACGGCCAGCGCCCGCGCGATGCACAGCCGCTGTTGTTGCCCGCCGGAAAGCTCGTATGCCGACTTGTGCAGGTGATCTTTCACCTCTTCCCACAACGCCGCCCGTCGCAAACTTTTCTCCACCATCTCGGAGGTTGAGCCTCTTATGCCGTTAATCCGCAGGCCGTACGCCACGTTATCGAAGATCGACTTCGGGAATGGATTGGGCCTCTGGAACACCATGCCCACTCGCCGTCGGAGCGTAGTCACGTCCTGTGCCAGAATGTCTTGCCCATCCAGCTGGATCTCTCCTTCCAGGCGCGACGTGTGTACCGTCTCGTGCATGCGGTTCATCGCTCTCAGCAGTGTCGATTTGCCGCACCCCGATGGTCCGATCAGCGCCGTCACCCTCTTGTCGGCAATGCCCAAGTTGATGTCGAACAGGATCTGCTTGCTGCCGTAGTAGAAATTGACCTTGGATATCGTCATCCGCATCGGCAGCGGCGCGGCTTCCCCGTGCGGTACTGCTCCCGTATTGGTTACGATATTCACCGAAAGCCCCGGCTTTGATGACGCCTGCATGTTCATGACCTCGGCACCGCTATCCCGCGCGACAATATCGTCCGGGCCAGAATATTGATGATCAGGATCAATCCCAGCAACACCAACCCCGCCGCCCACGCCTGCCGGTGCCAATCCTCGTACGGTGACACCGCGTAAGTAAAGATCATCACCGGCAGCGACGCCGTCGGCTGTTCCCAACCCTGGCTCCAGAAGCGGTTCCCAAATGCCGTGAACAGCAGCGGCGCGGTCTCCCCCGCCACCCGCGCCAACGCCAGCAGTATCGCCGTCAGGATTCCCCTGTAGGCTGCCGGCACAACCACGCTTGCTATTGTCTTCCATTTGCTAGCCCCCAGCGCCATGGCCCCTTCCCGCAAATAGCGGGGCACTCCGTTCAGAAACTCTTCGGTGCTGCGCAGCGTGATGGGGATCATCATTAATCCCAGGGCAAATGCACCCGCAAACGTGGAAAAGTGCCGGAACGGCAAAACCACCATGCTGTACGCGAAAATCCCGATTACGATGGATGGCACGCCATTCAGCAGGTCCGCCGAGTACCTCACCACCGAGGCCACGGCGCTCCCGCTGAACTCCGCCAGATAAATCCCCCCGAGGAACCCGATGGGTACGCCGAACAGAGACGCTGCCAGCAGCAATTTCGCGCTTCCCACGATGGCGTTCGCCATTCCTCCGCCTGCTTCGCCCACCGGCTTGGGAAGTTGCGTTAAGAACGCCCAGTTGATGGACGTGCCGCCATTGAAAACCAAATACCCCAATATGAGAAAAAGGACGCTCACGGAAACAAGCGCGCACAGCCCTGTCAGAGTCAGCATGAAGTTGCTGACAAACCGCCGCCACTTGACCCGCGCACTCATCAGGTGGGTACCCCGCTGCCTTTCTGCGTCGTCAAGACGATCAATATGCGCGCCAGTCCGTTCAGGATAAACGTCATCAGGAATAGCACCAGTCCTAAAGCGACGAGGGACTGCAAATACAGGTCGCCCGTAGCCTCCGTAAACTGGTTGGCGATCACTGAGGCGATCGAATCTCCCGGGGAAAACAGCGAGGCGCTGATTGTCGGCGTGTTCCCAATCACCATGGTCACGGCCATTGTTTCACCGAGAGCACGCGCCAGCGCGAGAAAAACCGAACCCAGGATGCCCGTCTTGGCGAACGGCACAACCACTTTCCACGTCGATTCCCAACGCGTCGAGCCCAGCGCCAGCGCGGCTTCCCGTTGGTCTCGTGGCACCGATAGCAGCACTTCCCGCGATACCGAAATGATGTACGGGATCACCATGATCGCCAGGACTATCCCCGCCGTTAGAAATCCCACGCCGTACGATGGCCCCTTAAAGAACGGCATAAAACCCAATGGCTTGTTCAACCCGGGGAAAATTACCGTCCGCATCAGTGGTACGATGATGAATACCCCTAACAGCCCGTAAATCACGCTCGGCACCGCTGCCAGCAGGTCGATAAAGAATTGCAGCGTGTCCGAAATCCGGGGCGGCGCCAGCTCCGCCAGGAAAATCGCCGCTCCGATTCCCAACGGCACAGCAATCAACAGCGCCAACGCCGAGGTCACCAGCGTCCCATACATGAACGGCAGTGCCCCATACTGGTCAATGACCGGGTCCCAAACCTGCGTAACGAAAAAGTGCAGCCCAAATTTCGCTCGCGCCAGCGCCGAGTTGGTCCACAGTTCGTACACCAACAGCAAAGTGATCAGCACGACGGTCGCCGCGAACACCAACGTGATCAGCCGCGCAATTTCGTCCCCGTCCCGCAGGCGCGATAGAAAAGAACGCGAGCCCGTCGCCGGGCCCGCGTTCGGCAGAGTTGTCCCTGATGTCGCCACGTTCCTCGCCGGTTGCTACTGGATGCTGTTGATGGCCTTCTTCTCTTTCTCGACAACTTCCTTGGGCAGCTTTGCGTAGGACAACCCTTCAGCGTAATTCTGTCCGTCCGCCAGCATCCACTTTAGAAAGCCCTTCACCGCATCACGCTTGCCCGCATCCTGAAACTTCTGCGGAATCAGCAGCCAGGTGAAGCTCGAAATCGGATAGGCAGTTTTACCAGGAGCGTTTGTGATGGAAACCCGGAAATCGTCCGGCATTTCCTTCGCCGCACCCGCTGCCGCTGCGCTTACGCCCGCCAGGTCCGCCTTCACAAAATTCCCCGAGGAGTTCTTGACGGCGCCATAAGGAATGTTGTTCTGCGCCGCGTAGATTAACTCGACGTAGCCGATGGAATTGGGCGTCTGCTTGATCAGTCCCGTCACGCCTTCGTTGCCCTTGCCGCCCAGCCCCACGGGCCAATTGACCGAAGTGTTTTTGCTGACCTTGCTCTTCCATTCGTCGCTGACCTTTGACAGGTAATCGGTCCAGATGTACGTTGTTCCGCTGCCATCCGAGCGGTGCACTACCACGATGTCATTCGCAGGCAGATCCACGCCCTTGTTGGCGCCCGTGATCGCCGGGTCATTCCACTTGGTGATCTTTCCGAGGAAAATGCCCGCCAGCGCCTCGGGTGTGAAATTCAGCGCCCCGGTTACTCCAGGCACATTATAGGTTGGAACAGCCGCGCCAAGGACAGTCGGAAAGTGCAGAATCGCCGACCCTCTCTTGTCTTGGAAGGCCTTCAACTGGTCGTCGTTCATTGGGCCGTCCGTCGCACCGAAGTCCACTGTTCCTTCGGTTGTCTGCTTAATCCCGGCTCCAGATCCCACCGATTGGTAGTTGAATTGAATGTTTGCGTACTTCTTGTGGTATTCGTCGAACCATTTCGAATAAATTGGATACGGGAATGTGGCACCAGCTCCATTAATCAGGAGCCCATTCTGCGCCCATACTATCGCACCCAGAGCGAGAACACCCACCACCAACACAGCAATTCTCTTCATGAGGTTTATCTCCCTGCGGATTTTAGGTTTGCCCAAGTACTCTTCAGATTGACCGCCTAATGTTACAGAATTGTTACATCTCCTCGTGACTCTGTTAAAAATCAGAAATGTTTAGATTAAATGGTTAACTACTTCTTTTCCATGGAGTTGCGCCACAACTAACCCCGCTCAAAAAAGGGCAGCCCCGCGAAGAGCTGCCCTTTTGCCGTCCTCTCAACCTATACGCGTCAAGTCAATCGTGACCCCTCATGGCAAGTAGTAGCGGAACGACGTCCACACCATGTTATCCACCGCGTGTGGTCCAAGACTCGTCACCCCGCTTGGCAGGGTGCCGCCACTGCCCGACCAGCCGGTCCTGTAAAAGTAGGAGTATTGCATGCCCCACTGCATTCTCCCCTTCTCGCCAGCGTAGACCTTGTGCCAGAACCCAAGTGTACCTTCCCCGATGTACCGGGTGTCTCCGTTGCAGCTGCCACCTCCTGAAGGTGTGCCGGTTCCGCCGGGGGCGGCTTCGGCACTGCAGCCAGAATTGTTGGCGCCGGGGAAACCGAACCCGCCGATACCCGTGTTAGAGGTCTTCCAAGTGGTCTGTGTTTCAGGATAAACGATGCTAGTTCCGGAAGCTGCGTTAGTTAAAGTAACCGGAATAGTCGCGCTGGAACCGCTCACGGATAAGAAGCCTGCGTAGGCTGCTCGTGCATTGTATTCGCCACCTACGTATCCGTAGATGTCCAACTTCGGGCTAACGTGCCACTCCAGCCTGCCAAGCCAATGGCCTCCATGAATCAGCGCAAGCGTGCCATCTGGATGAAGGGTAGCGTCGGCCAGCTGCGCGGAACCGAACCGGCCTGTGCCAACGCCATAAAAGCCCTTGGCCCCAACGTCGAGTTTCTTATGGAACAGCGGTAGGTCTGCACTAGCTCCTCCGCCGCCTCCCGTCCGGGAATTGGTAGTCGCTCCGGCCGCAGACGGAGTGGTGTTGGTGCAGCTCGCGTTGACTAATGGGTTCGAGCCCGACGCAAACACGTTGGGGTTATACGTCCCCGTATAAGTAGTCCCGTTAGACGTAATGTTCACCGTTGTAGTTTTGGCGACATCAGTTGCCTGTAGACTCACGACCGCGCAAGGATACACGCGATTCTGGAACGTGCTGAGGATTCCAAACACCTCGTAATGCCCCCACCCTGGATCCAGGGCTGCCTTGAAGACGAAGTCGGGCGTCTTGTTCACGGGATACCCTGTCGTATCCGAGAAGTTCAACAGGCCTCCGCCTGCGCCTGGGGCGAACACGAAGGTGTTTGTATTCACGGCTCCGCTCGCGGAAGTGTAGGTGCTGTTTCCGTGGGCAGTTAGCGTTGCCTGCGGGCCTTCGACCGAAACCCCGATCGCAAACTTGTCATTGAAGTTCTTCGCGACACGGAAGCCGTAGGCACGCTGCCAAGTAAAGCCCACGACGTACTGTGGGTCAATCACTGCCGGAATCCATTCTTGAAGATTGGCTATACCTTTCCTGTTCTCGGTGGCCAAGCTCCACATCTGACCGCCAGTTACCGACCAGCCACTTGCAAAAACCGCGCGTCCCCAAATTTGCCGCTGCCGGAAAACGTAGGAATTGCTCTGCCGGTTGTTGGAGGTTACGCCAGTGCCCAACCAGTCTGCCTCGTAGTAGCCCGCCACTTTTGTTTCGCCAACTTTTGCGTCAGCCATCAGGCTAAGGCGCGACTGGCGGCCGGTGAGGCTCATTTCCGACATTTTGCCCAAGGCATTCCCGCCGTAGGGAATTGCATTGAACGGCGTGTTGATGTCGGCGCTCTCGGCCCGTTGCCGGTTCACCGTTTCTGCCGCGATGAACCCACCCGGGGTGATATTCACACCCTTGAACCGGATCGTCGTCGGCCCCTTTTCCGCGGCCTTCTTTGCCGCCTCTTCCTGTTTCGCCAGCGAGGTTTTGATCGCGTCATTGCTGGCTCTCAGGTCATTCACCGACGCGTTGAGTGAGGTCTCGGACGTTCTCACCTCAGAGGTTCCGTTCGCCGCCTCCGCCGCCTTGCTGCTGGCTTCGGCCGCGCGCGCGTTCGCGTCCGCCGCTGCCTTGCGTGCGTCTTCAACTTCCCGGTCGCGCTTGGCAAGGGCGTCCTTCAGCATCTGCAGTTGTTCTTGTTGCGTCTGCAGCGTCTGGCGCAGTTCTTCAAGTTCCTTGGCGATCTGCGCGTTCGTCTTAACCGCGGCCTTTGCAGCGGCCGTAGGCTGCGCCTCCGCTTCCTTCGGTGTGTCTTTCGGTGAGTCTGCGAACGCTGGTCCCGAAAGTAGGAACAGCAACAACGTGAGTGATGCGAGTTTTTTCATTTCCTCTCTCTTTATTTCTCCAGATTTCAAAATCTTTCCGTGGGAAAGTACCACCCCGGTTTCCGAACTTAGTGGCCGTCTCTTACACTCATGTCAATTCGGTATGAATAATCTGTAACAAACTCCGGTTGCACCGATGCAACCCTATTTATTTCAATCGTTTGACACCGAATCTGAAACTTTCATAACCCTTGCTGGCTTCTCTCACCTCACCGTGTTGTGCGGCCCTTTCTGCGGCCATGCCATCGGCTGTTCCGGTGCAAGCACCTATAGCCGCGTGGTAATCTCTTGCTTGTTTTTGCAGCTCCGTGCTCGCTCTTTTTCGCGGGAGGGAGGAGAAGGGGACCGGAGCCAGGGGTGCACCGGTCCCCGTGGTAGGACGTGGATTGAAGATCAAACGCGCTGAGTCTCGCAGCCCGGAGTCACGTCCGGATGAAGCCCATGTGAATTCTCGGTGACCTCCGTTGCCCCGTTGCTGTTCGTGTCGGATTGCTCCGGGCGCAACGTCAGCCCGCGCCCGTGACGCACATCCAGCCCGCGTACCCAGAAGATAATGTCCTCGGCAATATTCGTCGCATGATCCGCAATCCGTTCCAGATGCCGCGTCGCCAATACGAACTGCATCCCGGGACTCACTAGCGCCACATCCGTGGTCATGTGTTGCAGCAAATTCTCGAAGATGCGGTCCCGGTATTGATCCACCACGTCGTCGCTCTCCAGAACCGTTCCGCAAGACTTACGGCAATATCCCCGATGCGTTCCAGGTCGTTGGTAATCTTCAGTGCGGCTACAATTAGGCGCATCTCGTCATCGTTGAACGAACCGCGTCGCAGTAGCCGGATGGCGTGCTCGTCAATCACGATTTCCATTTCGTTGATGCGCGGTTCCAGAAGGAATACTTCACCCGGAAGTCCTGCCGTCCGCTGGTTGTCAAACCCCACGATCGC
>JBEKOE010000099.1:0-6903 GCA_049522075.1 Candidatus Acidiferrum sp.
GCCTGCTTCCCTTTGCCCCCTTTCCTTGCTGCGGTTCTTCGCCCGGACGATCTCCTTCGCCGTCGCCCGAGCCTTCACCGCAACCTAATCCTCCGCCAGTGGTAGCCACGCCTGAGCCAGGCCGTGATGGTGGACGAGGAAGTATCCATGCCGACGACGGTCAGAGTGTAGGATCCCGTCGCTGCGTTTGGCGTGCTCGCCGACGGCTCTGGCGGGCGCGTTTCGAGGGGAGCTAGAATGGCCTCATGAGGAAGCAAGTGGATGTGCGCTTCTATGCGGAGCTGAACGACTTTCTGGCGCCGTGGAGGAGGGGAGGGGCGACTCCCTACGCCTTCGAGGTGAGCGGCTCCATCAAAGACATGATCGAAACGCTCGGCGTGCCGCATACGGAAGTGGACCTCATCCTGGTGAACAGCCAGCCGGAGGATTTTACGTACCGCTTGCGGAACGGAGACAGAATCAGCGTCTACCCCGTCTTCGAATCCATCGATATCTCGACGCTCGTGCCCTGCCGGCCGCAGCCGCTGCGCGACTCGCGTTTTGTCGCGGATACGCACCTCGGGCGGCTCGTTCGCTATCTGCGGATGCTGGGATTCGACACCAAATACCGCGACGATACTCAGGATGAAGACCTGGCGACGATCTCCTCACAAGAGAGGCGGATTCTGCTCACGAGAGATCGCGCAGTGCTCAAACGAAGCGTGGTAACCCGGGGCTACTGTGTGCGGGCGACGGATTCTCGCGAGCAGCTCAGAGAGGTGTTGCAGCGCTTCGATCTTTCGGGCGCGATTGTGCCATTCTCCAGATGCGTACATTGCAACTCTTTGTTGCGGCCAACGCAAAAGGATTTGATCAGCGATCGGCTACCGCCGAAGACAGAGCAGTACTACGAAGAGTTTCATGTGTGCCCGGGTTGTGAACGAATCTACTGGAAAGGCTCACACTACCGGCGCATGCAGCGGTTCATGGAGGAGCTTCTCGAGCGCGAATGAGAAACTCATTTGACGGGGACTGCGCTTGGGAAAACCAAGGTGCCGACTATCCCGTCCCTTCCGCTATGCTAGGGGGCGGCTCATTCGGTCAGCCGATTTGGGCGCTGTCACGCTGATTTCTAGCATTGCAAGGGAGAAGAGTCAGGCTTAGAAGAGGGCAGAGCGCGTGTTTTGAAGGGAATTCCATGTTTATCGCAGCGGAACTAAAAGAGGGAATGGTCATTCGGATCGAAGGCCAGATCTATCGAGTTCTCGAGGCGGAATCGAAGGCCGGAGCGGCGAAATTGGGCGGGGTTGTCAAAACTAAGCTGAGCAATGTGAGAAGCGGCCACATCTGGGAGCCGCACTTCCGCCCGCAAGAGCGCCTCGAAGAGGTGCAACTCGAACGGCGCATACTGGAATTCGTGTTCGCCGCGGGGGACACATGCACGTTCATGAACCCGCAGACCTTCGAGCAATTGGAAGTGCCTAGGGGCGTTCTGGGACCTGCGGAAAAATTCTTGCAGCCAGGGATGCAATTGCCTGTGGAGTTCTTTGAGGGTGAGCCACTCAGTGTTGGCTTCCCCGAGGTGGCCGAAATCCGTGTTGCCGAAACAGCACCACCAGCGCACGCACAGCAGGAAACGGCCTGGAAAGAGGCAAAGCTCGAGAACGGCCTTAGCGTTCAAGTGCCGATGTTCATCGGCCCAGGTGAAGTGGTGCGGGTTGAAGTGAAGACGGGACACTACATCGAGCGAGTGCGGGTTGAACGCAAGCGAGGTGCCTGAGTATTTTGCTGCGGATAGAATCGGAGGAGTCATGCTCGAAATCAAAACGGTCCGCATGGAGTTTCCTGCGGATGCCAACATCATTGTTGGGCAATCGCACTTCATCAAGACGGTGGAGGATTTGTTCGAAGCGGTGTGCACGACCGTGCCGCAGGCCAAGTTTGGATTAGCGTTCAACGAAAGCTCTGGGGCGTGTTTGACGCGGGCAGATGGGAATGAGGAAGGGCTTCGCGAGATCGCCATTCGCAACGCCCAAGCGCTGGGTTGTGGGCACACTTTCGTGCTGGTCATTCAAAATGCGTACCCCATCAACGTATTGAATGCGATCCGCAACGTGCCCGAGGTGTGCGCGATCTTCTGCGCGACGGCGAACGCGGTAGAGATCGTCGTGGCACAGAGCGAGCAAGGCCGGGGTGTGCTCGGTGTGATTGATGGAAGTTCCCCGAAAGGTGTCGAGGGGCAGGCGGATATCGCTTGGCGGCACGATCTGTTGCGAAAGATTGGCTACAAGCGGTAGCGGGACAAGATTCTCTTTTGATGGTTTCGGATTCAGAGATGTCAAAAGTAGATGCCTGTGCTTCCCGAGGTGATAAATCGCCTTATCATCAGTTATCCGGCATGGCAGTCTGTTCCTGCTCCGGCGTTTACAGACCAGTTGGGAAACATCTTCTAATAGCGCCAGGATTTTAGGTCCGCACCCGCTGGCGCAGTCTTCTCGATTCGCTCGAGAATCTTACCGACATACATGGTGTTGTAGTGCAGACGTGAGAGATAGTTCGGCAAGTCCGGATCGCCGTTCCAGCAGTGCTCCGCCCGGTCGCCGTATTTCACCTCGCCGCCGTAGGGAGGATTTTTCGTGGCCTTGAGGACATCCTCCAGGTAGTAGACGGCGTTGTTGAGGAAATAGGTGTCCGCGCTGCCGACATAGACGTGGATCTTCCCTTCGAGTTTCGGTCCGAGGGTCGCCCAATTTTTATGCAGTATTGCGCTCAAATCAGAATTTTCTTTCCAGTAAGCCGCCACCGCAGGATCGATTTCGCCCGTCTCCTTATTGAAGATCGGCCGAGGGTAGCCGTCCTTCCCGACCGGGCCGAAAACCGCCTGCCAGATGTCGAACTGCTCGCCGGAACGCGCGCGTGAGCCCAGAGCCAATTCGTACTGATTGGATTTCTGCGTGGTAATGAAGGTATGCCCGAGATAATCGCGCGTGGAGGGTTGTGCCACCTTGATGTGAGGGCCCTCGACGAAGAACGCGTTCTTGTCCGCGTAGAGATTGATATTGGTGTACGCACGAAAGTCCACGGGATCGGGGCATGCGGCAAACGCTCCGTTGTAGTGGTCGGGATAAAACACCTGGACGGCAAGCGCCTCCCATCCGCCCGTTGAACCGCCATACACAAACCGCGCCCAGCCCTGGCCAATCCCCCGGAACTGTTTCTCGATCGCGGGGATCAATTCCGTTTCAATGGCGTCACCGTAGGGACCAAGGTTCGCCGAATTCACCGCGTAGGAATCGTCATAGTAGGGATTCGCATGATTGATCTGCACGACCAAGATGCGCGGAAAGTTTGGGCCGGTCCACTGCTGATAGAACTTGTAGGCTTCTTCCTGTTGAATCTTGTTGTAGCCGGAAAGGTGAAAACGCTCGCTATAATCCGGTTTCAGATTCGGGTCCGGCGGCGTGGTGCGAAATCCCTCGAAGTCTGCATTGAAGTGATCCTCGAAGATCGCCAGAGGAAAATGTGCCTCGGGATGTACATCGAAGCCCTTGGGAACCAGGATGTTCGCGCTCAGGAACATCGGGCGGCCCCAGAATTTGGTGAGGAGTTCGCTTCGGATCTTGATGTGGCGAATGTAGGGCGTGTCTTTCGGATCGGGCAGCGGAGCAATGACCTGGTCGAGCACGATGGAAACCGTGGCGCCCGCAGCGCGCAATGTTATCTTCTGGGGCTTCGAATAAAGATTCCCGGGCGCCAAGTTCCAGTGCTGGCCTTCGCCGCGGTCCATGGGCAGCTTCACGGTGTAGCCATCGGCTCGGTGGAAGGTTTCGTATCTGTGGAGAACGACCTGGACGAAATACTCGCCTGGAGGAACGTCGTGCAGGTATCGGACCGGATAGCCATACGCAGCGTCATCGACGATGACGGATTGCCCGGGCTTCAAGCCATCCACGTCGAGACCAAAAATCATCTGCGTCCGGGGTGAATCGCTGATTTGCGTGCGCGGCTCGGCGGAGCCGTCGGTTGACAATAGGAGAAGCATGCGGCCATCCAAGGACTCCGCGCTCTGCTCCCTCGCAAAAGAGACCGAAAAGCGATACGTCTCCCCCGCTTGAGCCTGAACCGCACTCGCGCACAAGGTCAGGGCCCACATTCCCGCCAGAAAAGCGCCTAAGCACCCTCGCAACGGCATATTTCCTCCGCTTCCATTCTATGTACGCTGTGGGGATTCTACACCAATGAGTCACCATTGCTCAGTATGAGTTGAGGTTAACTTTTTTCTTGAGGCGATGTTCACGGTGGCAACACATAGCTAAAATACTTCCTCCGGCCATTGTTTTTTGTCATTGCGGCTTCGGATATTGCCATCACCGCTACAACGTCCGGGCTGGGCGTGGAATGTGAATTCGAAACGAACTACGGCAGAAGCGGCCTTCTCGCAGGGTTCTTCGGCATCTATCTTTCAGCTTCCCGATCTCCATTTTTTTCGGGAAGCTCAGCGACGACCAGTTCGCAATCGTCAATTGACCCAAAACGGCGAAGGCGCCCGCTGTGATCGTTGCGGCAAACATTGCCGTGCTTGGCCACCCTACGCGCCACACCAGCAGCGCCAGCGACAAGCTCAACTCAAACGTGACCAGTGCCACCAGGAACAGGTTCTTCCCCAGCAGCACGTGCTGGAATCGCAGCGGCGCCATGAAATACGTCTGGATGCCTTTGCCTTCAAATGCAAACGCGTTATACGCCGGCGAAATCAGGATGAGGATCAGGTACGCCATGATGGCCGGGAAAAACATTTCCGGCTTCAGCGAATGTTCCCGCAGCGCGGAGCCTTTTCCGAATTGCATGGTGAAAAAGACCACCATGATCGGCGCCAGCAGCCCCGTCAGCATCTTGATCGTTGTGGATTTCCCCGCCCCGTTCGGCCCAAGAAACCCGAAGAAATGGCCCGCCTGTACTTTCAGGTCGGTGGCGTCCACGGCCGTAAGCGCTCCAAACGTCCTGGTCAACTTTTCAGTCGCAATCGCGATTTCGCCCATGATTTCCGCCTGTCTTGACACACCCGCGCACGCCACTCTATCACTATCTGATACGCAGCCCATCGCCGGAATTTTCAATGCATTGCAAGAAGAAGCTTTACGTTTAGCTGCTGGGAACCGGCGTCGCGCCTGGCACCTGTGGCCCGCGCCCCGGCAGTGCCGCCAACACTGCCGGAAGCTCCACGCGAAACACCGCGCCGCCTGTTTGCCCGTTGTAGCAGAGAATTCTCCCGCCATGCTCCTGCAAGATGCCGTAGCAGATGCTCAGTCCGAGCCCTGTTCCCTTGCCCACGGGTTTGGTGGTGTAGAACGGATCAAACACCCGGTGCGGCTCGCGGATTCCCGGCCCCGTATCCGAAAACAGGATCACCACATTGCCGCGATCCCGCAGCGTCCGGATGGTCAACACGCCTCCGCCCGCCTCGTTCATGGCATCCACGGCATTGTTAATGATGTTGAAGAAGACCTGCATCAGCTGGTTATTGTCGCCGCGTACCCCGGGCAAAACCGATTCCAACTGCATGTCAATGCGTGACCCGCCGCTACGCAGGTCGAGCGCGCGCAATTGCACCGCGTTTGTCACCACGGAGTTAATGTCCAGCAGCGAGCGCTCCGGTGGCACCTGCCGCGCAAAACTCAGCAGGTTCTGCACCAGGTTTTTTGTTCGCCGCGCCTGCTCGCGAATTTTCGCCGCCGTGCCCCGCGTGCGGTCCGGCAGCGCCGGGTCATCCGCCAGCAAATCGGAATATCCCAGAATCGCCGTTAGTGGATTGTTGATTTCGTGCGCGGCTCCCGCTGCCAATTGCCCCAGCGACACCAGCTTTTCCGATTGCACCAACTGGGCCTGCAACCGTTGCAGGTTCTCGATCGACGACTCCGATTTCGCCAGCAGCCGCGCGCGATCGGTGTCCGCCAGGTGCGTACGCAGAAACACAAGTAGCGCCAGGGGCAGGGAGGCAACCAGCGTCACCGTGAGCCGGAATTCTCTGACCGCTTGTGTGTCGCGCTCCATCCACAGCGCATACAGCGCAAACACAGGCAGGGACATCACCGCCGCCATCGCAAATCGGCTGGCCCACACGCTGTCGCCCACCACTGTTTCCAGTTCGCCGACTGGGCTGCTCTCCATCGGCGCGTCCAGTTCATCACGTCTTTTGTACGCCACCCAGCCCGCATACGCATACCAGAAGAAGACCGTCAGCAGCGGCAGGTCGTACAAGCTCCCCGTGTAATACTCGCTGTGGCTGATCGCCACGTTCACCGCCAGCGACGTCAGCATATACAGCGTCGAGGCGCCAAACAGGTGCGCAAACACGGCTCGCCATGCTCCGCGCGTCCGCAGCCACAACCACGCGAATCCCCCGATGATCATGAGGTGCTGGATATAGTCCAGCACGTTGTAATTGAAATTGTAGATTTCCACGGTCGGCGTCGCGTACATCCACGGCAGAACCACGAACACGTACAGAAACGTCCACCACGACAGCAGCAGCGCAAAATCCATGTATCCCAGGCCGATGCGTATTTCGCCGCGCTTCAGGTGTGGCCGCATCGCCAGCGCCGCGATCAGCGGAATATTCCGCAGGAAGAAAATGATGTCGCCTGCAAACAAGTCGGGCACCGGCTTGTGCAGGTACACTTCGTAGTACGTCCATTCGAATTGTCCGACCATCCACAGCGTGCAGCTCAGCGCCACCAGCATCCAGAAAATGTTTCGCCGCCAGTGTGGCGTGCCGGCATTCAGCAACAGGCCCGCGTTCGCCAGCAGCGGCACAAAGCACTGCGTGATGTTTCCAAAAGCGTTGAGTTTCGCCCCGGGTCCCAGGAGATGAGACACCAGGGCATAGAAGCCAAGGAACACAACCCAGGCCCCCACGAACCGTGC
>JBEKOE010000100.1:0-18670 GCA_049522075.1 Candidatus Acidiferrum sp.
GAAGAATTGTCCACCGAGCACGCCGGAGCAAACGCAGAGTCCGCCCCGCTTCGGGAAGTCTTTGAAGAATTCCGCGCGGAACTCGGCGAGATGGGCGCCGAAGACGAGGATCTGGAGACCCACTACAATCTCGGCATTGCCTTCCGCGAAATGGGCCTCCTCGAAGAAGCCATCGGCGAGTTCCAGAAGGTAGCCAAAGCCAACGACCGCGGCAAGGCCTTCCGCTATGCCATGCAGTGCTGCACGCTGCTGGGCCTCGCGTTCATGGAAAAGGGCCAACCAAGCATCGCGGCCATATGGTACGAACGCGCGCTGCAGACCCCCGGGATCGACGCGGAAAGTAAACTCGCCTTGCGGTATGATTTGGGAGTGGCCCAGGAGTCGGCCGGCGATCTGGATACGGCACTCAAGAGCTTTTCCCAGGTCTATGCGGTGAACATCGATTATCGCGACGTTGCCGAACGCATCAGTGCGCTTCAAAAACCCGCTCGCTGACCACAGGTCCAAACTTAGCCAGGGGTCATGCATTCCTCGATGAACCGCATTCTGCGCGCCTTGACCGTCGTGTTGTTGTTTGAAATGGGTGCGCTGTTGCTCTACCTGCCGTGGTCCGCCTTCTGGGAACAGAACTACTTCCTGCATCGCTTCCCCTGGCTGATACCCTTTGTGCTGCATCCCTCGATGCGCGGAATTGTTAGCGGCATCGGCGTGCTGGACATCTTTGTGGCCTTCGGCCTTTTCAATTCGCGCCCTGCACCGGTCCCGCCCGGATCCCATTCGTGACTTGTGGTTTTGCTCGGTGGCTAATCGGAAGGCGTCGTCTGCCTCGCTGGAGCGCCGTGTCTGACAAGCTTTTCAGCTCTCCATCAAGCGGCGAAGCAGCCGGATTTGCCCTGCGTGATAGACATCGTGGAAGGCGATACCGTAGAGCATGCGCAGGAGTTTTCTCGAAGGGTTCGTCTTCAGAACGCGGCGCACGCTTTGCTCCAGGGCGCGATGTTCTGTCTCGAGCAGGACGAGATCGGCGCGCCAGGCGGCTTCCGTGGCCTTGCCTTTTTCGGGCCGCGTGAAGAAATTGCTTCCCTTCAGGACAAACGAGCCGCGCTTTCCCCCTTCAATCCTGCGGCGCACCGCATATTTCCAATACGCGGCGTGAAGCGCGAGTTCCCAAACATTGTGACGCCCGTGCGCAGGGCGCCAAGCCGCCTGTTTCGCACGGACGCCCTTCAGCGATTGCTGCAGATTGGGCCCATGCCAGGCGGATCTTGTGAAACCCTCGGAAAGCAAAGCGAGAAGCAATTCATTTTTGTGCATGGCGGCCACCGCAGCTGTCTCACTTCGATTCTAGTAGAGAATCCGCTTCGATGCACAAACGCAACCGGAGAGCCAGCCCGATCAGGTCAGGCATGGGAACGAAGCCAACAAGAAACATGGACTCTTGATCAGCAGGGCCGCCGCCCGCATTGTACAAATATGCGCGAAAGCCGATAGAAGATGCCGCGAGATCCAGGTGATCCTTGAAGGGGTGCTCTGGGAGGTTTCAGCCGGCGTACGCGGTCTGCCAGCGCCGCGCCTTTTTGTTACGGTACAGACGGTGATCCGCCGCTTCCAGAAGATCTTGGGGAGACTGGCCATCCTCTGGATAGATTGCGGAACCGATGCTCACGGTCAACCGTGGCTCATCGGGCTGCTCGCTCAGGCGATTGCCGACGCGTTGCGCGATCTGCTGGAGCCTCTCCGCATCTGCGTCAATCAACAGGATCGCGAACTCATCGCCGCCGTAACGCGCGGCAACATCGGATGCGCGGCAATTCTCTTTCATGATGTGGGCCAGGTGCCGCAGGGCGCGATTGCCGGCCAAATGGCCCAGGCGGTCATTGATGCCCTTCAAGTCGTCCAGGTCGAGAAGCAGCAGCCCAAAAGAGTGACGGCTGCGCTCAGCGCGGAGAACCTCCTTTTCCAGACTGCTATAGAACTCGCGATAGTTGACGAGCCCCGTCAGGCCATCATGCGTAGCCCGGTAACGGATTTCCTCCTCTGTCTTCTTGCGTTCGGTGATGTCCAGGGCCACTCCAATGCAGCCAAGAATGCTTCCACTGGAATCCCGAAGCGGCTCGAGGCTGATGTCAAATACATGCTTCCGGCGCTTGTACTCAAACCGCGACGAGATTCCGTTCAGTGCGGCGAGGTGTTGCTTCACCGGCGCTTCTTCGTCTTGCGGACAGCGCAAAAACTCATGAATCGTTTGTCCGATGACCTTCGGTTGCATTCTTCGGTGGAGACCCAGCATGGGACCCCAGTGGGAAGTGATGCGCAGGCGCTGGTCAGTGGTCCAGAAAAGCACCGGCATCTGCTGCACCATAAGCCGGAAATGAGTCTGCGCGGCGGCGCCCGCAGGGACGTTGGATAGCGGCCGAGTTCTTTCCATGATGCTCAGAATTTCCCCGTTTGCCGTCCGGATCAGGGATCTCTGCAAGTGGATGGGTACGCGAAAGCCCTCCTTATGGAGGCGCTCGGTGGCCTCCGCCTCGCAGGACTCGGCGCGCAACGGGCATTGCAGCAACTCCTCAAGGGCCGGCAGCTCGTACAATGGCAAAAGCTGCGTGATGGACTTTCCCAAAACCTCCGCCTCAGTGAAGCCATAGAAATACTGGGCGGCCCGGTTCCACAAAACAATGGTGCCATCCGTCCGGAAGCCCACCAGGGCCTCGTCAGATCCGGCGAGGAGATGCTCCAAGAGTGGTTCAGAAGGTAGCGTCGTACACATAGTTCATCCCAATACTACGAAAGCAAGCACCATATACGCAAACGGCACGGGGAGGGAGTTGCCGTGAAGTACCGCAAAAACCTGGGGGCAAGAGGGGGAAGCCCGTCAGGAGGAGCTCAGGTACCCAAACAGCAAGAATGTGGGAGCAAGCTTAGCACCGAAGTGGAAAGAGAATGGGAGAAGAATGAAGTGGCGATGAAGGAAGAAGCACGGCAAATGTAGTTGCAAACAATTTGCATCACATATAGGACCATGCTAGTCTTATTTGATGCTTATCGTTCCTCCTAACTCTTTCTGTTTGTTCGTACTGCGCCATACGGCCGCCATCCTCGTCTTACTCTCTTTTCTCGTTCATCCCCCAGCAGGCCGCTCCCTTGAAAATCCCTATATCGTTGCTTATGACCACAATCTGGAGGAACCAGGAAGCTTGGAGGTCGAATACTTCTCCACTTTTGGAACGCAGCGTGGCGGACCGGATTTTCATGCCTACTGGGCAGAATTGGAATATGGCGCAACCGCCTGGTGGACCACCGAGCTGTACCTCGACGGTCAGACAACTTTCGGCGAAAGTACCCTGTTCACGGGCTATCGATGGGAAAACCGCCTTCGCCCCCTGAAAAACGAGCACCTGATCAACCCGGTCCTTTATGTGGAATTTGAGAACACCAATGGGGCCGACAAAATCCTGAAAGAAGTTGAAGGGCACGACGTGGAAGCTAATTACGCCGTGCCCAACGCCGTGGCGCGCCAGGAACGCACGCGCGAGATGGAGTTCAAACTCATGCTCTCCAGCAACTACAAAGGTTGTAACTTCACAGAGAACACAATCGCCACGAAGAACTTGAGTGACGAACCCTGGGAATTCGGCTATGCGATGGGAGCCAGCCGGCCGCTGGCGATGAAGGGCGCGGCGCACCGCTGCAACTTTTGCCGGCAACATTTTGTTGCAGGGGTGGAACTCTACGGCGGGCTGGGCGACCGTTACGGCTTCGGCCTGAATGACACCTCGCACTACTTAGGCGCGGGACTGGCATGGAACCTCCCATCCGGCTGGACGTTCCGGATCGAGCCCACCTTCGGACTCAATGACAACAGTCACCAGTTTCTGCTGCGCTGGGGAGTTTCGCGGGAATTCTCGGGGTTCGGCAGCATGATCGGCGGGCTGTTTAAGGGGAGACAGGAATGAAGCTCTACCAATTTGTAATCGTCAGCGTGCTCCCCTTCAGCGGGGTCATTGCCGCGGCAGGCCCGCAGGATCCGCCCAGGCGCTCCGGGCAGGAATCCGTCTACGATGAACTGAAAAAGGCTCCCGACAAATATAGCGGGAAGACCAACCCGCTGGCGAATGATGCGGATGCGGTGGCCGCGGGAGGGATCCTGTTCGAAGAACACTGCGAGGAGTGCCACGGGAAGGAAGGGATGGGCGGCAAAAAAGCGCCGAGCCTGAGAGCCGAGGAGGTGCAGAATGCATCGCTGGGAATAGCTTCCGCACGAGCTTCGCAGTCAGGCAAACCTTAGTTTCTTGGCGGAGATGGTTTTGCAGCGTCATTGAGAATCATAGCGAGCCGCAGACCCGCTTGAGCCAGGCGCTTCTCGACCACGGCTGCGGCGGCATCCTGGTATGCCTGGTTGGCAGTCAACTGCATCTGGAACAACCGCTCACCCACGTGATTGTCGTCAGCGCAAGAGTGCACGGAAACGGGCGCTTCCACCGGAACCGTGGGCTGCAATTCAGCGTAGGTCACGGATTCCGCCAAGTCGTGGCTCTCCCAGGTCCAATCTTCGATGTGTATCCCTGCCTTCTGCCATTGCTCCAATTCACTGCTGAACGATTGCTCGAGATAATCCGCGAATTCTGCAGGATCGGCGCCTTCCATGTCGCGTTCGAGGATGGCGGTATCCCAGATCGCATGCAGATTGGGCGAGAAGGAGTCGTGCGACTGGTGCGGGCGGCGGCGCAGGTAACGCACGGGTACACAGTTGCCGCCCAGATCGTTGTTCGTGGAGGCATGCACAGGCATGTGTAGATCGGCGACAAAGTGGACGACATAGCGGAGGGCCTCGGCGCGTTTGCCCGGTTCGGTATGCGTATCCTTGAGAATGGCCAACTGTTCGGCAATGGCCTTGGTGACACAGCCTTCCGCGCCACAATACTCCTCGAGCGGGTGGCGGGGAGCCCGACGTGGAATATCAATGTAATGCCAAGCACCATTCTTGCGTTCATTGCGCACGTCGTCCGGCCAGGTGGAACCGTCCGCCAGCAAATCGTGAATCGAAGAACCGCAATAGCGCTTGACTTGCGGATCGATCGGATTCTCTTCAAGGAGTTTCTCAACCAAATGGCGCGCTTCCGGTGTGAGGTGCCTTTCGGCAAGTAGAGCCACGGTCTGATGGCCTTTGCATCCCCAGGCAACGGCCTGCGGAGTTCCCACGGCCATACCGAGGAGAAGAAGAATCGTCGCAACGGCAAGCGGGCGTGGCGATCTCATTCTATGTCTCATGTATTCAACCTGGAAAAATGCCGCGTTAAGCGCTCAGCCAGCGCGCCACGGGCTTCGCCGACTCCGTGTGGTCGCAGATGACGCGCAGGGCTGCGGTGATTGGGATCCCAAGAATGAGCCCCATTCCGCCCCATACCCAGCCCCAGAAGAGCAGTGAGATGGTGATCGCCACGGCGTTCAGGCGCACCTGACGCCCGACGAGCTGGGGCGCGATCAGGTTCTGCGCCACGATGTGAATTCCCGTCAGTACAATCGCAATCAGTGCGAAATGGCTGAGGGACTTCCACTTCACGAGAGCCAGAAGAAAAGCAGGGAGCCAGGCGAGCACCGCGCCAATGTACGGCACCATGTTGAGCAGGCCGGAGACGATTCCCGTGAGCACGGGATAATCGAGCCCGAGTGCGAGAAAGAATATACTGCTGCAGGCGATGACCACCAGCGACACCACCGTCATGCCCACCAGATAATCGCGCAACACGTCGCGCAAATCCTCCAGCGTCTCCTTCACTTGTGTGCGCTGAGCTACGGGAAACAGTTGCAGGGTGCTGTGCCACGCCTCGCGTTTCCCCGCCAGCATGAAGAAAACCAGGAAAGGAACGAACGTGGCCTCCAGAACGAGGGCGTACAACGAACCGATGCCCCGGACCAGTAAGCTGTGCACGTCGCTGCTGCTGGTACTCGGTACCACGGGCTTCGGCGTGCCGGCGGGCGTTGTGAGTTCGGTCACGCTTCCCTCGATGCCGCGCAGCTTTCCCTGCACGGTACCCGTTGCCTCCTGCAGAATGCCCCGGTACTTTGGCCAATCTGCGGCAAAATCTGTCGTGCGCGTCCACAAGCCGTAGCCCACCGAGAAAATCACCGTGATCAGGAGGAGAACCATCACCAGGGCACCAATCGTTCGCGGCAAATGCAGGCGTTCCAGGAATTCCACGGCCGGATCGAGAAAGTACGCCAGAAGGACGGACAGAAGCAGGGTGATGACGACCCCGGCAGCGTAGTAGAAGAAGAGCAGGATGATCGCGGCCGCGACGATACGCAAGCTGAAACTCGAGGCTGAAACGCGATAGACCGTTGGCGGTGTTTCTGGTGTAGACACCAGGAGCTCCTTTCGCCCAACACGGTAACATACTCGGAGAGTTTCGGGGTGGCCCGCAAAGTCGAGGTTACGTAGGATTAACACAGGTCGGGAAGGGGGGTCGGAATCTGTGTGAACGGTTTGGAAAACCTCTTCATGAAACCGTAAAGTGTGAATTCGCCCCTATGCTAGACTGCCACGAGGTCACATCCTCTCAGACTTTCACGTACGCATGGCAAAAGAACTATTCGGCACAGATGGAATTCGAGGTGTTCCCGGAACGCCGCCGCTCGACGACCAGACCCTTTTCGCTACCGGACGCGCTCTGGGCGATTTTCTGCGCCGCGAGCATGGCTCCGCGCATGCCCTGATCGGCATGGACACGCGTGAATCCGGTCCCCATATCGCGGCCGTGCTGGCAGCGGGTCTCGAGAAAGCCGGCGCGAGCACCGAGTTTGCCGGAGTCATCACCACTCCCGGGATTGCCTGTCTGGTGCGGCAGAATGACTTCCAGGCCGGCGTTGTGATCTCCGCATCGCACAACCCCTATCACGACAATGGCGTGAAATTGTTCTCGCATGCGGGCATGAAATTCCCCGATGCGGTGGAAGAAACGCTGGAAGCGGAGATTCTCCGCCTGCGCCCGGAGCAGGTATCCGACAGGCGTCCCGCGCTGGTGGCGAATCACGCGCGGCATGTGGAATACCTCGATTTTCTGCGCAGCCGCATGATCGACAACGCCAATATTGCGGGCCTTCGCGTGGTTTTGGATTGCGCGAATGGAGCTGCCTACCAGTTGGGACCTGAACTTTTCCGCGCATTGAATGCTGATGTCGTGGCCACGGGCGTGAACCCCGACGGGCGGAACATCAATGCCGGCTGCGGGTCACTGCATCTGGAGGGATTACAGAAACGCGTGCTTGCCGAGCGCGCACGCCTTGGGGTGGCATTTGACGGCGATGCGGATCGTGCGCTGTTCGTCAGCGAGTCTGGGCATGTCGTCAATGGCGATGGCGTGTTGCTTGCCGTGGCGCGCTACCTGAAGGCACATCAATTACTCAAGAACCAGCGCGTGGTGGCAACTTCCATGTCCAATCTCGGCCTGGAGCGCGCGCTGGCGCACGGGGGCATTTCACTGGCGCGGGCTGCCGTGGGCGATCGCTACGTTCTTGAGGAAATGCTGAAATCGGGGAACAACCTTGGTGGCGAGCAATCGGGCCACATTATTTTCCTCGATGATAGTCCGGCAGGCGACGGCTTGCTCACCGCCGTGAAGGTCGCCTGCCTGGTGGCTTTGCGCGGATCGTTGGGAATTTTGGTGGAGGGTTTGAAAGACTATCCGCAGAAGATCGTGAACGTGAAAGTGAAATCGAAGCCGCCGCTCGATTCCCTGCCCGATGTCGTTCGCGCGCTCGCTCAGGCCGAGGCGGCGCTCGGGGACAATGGCCGAATCGTGTTGCGCTACTCGGGCACCGAACCGCTGGCTCGCGTCATGGTGGAAGCGGAGCACGACGCAGATGTCCAGCGGTATTCGCAATCCATCGCTAACGCCCTGCGTTCCTCGATAGGGGCCTGAACCGGCACATCCTGCAAGAAAGCCTGCCTCCTTCGTTCAAAGGGAGAAGCCGTAGGAGGCTATCCCATGAGAAACGCTATCGTTTCGCTCCTTGCGAAGTTCCGTACGCTCTCCCCTGTTCGACGCAGGTTATTCGTAGTCCTGGCCATCATCGTTGGCCTTCTTGTTTTTGCCCGAATGACTCCGCCACCACGGAAGTACGCAAATATGCCAGCGCCTGCGGACCAGAACACAGAGTCTGGGTCGAGCGAGCTCCAAATGGAAGCCGGTCGTGCGAAGGAAGAACTAAAGGAGTACGCAAAAATGTCGCCCGCGCCATTACCATTGGACACCCGCGACTTTCCGGCCAGCAGGGTGCCTGGAACCATGCTGCCGGGGGAACCGTTGATTGCGCACACGGCGGAACTTGCCGTGGCCACGAAAGAGTTCGTCAAGTCTCGGTCCTCCCTCGAAGAAATCCTCGACCGTCATCGGGGCTACGTGGCAAGACTCCGAATGGTAGGGAAGCCGACCGGGAGCACTCTTTCGGCGACGTTACGCATTCCTTCTTCGGAATATGGCGCAACGCTAAGCGAGCTGAAAACTCTCGGCCAAGTCGAGAGGGAGGAGGAGGCTGCCGATGAGGTCACCCAACAACGTGCTGACCTGGAAGCCCGCTTGACCAATGCGCAAAGCACGCTGCATCACTTGCAGGAACTGCTTAAGCAGCAGACGTATCCCGATCGCAACGTCATGGAGTTGCAGCGGCAGATCGCCAGCGTGAATGCAGACATCAATCGCCTGGAAGCGGACCGCCTCACGGCAGAACACCGCGTCGTCTTCGCGAATGTGCTCTTTGCATTGCGTGAGGAGATTACTCCGCCAACGGAGTCCCTTGGGGCACAGTTTCGCAACGCAGCCGTTGCTGGGTTTTCGGAAGCAGCTACGAGCCTCTCCACCTTGGTGCTATTCCTTATAAGCCGCGGCCCTGTTTTCCTGCTTTGGATCGCAATCCTCTACTTGCCCGCGCGATTCGTATGGCGTCGTTGGCGGCCAGCCGAGCTTCAGGACGAAATGCCAGTCAGGAGCGTCTGAAAGGGATGCTGCGAGTAGGGAACCTGCACTCTTCCCAAAGACTGTAGGAAAACGAGGGCGGGTCTGTGGGATTTTGTAGATTGGATATGTGACGAGGCGTCTTCGCAGGGGTTGAAATGTGCTAAGTGCTTTATTTCTAATATGAAAGTACTACTTCTCAGACTGGCACAGACTTGGCAAAGCGCGTGCATTGTATCAAAACAATTCATGAGATTGGCTTCCCGGGGTGGCTGGTACTCAACCTCGACTGAGTATCCGGTTATTGGGGGGTCGAATCGATCCACGGCCTCCCCCAACGCTGAAACCTGCTGAGATTCCTTGCACTTGCCATAATCTGAAAACTCGGTCCCAAAAAATGAGCGGCCGGTGGGGGTGCCGGCCGCTCTGGCGTGGGGGATGGAGGGTACGGACCTGAAGCTCGGTTCGTCTCCCTATTGCTCTGGAGGGGTTGGCCGCTCAACTGCGCTCGCCAGCAGCAGAACGACACACAGGATTAAGATCCCTACGATCATTCCACCCGCTCCAGGAGCCGAACTTAGCTCCCGATCACATCCACAAGGATGCTAGACACGTGGAATTGCGTCACTAGTCCGCAGGGTTCATTCGCGCCAGTACCTTGCCCCGGGACTATTGGGGCATTCCTTTAGTACTTCCACTTCAGCGCGTCGAGGCGGCGATTTTCGGGGGAACGATTTCAGGTTACTCAGCAGCTGCGAAGCCCTTTCCATAACGGCAAGATCGCTTTTTCAAGGTTCGGCTGCTTTCTCTCGGCTCCTGCCTAAGCTATGCTTTTAGCATCATGCATGATCTAAGCTACTTCCGGGAACATCTGGACGTCTTCGCCGATATGGCGAAGCGCCGCAACATCACACTCGACCTCGATGGTTTTCGCGCGCTGGACAAGGAGCGGCGCGAACTGATTACCGAAAACGAGCATCGCAAGGCGCAACGCAATAAAGCCAGCGACGAAATCGCGCGCCTCAAAAAGGAAAAGCAGAGCGCGGACGCCATCCTCGTGGAGATGAAGCAGCTCTCCGAGCGCATCAAGCAGGCCGACGAGCGCATCGCCGAACTGGACGCCACACAACGCGAACTGCTGCTGACCATTCCGAACGTTCCGCATTCCAGCGTGCCTGCGGGTCATCGCCCCGAGGACAACCTGGAGGTGCACCGCTGGGGTACGCCGCCGAAGTTCGATTTTCAACCAAAGCCTCACTGGGAGGTCGGGGAACGCGCGGGAATCCTGGACCTGGAAGCGGCTGCGCGGATTACCGGCGCGCGGTTTGCCGTATACAAGGGCTGGGGAGCGCGGCTGGAGCGCGCGCTGGCGAATTTCTTTCTCGATGTGCACACGCGCGAGCACGGCTATACGGAAATCCTGCCGCCTTTCCTGGTGAACACTGCTTCACTGCTGGCCGCGGGCCAACTGCCCAAGTTTGCCGCGGATCTTTTCAAGTTGCAGGACACCGATTTCTGGCTGACGCCTACCTCGGAAGTGGAGCTGCACAACCTCTATCGCGACGCCACGCTCACCGAGGAGCAGTTGCCAATTCTCGTGACCGCCTGGACTTCCTGCTTCCGCTCCGAAGCCGGCGCGGCGGGTAAAGATACGCGGGGCATCCTACGCCAGCACCAGTTCCAGAAGGTGGAACTCTTCAAGTTCACGCATCCGGGAAAAAGCTACGACGAACACGAAGCATTGGTGCACAATGCCGAGACAATCTTGCAGAAACTTGGATTGCACTATCGCACCGTGCTGCTCTGCTCCGGCGACATGGGTTTTGCTTCGGCAAAGACCTACGACCTGGAAGTCTGGCTGCCCTCGAGCAACGAATTCCGGGAAATTTCCTCCTGCTCGAACTGCGAAGCTTTTCAGGCGCGCCGAGCGGGCATCCGCTTTAAACCTAAGGCCGGTGGAAAGAGCGAATTCGTGCATACGCTCAACGGCTCGGGGTTGGCGGTGGGCCGTACGTGGATTGCCGTCGTGGAGAATTACCAGCAGGCCGACGGTTCGATTGTGATCCCGGAAGCGCTTCGCCCGTATATGGGCGTTGAACGAATCCCAGCGGGAAAATAGACACGAACGTCCCGTCGGCGCGATTGTGGTCCGGAATGTGTAACTCTTGTGATTGCAATTAGTTACGATCATTTCGAGCGTCGCCACGTGTTCGCCCCCGGCGACCCTTTCGCCCCGCAACCTCTTGAAAGTACAGCTTTTTGTTTGACTCCCCGTTGGCCCCTGCATACACTCGCCTCAACGCCGTCCAAGGGATAGAGAGGTCGAGTGAGGCGGCGGCCACACTCGCATTCAGAGATGACATTTATTGCTCGCTTACTGCGGTTTGTATTCTGGGTCATGGTGGTTTCCTGGGGCGTGGCGCTGCTGCGCCGCTTGGTGCGGCGCATGGGACAGGGCGCGGCACAATCGCAGGCGCCTGTGGATGTGCCGGATGACGCGATAACGCGGAAACTGGTGCGAGATCCAGTGTGCGGCATGCACATCGCCGAAGTGCTGGCGCTGCCGCTGCGGCAGAATGGCGAGTTGTTGCACTTTTGCTCCGTGGCCTGCCGGGATAAATATGTAAGCGAGACGCGGAAAATAGCCGCGAATGGCTGACGCCAAAGACTTTGTGGAAAGAAAAGTAGTGCAACGCAATAGCAAGCTGCTAGAGAAATCCAGCGCAATGGAAAGGACCGAAGCTGATGGCCACGGTCGCAAAACCTCAAGTCCCAACCCGTCCGGTGGGTGCCCCTCCGATGGTGCCGCGAATCGCGCCGCGCGAAGAGCTAAATCCCTTTCGCATCGCGCAAATTCAATTTGATATGGCGGCCGAAGTCCTGAAACTGGATCCAGGACTTCGCCAGGTGTTGCGCACGCCCAAGCGCATTCTGGAAGTGTCGCTGCCGACGAAGATGGACAACGGCCAGGTGAAAGTGCTGACCGGCTTTCGCGTGCAGCACAACATTGCGCGCGGGCCGGGCAAAGGCGGCATCCGCTTCCATCCCAATGTGACAGTGGACGAAGTGAAGGCCCTGGCGGCGTGGATGACCTGGAAGACCGCCGTGGTGAATGTGCCGTTCGGCGGCGCGAAGGGCGGCGTCATCTGCGATCCGAAGCGTATGTCGAAGAACGAGCTGGAGCGGCTGACGCGCCGGTTTGCCAGCGAGATTCTGCCCGTGATCGGGCCGGACAAGGATATTCCGGCACCCGACGTGTATACAGATGCGCAGACGATGGCCTGGATCATGGATACCTATTCGATGATGATGGGCCACACCGTGCCGGGCGTGGTCACCGGGAAGCCCCTTTCGATCGGCGGCTCGGTTGGACGCGCGGAAGCGACCGCGCAGGGGCTGGTGTACGTCGTCGAGGAAGCCTGCAAGATGAAGAAAATCTCCTTGCGCGGCGCGACCGTGGCCATCCAGGGTTTTGGCAACGCCGGTGCCACCGCGGCACGCCTTCTGGCAGACAGAAAGGCAAAGATTATCGCGTTGAGCGATACGCGCGGCGGCGTCACGAATTCGCGCGGCATCGACCCGATCAAGGCCATCCGCTATAAGGAGCGTTCGGGGACGGTCGTCGGCATGCCCGGCGCTTCGCGCATTTCCAACGAAGACTTGCTGACGATGAAGTGCGACATCCTGGTGCCCGCGGCGCTCGAAAACGTCATTACCCTGCAAAACGCGGAAGCCGTGAAGGCGCGCATCGTTGCCGAAGCGGCCAACGGTCCGACCACGCCGCATGCCGACGAAATTCTCGCGCGCCGTGGCATCACCATTTTGCCGGACATTCTGGCGAATGCTGGCGGCGTCACGGTCAGCTACTTCGAATGGGTGCAGAACCAAGAAGGCCTGCTCTGGGATGTGGACGAAGTGAACATACGCCTGCAGAAGATCATGGTGCGGGCGTTCCACGACATGGTGGACGCCATGCGCAAGCACCACGTGCCCCCGCGTGCGGGCGCCATGGTGCTGGCGGTCAGCCGCGTCGCTGAAGCTACGCTGGTCCGCGGCCTCTTCCCGTGATGATAGGCTGAACCTGAGTCATCCTTAATTCCTGAGACGCACGGACTCTTTCCTCTTCCCGAATTCATCGACCCGGACCGAAAGATCCTTTTGTCTTCCCGGCAAGTGAAAAACTTCTTGCAGGGAGAAACTAGTGCGCGTACATTCGCAAGTGCCGGGCGTTTTCTGGTGCGCGGTACGGAAAGGGCGTGCCAGGCATAACGTGTCCGGCTATTTTCTTCAGGGATCGTGAGCAAACACGAACGATCATGAGCCATCTTCATGCACAAGGGATCGCCGCCCCGCCCATTCTGCTGGCCATCGGGGGATTTGACCCGAGCTGCGGCGGGGGCGTTGGCGCGGATCTCAAGACCTTTGCTGCTTACGGCTGCTACGGGGTGGCGGCCATTACTTCGTTGACGGTGCAGAACACCCAGGGCGTGGAAGCCATCCATAACACTCCCAGCGCGGAATTGCGCGAACAACTGGAAGTCCTGACCAAAGATTGCGACATTGCTGCTGTGAAAATCGGCATGCTGGGAAACCGTAGCAACGCTGCAGTGGTGGCGGAGTTCCTGGACGCCAATAAGTTTGCCCACGTAGTGCACGATCCCGTGATGCGCTCTCCCAGCGATTCCGAGCTGCTGGATGCGACCGGAATCAAGTACCTGGCCACGGAACTCCTGAAACGGGCCAGCGTGATCACGCCAAACATTCAGGAAGCGGAGATTTTGTCCGGCCTCACGATTAAGGATGTGGGAGACATGGAAGCTGCGGCGCGCAAGCTTGTGGAAATGGGCGCGCACGCCGTCATCGTAAAGGGCGGCCACATGGAGAAGGCCGTGGACGTCCTCCTTGATGGGAATGAACTCCACCTGTTAAGCGGCGACAGGGTCAAGCTGGAGCACACGCAAGGAACCGGCTGCACCTTCGCCTCGGCCATTGCCGCGCAACTCGCCGCCGGAAGGTCGCTGTTGGAGGCGACCACTCTGGCCAAAGCTTACGTTATGAAGGCCATCGAACGAGCTTATCCTGTAGGAAAGGGGCGGTTACCGCTCGACCACTTTTACCGCATGAAGATTGAACCGCTCACGCGGGGAACGCATGAGGTGCCGCAGCACGGGTTTCATCCGGCGGCCGAACCGGCGGCGCACTGAAGAAGAATTTCGGAACTCAGGCTCCTCCGAGTTCGATAAGGAGGGCATGTGCAGAAAATCTTCCGATGTGACAACTGTCAGCGTGGGATGCGTGTAGTCGGATCCACGGGGTTGGGAAAAGAAGTCGAGCGCATGGTGCTCTGCCCTTACTGTAAAACCAAAAATAAAGTGATGTGGCCGAAGGGCGACAAGTTCAACGTGCAGCGCATCGCCACGCGCTAGGCCACTTTTCACTCCTCAGTTCTTCTACGCTTCCCCTCCGCGCCGTTTGTACCTATCAACGGATCAGCCCGCGCAACCTTACGTCACCAGCCTCCACCCCCGCCTCCTCCTCCACCTCCTCCGGAACCTCCCGATCCGCCGCCTCCGCCGGAACCCGGCGCGGACGACGAGGAAGAAATGGCGCTGGTGAAGGAATTACTGAACGACGAAGCGAAGCTCGACCCGGTGAATGCACCCAAGGAGGAGCCTGAGTAGAACGACGACGTGTAGGCCACGCCGGAATTGCCGGGCACAGTGCCCGCCGCGGCGAGTACGCCGGAGAATTTTTCCGACCAATCCTGTTCCACGTCCAGCGCCAATGCGTACGGCAGAAGCTTCTCAAACACCGCCGGCGTCTGCTGGGGCGGCATAGCGCGGTTCAGGCGATCGCTATCCACGGCGCCGAGGAACATCTTGAAGCCCTCGATCTGGTCCAGCAGGCGCCGCCCGGCGTACGTCGGGGCTTTCATCAAATAGAGAAAGACAATGTGAAGTACGGCGCTGGCAAGTGCGAACACGACCAGGGCGTGGGAAGTGATCCTCATTAGGATGGCGAGGACTACGAATTCTCCCCCGACAAAGGGGATGCAAAAAAGCGTGATGAATATTGCTTTCCCTGTGTCGCCGAAAGGGATTTGCCCGTGCAAGAATGCGGCGTGCCAAGACTGTACAACATTCTTCAGCAGCGCAGCCACGCCGATGGACCAGAAGGTCAGCCAGAAACACAGAAAACCGCCGATGAAAAGCTGCGGGCCGCCGTGGGCCATCAGGTAGACGACGACAATCGCAAGAGAAAGAAGAATCGGGGGCAAGAGATACCGGGAATTGGTGACGAAATAGACCTTGTACTCGGCGCTCTTTAGCCACTTCTGGGCAGCGAGCATGGCCGCTTGGATAACCTGATGATTTTCCTGATGCAACCAGATTACCTTGCGTCCCTCAAACAACACGCCAGCGATCTGCTTTTCGTCGGGCGTGAGCACGCGTTCATCCTTGTCCGTGAGGCTGAGCATATACGAACCCGCATCTTCCTTGATTTTCAGGTAGCCGCGCGCGGCCATGTCCAGAATTGCCGCCGCGAACGTCTTGTTGTCGAAGCCCATGCGGACCAGGTACCTCATGCCCGCCGGCGAGAGGGTTGCAGGCGGTTCATACAGCGGCATGATGACCCCGGGTCGCGGGTCGCGGCCCACCTCCGCCCAGGCAATCAAGTAGTAGAGAAGCAGGACCAGGAGGCCAGTAGCCAGGACAAGCGCATCGCGGTTGTCCCGAAAGAAATACTCAGCTTTTTGCGAAGACGTGGGCGGCGTGACGTAGCCCTTGGGCCACTTCAGCAGGATGCTGAGGCCTTCTTTGGCGAAGAGTGGACGCGTGGCAGTGAATTGGAACGCATCGGCTTCCCGCGAACTGGATAGTTTGGATTCCCGCGAATCGTGGGGAGCAGGTGCACAGTGGCGCTAGCTTGGTCGACGCGGAAATTCCAGCCTAGTCCGGTAACGTTCCAGAAAAGCTCGTCATGATCGGGGAAGAAGCCCAATTGCCGGTTGGTAGTGTAGGTCAGCGTATACACGTGACGCCCCGGCGGAACCATCGCATTAGGGTCCCCAAGGTAAATGCGCACTCCGTTGGCATAGTTTTCGACGCGGAATGTTTCGTCCGCGGAATCACGCGTGGCCGAGAGCATCTGGAACCCGACAACATAGCGATTGTTGTAAGGGTCTGAATAATGCGAGGGGAAATCGCGAAAGATGCCGTGGCGGATCTGGCCGCCTGCGGCGACCACGGTGATGGTCTCGGTAACCTGCAGTGAGGAGTCGTCCTGTAGCGCGATGTCGCTATGGAAATCAGGGATGCGCTCCGTTTGGGCAAAGGATGGAACGGCCCAAGAAAGCAGGGCGACGAGAAATAGAAACACACAGCTGTTTAGCAGGTGGCGCATGGAGAGATGCTCTACTTCAGTCTAGCCGCAGAAGAGCACGCATACGCGGAGTTGCGCTAAGGTGGTTAATTGCTAATCGGCAACAGCAGGAACGGACTGCAGGTGGAAAAACCCGAACGGCTCGCGTCAGAATGCGGCGGGTTGAAAAGCGCCAGGACTAGCTCTGCACTACAGCTCAAGCGCGATAGACAATCTTGCCGGCGACGATGGTAGCAACCGGGCCGCCCCTAAACGATTTCCCGTCGAACGGCGAATTGCGCGATTTGCTGGCCGACTCTTTTACGTTATACGTCCACGCCCGATCCAGCGAAAAAATGGTGACGTCCGCGGGCTCACTGACAGCGAGTTTTCGTTCTTTGCCCAGGACGCGCGCGGGCCCAGTGGTAAAAAGTTCCACCATGCGCATCAGGGAGAGCTTGCCGCTGTGCACGAGTTGCTCCAGCGCCAGGCCGAGAGCCGTCTCGAAGCCCATGATGCCGAAGGGCGACTTGTCGAACTCCACATCCTTCAGGGCCGGCTCGTGAGGGGCATGATCGGTGGCGATGGCGTCCACGGTGCCATCGGCGAGGCCGTGCCACAGGGCTTCCCGGTCTGTGCGCGCGGCCAGTGGCGGATTCATTTTGTAGCGCGAATCGTAAGTCACATCCTCGTCAATCAACGTGAAATGGTGCGGCGTGACTTCGCAGGTGACGCGTAGCCCATTCTGCTTGGCATAGCGCACCTGATCGAGCGAGGCTTTCGCCGAAAGATGCGCGATGTGCAGCCGCGCGCCGGTAAGCTCTGCGAGCTGGACATCACGGGCAACGCAGACGGATTCCGCGGCCGCCGGCATGCCCGGCAAACCAAGGCGAGTGGAAGCGATGCCTTCGCGCATCACGGCGCCCGCGGCAAGCGAAACATCCTCGGCGTGCTCAATCACGGGGAGTTCCAGCGTGCGGCAGTAGTCCATAATCTGCCGCGCCAGCTTGGCCGTGGCGATGGGTTTGCCGTCATCGGAAACGGCCACAATGCCCGCTTCGCGCATCGCCCCAATCTCAGAGATGGCTTCGCCTTTGCTGCCCACGCTGGCTGCGCCAATCGGCCACACGCGCACGTGGCCGTGCGCCTTGGCGCGATCAACAATGAAGCGCGTGATCGACGCATTGTCGTTGACCGGCTTGGTGTTGGGCATGCAGCAGACCGCCGTGAAGCCGCCGCGCGCCGCGGCTTGCGTCCCGGTCTCGATGGTTTCGGAATTTTCCTGGCCGGGCTCGCGCAGGTGGACATGCATGTCAATGAAACCCGGCGCGACGATCAGGCCGGAAGCGTCGAACAGTTCCGCTCCGTCCGCGAGGGATATTTTCCCGGTTGGGGCGATTTCCGCGATGCGCTCGCCATCCAGCAGAATGTCGCGCGGCGCATCGGTCTTGGACGCGGGATCGAGGACGCGCCCGTTCTTAATCAGAAGCATGGGCAGATTCCTTGGGTTTGGGTTCGGCTCTTACTTCGAGCGCGGGATGCGTGCCTTCCGTGGCGCCTATCATCAGCAGGTAGAGAATAGCCATGCGCACCGCCACACCATTGGTTACTTGTTCGAGCACGGCGGAGCGCGGCCCATCGGCCACTTCCGGTGTAATTTCTATTCCGCGATTGATGGGACCGGGATGCAAGATGAGCGCGTCCTTCTTGGCCAGGCGCATGCGTTCGGCGTTGAGCTGATAGAGCAGAATGTAGTCGTTTTGCGCGAGAGACGGCTCGTGCAAACGCTCGGTCTGCACGCGCAGGACGATAATCACGTCCGCATCTTCCAGCGCTTCTTCGACGCGATAAACACAGCGGATGGGCGTTCCCGGCGGCCCGATCTTCTCCAGTTCGCGCGGAACCCACATGGCGGGTCCGCACAGCGTGAAGCGGCAGCCGAATTTTCCCAGCAGGTGAATATTGGAGCGAGCCACGCGCGAGTGGGAAATATCACCGAGGATGGTCACGTTCAGGTCTTTCAGAGAGCCTTTGCGGTCGCGGATGGTCAGCGCATCGAGCAACCCCTGCGAAGGATGCTCATGCGTGCCATCGCCCGCATTGACCACGGGAATTTCCAGGTGCCGCGCCACAAAGTCCGCCGCGCCTGAAGACGAATGGCGCATTACGAAACAATCCGGCTTCATGGCGTTCAGGTTGTTGGCGGTGTCCAGCAACGTTTCGCCCTTCTTCAGGCTGGAGGCTTCCGCCTGCAGGTTCATGGTGTCCGCGCCGAGGCGCGAGGCGGCCGTGCCGAAACTCAGGCGCGTGCGCGTGGAGTTCTCGAAAAAGGCGAGCACCACGGTTTTGCCGCGCAG
>JBEKOE010000101.1:0-6707 GCA_049522075.1 Candidatus Acidiferrum sp.
TGTGGATGAGCGCGGGACAGACGCAGTTGACGAGGATATTGTATGGAGCCAGATCAATCGACATCGATTTCGAGAAGGCAATCAGCCCAGCCTTGGCGGTCTGGTAGTCGGCCATGCCGCGAGCCATGGTGTGGCCGCTGACTGAGGCGATGTTAATTATCCGCCCGCCCCGCTGGCGCATGTGAGGCACGACACACCGCGTAAAGCGAATGGCGCTGTAGAGATTGACCTCCATGCAGTATTGCCATTGCTCATCGGTGGTGTCCACTGACCGCCCCATCCATGCTTCGCCGGCATTGTTCACCAGAACGTCCAGGTGACCGAAGGCCTGAATGGTTTGTGTGACGACGCGCTCGGTGTCGTCGGCTTTCGTTACATCAGCCTGGATCGCTAGAATCGGCCTTCCGTACCCCGGCAGTTCTTCCCGGCATTGCGCCAGGCCTTCCTCGCCTCGGGCACAGATCGCAACCCGCGCGCCTTCTTTGGCAAATTCCGCCGCGATTGCCTTCCCAATCCCTTGGCTGGCAGCGGTAACCAGAACAGCCTTGTCCGTTAGACCCAGATCCATGCTTCCTTCTTCCAGGAATGTTCACGCGGCGGCCTTACCTTCAACCCTGCAGAGTGGTGTCCGCGCTCTACGACCGGCTAGTGTTTGGCAGCTTCCGGCGCTGGCACCTCGGAGTTAGCCATGTCGACCACTATCTTCCAATGGCCGTCCGGCTGCTTCTTCCACACGTCCACATATTCTCCGCGGTCGGTGACGGGCTTGCCTTTCGCATTGCTCAGCGTGGACTGATACGTGCCTACAGCATAGGCCAAATCCCCGCCACGCGAGGCTTCCACCTTGCTCGTCTGCCAGCTAATAGCAAATCCGGGGGTCGCCATCGCCTCGGACACCCACTTCCGGAGAGACTCCTTCCCCGTCAGCATGGGTGCATTGGGTTGAAGCTTCAAGGCGTCCTCGGCGAAGAAGGAGACGGTCCCCTCGACGTCCTTGGCCGTCACGGCCTTCAAGCAGGCTGCGTCCGCTTCCCGGACCGCGCGCTCATCGGCGGCGCGGGTATCCGGCGGGCTCGCCGGTGGCGGTTGTTGACAGGCCAGAGCGAGCCCAACAATCACAAGTGAAGAAACCAGTACTGCCCTCAAGTAGAGTCGTCGCATCGCACACCTCCAGTCGTTGTTTCTGAATCTATCCACGGTTGGTGTTTCCCCAAGCGTGGTTTCTCGCGTGTTTACGAACCCACTGCAAATTCCGACACGAATTTGCTGGAACGGTCGGCTATTAAAAGATTATGCTCTCGCAAGAGCGTGTTTACTAGGCGCGCCGTCAATGACGCTATTCAGGCAGAAGCGACCGGCAAGGCATCGGAACAGTACTGAAATCGCGTTGGTGTTCAATGGGGCTGGCTGATGCGGCGCAGAAGATCCTCGAATCGCGGGTCCGAGCGCAGATTCCCGAAGTACAGGGGGGCATTAATGTAAATCATCATGAAGAAGCGTTCTTCAAATAACCTCTCGAGCAAGGCAAAGGCCTGGTCGCGGTCGTCCAGGGCGGCGCAGATGATCGCGGCACGAAAACACAGTATCCGACTCTCCTTGATCAGAGGCTTCAGCTCTTCCAGAATGTTTCGCGCTTCGTCCTGTCTGCCTGCCAAGGCATAGACAAACCCGAGAGCCGCGCGGCTCGGCCATTCGCCACCAGGGAGCATTCTGATTTTTTCGCACTCCGCAATCGCTTCCACGCACTTACCCTTAAAAGCGTAGAGGGACGCTAGCACCATCCGAGGTTGCATAATGCTCGGGTCAAGTTCAAGCGTCTTCTTGAGCTGTTCGAGTGCCTGGTCGTGCTTGCCGGCCAAGAAGAGGTGTCCTGCCCACTGCAGGTTGAGGGCGGGAGAGAGGGGATCCAGTTCCACGGCCCGCCTCACCTCCGCGAAAGCCACCTCAAAATCTCCCTTCACTAGCGAAACTATGGCAGACGTGAAGTGGGCCAACGGATCGTCCGGGCTTAATTCCAAGGCGCGTCGGCATTCCTTATCAGCTTCAGGCCAGTCCCAATCGTGACAGAGTCGTGTGTACGCCAAGGCGGCATGCGCTTGCGAAAGCCCGTCATCCAGGGCCAAAGCCTGCAAGGCTGCGGCCTTAGCCTTGGCAAACATTTCGACGGTTGGGAAGTAGCCGTAATTCCCGAGCGTGGCGTAGGACCAGGCAATCACCGCGTAGGCATTTGCCAGGGTGGGATCCAACGCAATCGCCTGCTGGCTGTACTCGACGGCTTTGTTCAGGTTTTCCGGCGACCATTTGTGGGAAAAGAACAAGGCTTTCAGATACAGTTGGTAAGCTTCCTTGTTCTTGGTCACGCGCTTGGCGAGCCGCCTCTTTTCTTCCCCGGTCAATTGCAGCCGTAGCTTTTCTGAAATTTCTCGTGCGATTTCTTCCTGCACGAGGAAAATATCCGCCATCTTGCGGTTGTACTGTGCTCCCCACAGCTGTGACACCTTAGCCACGTCGAGCAGTTCCGTGCCAATCAGCAGCGTGTCACCCCGCTGCACCACCCGCCCGGTCAACACCGCGCGCACATTGAGCTCACTCGCTAGCCGCTGCGGGTCAACCTCTTGGCCCTTGTATCGGAACACGAGACCGCGCGGCACAACGCGGAGCTTGCGGAGTTGAGAGAGGCTGTTGATGAGCGCATCTGCGATGCCGTCGCTCAGGTACTCCATTTCCGGGTCGCCGCTCAAGTTGGTGAAGGGCAGAACGGCCAGCGAGTCAATCGTCTTGCTTAGTTTTTGGGGTCGAGGGGGGGCCTCGAGAGTGTGGCCGCTGACCGCGGCAGTGTGACCCGAATTCGTGTCGCGCTGCAGCCGTTTCAGATCGCTGAGAATATCTGCTGCGTGGCAATAGCGCATTTCACGGCTTTTCTCTAGGCACTTATTGATGATGCGCTCTAGCTCTGTGGGCAAATCGGGATTCAAGCGCACCGGAGCAGTCGGCGCTTTGTGCAGAATCGAATCGAAGATCGCTGCGGACGTGTCGCCACGAAAGGGAAGTGTCCCCGTGGCCATCTCATACAGCACCGCGCCAAACGAAAACAGGTCCGTCCGGGCATCCAGCTCTTTGCCCAGCGCCTGCTCCGGCGACATGTACGCCACCGTCCCCAGCGCCGTTCCCGGGCTAGTCAGCAATTCCCCGCTCTCGTACTCCGTCGCAAGTTCGGACACGCCGACCTTTTCCGCCACACGACCCGCCGACGGCGCCACCTTCGCCAACCCAAAATCCAGAATCTTCGCGTGCCCCGCACTGGTCACAAAAACATTCGCTGGCTTGATATCCCGGTGAACGATCCCTTTCGCATGCGCCGCATCTAATGCCTCAGCCACCTCAATCCCGATCCCCAGCAATTTCTCCAACTCGATCGGGTGCCTCCCAATCGCATGCTTCAGCGTCTTCCCTTCCAAATACTCCATTGCGATGAACGCTTTCCCGCCGTCCTCGCCAATGTCGTAAATCGTGCAGATGTTGGGATGATTCAACGCTGATGCTGCTTGCGCCTCTCTCTGAAAACGCGCAAGTGCCTGTGGGTCCTTCGCTAGATTGTCGGGCAGGAATTTCAGCGCAACATTACGGTGCAGGCGGGTATCTTCGGCCTCGTAAACAATACCCATCCCTCCGCCGCCTAGCTTTTTAACGATGCGGTAGTGGGAAAACTCTCGTCCGATGAGGGAATCTAGGGATCCGACCTGGTCTGGCATGGGAAGTTCTCCTTCCCATTCACCTTCTATGGCGAAGCATATGCCTGAGCTTACGATAGGTCAATGCAACTCCGACATGGAGGCAAATCTAACCTACGTCCTTCTCATGGAAGGAGTTAGCCAAGTCCGAGTGCTGCCAGATCGTGAATGCGGATTCTCAGCCTCGCTGCGAGTCCCTTCCACCAGCCTGAAAATCGGAGGAAACTAACGGAAGTTGCTGATCAGCACCACGTCGCTTGTGTTTTCGCCCTTGGCCAGCAGCAACTGTTTTCCATCGCGCGTCCAGGAAAAATCGAAGATGCGGCCAGAGGTGAAGTTCGTTACCTGGTGCGGCGCGCCGCCGCTGAGCGGTTGTTCCCAAACGTTCGTAGCCCCGTTCCTGGTTAAGAGGTACTGCAGACCCTTCTGATTGGGCGACCAGCGTAGTGCTCCTTCTGTGCGGCTCGGCCTGCCAAAAACGTGGACCGGGGCTCCCCCGGCGGCGGGAATCACCGCGAGCTTGGGTAACTGCACAGGGCGGCCTTCCTGGTATTCGTAGGCAATCCATTGTCCGTCCGGCGAGATCACTCCCCCGATGCCCATGGGCGAACTGGCAACCTCCGTGGGAGTACCTCCCTCGACGGGAAGGCGGTACAGCTTATGTCCTGAGCTGTACAACACCCACTTTCCATCGGGTGAGCAATCGGAAAACATTGCCTCTTCGCTGAGTTTTACGGGATTTGAGCCATCGGCATCCGTGCGCCACAGCCGGAGCTTATTTTCCTCCCAAGAATCGAATACGAGATAGCGGTCGCCGCAACTCGACATCGAGACCAAGTTACGAAGATTCGGACGAAGTTGCGTTCGCTGGCCGCCATCCGCATTCATAAGAACCAGGTCGCTGCCCCGGCTGCGCACCAAGAGCTTGCCACCTGGACCAGGCGCCACCGCAGCGTCAGGGGTTTCTCCCGAGGTAATCTGTTTTGCTTGTGCCGTCTGTCCCTGGGGCAGGATCCAAACGTGAGAACTCTGCCTGTTTTCTAGCGCCACAAGCATCTGCCCATCATGGGTCAGATCGAGCGTGAAACCATAATCTGAGAGATCGTTGGAGAAGCGTCGTTTTTCGCTGCCGGGATAAGAAACGAGCCACAATTGCGTGTGGTTTTCTGGCAGTAGGACCATAGGAATCAAGAGAGAATTGCCGTCGGGCAACCACGCAGGCGTTCCGAGCGCTTCAGGGCCGGAAAATATTTCCCTGACGCCGCCATCCGCCACGTTGACGGCGTTTAATACCCACTTAATTTCCTTGCCGATTTGTACCATTGGCGCGACGATCGTCTTTCCATCGGGCGACCAGACCGCCCCACGAATGACGCCTGTCCAGGCTGGCAGGGACGCGAGTGAGTGATCGCCGCCACCGTCCACATTGGCGATACGAATTTCGATGACGTCGCGCTCCGGCACACCTCGCATGAAAGCGAACTGCCTGCCATCCGGTGAGAAGCTGACAGCGCTGTCAATATCGCGAATCAACTGGCGCGGTGTGCCGCCCAGCACGGGCATCACATAGAGGTAGCTGAAAAGCGTCGTGCTCTTGTCAGAACGCACAAAATAAAGGTAATTGCCGTCAGGGGAAAAGCCGAGGCCGCCGAAACTCACGACGTCCGGAGGCAGGACCTGGACGTCGCTCTTGCTCGCCACATTGCGAACCCACAGGCTTTGTTGCTCGCCATCTGCCAGCACATAAACGATGTACCGCCCATCCGGCGATATCGCCACATCGCCTACTTTGCCGGTGTCGGTCAGCTTGGTGATGTGCATGTTTTGCGTGTTGAACCCGCGTGGACGCGTCAACCATTTGTACCCTGCAAAAGCTGCCAGCCCCAGCACAACAATCGCAACTCCCGCCAGCACTCGTTTCGTTCGCCCTGTCTTTGCGGCCACCACAGCCACGGCGGGACCTGACGAAGCGGCGGCCTCGGCCCGGCTAGCCGTTTTCACTTTCCCTGAGCTGCTGTCTCTCTTCAGCCGCTTCAAATCTGTCCGCAAGTCCGCTGCCGTGCCGTACCGCAACTCGCGGTCTTTCTCCATCGCCTTATCGATAATTCGCTGCAATTCCGCTGGCACGCCTATGTTCAGCCGCACCGCCTCCGGCGCTTCTTTGTGTAGGATGGCCTCGAATACGGCCCCCGTACTGTCTCCGGCAAACGGCAGATATCCCGTGGCCATCTCGTACATCACCACCCCGAACGAAAACAAATCCGTCCGCGCATCCAACTGCTTGCCAAGCACCTGCTCCGGCGACATGTACGACACCGTCCCCAGCGCGCTCCCCGGACTCGTCAACTGCTCGCTGTCGACTCCCAGCGTTCCCAACGTTGCCGTCTCGCTGTCGCCGCTTCTCGCCGTCCTCGCCCGATTCACTTTGGCCAACCCGAAATCCAGAATCTTCGCGTGTCCCTTCTTGGTCACAAATATGTTCGCTGGCTTGATGTCGCGATGGATAATCCCCTCGCTGTGCGCCGCGTCCAGCGCGTCCGACACCTCGATCGCCAGATCCAGCAAGCGTTCCAACTCCATCGGTTGCCCGGTGATCAGGTGTTTCAGCGTCGCACCTTCCAGATACTCCATGGCGATGAACGCCTTCCCCTCCGCTTCGCCAATGTCATGAATGGTACAGATGTTGGGATGGTTCAATGCCGACGCTGCCTGCGCCTCTCTCTGAAAACGCGCCAGTGCCTGCGGGTCTTTCGCCAGATTGTCGGGTAGGAATTTCAGCGCAACATTACGATGCAGGCGGATGTCTTCCGCCTCATAAACAACACCCATCCCGCCGCCGCCCAGCTTCTTGATGACGCGGTAATGGGAAAACTCTTGTCCGATGAGGGAATCTAACGAACTGACCCGGTCTGGCATGGGAAGTTCTCCTTCCCATTCACCTTCTGTGGCGAATCATATCAGAAGGGCCGTTGCATG
>JBEKOE010000102.1:0-10846 GCA_049522075.1 Candidatus Acidiferrum sp.
ATCGGCCGCTTTGAGTTTGCCGATCGCGGCACGCTATTCCTTGATGAAGTAGCCGATATCCCCCTCGAGCTGCAGCCCAAATTGTTGCGCGTGTTGCAGGAACAGGAGTTCGAGCGGCTGGGCAGCAACCGCACCCAGCGCGTGGATGTGCGCGTCGTCGCCGCCACCAATGCCGGCCTCGCGCAACTCGTCGCCGAACGCAAATTCCGTAGCGACCTCTACTACCGCTTGAATGTTTTCCCCATTAACATTCCGCCTCTGCGCGAACGGCCGGAAGACGTGCCCCTGTTGGTGCGCTATTTCGTCCAGAAATTCAGCCGCCGCCAAAACAAAACCGTCGAGTATGTGCCATCCGACGTGATGGAAGCGCTCGTGAACTATCCCTGGCCAGGAAATGTCCGTGAACTGGAAAACCTCATCGAACGCGCGGTGCTCCTTTCCCCCGGTGAGGAGTTGCGCGTCCCACTCCCAGAGTTGCGCGCGCTTTCGCCCGTCTCGCTCATGACCTCTGCGGCAACGGAATCACCGCGCTTTGCTGCACAGGCCCCGAATGCTTCGCCTGCATCAGCATCCATTGCCACGTTGGAAGAAGCCGAACGTCAGCACATCCTCCGCGCCCTCCGCCAAACCCAGTGGCGAATTGCCGGACCTCGCGGCGCCGCCAATCTTCTCGGCATGAAGCGCACCACTCTTCAAGCCCGCATGCGCAAGCTCGGCATCCGCCGCCCCGTGTGACGCGGCAAACTTTGGCTCGCGTAGCAATCCCTTCCACTTGCAAGCCGTGGGTGATCAGTCTTCTGCTACCGCGCAAATCAGGCATTGAGTCTCGTAAGTGAAGGTTCAGGTAGAACGAATCAAAAGAAATCGAGAATCTTCCGTATGCCCCGGCCGAACACAAGGCCAGCCACGAAAACACCGGCCGCGATGAGCAAACTAATCCTAACGGATAGCGCGACGTAAAAAGTACAGCAGACAAAAACGACCACCGTCGTCAGGATGGTGACAAGTAAGTCCAGTTGCCGGTCGAAGCTCATTTCAGTTGCTCCGCCTTTTGCAACACAACTCTGGTCGCTATTATGCCTTGCAGCGCCCCGATTGGTCACCTCGGCGGATGTATAGTCGCGTAACTGGAAACTGACTCCTTACCCGCTTGTACTTTGCTTTTTCCGCTGCAGTCTGGTCCCATTATTCTAGTGACATTGCTATGAACTCGACGCCACCAAACCGCCGCAGTAGTCCTCTCAGGCTGTTTCCTCTTTGCCTCTCGGGCTTCGCCATCTTTGGCCTCCTCCCAACTACCGGTGATCCGCTTTGCGCGCGATCCCGATCCGGCCCCCGATTTTCAGCTCAAGGATCTAGCCGGCAAGGATCTCTCGCTGGCCTCCGCCCACGGCAAAGTCATCCTCCTGAATTTTTGGGCCACCTGGTGCGGGCCATGCCGCGCGGAAATCCCCAGCCTCATCGAACTCCAGAACCGCTATAAGATGCCGTGAAACAGGTCGTCGATTCCGAAGGCATCAATTATTCCGTGGCAATGGCCTCCAATCAGATTCGTTTCGACTATGGCGGCATTCCCGCTCTCCCGACCCTCTTCGTCATCAATAGCGAAGGCCGCATCGTTCAGAAGCACGTCGGGTTGTTCAATCCCGCCCTTTACGAAACCGAAGTCCGCGCCCTTCTGGACCTGCCCATCGCCGCCAAGGTCGAAACTTTCGAGGACACCGGCGAAATCTTCCTGAAACACGCCGACCGCGCCACCTTGCTTCCCGGTGTCAACATGACGAAGTTGACCCCGGAGCAACGCCTCGTTGCCTTGCACAAATTCAACGCCGAAGAGTGCCCCTGTGGCTGCAAGCTCACTCTCGCCCAGTGCCGCATCTACGATCACGCGTGCACGCTCAGTAAGGATCGCACCGCCGCCATTGTCGAAGAGATTTTTGCCGCCGGTGAAAAAACCAAAACCGAAACGCCTGCCGCCAGTCCCGTTTCTCCCCACTCACCAAAGCAATAAGAGACTCCTCAACTTGCCTCTCTCTTTAGGAGGCCGGGGCTTCAAAGTCTGCGAAGGTGCTCCGAACGTCAGGGGGTCGGAGCTTTAGCTCCGACAAATCGGCTCACACCAAGTTGGGCTTTAGCCCCTGAAGAAACTCCTTCCTCCGCCGCGGCGATTCGCTCGCCACTCGCGGTAGGTGGCGCTCCACGAAATCTTCCGTGGCCCTTCACGCTTGCTCTCTCCCACCGAAGCGGACTAAACTCCCGCCTCAATGGCTCTAAAGCACAATCTTCCCTGGAGGCTCGCATGAATCGACGTGTCCTTATTCTCTTTAGCATTCTCGCCGTTGCCGCATTCTTTACCGTCCGCGGCGCCTTCTCCAAACCGGCGCCGCAATCCGCGCGTCGCGCCATCAACTTGCCCGACAAGCCCATCCAGCCTCCCTTCAGCAATGCTATTCTTGCTGGAGACACGCTCTATCTGGCGGGAAGCATCGGACTTGATCCCAAGACCGGCAAAGCGCCCGAGAAGATCGAAGATGAAATCAAGCTCTTGCTCGACGGCTACAAGACCACCCTCGCCGCTGCCGGCATGACCATGGACGACCTCGTCTACGTGCAGATCTTCTGTACCGACCTGGCCTACTACGACAAGTTCAATGCCGCCTATAAAACATACTTCACAAAGGACTTCCCGGCACGCGCCTTCATTGGCGCGGGCTCCCTTCTTCGTGGCGGCCACTTCGAAATGCAAGCCATCGCCGTGCGTCGCTAAGCCTGAGACCCGAAGTTGACCAATCACAAGCGAGTGCATCTTTTTTGTTCCAATCGATTCTCGCGAGAGGATTCAGCTTCGCCGAAGTTGAGTCTTTTCACGTCATCTACCCCAAATTTGTCATTCCGACCGGAGGGACGGCGGTTTTGGCCGTCCCGGAGCGGAGGAATCCCTCTTCAACTTTAGATTTCAGGTGAAAGAGAAGCAGTAAGGAAGACTTGACAAATGGAATAGGGTAGCTTAACCTTGTTAAGTTAAAGTGTGGAGTTAATCCGTGGGCGTCAAAGAACGCAAGGCTCGCCAAAAACGCTTCCTGCGACAGGAGATCCTCGATGCCGCCAGCGAACTCTTCGTCAAGGAAGGTTTCGAGCACGTCTCCATGCGCCGTATCGCCGAGAAGATCGAATACTCCCCTACGACCATCTACCTGTACTTCAAGGATAAGGCCGAATTGCTCGAGCAGGTTTGCCAGGAAACCTTCACTCGCTTGGCCCATCGCTTAACCACGATTCTCGAGCAGCCTGGCGATCCCCTGGAACGCTTGAAGCGCGGCCTTGTGGCCTATATCAAGTTTGGCCTCGAGAATCCCCAGCATTATCGCGTCGTTTTCATGATGCCGCCGCCAGAGGGGTTCGACAAATCGAAGTACCTTTTGCCGGATTCACCGGGCATCCAATCCTTTGATTTCCTGCGCCGCTGTGTTTTCGATTGCATCACCGCAGGGAAACTCCGGACAAAGGATGCCGAACTCGTCAGCCAGACCCTGTGGTGTGGTGTTCACGGCCTCACCGCGCTCTTAATCACCCACCAAATGTTTCCGTGGGTCAACAAAGAGCAACTCATTCATTCAACAGTCAATACCTTGGTCTCGGGGGTGGCCGCATGAGCGCCCCGGCGGGCCACATTTTTCCATCGAAACTTAACAGTGTTAAGGACAATAGTGATGTTACTTCTGCGCCTGTCGCTTCGTATTCTCCTTTGTGAGAAGAACATCAAATACCAAAAAAAAGACCATAATTGGGCATTACGTAAATGATGCGAATATGTCATATGCCCATATAATGGCAATAATGGGCTCTCGGTAGTTCACCTCGGAAAGGTAAGTTTATGAATATTAAGGATGTTGCTTTAAATCACCCGCCCGCCGCTTTGGCCTTTTCCTTGCTCCTTACTCCGCCTGAAGAGATGACTGACATGCTACGAATTACCACGGAAACCAAGCGCGGCCGCCTCACTCTCAGTGTCGAGGGTCGCCTCGCCGGACCCTGGGTCGCCGCTCTCGAACAGTGCTGGCGCGAACTCCTGACCGCTTCGCCGCGCCAAAAGTTCAGTATCAATCTTTGCGGTGTGAGTTTCATTGATGACGCCGGAAAGGTGCTTCTGAAGGAGATGCACCGCCTCGGCGGCGAACTCATCGCCGAAGGCTGCCTCAATCAGGCCATCGTCAGCGAAATCGTTGGGGCCGACGCAAAGCACGACGCCGACGCCACGAAAGACTCAGACTGTCGCAAGAAGTCACCCATCATTTTCTATGGTGTTTTTTTCAGCTTATTGCTTCTCCCCGCCGGATTGCTCGCACAAGGCAATCCCGCGGCGCTCCCGGCCAATCCACCTGGCAACACGCTGCGCCTCACTTTGGAGCAGTCTGTCGCGCTGGCCCTGAAGCAGAACCCCACCCAACAGATCGCCGTCCTGACCGCCGCGGAAAGCGTGCAGGACAAAAACATCACGCGTTCTGACCTCCTGCCTCAGGCCAACATGAGGCTGGCGGACTCTGCCAATCGTGTGAACCTCAAGGCCCAATTCGGAGGCGAGTCGTTCCCCGGTTTGCCATTCCCAGGACACTTGGGTCCCTACCAGGTCTTTGCGGCTGGACCCGCGTTCGGCAGTTCCATCCTGGATCTTTCTCTCTGGAAGCGGTACCAGGCGTCTGGCAGCGCCGTAGATGCCAGCAAGGCCAACAGCCTCTCCACCCGCGAGCAGGTGATCCTGCTGGTCGTATCGCAGTACATCGGCACACTGCGCGCTGTGGCCAACGTCGAGGCTTCCAAATCTCGCGTGGAGCTCGCTCAGGCTCTCTATGATCAGGCCGCCGATTTGCAAAAAGAAGGTGTGGGCACGGGCATCGACACTCTCCGTGCAAACGTCGAGCTGCAAAACGAAAAGCAGCGCTTGATCGAAGCGGAAAACGATCGCGAAGTTTCCCTTTATGGCCTCAGCAAGTTGCTGAACCTTGATCCGCGCCAGAAGGTCGAGCTGGCGGATTCGCTGAGCTTCTTTGAAACACCGCAGCCTGAAGTCGAAGCCAGCATTGACGCCGCCCTCGCCGGTCGCCAGGAATGGAAGGCCGTTCTCGCGGAGGAAAAAGTCGTTCATTACCAGAAGCAGGTCTCGCAATTCTCCCGTCTGCCTTCTCTGCGTTTTGACGGCTACTGGACCGAACTCGGCACCTCCGTCAACAATGTCATCCCGACGTATCAGTATCAGGCCAGCGTGAACTTCCCGCTCTTCACCAGCGGCAGGATTCACGCGGAAATCACCAAGGCCGACCTCGAAGTCCAGAAGCTGGAACAGCAGAAAGCCGATTTGCGCAATCAAATTGCCCTTGATGTGAAGACCTCGCTGCTAAACCTTGCTTCAGCGCGCTCTGAAGTGCAGGTCGCCAATCTGGGCGTTGACCTGGCAAAAGAAGAAGTCAGCCAGGCCCGCGATCGTTTCAGGGCCGGCGTGGCTAACAACATCGAAGTGATTTCCGCCCAGGATTCCCTGGCGCGCGCCAACGACAATCAGATCTTGGCGCTCTACCGCTTCAACCAGGCTCGCGCGGACTTTGCGCGCGCGGTTGGGCAGATGGAAAAGACCTACTCGAAATGAGGATGCGATGAGTGTCGAGATTGAAGTTGGATTGGAGAATGCGGCAAACGTCAAAGTGCCGCCTGCGGAGCCGCGCAAGCCGGACCTGACGCCGCAGGGTCTTCTCAGCCCGAAAGTGCGCCGCTTGCTGGCCGTCGGCGGTGTGCTGCTGCTTGCTGCTCTGCTGGCGCTCTTCCTCTATTTCCACAATCGCGAAACCACCGACGACGCCCAGGTTGACGGCCACATCACCCCCATTGCTGCTAAAATCTCGGGCCGCATCGGCAAAGTCCTCGTGGAGGACAATCAAGCCGTGAAGGCCGGCCAGGTGCTCGCCCAGATCGAGCCGGCGGATTATCAGGCCGCCGTCGATCAGGCCAAGGGCGCGCTGGCTCTGGCGGAAGGCGAAGCGCGTTCTGCGGGTGTGGATGTTCCGCGCACCAGCGAGAATGTCGCCAGCGGCCAATCCAGCGCGGATGCGCAACTCGCCGGAGCGCAAGCCGATCTCCTTCGCGCGCAAGCTTCCTACGAGCAGGCGCAAACCGCGGACCTCGCCTTTGCGCAGGCCAACGTCGATCGCAGCCGCGCCAACGCCCAGCTCGCCAAGTCCGATCTGGAGCGCTACACCCCTTTGATGGAAAAGGGTGAAATCTCCAAACAGCAATTTGACGCCGCTAAGGCCAACGCCGATGCCAGTCTCAGCGCCCTGAATGCAGATGAGCAGCGCTTCGCTCAGGCCAAGCGCAATGTGGATATCTCCCGCGCCCAGCTCGAGGCCGCGAAGGCGCGCGTCGATCAGGCCAAGGCGGGCGTTACTTCGGCCTACGCTGATCAGCGCCGCGTGGCCATGCGCTCGGCCGACGCCCAAGCCAAGCTCGCGAAAGTGGACCAGACGCGCGCCGCCCTGGACGCCGCTCTCCTCAATTTGAGTTACTGCAACATCGTCGCGCCCGTCGATGGCATCGCCACACACAAGCAGGTCGAACCTGGACAAATCGTCCAGCCCGGACAGGGCTTGCTTGTCGTTGTGCCACTCCGCAACGTCTGGGTCACCGCCAATTTCAAGGAGACCCAGCTCAAGAATATGAAGCCTGGCCAAAAGGCTTATCTGAAAGTTGATACCTACGGCAAAACCTTCTCTGGACATGTGGATTCCATCTCCGGTGCTACCGGAGCAGTCCTCAGCCTGCTCCCCCCGGAAAACGCCACGGGCAATTACGTCAAAGTCGTTCAGCGCGTACCCGTGAAAATTGTTCTGGATCCGATTCCGCCGGAAGTGGCCGTCCTCCGACCGGGCATGAATGTGGAAGCAACGGTAATTACCGACTAAACGCAACGGGAAGACTCGCAACTAATGCTGGGGAAAATCACATCGAAGTTGCGTATGCCGGACGGCTCGATCAACCCTTGGGTGATCGCCGTTACCGTTACGCTGGCCACGTTTATGGAAGTGCTGGACACTTCCATCGCCAACGTCGCGCTCCCGCATATTTCCGGAAGTCTTTCGGCCGGTGCGGATGAATCCACCTGGGTGCTGACTTCCTATCTCGTATCCAACGCCATCGTGCTGCCGCTTTCGGGTTGGCTCTCCTCGATCCTCGGGCGCAAACGCTTCTATATGACCTGCGTCGCCTTATTCACTGTTAGTTCTTTCCTCTGCGGCTTGGCTCCGAGCCTCGGCATGCTGGTGTTTTTCCGGATCCTCCAGGGCGCCGGCGGCGGCGGTTTGCAGCCCAGCGAGCAGGCCATCTTGAACGACACCTTCCCGCTCAGCAAACGCGGCATGGCTTTCGCCGTTTATGGCATCGCCGTGGTCGTAGCCCCAACGATCGGGCCGTGGCTCGGCGGATGGATCACAGACAACTATTCCTGGCGCTGGATTTTCTATATCAACATTCCGGTGGGCATCATCTCTCTTCTTCTCACCTATTTGCTCGTTTCCGATCCGCCCTACATGAAACGCGTGAAGCTGACTCAGGGATTCCGCATTGATTACATCGGACTTGGCCTGATCAGCCTGGGGTTGGGGAGCCTCCAGATCATCCTCGACAAGGGACAGCGTGAAGACTGGCTCTCTTCCGGCTTCATCCAGCTTTTCCTGATTCTCATGATCGTCGGCATAGTCGCCGGTGTTTTGTGGGAACTCCGCGCCAAGGATCCGGTGGTGGATTTCCGCATGTTGAAGAACCGCAATTTCGCCATCGCCACGGTCGCCATGTTCTTCCTTGGATTCGTGCTATACGCCAGCACCATGCTTATTCCGACCATGCTCCAGGAACTCTTCGGATACCCGGCGGAGCTGGCTGGTGGCGCGCTCATCATGTTCACTATGCCCTTCGTCGGCTACCTTGTATCGCGCGTAGACACGCGCTATCTCATTACCTTTGGCTGCGCCATCTCCGCCTCCTCCCTATTCGTCATGGCTGGCTGGAGCCTTGGCCTCGATTTCCGCCACGCCGTGCTTGGAAGAATGTTGCAGGCTTTTGGCTTGGCCTTCTTGTTCATCCCCATCAACGTGGCCGCGTTCGCCTCTGTGCCGAGAGAAAAGACCAACATGGGCACCGGCATCATCAATCTGGCCCGCAACATCGGCGCCAGTGTGGGCATTGCTACCGTCACCACCATGCTCGAGCGCCGCACTCAGTTCCACTCGGCTCATCTCATCGAGCACGTGAATCCGCTCAGCGCTGTCTATCACAAAACGCTCGCCAGCTTTAGTGGTGGCTTCATTGCCGGCGGCTCGTCTGCTGCGGGCGCCGCCGCACAGGCTCACGGCATGATCTACAACATTGTGCAGCGGCAGGCCACCATGCTTGCCTTCCTCGACAATTTCAAAATGCTCGGCATCATTTTTTTCGCCGTCATCCCGATTTTACTGTTGATGAAAAAGCCCAAGGTACAGGGGGGGATACCTGTGCACTGAGGCTGTGACGTCTCTGTAACTTTCTTATGCTGAACTACTCTTAGTAAGCTACATGGGGGGAGCAAATGGCAACGCAAGTGTTGAGTATTCCGCAACTTAGCGAACAGAAGCTGATCCGGGCCGGCCAGCGTGGCGATGCCCAGGCGATTGAGACTCTCTTTCGCCGCTACCACCGCCAGTTGTTCCAGACCGCTCTTCGCGTTCTGGGCAATGCCGAGGACGCCGAAGACGCTTTGCAGGATGGTCTGCTTTCCGCTTATCGCAACCTGAAGCGCTTCGAGGGCCGCTCGCAGTTCTCTACCTGGCTCACGCGCATCGTCATCAACGCTGCACTGATGAAACGTCGCAGCGCCAAGGCCCGCCCCGCGGTTTCTCTCGATGATTCGCAGCGCGAGGACGAACTGCCCATCGCCGAGCGCTTTGCCGACGACGGGCCCAATCCGGAGCAGGTCTACGCCGGCACGGAAATCCGCGAAATGATCAACGAAAATCTGGACGACCTCTCGCCTCTTCTCCGTACCGCCTTCCTCTTGCGCGAAGTGGAAGGCTACTCCACGGTTGAAGCTGCCAGGAAGCTTGGCGTGACCGAAAACACCCTGAAGGCGCGGCTCTGGCGCGCGCGCCATCAGCTCGCCGAGCGGCTCGGCCGGCGCCTGCGCCGCATGAAGGACGGCATGAGCGGCGGCAACGGCATGGCCGACGAAGCCTGCAGCTATTGCTGAAGCTCCTCATCCGCCTCCCGTAGGGGTCGAGCACTGCTCGACCCCAGTCAGGCAATATCGCAACCTCAATGGCTCTGGCCACTTCAAGGATTTCCGTTTGCCTCAGAACGGCTCACAGCGGAGGGCCTCACGGTTCTCCCACTTGTCTTTTTTGTGACCACGGTCACATTACCCCGGGCTTCCCGAACGCTATCCTCCCCTCGAGGTGTGCCCTCATGAAACCCACCACCAGACTCACTCTCTTTGTCATGGTGTTTCTGGGCCTATTCCTCCTCGCCGCGTTCGCTTACCTTCCCGTCAGAGCGCAATTCGCGCCCTCGCATTCCGCGATAATGCCCGTTGGAAAAGCGGTAGAAATCAAAGCTCCTCTAGGATTGCCGCCGGTTCCGATTCCTCCAGACAATCCGCCGACGGAAGAAACCATCGCACTTGGCCGCCGCTTGTATTACGATCCCCAGCTTTCCCTTGACGCCACAATTTCCTGCGCCTCTTGCCACGCCCCGCAATTCGCGTTTTCAGACAACCGCCCCTTTTCCGAAGGCGTCGGCGGCAAGCTGGGAACGCGCCACTCCCCCACTGTCATCAACTCCGCCTATAACTCCCTGCAATTCTGGGATGGCCGGGCGCCCAGCCTCGAAGAACAGGCCAAAGGCCCCATGGCCAATCCCGTGGAAATGGCCCATTCCCTAGATGGCGTTGTGAAGCGGCTGCAATCCGATCCGAAGTACCCCGAACTCTTCAAGAAGGCCTGGGGCACCGATCAGATCACCATCGACATCGTCGTGAAATCCATCGCCTCGTTCGAGCGCACCGTCATCGCTGGCGATTCTCCCTTCGACCGTTTCTACTATGGCCACGACTCGAAGGCGCTCCCTTCAGCCGCTCAGCGCGGCTTGATAATTTTCATCAGCGCCAAAAAAGGCAATTGCGCTGTCTGCCACCCCATCGGAAAAGACTACGCGCTTTTCACGGACAACAAGTTCCACAACCTGGGCATTGGCGCCGATACGCGCGGCAATCTGAATGACCTCGGCCGCTTCAGCGAAACCAAGAACGATGCCGACATGGGAGCCTTCAAAACGCCCTCGCTTCGCAATCTCGCCAACCACGGCCCTTATATGCACGACGGCACTTTCCCCACCGTTAAGGACGCCCTCGCCCACTACATCGGCGGCGGCAACTGGAATCCTCATCTCGACAAGGAAATCCACTCGCTTGACGTCCTTACCTTCGACGAGCGCGATGACCTCCTGCAATTCCTCGACTCGCTCAATGGCAAGCTGCCCGATAACATCGGCCCGCCTCCCGACCTCGCGCCTCCCGCCAAGTCCGCACCCCCGGCAAAATAACATTGGAGTGCGGCGGCTCGCCGCCGCTTTTACAACTGCAAACCCTGCCGACAATCCGAACTTCCTCCTCGTCGGTAGTACACTAATGCCTGACACACTCATCCCAAGGAGCCTCTCTTCATGTCCAATGGAATTCGTCGCTTCGCCGCCGTCCTCATCCTCGTCGCCAGCGCTGCTCTCCTGTGGTTGGCTGGCCAGCACTCCAATGATGCCGAAGCCGCCAAAAACGACC
>JBEKOE010000103.1:0-6873 GCA_049522075.1 Candidatus Acidiferrum sp.
TGCAGCCACAAATTGAAGCGCTCTTCGATGCGCCTCCGCCCGCCTACTTGCCGGAGCATTTCGCGTTGTTTGATGCCTTCAAGGCGGGCCTGAACCGCGGTGAAATCCGCGCCGCCGAACCCGACCCCGCCTCCCCGACCGGTTGGCGCGTCAATCCCTGGGTGAAGAAGGGCATTCTCCTCGGCTTTCGCATGGGCGCGATCGTGGACATGTCCATCGACGCGCGACGCCAGCCGTTCTTCGATAAGTCCACGTATCCGGTGCACGCGATTTCCGACGCGGACGGCGTCCGCATCGTTCCCGGCGGCTCCAGTATTCGCGATGGCGCGTACATCGCGCGCGGAGTGATCTGCATGCCGCCAATGTTCGTGAATGTGGGCGCGTACGTCGGCGAGAACACGCTGATCGACTCGCACGCCCTGGTGGGCTCCTGCGCGCAGGTGGGCCGTAACTGCCACATCTCCGCCGCTGTGCAGATTGGCGGCGTGCTCGAGCCCATCGGCGCGCTGCCGGTGATCCTCGAGGACGATGTTCTTGTTGGGGGGAATTGCGGCGTGTATGAAGGCACGATTGTGAGGCGCCGCGCTGTGCTCGGCACCGGCACGATCCTCAACCGCTCGATTCCCGTGTACGATCTGGTGCGCGACGCTGTTTATTCTGCGAAGGACGATCAGCCGCTGGTCATTCCCGAAGATGCCGTCGTGGTGCCCGGCGCCCGCGCCGTCACGCATCCCGCTGCCACCAAGTGGGGCCTCTCGCTGCAGGCCGCCGTCATCGTCAAATACCGCGACGCCAAGACCGGCGCCCGCATCCAGCTCGAAGACCTGCTCCGGTAGGAGAGAGAGTTTACAGTTCACAGTTCGGAGCAGAGCCCTGCACGCAGTGGCTAGAGTAGCGAGTCCCGGCCTGGCGTCTACCCCGGCCCGGTCGGGGAGTCGGGCCACTCCGGGGTTTCTGCTGCCCTTTTAGGAGCGCGGGACTCCTGCGCCTCTACAAGAGACGGCCGAACCCAAGAGCCGACCGGCCCGCGGGCCTCACGCTTCGCACATCGCCAAGCGTGTCGGAAATACCGTATCATTACATTGGGATTGCCCTGGAGATGCTCACGTGATTCCACGTTACACACGCGCAGAGATGGGACGGGTTTGGAGCGACGCCAACCGCTACCAGAAGTGGCTCGACGTTGAGCTGGCCGCCGCCGATACGCTGGCCGAAGCGGGGTTCGTGCCGAAAGACGCCGCCGCGACGATGCGGGCGCGCGCCAAGGTGGACGCGGCGCGCATCAACGAACTTGAAGCGCGCGTCAAGCATGACGTGATCGCCTTCACCATGGCCGTGGGCGAATCCATTGGCGACCCGGTGGCCGCGCGCTGGCTGCATTACGGCATGACCTCGAACGACGTGGTGGACACGGCGCAGGCGCTTTTGATCCGCGACGCTTCCCGCATCATCGAGCGCGACCTCATCCTGTTCGCCGAAGTCCTGGATGTGCGCGCGCACGAATTCCAGCACACGCCGCAGATTGGGCGCACGCACGGCGTGCATGCGGAGCCCATCACTTTTGGCCTGAAAATCGCCAACTGGTTTGCAGAAAACCAACGCAACATCTCCCGTTTCCGCGAAGCTTCGCGCGGCATGGAACACGGGAAAATTTCCGGAGCGGTGGGCAACGCTTCGCACCTGGGCCCGGAAATCGAGGAGAAGATCTGCAAGAGGCTCGGCCTGGAAGTGACGCGCATCGCCACGCAGGTGATTCAGCGCGACCGCCACGCCCATTACATGAGCTCCCTGGCCCTGATTGCCGCGACACTCGAAAAAATCGCCATGGAAATCCGGCACCTGCAGCGTACCGAGGTCCGCGAAGCGGAGGAGTTTTTCGGTGGGGAGCAGCGGGGAAGTTCCGCGATGCCGCACAAACGCAATCCGGTCACCTGCGAGCAGATGTGCGGCTTGGCGCGGCTGGTGCGCAGCAACATGCTGGCGGCTTACGAAAATGTGGCGCTGTGGCACGAACGCGACATCTCTCACAGCAGCGTCGAGCGCATCATCCTCCCCGACTCGACGATTCTGGTGGACTACATGCTCGCCAAGATGACCGCAATCGTCAGCCAGATGCGCATCTTCCCGCAGCGCATGCTGCGCAACCTGGAATCCACGCATGGCTTAGTCTTCTCAGGCCAGTTGCTGCAGGACCTGGTGGAGAAAGGCATGCCGCGCGACGACGCGTACAAAGCCGTGCAGGAAAATGCTATGGCCGCGTGGGAATCGGAGACCAGCTTCCGCGACGGTGTGGCGCGGGATGCGCGCATCACGAAGTACCTGAACCCGGCCGAGCTGGAGCATACCTTCGATTTGCAGCGGCAATTGCGGTACGTGGACAATCTGTTCGAGCGCGTCTTTGGCGCGCATCCCGCCGGTGAAAAGGGCATCGCCAACAAAGCCTGAAGCCACTATGGGGAAAGCACTTTTCTTTAGGAGGCCGGGGCTTCAGCCCCGGCGTAAGGCCCTTATGACCCTCGGGCTTTAGCCCCTGAAGAAAGTCTTTCAGGGGTTTTTCCGCAGCATCGAAAGTCCTACGCTCCCGTCTGCGGAAAATTGCAGCAAAACACAAAAGAGCTCCCGGTCGCACGGGAGCTCTTCGGTCCTTGCCTCTTCCGAGCCGGCAAAAAGCCGGCTCAGCTGCGGAGGCGGAAACTATTCGACGCGCTGCACGTAGCGCGCTTCGGAGGTGTCCACGCGAATCCTGTCGCCTTCATTGACAAAAGGGGGCACGTTCACAATGAGCCCGGTCTCCAGCGTGGCGGGCTTCATTACCGCGCTGGCCGTGGCTTTCTGCAGCGTGGGCTCGGTCTGGATCACTTTCATGTCCATGGTGTCCGGCAAGTCCACGCCAATGGCTTTTTCGTTGTGGAACTCGATTTTCACGATAGTGTTGGGAATCAGGTAGTTCACGGTCTCGCCGAGCTCGTCCTTGGTCATCTGCATCTGCTCGTAGGTCTTCGTGTTCATGAAGTGGAAATCGTCGCCCTCTTTGTAGAGATACTCGAATTCGATTTCGTCCAGGATGGCGCGATCCACGAATTCTTCCGCGCGGAAGCGATACTCGATGATAGCGCCGGTGCGGAGGTTCTTCATGCGCGTCTGCATCGAGCCGCGCTTGTTGCCCGGCGTGCGGTGCTCGGTGGTGAACACGGTAAAGAGATCGCCCTCATGCTGGATCACCATGCCGGGGCGAAGTTGTGTGGCTTTAACGCTGCTCATAAATGAATGCGGCACCGGAGCGGCCGGCGCCGGAAACTCCTCTTCAAGTTAGGGACATTTCGGAAATTCCAAACGGCTCCCCGAAGGAACAGCGCGTGGAATGACACGAGGCACACAGGGAAGAATGGCGGTCCCTGCGCGGAAAACCAGTATAAACGGGGCGTTCCAACGGGTCAATTCGCCTTATTCCCAGTCCATTGCACCGGAAATCAACGAGGCGATTCGTTCAGACGCCTTGGCGAGCTCCCGTCACCGGCAGGCCGGAGTAATGAACATGGACCAAACGCCATCGCCCATCGGGGCCTCTTCGGTAAACCTGGGTTTCTTTGCCATCTGTAGTCACAGGTGGACCGTCACTTCGCCATTTGGCGACGAAGTGCCAGTTAAATTCAGCCCAGGCGGCATCCTCATACACGCAGATGGTGACATCTCGGACCTGCAAATCCCGCTGAGAGAAGAGACCACCCATCAAATCTTCGTAAACACTTCGCTTAATTTCATCCCAGCCATGGGCTTCGCCGCGAGGATGGATAAACGAAACATCTGGAGAATCAGACCAGATTTCAAACGCTAGGGTGGTATCGGCGTCGTCAATGGATTTCACATATTTTGCGATGAGGGCACGAATTTCAGTGACATCGCCGGTCGAGTCGGTTGACTGCACCTTTTGACTGACCGGAGATTTTTCTGCCGCGGCCCTTTCCTTCGCGGCTTCGGCCATGATTTTCTCGATCTCGGCGGGATCGCGCGGCAGTTTCTGGCTGAGGAGTTCGTGGCCGGACTCGGTGACCAGCACGTCGTCCTCGATGCGCACGCCGAGATTCTCCTCGGGGATATAAATCCCGGGTTCCATGGTGACGACCATGCCCGGCGCCAGTGGTTTGCAGCCCTCCAGGCCCGGATCGTGCACGTTCAGCCCGATCGAGTGGCCCAATCCGTGAGTGAAATACTGTCCCAGCGGCTTGCCGTGCAGATCCTTGCCGTGCGTGTTGATGTAGTTGTAGGCGATGGCGAACAGCGCATCTTTTTTGTCATGTTTTTCGCGGCAGCCAATAACGGCGCCCGGCCGGACCGCGTCTATCGTGGCATCCTGCGCGCCCAGCACGATCTCATAAATTTCGCGCTGCCGCGGGCTGTACTTGCCGTTGGCCGGCAAGGTGCGCGTGATGTCCGCGGCGTAGCCGCTGTATTGTGCGGCCACGTCCAGCACCACGATGTCGCCGTCCTCGATCTTGCGGGAGAGCTTGTTGTAGTGCAGCGTCGTCGAATTAGGTCCCGCGCCGACGATGGGCGCGTAGGCTTCGGCTTCCGCGCCGCCCATGGTGTGGACAAAGTCCATCTTGGCCGCGACCTGATACTCGAACAGGCCCGGCCGCATCATTTTCATGGCCTCGAAGTGGGCATCGAGCGAAAGACTGATGGCCCGGCGCAGCAGGGAAAGTTCGGTGGGCGATTTAACGGCACGCAGGTCGGTGATATTGCTGCGAATGTCTTTGAGGGTCGCCTGGGGGGCAGCGAGCTTCATCCATTCCACAACTTCTTTTTCGTGAGGATAGCCGCCCAGTTCATGCTGGTAGGGAAGGATGGTATAGAACGCAGGATAGATTTTGGCGAGGCGTTCGACCGTGGCGCGCAATTCCGGCAGCGGTTTCACCAGCGCAAAACCCGTGCGCGACTCGATCCCGGGATCGCTGGGCGACATCTTCACGCCGTTCCACTTCTCTTTGTTCGGATTCTTGGGCGGCAGGAAAAAGATTTCGCGCGGCCCTGCCCAGTCATCCTTTTTTGCGCTGCTGCCATTGGGCGGCAGGAGGATCAGCGCGGCCTCCTCTTCGTTGTGGCCAGTGAGGTAATAGAAATTTTCTTCTTGCGCGAAAATATAGGTCTGCGCCTCTTCTTCGCGGTTGGTATAGCCGAGCAGCACGATGGGGCCGTCAATGTTGGAAGCGAGCTTGGCGCGGCGTTCGGCATAGACGGAATTGGGCTCGCGCTCGCGGCGCTGTTGCGCCATGGCGGGAAGCAGCGCGCAAAACGCCAGCAGGAGCATTGTGGCGACGCGCCAGGCCCAGCCTTGGCCACTCATGCACGCCAAACTCATTGGGAAACGACGAGACACACCACTCATTCGGCCACCTCAGGGTCCCTCAGGGCAATAGAGGGAAAACAAAATTGTAGCCGAAAAGAGCGCGGTCTGGGAAACGCGGGGCCGGGACATAAAGACTCCGGGAGCCGATGGTCTGAAAAAGTTGATGAGTCTCAAGCGGGAGAGGGCTGAATGATTTGACAGTAGCGCTCTGGGCAACCGCGCGGCATCGCGGCATGAAACCGGGCTAGGATAGAAGAATAGAAAGGCTCCAGCCAGGGAGGGACCGTGGAACGCGAACGCCGCCGCACGCCGAGGTATGTCTTTTTCGCCAGCGCCGAACTCCTTGAAGAGAAATCGGAAGTGCGCGTGGCTTCCCGGGTCAGCGAATTGAGTTTGCATGGGTGTTACCTGGACATGATGAATCCCTTCCCCAAAGACACCCTCGTGCTCCTTAGGATTTGGGCCGACGAAAAGGTCTTCCAGACGAAAGGCAGAATCATTTACTCGCAGCCCAACATGGGCGCTGGCGTCGTCTTCCTCGATGTGCAACCCATGTATCTGCCGATCCTGCAACACTGGCTCGAAGTCGCCGCCCAAAAGCAATAGCGCTCACCCTCAAAGTCTATTCTCTACGAGAAGAGTAAGGACGCAGCCGGGAATGGCTGCGGCGAAGATACGCGCTCACGTATGAGCGGGAAGCACGGAGCGCAGTACGGCGAAGTAGTGGCAGGTGCTGCCGCCAAGGACGAACAGGTGCCAGATGGCGTGGGCATAGGGAATGCGCTTGGAAGCGTAGAAAATGATCCCCGCGGTGTACAGCAGCCCGCCGGCAAGCAGCAAAACTAACGTCGTCGCGGTGATGTGCGCAAACAGTCGAGAGAAAGCCGAAGCGCTCGACAAACCAGAACTTGAAGACGATGCCGGCGGCCGCAAGTCCCCAGACCACGCCGAAGAGCGACCAGCCCCACGCGCCGCGCAGGTTCACCAGCAGGAAGGGCGTGTACGTGCCTGCAATCAGCAAGTAGATTGCCGAGTGATCGAAGATGCGCAAAGCGCGCTTGAACCGCGGCGAAGGGACGGCGTGGTACAGGGTGGAAGCGGCGTACAGGCAAACCAGCGTGCTGCCGTAAATCACGCTGGCCACGATGTGCCAGGGCGTGCCGCGCAGCGCCGCCAGCACTAGCAAAACCACGAAGCCTACGATGCTCAGTGCGAGGCCAACTCCGTGCGTGACAGCGTTGGCCAGCTCCTCGATGGTGATGTGCCGGCGCAGCCTGCGAACGAGTCGCTCCATACCTATTAGATTGCGCGAATACGAGAAGCGTGACAAGAGCGGAATGTGACGCAGGTCACGTCTGTCACGTGACCACCAGCCTCGCTTTCTCAATGGCCCTGTTTCCTAATCTGTGCAGCCAAAGTACATTCCCGGCAAAAGGTGGAGGTGTGTGCCATGAAGAGCGAAACGCCCTCGTTTTCAGTACGGCCGAGTGGGGCGCATATCGCGTTGGCCTTAGTAGCGCTGGCTG
>JBEKOE010000104.1:0-6055 GCA_049522075.1 Candidatus Acidiferrum sp.
TATTTGCCCCCGGCTTTCCTTCCGCGAACCCCCGGGAGTAAGCTGAGGACAATGAGCGTTCGGCCCAAACGCGACTTGGACCCCAAACCTGAACACTTGGTGCCCTTTGGACCTTATGGCGGTGGGCAGTGGACTGCGCATCCCATCGGATTGGTGATTGTCATCGGCATGCTGATCATGGGCCTAGTCACACGGACTCCGGTAAGCCTGCTCCTTATCGCGTCCCTCCTGGGCGGTGCCATCGTCGGTTTTTTCCTCTGGCTTCGCCACCGATAACGGCTTGGCCCTGCACTGCTCCGCCCGGAAAATCCAGCCGCCAACTCCTGCTAACATTAGTTCATCTTGAAGGTGCACCCCAAATCCGGTTCCGCCAATCTCGCCGCCATCCTGGCGCAACGCTTGGGCGAAGCTCTGCTTCGGGAACGCATCGTCCCCCGCTTCGTGGATTCCTACGTCGTCGAACACGGACGCTTCGGCTTGCAGGTGCACGCGGCACTCTACCGCGACCTGCTCACCCTTTTACAGCGCGAAGCCTTGCTGGCCATGTCTGTGCGCGCCATGGAAATTGCAGAAATGTCTGCCGCTTCGGGCGGCGCGAAGGCCCCCGTGCGCACCAGGCGCAAATTCGCCGCTGCCTTCCAGCAGAATTACCTGGCCGCACTCACACGCCAGCAGCGTTGGAATGCCGGCGACGCTTTAGAATTCCAGGCGGACTTGCAGATGTATCGGGCGATTTTGGCGAAGACGGGTCCCACACGCCGCGCACGAAAGCCGTTCGAGGTGGCCAATCACCCCTTCGTCGATCGTTGCGCCTTCCTTCTCGATTCTTCGTTTTTGGAAAAAGCGCGCGTTGCGGCCAGCCGCTCGCTCACCAGCCTTGAAACGCTGACCACGGAAATCGCCCAGGAAATTTTTCAGGCTCCTTCGGACGCAAGACCTCCAACAACGCGCTAGAGTTCCAGCGCATTCGTTGCAAACACCGGTTTGTCTGCCCGGAAAATCTGAAATCCTCCAGCGAACTGCCGGAAAATCCTAGCTGATCTTTTCCACCTGCACCGCCGTGCCGTACGCCAGCACTTCCGTCACGCCCTGCATCACTTCGTTCGCGTCATAGCGCATCGCCAGGATCGCGTTCGCGCCATGCTGTGCTGCATGTTGCAGCAGAAGTTCGTACGCCTCTTCGCGCGCCTTCTCGCACAGCTCCGTCAACACCGTGATGTTTCCGCCCACGATCGTTTGAATCCCCGCCGCCAGGTTGCCCAGCACGCTCCGCGAGCGCACAGTAATTCCCCTCACGATTCCGAAATTCCGCACCACACGGTACCCCTGCAGTTCGGTTCCCGTGGTCACCATCGAATTATCCACTCGTCCGGTCATGTGTGTTCTCCCCCTCCGCTTGCAGATGTTTACCCCTGCGATTCTACCTCTGGACATCCCGATTCCCACACCGCTTCTCTCTGTTATGCTCGGATTGCGTGGAAACTCTCTTTGAAATCCTGGCGATTGTTCAGATCGCCACGGGCCTTTACCTTCTTTGGCAGGGAATTCAGTGGCTCGCCTACGTGCGCCGCCGCCTGAAAACCGACCCGGGGTTTTTTGCCCCGCATACCGCCGTCATCTGCCCGTGCCGTGGCATGGAACCCGGCCTCGAACGTAATCTCGTTTCCTTGTGCGAATTCGCCCACCAGAACTATGAAGTCTTCTTTGTGCTCGCCTCCGAATCCGACCCGGCCTACAGCATCGTAAAACGCGTTGCGGCATCCTCCCGTGTTAAAGCCACGGTCGTGATTGCCGGCAAACCCCAGAATTGCAGCGAGAAGGTGAACAACCTCCGCACCGTCGTCGAACAGCTTCCTCCCGAATTTGAGGTGTTGGTCTTCACCGATTCCGATGGTCGCCCCGGCAAAACCTGGCTGCACCATCTCGTCGCCCCGCTCACGGATTCCCGCATCGGCGCCACAACCACCATGCGCTGGTTCATTCCCAATCATAGTGATTTGCCCACCGCACTCCTCGCCGCTTGGAACGCCTCTGTTGTAACCATGCTAGGCGATCACGAGAAGAATTTCTGCTGGGGCGGCGGCACCGCCATCCGCCGCAAGCTCTTTGAAGAGATCGGTATGCTCGACGTCTGGCAGTATTCCTTCAGCGACGACTATTCCCTGACCATGATGGTGGAACGCACCGGGCGCGGCATCCTCTTCCTCCCGGAATGCCTGACCGTCTCCTACGTCCAATCGGACTATGCGGGTCTACTTGAGTTCACAAACCGCCAGGTCACCGTCACCCGGGTCTATCGTCACAATATGTGGGCTTCCGCCTTTGCCACCCATTTTCTCTATTGCCTGACTGCGGTGGTAGGCCTGTACCTTACTCTCACCCTTACCATCGCTTCCCGCCCGGCTTTCCAAATTATGTCCTTGCTCGTCCTGCCCTTTTTGCTCGCGGCCATTCGCGGTGCCATCCGGGTCATCGGTGCTACAGAAGCCCTTCCGCCCTTCAGATCGCAGATCATGGCCCAATCCTGGATGTACATCCTTTTGACCATGGTTGTTCCATTTCTGTACCTGTGGAATTTTCTATCCTCGTTCGGTCGCCGCATTCGCTGGCGGGGCATTGACTATGAGTTGATCTCCCCGGAGCAGACCCGCGTCCTTACCCCGTAAACGCCGGCAGCGTCGCGAAAAGCGAAAAAAATGCCCCGCGCACGCAATTTCTACCCAGCTTTCATCGACTCGTCATTTCTCTCCCTGCCTAAGTCATTGAAAAGTTGCATCATAAAATTACTCCTTAGCGGCACCCCGGATGCTAATCACTAGCTCGGTCAGGTGTGATTCTTGTAAGCGTTATGACGGGGACTCCTTCTCGCGTACCCCGTGGTGGTGAAGTCAGCCTTTCACGTCACCGGGGTAGCTAGCCTGACCTAGCTTGCGCCCTGTCCGCTTGCCCGGTGATTCCGGGCGACCTCCTCAGGAGGTAAACGCAAGTCCAATCTAAAAGGAGCGCATCGTCCCCACCGCGAAACGCTCTCGGAGGAGTGCACGTGAAGTTCATCCGCAGATCAGTCGCAACGCATCCTATCACTCATTCCAAACCCGCTCCCTCACCCTTTTTGTACCTCTTTTACGAAAAATCCTCTGGCGCGGCACATTTCCATGTCGAAGCCGGGCCCGCTGGCGAACTTCCCGTGGAGCATGCCGCCGGACTCCTCGCCATGCATTGCCTGGTCCGAGGACAATCCCCCAGCGACTACATGATTATGGTCCCCGCGCCGCAGGAATGCTTGGGCGCCTTGGAAGAGAAAGCTGAGGAACTCCTGCAGGCGGGACACAAAGTCAAAAGCGCTGTGCGGCTCACCCGCCGCGAAGAAGAAGTCCTCGACGGCATTCTACGCAGCCTGGCCAACAAGGAAATCGCTTCCGAACTGAACCTCTCCGAACGCACGGTGAAGTTCCACGTTTCCTCCCTGCTCGCCAAATTCAAGGTGCGCGGCCGCATGGAACTTATGCGGGAAACGTCGCGCAATCCCATGCAGCCTTTGCCCGCGCCCGTCAGTGCGCCCGCGCCCCAGTTGCCGCACTATGCCACTCGCCCGAGCCTCTACGGCAAGCCCCTGCATTCCCGCAAGGTATTGCCGCTGGCCCGCCCGCGTCTCATGGCCTGATAACGGATCTGGATATTTTATCCAACTAGAAAGCGCGCCCGCGGCTCAGTCACGGCGCGCTTTGCTTTTATTCTCGCTTTTCGGCCAGTGCTTCCCCCTCTACGGCTTTCATGGAGGCTGGGTCCTAAAGAGACAAGAGAAACCCTAGAGAGGGAGGAGGGCGTGCTAGGGCGCGACGGCAGCAGGGGTTTGATGCGGCGGCTCGGTTTCCACGCCTCGCCAGCCTACGGCGCGGCCACTGACCGCTTCCTTCACCGAGCGGAACAGCACGATGTACATGAGTTGCCGGTAGTAGAACCGCTGCAGCAGCACGGGCACCAGCAGCGTCCAATCCTCGTGACGTTCCAGGGCAAACGCAATCATGCACGTAAACACGTCGATGATCAGGAACCCCAGGAAGAAGATTACCGAACGCTGCACGTCTGCCGTGGTCCAGAGGTGCGGGATCTGCGTGATGTGCAATTGCGCCAGACCCCACAGCAGCAAACTGCCCAGGAACAGCAAATCGATGACCGGCGAAATCAGCGGCAGCGCAATCTGGAAGACGAAGATGTTGGGCAGGGCCACCCAGCCGAGCGCGCCATATTTCGCCCGGAACAATGTGCTGCTGTGCTTCCAGAAGGATTGCAGCGTCCCAAACGTCCAGCGAAAACGCTGGCCAATCAGCGACCCGGGCGTTACCGGAGCTTCTGTCCAGGCAACCGCATACTCGTCGTACGAGACGCGCCAACCCAGCCGGCGAATCGCGATGGTGAGGTCAGCGTCTTCCGCGACAGTGTCCGCGGTGATTCCGCCTGCCGCCTCGATCGCTTGCCGGCGCCACGCGCCCAGAGCACCGGGCACGACGGTGATGCAATTCAGGAGATCGAAGGCGCGCTTTTCCATATTCTGGCTGGTGATATATTCCAGCGCCTGCCAGCGCGTCAGCCAGCGCGACCGATTGCCGACTTTGACGTTTCCTGCCACAGCCCCGACCTGCGGATCGGAAAAGTGGCGCAACAAGTGGCGGATTGCGTCGGGCTCGACTTCCGTGTCGGCGTCGATGGTCACGACAATCTCGGTCCGCGCGTGGGTTAGCGCTACGCTCAACGCTGCCGCTTTGCCGCGGTTGACCTGGTGAATGATCTGCACCCGGCTTTCGGACGAGAAATTGGATTTCAAGAGCTCCAGCGTGCGATCCGCCGAGCCGTCATCTACAACGACCACGTGAATATCCGGAATGTCGGATGCCAGAACCGAACGCACGGTCTGAACAATGACGCTTTCTTCATTGTGCGCTGGAATCAGCACCGTCACGGCCGGAATGGGATTCGCCAAAACGTGGTGATCGGGGCGAAGCTTTTCGATGATGGCCAGAATTCCAATGATGAGGGCTCGGCAGCTTACGAGAATGATCCCCAGGATGAAAACCGTGGCGATCCCGAAGCGCAGCCACTGAAACATCGCGAAGATGAAGCCATCCGCATGCGCCGAAAGCCTCTCCCGGAACGACAGCGGCACCATCACGTCGGCGCGGGTTTTTCCGATCAGGTCGGAAACGGACACGAACTCGTAGCCCTGGGCGCGCATCTGATCGATGATCAGCGGTAATGCCGCAACGGTCTGCGCGCGTTCCCCGCCGCCATCGTGGAGCAGCACAATATTTCCATTCTTGGCCTGGCGCATTACTTCCGCTGCGATTTCCGCCGCTGGGCGCTGGTGCTTGTCTTCGGTCATGCGCCAGTCGTCGGGGTCAACGCGTTGACCCACGATCAAGTAACCTAGTTCTTGCGGGTAAGGCAACTGCTGCACTTCTTCCTCATATTCCGGCTGGTGATCGATGCCGTACGGCGGACGGAAAAGGATGGATTTCACGCCGAGCGTGCTCTCGATCAGGCGCTGCGTCAGATTCAGCTCCCACTTGATCTGCGTGTGCGAGATTTCGTCAAAATTGGGGTGTGTAAACGTGTGATTGCCGATTTCGTGGCCTTCGTTGTATTCGCGCTTCAACAAATCCGGCGCTTGGTTGGCCGCTTCACCGACGACGAAGAAGACGCCCGGGACATTTTTCTCTTTAAGGATGTCCAGGATCTTCGGTGTCCACCGCCGGTCGGGGCCGTCATCGAAAGAAAGCACCAGTTTCTTCTTGGCAGCGCCAAGCTGCTCAATATCAAAAGAGAGTGGGATAGCGTCGTATTTTTCGCTGGTGAACAGATCCGTCGCGGGATCGTAGTGGAAACTCCGCACGCCGCGTTTGGGCACATCCGCGATGTGCCAGATATCGCCATCGCCCTCGAGGATCAGGTCGGGGCCGGGGGGAATGTCGCAGAGTTTATTGCGAATAGCATCGTCGGGGTGCGTGGCATCCCAGATCGGCCAGATGGAAGAATCGCCGGAGCCGAAACGCCACAG
>JBEKOE010000105.1:0-5729 GCA_049522075.1 Candidatus Acidiferrum sp.
GTCTCCAGATCCTCGTCTTCGGCGCCCATCTCGCCGAGTTCCGCGCGGAATTCTTCAAAGACTTCCCGAAGCGGGGCGGACTCTGCGTTTGCTCCGGCGTGCTCGGTGGACAATTCTTCATTTTTCGCAGCCGGAGTGGCGGGCTCCGGCTCGACGGGGGCGGGTGGCGTCAGTTCGCCCATGCCCAACTGATCGATCTCTTTCGCCAGATCCGCCATGAAATCTTCGGAAGTGAATGCGTTTCCATTCGACGGAACACCCGCGGGAACTTGCTTCCTGGGACCGGGCTTTTCCGGAGGCGTACCCTTTGCGGGTGCTTCCTTTTTCGGGAGAGTCGGCACCTGCCCCAACATCTCGTGAGCCGGCACGACGGGTTCCGGCTCGATCACCAACTCGAAATCCTGATCGAGTTCGAATTCGGGCTCTGCGGGTAGAGGCTTGGGCAAAGCTGCCTGCGGCAGTTCCAGCGCGGGTTCTGGCCCCTCGGCCGCCACTTTGCCGTGTTCTGGCAGTGGCAAAGCGGTCAATTCCTCGTCTGGCAGCAGTTCCTTGTGCTTAGCAGCGATTTCCGTGGCCTGCGGCGTGCTCGGTGCGGTCGGAGAACTGGCTGGCGAAGCGGGCGTCCCTGCGGAAATTTCCTCCAGCGGGCTGGTCCAGTCTTCGGGATTGTCGGCGTCCGTGGGCACCGCAATTTGCGGCGTCCCGATGTCATCGGTCGGGGCCACTAGGATCTCGTGCGGCAGCAACTCATTTGGAACCTGCACCGGCGTCTCATCTTCGAGCACTAAATCGGGCAGCTCCACCCCTTCCACGTTCGATGGAGCAGCGACCTTCGGAACGGCCGATGCACCTTCTGCCTTGTGTCCCGGCCCCTTCGTCTCTTCCAGTGACGAAGCCCATTCGGAGGAGAGGTCGACTTCTTCGGCTGCGGAGACAGGCTGCGCGTCAGCCACTTCCGGCACCGGCTCGATAATCTTAATTTTGGGTATCTCCGCCCCCACTTCAGCGACGGGATGTGGTGCGACCGGACTGGTTTCCGCGGGCGGGGCAGCTACTTCCGCGACCGGCTCGGCACTGGCCTCGACGGGGAGCTCCTCTGCGCCTTCTGCCGAAACCCCGGTGGCCGACTCTGCGACGGGCTCGGTTTCAACGGGTTGTGGCATGGCTGCCGTGACGGCGGCGGCGATTTCGTCATCCGTCAAACCGGCCGCGCGCTGGAACCTGCGTCGCAGCTCGCCAAAGCGTTCGCTGCTGCGAACGTCCCCGTGTTCGGCATGAATGTGTTCGAGCTGCGCGGCGAGCTCCGCGGTGCGCCGATCGTCGCCGGCTCCCAGCACGAAATCCAGCAATTTTTCGAGGGTCGGCGTGTGCGTCGGCGCGCGCCGCAAAATTGCTTCGAGCAGTCCGATGGCCTTCTGAGTCAGGCCGTAGCTGGCAAAAAGATCGACGTCCGTCAGGGATTGCGCGATGAACTTCTGGGTCTCTTCGTCGAGTTCCGGCTCGGCAGGCGAGGACGCCGTTGTCTGCGCCGCCACCTCCGGAATCTCCGGCTCCAGATCTGGCCGCACTTTCGGTGCGTGTGCCTCGGGCAATTCGGCCTGCAGCGTCTCGTGTGCTTCCACGGGCTTCGCTTCTGGCGGGGGCTCTCCTGGCAGCACGCCCATCTTGCGAAGCACATCGTTCAGCTTGCGCTTCGGCGATTCGCTTTCCGGTTCGCGGTCCACCAGTTGCTGGAAAACTTCCTTGGCCCGCTGCAGCTTTCCTGCGGCGACCAGCGCGTCGCCAAGGTGTGCCAGGGCATCGGGCAGGCGGAAAGAATCACTGGTAAGGCCGTAGGTGTCCACCAGCCATTCGAGCGGTTCGAGCCGGCCGGGTAGGCGCGTCGCCAGCTCAGTCAGCAGGTGCACCACGCCTTCGTGCTCCCCGGCATCAATCATCGGGATGCGAATGCGCGAAAGCACAGACATGGCGCGCTCGCCTTGTCCAGATTCCAAGAGCGCTTCCGTGACCTTCTGCGTTGCTGTGAAGTTTTTTTCGTCGGAGGAGAAAATCTTAAGCGCCAGGGACGTGGCCTCGTCCCACTTGGCGTTCTTCAGGTACAAATCCATCAGCAGCTCAGCCGGCTCGCCGCCCTTTTCCAGGTCCGGCACGCGCTCCAAAATCTCCGCAGCCTGGGTGGTCTTCCCGGCGGTCGTGAACGCCCTCGCCTTGACGATCAGCGCATCCAGGTTTTTCGGGCTGATCTGCAGCGCCTTATCCGCAAGCTTTTCACATTCCTGCTGCTCGCCGCGGGCCAGGGCGCGCTGCGACGCGGAAATGTATGTTTCCAGGGCTTCCCCGGACTGCCCCATGGCCTGATAGAGATCGGCCAGGCGGATCTGGATCCGCAGGTTGTCGGGTTCCGCCAGCAAAAGCTTCTTCAGCAGCGCCACCGCTTCCGGCTGCTTGTTGTTTTTCAGGTGGAGTTCGGCAAGCTGCAGGAAGAGCGGCCGCGCCTCGCTCATGACTCCTTGCTGCACGTACAGGTCGGCCAGTTTTTCGAGCGGACGAATTTCTTCTGGGGCGAGTTTCGCGATGCGCTTGTAAACAGCGATGGCCTTCGTCAGGAAACCATCGCTGACGAAGAGTTGCGCCAGCCGCTCGAAGTAATCGATGGCCTGAAATGTTTCGCCCTGGCGGATGTACAACTCTCCGACGGTCATTAGAGTAACTTGATCCCGCGGCTCGTATTTCAGGATCTGCTGATATTCGGCGATGGCTTGCGCCACCTTGCCCTGGTTCAGCAACTTTTGTGCGGCTTCAACGAATTTGCTCTTGTTGTAGGCCATGCCCTTAAGGGACAGCTTCCCTACGAAAGCCGTCCGCGACTTTCTCCCTGATGGCGTTGCAGGCGCTCGGAGGTCTACAACGCTACATTTTCACGCTACAGTCCCTCGTGAGGGGCGTCAATGAAAGCGCGGCAGGTTGTTAGCAGGCAGTTATCCCCGTAGCTGATACGCCACCTCGGGGAAAGAAATGGCGAAGGGGACTCAGTTTCCGGCGGGCCAGATTCCCAGCGGTAGCGCTTCCTGGACCGCTTCCGCGGCCCAGCACCCGGCATCCCTGACCGGCGCAAACGAATGGCGGTGCAACGGCGTGGGCCCAAATTGCCGGAGCGCTTCCAGGTGGTCGGGCGTGGCGTAGCCCTTATGACGGGCGAGGCCATATTGCGGATAAACGGCGTCCCACTCTTCCATCCGGGCGTCGCGGTGCGTCTTCGCCAGGATAGAAGCCGCGGCGATGGACACGCTGCGCGCGTCGCCTTTGATCAGCGGCTTCTGTTCCATCAATACGTCGAGCTCCATGGCGTCAATCAAGAGGTAGTCTGGCTGGATGGCCAGTTGCATCACCGCGGCGGTCATGGCTTGCCGGCTGGCCTGGTAGATGTTCCAGGCGTCAATGCGCTGTGCGTCCACTTCCGCCACTGCCCAGGCGAGGGCGTGCTCGCGGATGCGCTCGGCAAGCTCTACGCGGCGCTCGGCGGTGAGTTTCTTGGAGTCGTCCAGGCCGACGATCCTGCGTTTTGGATTGAGAATCACGGCGGCGGCGACAACGGGTCCGAACAGCGCGCCGCGCCCGGCTTCATCGAGACCCGCAATACGGGTCCAGCCGAGCTTTCGCGCCGCTCGCTCAAAACGGGAAGAGCAGAGTCGCGCCATATTCGAAGGAGGTGCGCGTGAATCTTACCACGCTGAGGAGCGTGTGCGGCCAGCGTTCTGAGGCAAACCGTTGCGCTCGGTGATGTAAAGAAAAAGGGACAGGCGCTGGCCTGTCCCCGATGAATTCATTCTCTGCAAAATGCTCAGGCTTTGGCTGTCTCGGCGGGCTCGGGAGCGGCTTCCTCGCGGGCGGCGCGCTTGATGCGGGCGGCCTTGCCCCGCAGGTCGCGCAAGTAGTAGAGGCGGGCGCGGCGCACGCTGCCCTTGCCGACCACGTCAATCGAGGCAATCGTGGGCGAGTGCAGCGGGAAAATGCGCTCCACGCCGGTGCCGAAGCTCACGCGGCGTACAGTAAACGTGGCGCTGCTGGCCCGGCCTTTCTTGGAGATCACCACGCCTTCAAATGCCTGGATACGTTCCTTGACCTTTTCGCCCTCGCCTTCCAGCAGTCGGACGTTCACCCGCACGGTGTCGCCGGGGCGAAACTCAGGAAGGTCTTTGCGCAATTGCGCTTCATGCAGCTTACGGATTACCGGATTCATTTTCTGTGTTCCCTGCAGACCCACTCAGGCGGGGCCAGCACTTCCAAAGCAAACTCTAATTATAAACAGTATGTGACGGAAATCCTAGCCGTTATTCGAGCGGCGAAGTGGCCTTACAGATCCGGGCGGTTTCGCCGCGTCTTCCCTGCGGCTTGCTGGCGGCGCCATTTGGCTACTTCCGCATGATGGCCGCTGATCAGGACGTCAGGCACTTTCCAGCCGCGATACTCCGCTGGCCGGGTGTAGTGCGGGAAATCGAGCAAGAGTTTCACCTGGCGTGATGGTGGAATCGTAGCGGCGTTGGCAGTTGTAGATGGCTCAAGTTCGCTGAAAGATTCGTTTTCCGTGGAGGCTTCGTTGCCCAACGCTCCCGGCAACAACCGTGTCACCGCATCCACAACTATGGCGGCTGGCAACTCTCCCCCGCTCAAGACGTAGTCCCCGACCGACAACTCTTCAGTGGCTAGGAATTCCGCGACGCGCTCGTCCACGCCTTCATACCGCCCGCAAATCAGGATCAACCTCTCCAGCTTCGCGTAACGCCGCGCCGTCTCCTGCGTGAACAAGCGGCCTGCTGCGGACATTAACACGATGGCGGTTCCCGCTTCCGGCGGCACGCGATTCTCCGCATCTCCCACGCCATGACCCAACAAACTCTCCACCGCTTCAAACAACGGCTCTGGCTTCAGCACCATGCCTTCGCCACCACCGAAGGGCCGGTCATCCACGGTACGGTGACGATCTTTGGTGAACTCGCGCAGGTCTTGCACATGGATCTCCGCAATCCCCGCTTCCCGCGCGCGGCGCACGATGCCATGGGCCAGAGGCCCGGCAAAGAATTCCGGAAAGATGGTGATGAGGTCAAATCGCATTGCAGGAAAGTCTAACAGAGGCCCAGTTCGCGCGAAGGAAGAAATCCTCCGGCATGCTACGTAGCATCCAGATCTTTCAACCCTTCCGGCAAGTGTACTTCAATGCGCCGCGCGGCCACATCGATGCGCGCGCAAATGTCTTCCGCGAGAGGGATCAGTACTTCGCCGGCAGAAGTTTCCACCTGAAGGAGCGGCGTGCCGGCCACGCCTTCCCCCGGGAAAAATACATCGCGGACCGTTCCCAGCACACACGGCGCTTCTTCCGCAGCACAAGCGGGCGACGCCAGTTTTGTTGGGGTTTTCGGCAACTCGAACACCGTGCAGCCCATAAGGTCGGTCACAAAATAGTGGCCTGCGGGCAGTTCCACACGCTCTTCGATGGGGAGCAGCACATCCAGCCCGCGCACCGATTCCGCTTCGCCGATGCTGCCGCAGCCCTCGAAATGGAAGACACCCTGGCCGGGATGATTGCGGTCGATCCAGAAATTCAGCAAGCCGACGCGCCTGGGTTCGCCGTCATCTTTGCGCAGATAGATGAATTTCAGCGAAGAGAGGCGTGACGGAAAGTCGGTGAACAATTCCGCAGCCACTTCACCCTTATTGCCGCGCGGACGCAC
>JBEKOE010000106.1:0-5467 GCA_049522075.1 Candidatus Acidiferrum sp.
TAGCTGCCGAGATATCCCGTCGAGCCCGTCAGGAAAATGGCCATATGAGGATCGCGTTGCGGCTTAGCGCGTCGCCGCCGATGCTCCCGTGGAAACCGCGGGCCAATCGAGCAAACGCGGCTCGCGCGCTTCCAGCGGCCGCCCTTCCATCAAGGGATAGCACCACCGCCGCAGCGCCGGTATGTGAATGTTAATCCAGTAGTCCCACCAGTCAATCGTTTCCGGTGAAAAGTCGAACATCTCTTTCTCTTCGGGCGGAAGCGCCGCTGAGAGCAGCCGGGCATTTTCGCACTCGAAGACATGCTCGTTGTGCAGAATGAACGGTTCGTAGAGTTGAATGAGCTTTTCGGCGCGCCCCAGGTCGCGCTCGGTCTTGGCCAGCGGCGGCTTGCCCAGGTGCAGGATCTCCGCGACCTTGTTGATCCGAGAGACCACCGCCTTCTGCATGGGAATGGACATGCGCTCGTAGCGCAACTTGGATACGGGAATGGTTTCCATCTTCACCTTCAGCCAGTGATCGATGCCGGGCTGCGATTTGTAGTGCTTGCGGTGCGCGAGCCCGGTTAATTCGATGGAGCGGCCCATGTTCACGGGATTGATTCCCGAAGTCGCCAGTTGGTAGAGCCGCGCATTTTTCCGCAGCACCAGCGCCGCCGCGATCAGCGTCATCCCGCGCGTCACCATGTCCACGGGAATCACGTCCAGACATTTTCTGGCGTTCGAGGGGAGCTGCCGGAAGTTCGTGCCCAGCAAGTACGACAGCGGTCCGGAAGTATTGATCCCCTCATTCCAACCGGTGAAGGGCGTGCGCGTGGAACTTTCCACGATCGAGGGCCGCACAATGGCAATGGCCAGATCGCGGCCACGCTGCGCCAGCAACGATTCGCCGAGGCTTTTGGTGAACGTGTAGGTGTTCGGCCAGCCCAAGTGTGCTGCGCGCTTCATCGCCGCGCGCACGAGATGGTTGCGTACCCAGCGCGCCCGGTTTCGTTTCAGCACGCCGTCGAGCTCTGCGGCCGCTACTTTGTTGGGGTCGCCGCTGCGGCCCAGCGCCTGCCGGCGCAACGCCTTCTCCAGTTCCAAGCTTTCCGCGCGTTCTTCAACCCTTTTCACCAGTTCGCGCAGCGAGGCAATCTCCCGCTCGGCATCAAAATCAGGGTGATTCGCCGGGTTGTAATTCTCGCGCAGCTCTTCGCCCACGCGTCCATCTCTCATGCCCACGACGTAGCACGTGGAAAGGTGTATCAGCCCGGCATGATCGCAATGGCGGAGAAACTCCAGAATGTTATTCGCGGAGTCGACGTTCGAGGAGAGCGCATCGCGCAAGTCGGGATTGAAATCGGTGAGGCCCGCGCTGTTCGCAATGACGTCCACCGATTGCTGCAGCCGCGTCTGCGTTTCCGCGTCAAGCCCCAGGCCTGGCTGGCTCGCATCGCCTTCCACCACTTCCACTTTGTCATGCAGGAATGCCGCCAGGCCGCCTCCATGCCGGTCCTGCAGGGTGTCGAAGGTGGGCGACTCCTCCACAATTTTCTCGAACCGGCGTTGCGCGGAGGTAGTGCGGCTACGCCGGATGAGCAGCGTGATTTTGCGTATGCTGGGGATTTTTTCCAGCAGGTCCACCAGCCAGACTTTGCCGATGAAGCCGGTCACACCGATCAGCAGGATGTGTTTCCCGGCCAGGGTCTCGCGCACGTTGAGCCGGTCGACGCGTGGCGTATCGCTGAACAGTTCCACCGGCCGCCCTGCGGGAGGCTGTGGACGCGCGACGGGCTGCACGGTCGTTTCCAACAGCTCGGGCGTTTTCTTCCAATCCAGTTGCGAGAGCAGCTTGTCTTTACGGAGGCGCCCGTCCGCCGAACCGCTGGCCAGCCATGCAAACGGGCCGCGCGGCCGGATCACCGGCTCGCGCAAACGCCCGGTGGCCACGCCGTCGCGGAATTCCAGCCGGTTGGCGATGAAGCCTTGCACACTGAAATACTCCGCCATAGGCCGCAGAATATGTTCCAGGAGCTGCCCGACCAGCACGACGCGCTCGCCGCCGCGCACAGCATCCACCAGCTTTTGCACGGCTTCCTGCCGCATCGCCGGCTTCAGCACATATTGGAAATACTCCTCGCCCAGAAGATCCAGGCGGTCGCGCGTGATTCCCCGCAGCACACTGTGGAGAAACCGCGTGGAGAGCGTGCGGCTGGAGAGATAAGCCGGCGGCCGCAGTAACGCCACAGCCGCCATGCCGCTGCGGCGAATCCAGCGATCCAGGTAACTTTGACTGTTCCAGTTGAAGAAGCCGACGCTGCGCAGTGCGCTGATTTCGAAGAGCGAGCCTTCCACGCGCCAGTAGCTCACCTCGCGCACACGCCCGGCTGCATTGCCATTCGGGTTGGGAGAATGATCCAGCATCTTTTTTCTACAAGCCATCTCATAAATGCTTCTTAGGGGGTCGGAGCTTCAGCTCCGACATCAATTGCCTGACTACCATTGGGCTCTGTAGCCCTGGGCTTCAGCCCAGGGCGCGAAGCGCCCCTGAGGAAACACTTCCCTCCCCGCGGAACCCATTTATGAGACAAGTTCTAGAGACTCGAGCGTTTGGGAACTGAGGCGTTCTGCAATTCTGGGCAATTCCGCTCGCCTTTGCTGCCGCGCGAGGTTCTGCTCCGGAATTGTGGCCCGGCCGCCTCCCGATTGTTCAGGGCCCCCAAACACGCGCGTCCAGACCGCTTGGAGTCATCAAAATTAGCACCCCCACGCGCTTCCCGCAACCCGTTGGCGCAGCCCCACGCGCTCTCCGGCGCTACGTCGCTTCACGTTAGCGCACATTTGTCGTCCCAGTGCTCCACTTGTCCGATTAGCGTTAACCAGGGACTTGTGGGTTGCGGAGGGACGGTTGCGATAATTTGCCAGATGCCGATGGCTCGCGAAGCAAGCGATTCTTCCGCTGTGGTAACCGATTTGGCAATCCGCTCCGGGTACCGTCGTGACATACCTTCAGTCGTCGGAGTAATCTGAACCTGTAACAGCGGCCGTTTTATGGACAAATCACCCTCCGTGCCAGTATTGCTCTGCATTCTGCTGCTTGAAGTGGTTGTTTGCGCCCAGACGTTACCAGTCAAACCTAGCGATAAACTCTATCTGGGTTTTCTTGATGATGCTCGCGAGGAAATGGTCAATTGGAAACCAGGCGTCGCTGGGCAGCGGGTCATCCGGCCCTCTTTTGAGAAAACCCTCTCGGGATGGAAACTGATAGACCCATCGTCTTTACCCCCACGCATGAAATGGACCATCGCTTTCGACGGCAGAAACCTTGGGCAAGTGGAGAGCCAGGCCGACCCGAATGGAGGCCTAACACCATTTCAGACAATTTTGACTTCTGTCGCTGCTGTTCCGAGCGTTGGGTCACCGTCCGAGCAGTTTGCAGGGATCTTGGCGAACCCTACAATCAAGGTTCGCCGCCCCCTGGTAACAGTCTCAAAGCCTTACTTTCGGGACCCCGACGGTTGGAAGCGCACGAAGCTGGACGGTGAGACTGCAGCGTCAGTCCGCAAAGCATTTCGCCGCGAGTTTCCTCACGTTGACCGCTGTAAAGAAGAACAAATCGCGGAAAAGAACTGGAAGTTTCCAGACTCGGCCTTAACCTTCCCTGTCGCATACGCCTCTAACAAACATTCCTTTCTAGTCGAGGCTAGTCTGAACGCGGGGGAATGCGGATACGTTGATGACCCCAACGACCCACTCTCCGGCCCTTGGTTTTTCGTATCGCCGGAAGGTGCGGTTCGGAGAATAGGCTCCTTTATGGAGCTCCTTGACGCTGGTGACTATGACAACGACGGTCATTCAGAGGTGGTCTTCTTTCTGAGCCAAGGCGAAAATACGGACGGCTTTGTGTTGTTCGACGCGACCTTCGGAAAACCGGTGACCTTCACTTGGCACTACCACTGATTCTATGGGTCACTGCTCACCCTGACACGCAATCCCAAGAAACTCCACTTGCCTTACCGGGAACTGGCCTACATACCAATTGTGTTCGGCAGGAAGAGAGATTGTCTTGAGCCGTAGGGAATCGGGAGTGCGGAGAAATCAGCCTCAGACGCCCCAACCGTACTTTTCGGCGTGCTCGAAGGTGCGCTGCATTTCTTGGTGCAGAACTTCCAGGAACCCGGAGGTGCCCACCGTCTTCGTACCGGGTTCGCTGATGTCCGTAGTGCGATAGCCGCCGCCCAGGACGCGCACCAGCGATTGTTCCACCCAGTCGGCTTCCAGCCCAAGGCCAAACGTATCGCGCAGCATCATCGTGGCGCTCAAAATCGAGCCGATGGGATTGGCACAGTCTTTCCCGGCAAGTGTCGGCGCGGAGCCGTGAATGGGCTCGAAGAGCGGCGCGCTGCTTCCAAAACTGGCCGAAGGAATCAGGCCGATGGAGCCGACCAGCGCCGCCGCCGCGTCGCTCAAAATATCGCCAAACATGTTGGAGCTGAGCATCACGTCGAATTGCGTGGGGCGCAGCGTAAGTTGCATCGCGGCATTGTCCACGTACATGTGCTCAAGCTTCACGTCCGGGTACACCGTGCTCATCGCGGTGACGGTGCGGCGCCAGAGCTGCGAACTCGTCAGGACGTTGGCCTTGTCCACGGAACACAGCCGCCGCGACCGCGCTTCCGCCCGTTTGTAGGCAAACACCGCGATGCGCTCGATTTCCGGCGTGGAGTAGGACTCCGTGTCAAAGGCGCGCTCGACGCCGTTCTCGTTCACATTGCCCCGCTCGCCGAAGTACATCCCTCCGGCCAGTTCGCGCACAATTTCGATGTCCAGATCGCCCAGGCGCTCCGGGCGCAGGGGCGAAATCCCGCGCAACGGCTCGAGCACTTTCACCGGCCGGAGATTCACGTACAGCCCAAGCCCTTTCCGCAAACCGAGCAAGCCCGTTTCGGGCCGCTTCCCCACCGCCAGCGCATCCCACTTCGGGCCGCCCACCGCGCCCAAAAACACCGCATCGGCTTTGTGGCAAGCGTCCAGAGTTTCATTGGGCAACGGGCTCCCGGTCTTGTCGATAGCCGCGCCGCCAATCGGGAGCTCAATCGTTTCAAATTGATGCTGGAATTCCCGCGCGCATTCCTGGAGCACATTGGCGGCCGCGCGCGTCACTTCCGGGCCGATACCATCACCCGGCAGAAGCACAATCTTCTTCTTCAATTTCATCGTGGGGTCCCCGTCCTAACAGATTGCTGAAAAAGCCTTTCTTCAGGGGCTAAAGCCCATTGGTAGCTGGAGCATTACGCCGGGGCTGAAGCCCCGGCCTCCTAAAGAGGGCCTCCTAAAGAGAAGGACTTTTTCCGTAGCCTGCTAAAGACTGTAGCGCGGGTCAGACCGCGGGTGCGGCTTCGCTGGCCATAGGCACGGCTTTGCGGCGCATCACTTCATGGGCGATGGTCATGAGGTCGCGCGCGCGCACCTGCTTGGACGCATCGGC
>JBEKOE010000107.1:0-8522 GCA_049522075.1 Candidatus Acidiferrum sp.
TCTGGGTGAAGTTGACGCCGCTCGTCACAGACATCGGTCTGATCGCCAAAACAGCGGAATCCTCCGGGGCGGATGCCTTGACCGTGGCCAATACCTATCCTGCTATGGCCATTGATTTTAGGACGGGAAGATCGAAGCTCGGGAGTCTCACTGGTGGGCTCTCTGGTGCAGCTATTAAGCCCATTACGCTACGGCTGGTCTGGGAGACCCGGAAGGCGGTGAAGATCCCCGTCGTTGGCTTGGGAGGGGTCGAGACGGCCGAAGACGTGCTCGATTATGTCTGCATAGGCGCGTCCGCAGTACAGGTCGGGACGGCCAGTTTTGCTGACCCGAGGGCCAGTGAGGCAATAATCGAAGGTTTGGGACCCTTGGTACGAGCTGTTAAGTGCAATACTATCAGTGAATTAAAGGATAGATTTGGAACCGATTTTGGTTGACATAATGCTGTTTTTCTACTACACTTTCTGAGCGTTTGTAGTTAAAAGAACACACTATGCAACGACCACTCTTTATCGCTTGGGCTGCTATCCGGTGGGTGCCGCTGATGTTCCTCATCGCGCCCGTCATGGAAGCTCCCCTCGTCGCTCACCTGAGTGAGCCAGTCAAACCCATAAAGGTCTGGAGCGGCAATGCCAGTTGGTATGGTCCGGAGTTCAATGGCAAGCGGACCGCCAACGGGGAGACCTTTAGCTGCGAGGCTCTGACCGCGGCGCACCCCAACCTACCCTTTAACTCTTGGGTGCGCATCGTCAACCCTCGTAACGGCAAGTTTGAAGTGGTACGTATTAATGATCGGGGTCCCTACCAAGAAGGCCGCGAAATTGATGTATCCTATCGGGTAGCCCGGAAGATTGGCCTGATCCACTCGGGAGTAAGCCAGGTGCGGCTGGAACTGATGCAACTGCCGCCCAAGCGCGACCGAGCCGACGAAAGCCAGAAGTAAATGTTTCGGGCACGTCCCGAACCTTGACCTTTGACGCCCATCCACGCAGCAGTCTGATTGTTGCCCTCGATTTTGACTCTCTATCCACAGCGCTGAAGTTCGCGAAGCAGGTGGCGGATCTTGTGGGCATGTTCAAGATCGGCAGCCAATTGTTCACATCCGCGGGACCCGAGGCGGTCCGCCAGGTGGCGCAACTGGGAACGGGCATTTTTCTCGACCTGAAATTCCACGACATTCCCAATACCGTGGCGGGAGCAGTGCTCGCTTCCGCAGCCATGCCCGGCGTACAGCTTATGAACGTGCACGCGCTTGGCGGCAGCGCAATGCTGCGCGCCGCGGCTCAGGCAATCAGCGCCGGCGTACCTATGGGTGCGGACCGTCCGCGGCTACTTGCAGTGACTATCCTGACCAGCATGGATCAGAAGGCCGTTCGCGAAGTGGGAATTGGCGGGTCACCGTCAACACGCGTGGTGAAGCTCGCGAAACTCGCGCAAAACGCCGGCGTGGATGGCGTCGTGGCTTCTGTGCGCGAAACCAAGGCAATTCGCAAAGCCTGCGGCCGGGAATTCTTGATTGTGACCCCGGGCGTGCGCCCCAAAGAGACCATGGCCGGCGTGAAGAAAGACGATCAGACGCGCACGGCGACTCCCCGCGAAGCGATTCGCGCCGGCGCCGATTTCATCATCGTAGGACGCCCCATTTTGGCGGCGAGCGATCCGCGCGCGGCGGCCCAGGAAATTGTGGACGAAATCGCCAGTTCCAAATAGAAGAGCTTTTGCGAACAGCTTCCGTCTGAGTTTCGGGAGATGCGGTGTCCGCCATTCAGGCCAGCCGCGAGTCCATACATTGTCAGCGGCAAGCCCGACGCAGTAAAGAAGCCGATGGTTTCGCACTAACATAGCCCGGGAAATTCATTGGCTTCGGAATCCATGAGCTCACCTCTCAAAAGCATCATCGTCGGCACCGCCGGGCACATTGACCACGGAAAATCCACGCTGATCGAAGCGTTGACGGGCACGCATCCGGACCGCTTGGAGGAAGAGAAGCGCCGCGGCATCACCATCGATCTTGGCTTCGCCTTTCTGGAAGAAAGCGGCGTGCGCTTTGGTTTTGTGGACGTGCCGGGGCACGAGCGTTTCATAAAGAACATGCTTGCAGGAGCTTCGGGAATCAACCTCGTTCTGCTGGTGATTGCCGCTGATGAAGCCATTCGCCCGCAAACCCGCGAACATTTTGAAATTTGCCGCCTGCTGGGCGTGCAACGCGGCGTGATTGCCCTGACGAAAAGCGATCTAGTGGACGCGGATACCTTGGGACTGGTGCGCCTGGAAACCGAGGAATTCGTCAAGGGGTCGTTTCTGGCTTGCGCCCCTATCCTGCCCGTCAGCGCGAAGACCGGCGCGGGAATCAAGGAACTGAAGACCGCGCTCGTGCAAGCTGCGCTCGAATCCGGCCCGAGAGACACTTCGCGCTACTTCCGCCTGCCGATCGACCGCTGCTTTCCTGTGAAAGGCTTCGGCACGGTGGTGACCGGCACGGCGATCTCAGGCCAGGTGGCGGCCGGTGAAGACGTTGAATTGCTGCCGGCACATCAGGTTCTGCGCGTTCGGGGATTGCACTCCGGTGGGAAAGCTACTGAGCGTGTACAAGCAGGGCAGCGAAGCGCGGTCAATCTTTCGGGAATTGAGCACACTGCCATTCAACGCGGCATGGTCATTGCTTCGCCGGGGCGTTTCCGCGCAACACGCCGCATTGACGTTTGCCTGGAATTGCTGCCCACAGCCCCAAAGTTGAAACACCGCGCGCAGGTTCATTTCCACGCAGGAACGGCGGAAACCATTGCAGAGGTTTATTTGCACGATGGAGCTGCCATCCTGCCGGGGACGAATGCCTTGGCGCACTTCAAGCTGCAGCACGAGATCGTTTTGGGGCGTGGCGAGCGCTTTATTGTGCGCCAGTTTTCGCCGGTGGTGACCATCGGTGGTGGCGCGGTCCTCGATCCGCTGGCGCGGCGTCCCACGCGAAAGGACGCCGGCCGTGTCGCGCATCTCGTGACATTGGAGAGGGGCACGCACGAGGAAATCCTGGCCGCGCTCACCGAACGAAACATCCTCGGTGTCTCTTTGGAGGAGATTGTTGCCCGGACGGGATGGCTGGAAAGCGAAGTGCGCGCCGCGGCCGAAAACCTAACTCAGACCAAGCAAGTGCGTATCGTCGCGATCGAGCCTCTTCTGGTGCTCTCCGAAAAGGTCATCGCCGACATTTGCGAAAAGCTGCTGGCCCGCGTGCAGCGCTTCCACGAGGAAAACCCGCTACTGCCCGGCATCGCCCGTGAAGAACTGCGAGCCAGCCTCGGGAAGCGCGTGCGGCCAGAGTCTTTCCGGACAGCGCTTGAGGCGTGCGTGCAGGAGAAAAAACTGGTACTGCAGGCGGAGCTTGTGAAAAAGCCGGGCGCGGAAATCACCCTGACGCCCGAAGAAGAGCGCGCCAAACAGCAGATCGAGCAAGCCTTCGTGAAAGCCGGTCTGGCGGCGCCCTCGGTGAAAGAGGTTTTCGCGCGGATGGCCATCGAGAAGGACCACGCGGAAAAACTGCTGCAGATCCTGCTTCGGGAGAAGGTGCTGGTTCGCATCTCGCCAGAGCTCATTTTTCACGCTGCTGCGCTGGATCGCCTGACGGCGCTCTTGAGGGACTACAAAAAGGCGAAGGGCGAGCGAATTGGCGTGCCCGCATTCAAGGAACTCACCGGGATCACCCGCAAGCACGCCATACCGTTACTCGAATACCTCGATCGGCAGCGGTTGACGCGCCGGGCAGGCGACGAGCGTGTTATAATTTAGAATGCTGAGGATAGCCGGTGTCCACGGTCCATGGAGTGGCACGACAGGTTTTCGTTGGCGCGTGGAGGAGGCAACATGGAATTCCCAATGCACTGGCTGGTTATTCTGGTCGTCGTGCTCATTCTATTCGGCGGGCGCAAGATTCCGGAATTGATGCGGGGACTGGGCGAAGGCGTTCGAGGCTTTAAGGAAGGCATGAGCGGAGCGAACCAGCCGCAACCGCCGGCACCGCCGGCGCAGAGCTCCAGCGAGAAACCTGCAGAAGAGAAGAAGTAGTTACAGCCGTTACAATTTGAAAATCTTGGAGTGGGCGGCCCCTGTGGCCGCCCGTTTTTTTTGGCCACAAGCTGTCGGCGAACCGCGGAAACCCATCACCTGGACGCAGGCCTGATTTTTGTCCGAATGGCAAACACGCCCACGACGGGCGAGAAGAAACGGGTCAACAAGGAGCAAGAAGCTTCTTCCAAGAACATCTACAACAAGAAGCACAGGGCCAAGACGCAACCGAAGGCCGAGGAGCAGAATGCAAATCAGGAAATTCGAAACAGAGGGCCTCGGTCTGGCGAAGGGCGAATACTCGCGCTGCACTACATAGATTCGTTGTCCGTCCAGCCGAGTTCCCGCAGGGCTGCGAGAAGATGTTCCAGGGGCAGCCCAACAACGTTGAAGTAGCAGCCCTCGATCCGCGGGATGAAGCGGCCGGCGCGACCTTGAATCGCATAGGCGCCGGCCTTGTCATAAGGCTCTTCGGTGGCGAGGTACAGCGAAATGTCCTCCGCCGTGAGCCTGGAAAAATGCACCAGCGTGGTTTCCACGAAGCGCACGCGCTGCGCGTCCGGCAAGCGAATCAGCGACACGCCCGTGTGCACGGAGTGGGTGCGCCCGGAAAGTTGTTCGAGCATGTGGCGCGCATCGTCGGTGGAACGCGGTTTGCCCAGAACCTGGCCATCAAGAACCACCACCGTGTCCGCAGCAATCACAATCGCCGGACCCACGGCCCGTGCGGCCACTAGATCCGCTTTGGCGTCGGCCAGCCGTTGGACGAGTGCCTGAGGCGCTTCGCCAGGGTAGGGAGTCTCATCCACGGCCGAAGAAACCACGGTGAACGAAACACCTGCATCGCGAAGGATTTCCGCGCGCCGCTGTGAAGTAGACGCCAGAATGAGTCTCATGGAGCCAGCCTAGCGGGAAGAATACTACAGCGAGCGGGCACTGACAGCCTGTGCTTTGGCGCAAAGGAACGTGGCTCAAATGACGACAGATTCCTGATACTCGCCGTACACCTTGCGCATAGCGTCGGAGATTTCGCCAACGGTAGCGTAGGCTTCGACGGCGGCCAGAACGGCCGGCAACAAGTTCTCTGACGTTCCCGCGCACCGCTGGAGTTCTGCGAGCGCCGCTCTAGCCCTGGGCGTATCACGTTTCGCGCGCAGCGCCCTCAGCCGGGCCACTTGCGCACGCTCGATTTCCGCGTCAATGTGCAGCGTGGGAATCTGGTGATGCTCGTCGGTCACGAAGTCGTTCACACCAACAACGATGTTCTCCTTGGATTCCACGCCGCGCTGATAGTCGTACGCCGCGCGCTGAATCTCCGTCTGTACGAAGCCCGATTCGATGGCCTTGATCGTCCCGCCCGCAATCAGCGCCGATTCTTCCGTAGGCAGCGCGAGCGCTTCGTCCATCGAATTGGTGTGCAACGACTGGCAACCGCCGAGGATCGCGGCCAGTGCCTGGATGGCCACGCGCACGATGTTGTTTTCGGGCTGCTGCGCGGTGAGGGACGACCCGGCGGTTTGCGCGTGAAATCTCAACAGCAATGAGCGCGGATCCTTCGCCTGGAAACGCTCGCGCATGATTTTGGCCCACAGCCGCCGTGCCGCGCGGTACTTGGCTATTTCCTCCAGCAGATCACTGTGCGCGTTGAAGAAAAACGAAAGTTGCGGCGCAAATTCGTCGATCTGGAGGCCCGCGTCGAGCGCCGCCTGCACATAGGCGATGCCGTCGGCAAGCGTGAAGGCTACTTCCTGGACCGCCGTCGAGCCTGCCTCGCGAATGTGGTAGCCGGAAATGGAAATGGTATTCCACTTCGGAAGTGCGGCGCGGCACCACGCGAAAATGTCGGTGACGATGCGCATCGCCGGACGCACCGGATAAATATAAGTGCCCCGCGCGATGTACTCCTTCAAAATGTCGTTCTGGATCGTGCCGGAAAGCTTCGCCAGGCTGGCGCCTTGTTTCTTGGCCACGGCAACATAAAGACTCAGCAAGATCGCCGCTGTCGCGTTTATGGTCATGGAGGTGGAAACCTTTTCGAGTGGGATCTGATCGAAGAGCGTTTCCATGTCTTCCAGCGAATCAATCGCTACGCCGACTTTGCCGACCTCGCCGAGTGCCAGCGGGTGATCGGAATCCATACCGATCTGCGTGGGAAGATCGAACGCCACCGAAAGCCCCATCTGCCCTCTGCTCAGAAGATAGCTGTAGCGCTTGTTCGATTCGACGGCGCTGCCGAAACCCGCGTATTGCCGCATCGTCCAGAATCGGCCGCGATACATGCTGGGATAGATTCCGCGCGTGTACGGAAATTCACCCGGGAAGCCGAGTGCGTGCTCCGGATCCCAGTGCGCGAGAGATTGGGAAGTGTACAAACGCTCCAGGGGCAAACCCGAGAGCGTGGTAAAGCGCGGTTTGCGTTCCGCGGGCGCGCCGGATTTAGCCTTAGCGTCTGACATCAACGAAACCTGCTTCCGAAGCGAACTTTTCACTCGAAAAATCAGCGGCTGCGGGTGCGCAACCGCGATGCACTACAACTGCCGGGCGCGGCGAAACGAACCGACGGCAAAAGCGATGAACACGCCGGCGACGCCAACCGATACTCCGATGAGCCAGTGGGCCACGTCGCGGGTCCAAGCGCGGAACGCCAAATTCAGCCAGCCCAGCGCCAATACCGCAAACGACGCGCCAACCATTTCGTGAAACAACTGCCTGAAAACCCGCCAGAATCGGCGAAATCCGCGAAGTTCACCCGGACGAGCGACCTTTTCCCCAGCCGTGCTCATACTTGCCATCTTAGCGCAGATTGTCGCAAACAACCGGTCGCACCCCGTCCCAAAGTACAGTTTCGTGCCTGTGAATGGATTGAAGACAACGCCAAAAGGGCATCTTGTGTCGAACCGGGTGTAGGCCTAAAATCAGCTCAGGTGTATTGGGGGAGCCACCCTTGCAACTTGACGATCATCTCAAGAATCTGCTGCGCGAGCTGGGCCATGCCATCAACGACACGGTTTCGGAATCGGACCGCATTACGGGCGCAATCGCCGGTGTGCGCGCGCATGGCTACGACATCGTCCTGAAACTTGATGCCACCATCGGCCTGGCAAAACGCGATGGCAATAACGCGGAAGGGACAGCAATGACCACGCAGGACCGCCGCTTCCTGGAGTCCCTGCGCATACAGGTGGACCAGGATTCCATGGAGCAGGAACCCGAGAAGCGGCCCGCCGCGCGGCTCACCATGACTCCCCAGGATGTACGGTTTCTGAAATCGCTTCGCATTGCGACGGACGATATCGAATGAAACGTGTTCTCCAATTCGAGGGCATCGGCGCGCTGGCCTTGTTAGTGACCGGCACGTTCGGTGTCTCAAACGCTGCGGCGCAGACACCTGTGGTCACCCCGATCATCGTGGATACCGCGGCGCCCATCATCGTGAACGCGATCAAGCCGAAGCCCAAGGCGACGGGGCTCGTAAAGTTCCAAGGTTTTGTGATGCACGCGAATATTGCCCAGGTTGCCGTGCGGGCCAAGGACAACGAACAGGCGATCCAGAGTTTTCCGCTCGGCGAAAAAGCCTCCGCGAAAATGCAGCAAATCGTCGACAAGGGCGGCTACCAGTACGGCGACAAAATCACCGTGTATTACGACCCGCAGTCGTTGAAGGCCATCAAGTTCAAGGGTAAACCGTCGCCGCCCCTCTAAAGGAAGCGAGCCATGCTGCGCCTTCCTGCCGTTGCTGGGAAGTTTTATCCTGCCCATCCCAGGGAACTCACCTCCCTGATCGCAAGATTCACAGACAGGAAATCTGCGGCTGAGCCAGTGCATGTGCGCGCGTGCCTGGTGCCTCACGCCGGGTACGTCTATTCCGGAATTGTTGCGGGCGCCGTGTTTTCCAGCATTTTTCTGCCAAAGAAGATTCTGCTTTTGGGCGTGCGCCATTACCCGCGCGGAGAACCGCTGGCCATACTCTCCGAAGGCTCCTGGCGAACACCGCTGGGAGATGCCACCATCGATTCTTCGCTGGCCCAGCGTTTGCGTGCAGCCTGCCCGGCCTTGCGCGAAGACGCCGCCGCGCACAGCCAGGAGCACTCGCTGGAAGTGCAGCTGCCATTCCTGCAGGAACTCGATCCCGGATTCTCCTTTGTACCCGTGGTGCTCGGCACGATCCGCTTTGATCAACTGGTCCAAGTGGGCGAGGGAATTGCCCGCGTTCTGAGCGAAGGCAAGGAAGAAATTCTTGTGGTCACCTCCTCGGACATGAATCACTACGAAGACGATGCAACGACCCGCCGCAAAGACCGCAAAGCCATCGATCGCATGTTGCAACTCGATGCCAAAGGGCTCTATCAGGTCTGCCGGGATGAGGAGATTTCTATGTGCGGACTGGGGCCCGCCGTTGCCATGCTCACAGCGATGCAGCGCCTCGGCGCAAAAAAGGCGCAGCTCGTGCGCTATGCCACCTC
>JBEKOE010000108.1:0-5269 GCA_049522075.1 Candidatus Acidiferrum sp.
CGAGCAAGCGCCGCTCTTCCAGTTTCTCGAAGTCCCGCCGAACACCTTTTGGGTTTCCCATGCTCTGAACATAGCACAAGAATCTACGAATGTCACTATATTATGCAATACTCAGTAGACCAAGTCCTGATTCACGCTAGTGCTTAGTGGAGAAGTGAAAACTTGCGGGCCCCTCCCGTTCCGAGACAATGGCGTCCGGTAAACCAATGTCGCTTGGTCGTACAAGGGATTAACCAGAGAGGACTCGCTTGCTGCCGCATCTCCGGGCGGCGAGCCTTTACACCCCACTAGACTCAGCTCGCTCGCCCTATATCTTTCGCCGGGGGCGCCGAATCTTCTTTGGGAATGTACTCTCCGCCTGCCCCGCGCTCCCACGTCCGGTCCAAAACCTTTTCGGGATTCTGCCGCCGGAATGTCTCCGCGATGTAGCAATTCCAGCACACCGGCAGATACGACTCGAAAATCTCCGGCAATTTTTCCGGCGCCACTTCATTCCACTGCACGCAGGTGTGGTCCGGGGCCATCAACGCGGGGTGCCGGTCATGCCAGTGAATTTCGGTGAAGGGCTTCTGGCAGTACGCGCACGCCTTGCCCTTGTACCACTGGTCCACGATGTTCCAGACCAGGCACAGCGCCGGGTCCGCGTTCACTTGGGAGAGGCACTCCTGCCCGCAATTCTGACGCTCCGGCCAGCGCGAGCATTGGTCCAGCCGGATGTGCGACTTGCCGAACAGGGCCTTGCGCGCCGCATTCTTCGCATTCACGTGCACTGCGGCCGCCTGGTGTGTTTCCGGGCAGGTGATCACGCGCTCCCCGCGATACTTCAAGTAGGTGCGCAGCGCTACGGTCAATCCGAAGACCACCGCGCCGACCGCCAGCACGACGATCATCGCAAGAATCAGGTTGGATAAAACCATGCCCGCCTCCTCCTCCCGGCCTGTCCATCGCAAACAAGCCAGGAACCCCGTACACTGAAAGAGCATTACCGGGTCCAAATGGGCCAGTCGTTCTCCCTTCACCCGCAATCCTAGAAAGGAAAAGACTTACGCTGTGCGGCACCGCCAGCCCTCTAGGCGCTCCAGCCACCCCCAGGGGAATTCCACCCACGCTCCCTGCGCCATCTCCCCAGCGCCCGCGCGCGCACCAGTTCACTCCGGCTTGAAAATCATGCCCTGGCTTGTGCGCCCGTTCATCAAGACCAGCAGGGGTTCCGTGAACCGCAAGTGCCGCACGCAGCCGCGCTCTTCCATTGCCGGTTGGGCTGCCAGCCACGCCCAATCCACCGTTCCTTCTCCAAGGTCGGGATTCACCGTGAAATAGCCCACCTGAAATGCCGTCAAATTCTGGAAAAAGTGGCTGCCCTGCGATGGCGTCACCCGGAAATCCCGGAATCCTGCCTCGACGATCACGCGCGCGCCCGAAATTTCGTCCCACTCCACCGGAATCCCCAGCCACGGCTCGTTTGAACCCCACCGCCCCACCCCCACCAGCAGGTACGGCCGGTTCTCCTCGTTTAACTTCGCATTGAAGTACGATACGAGCCGCGCCACTTCCTGGCTCTGCCCGCGCTCAAACCGCTGCGAATCAACCACCACGATATCCCGCAAATTCTCGATGCGCCCGTTACCCAGCACCTTTGTGGTGCGCGCGATCACCCGCGAGGTATCCACATTCTCCATGCGCAGTTCTTCGCTCTCCCGCGAAAGCACCAGCGGGCGGATCTGCAAAAATCCAAACTCCGCAAGCTCGCCCGTTTGCCGGGGCAAGCGCACAGCAAATTCAATCTCCACAGGCTGCCCAAACGCGTCTTCGCCATCCTTCAGGAGTTGCTCCAAAATCGGCGCCAGCGGAAAAAGCCCGTACTTGAGGACCGGTGCGAAGGTCACCACGCGCATCCCTGGCCGGTTCAATCCGTCGTTGATCCGGTCATTGTCCTGCGAATAGGTTGAACCCACCGCGTGTAGCGTGCCGTCCGCCTCCGCCACATCCAGCGTGAAACGCACTTCGCGAAGCCCCGGCGGCGCCGTCTCCTGCTCCACGTGATCCAGCGAAAGTGCCCAAAAATCCTCTTGGGACTCGGAAAGAATGTCCTCCACCGTTGAGAACTGCACTAGATTCGCCGGATACCGTGGGCAGAACGAGAGGCACTTCCCGCCGTCCACCACCGCGCGCCCCAGCCCCAGCGCCACCGCTGCGATGCCATCCTCAAAATGCATCGGCGGAACCGGATAAAAATTCCGCGAACGCGCTACTCCGGAAAAGTCCGGATAAAACCGCCGGCCGTGAAACGCTCCCACCACTTGCTGCAGGATTACCGCCATCTTTTCTTCTTCCAGGCGGAACGGCGTTGCCCGCACGTACGACTTCGCATGGCGACTGAACGTGGATGCGTAGACCAGCTTCACCGCTTCCATCAGATGCTGCAGCCGCAGGGCATCGTCGGCCTGCTGGTTGCCCAGCATGAACGTTTCGTACACACCCGTGAACGGCTGGTACTGCGAATCTTCCAGCAAACTCGAAGAGCGCACCGCCAAGGGGTAGCGCGCTTCCGCAAGAAATGCCCGCAAGTCCTCGGTGACTGCCGCGGGAAGAGGCGCGTCCAGGAATCTCTGCTGAATTTCCGAATCGTCGGCCGCGTGGACGGCAAAATCGAGCAGGTTGTTCTCCGCAAGAAAGCGGTCAAACGCATCCGTCGCCAGCACCGCGGCCGGTGGCACCCCCACGCGCACCTCAGGAAACCGCCGCGCGACTCTCCGTTTGTGCAGCATGTGCCGGATAAACGCCAGCCCGCGCGCCTTGCCGCCAAGCGAACCCGCGCCCATGCGCAGGAAATACGACCCACCGGCCTTGAACGCCGTGGGCTTGAAGTCACCGATTAGGATCTCGCTCTGTTCTCTGCGGTACTCCCCGATCGAATCGATCAAGTTTTGCCGCAATCCCTCGACTGTCTCAAAGTCGGAAACCTTGCGCGGCCTCAGTTTTTGCGACAGCGCGAACTCCGTCCGCGCCATCAGCCAGTGCGAAAAGTGATTCCGCTGTCCGTGATACGCGATGCTGTCCACCGGCACCGTGTGCAACAGCGCTTCCAGCGAGTTCAGATCCGTGGCCCGCGCCACTTCGCTGCGGTCCGATGTGCGGAACACGAAATCGCCAAACGCGAATTGTTGGATCAACAGCCTCCGCAAATCCCGCAAAAAGGTCGGCGAGCGCTTGCGCAGGAAGGAAAACCCTTCCGCATGAGCCCGCTTCCGGAATTTCGTCCGGCTCGATTGCAGCACCACCGCCAAATCGGGAACGACGGCGCGCACCCGCCGCGCCAGCTCGAATCCCGCGTCCGCGCTTAGCACACCGCCATGCGGAAACTCGACGTCGGACACAATCCCCAGCAGGTGATCCTGGTAGCGCAGCGCCAGTTCGTACGCCTCCTCGAAATTCGAGGAAAGCAGAATCTTTGGCCGCGCCCGCATGCGCACCAGCTTGTGCGCCAAATTCAACCCTTCCTGAATGACGCGCCGCGTCTGCGAAATCAGCTCCGTATAAATCACCGGCAAAAACGCCGAGTAGTAGCGGATGTTGTCTTCCACCAGCAGCACCACCGGCACGCCCATCGTGGAGGTGTCGTGCTCGACGTTTCGCCGGTCCTCGACGTACTTCACAATGGCAATCAGCACGCGCGCGCTGCCCTGCCACAGGAAAATCCGCTCGATGTCCGTCACCGGATTGCGCGCGATGAAATTCTTGATTTCGCGGTAATCGTACGCCAGCACCACCACCGGCACATTCAACCCTGCGGCCTTGATTTCGTGCGCCAGTTGCGCCGCATTCATCTCTCCCACCGCCAGGTTCGTCACGATAAGATTAATGCGCCGGTCGGAGCGCGCCAGCGCCAGCGCTTCCGAGCAGCTTGCAACGTGCGTGATCCGCGGGATCTGTTGCAGGTGCAAGTCCAGCGACTCGCCCACCAGCAATTCGTTCAGCCGCCCGTCTTCCCGCAAGATGAACGAATCGTACAGGCTCGACACCAGCAATATCTCCTGCACGCGGAAGGGCATCAGGTTGTCGAAGCCCTCCAGGAGCATCTCTGCGTCCGGCAATGGCCTGGGAGTCTGGTCTCGGTTCATGAATGTTTCCGTCTGAATAGTAAAACGGCGGGGTGAAAAGTTCACCCCGCCGCATAGTAACCGCTGAACGGGTCTTAGACCAGACCCTGATCCAGCATCGAATCGGCCACCTTCAGGAATCCGGCGATATTCGCGCCGAAGACCAGGTTGCCCGGCATGCCGTACTTTTCCGCCGTCTCAAACGAGTTCTTGTGGATTGCGATCATGATGTTGTGCAGCCGCTCGTCCACTTCCGCCCTCGTCCAGGAGAGCCGCATGCTGTTCTGGCTCATCTCCAGGCCCGATGTCGCCACGCCACCCGCGTTGGCGGCCTTGGCTGGCCCGTAGAGGATCTTCGCCTCGAGGAACAGCTTCGTGGCGTCCAGCGTGCTCGGCATGTTGGCGCCTTCCGCCACAACCTTGCACCCGTTCATCACCAGCGTTGCCGCATCCTTGGCATTGATTTCATTCTGTGTGGCGCTCGGGAAGGCGCAGTCCGCCTTGATGGCCCAGAGCGGGTTGAAGTCCTTCGACGGGTCCACAGGCATATACTTGGCGGTCTTGAAGTGGTCCGCATACTCCTTGATGCGGCCGCGGCGCACATTCTTCAGTTCCAGAACCCACGCCAGCTTTTCCCGGTTGATGCCCTCGGGATCATGAATCACGCCATTGGAATCAGACATGGCGATGACCTTGGCTCCGAGGTCCAGCAGCTTTTCTATGGTGTATTGCGACACGTTGCCGCTTCCGGAGACCAGGCACAGCTTGCCTTCCAGTTTTTCCTTCCGCGTCTTCAGCATTTCTGACGCAAAGTACACGCAGCCGTAGCCCGTGGCTTCCGGGCGAATCAGCGAGCCGCCCCAGTTCAGCCCCTTGCCTGTCAGCACGCCGGTGAACTCGTTCCTCAGCCGCTTGTACTGTCCAAACAGGAAGCCAATTTCGCGCCCGCCGACTCCGATATCGCCTGCCGGAACGTCTGTGTCCGGGCCGATATGGCGGCACAGCTCGGTCATGAAGCTTTGGCAGAACCTCATCACCTCGTTGTCGCTCTTGCCCTTGGGATCAAAGTCTGAGCCTCCCTTGCCGCCGCCCATCGGCAGCGTCGTCAGGGAATTTTTCAACACCTGCTCGAAGGCCAGGAATTTCAAGATGCCCAGGTTCACCGAAGG
>JBEKOE010000109.1:0-7173 GCA_049522075.1 Candidatus Acidiferrum sp.
ATCGCGCAGTGCTTGCGGATCATCTTCGGCGCCATCTGCGCGTTGCAATACGTCTTTTTCTCTCCCTTGAATCTTTCCAGTTGCCGGACCCCCGCGGCAATCACCCGCGCACGCACTGTGGCGGAATCCTCCGAAGACGATGGCGCCCGCAACTCCTTGTACTTCACCGCGGGCACCTCGATGTGAATGTCAATGCGGTCCAGCAGCGGCCCGGAAATCTTCGAGACGTAGCGCTGGATCATCGGCGGGGTGCAGTGGCAATCCCGCGTAGGATCCCCAAAATACCCGCAAGGGCACGGATTCATCGCCGCCGCCAGCATGAACCGCGAGGGAAACGTCACCGATATCGCCGCGCGCGCGATCGTTACCGAGCCGTCTTCCAGCGGTTGTCGCATTACCTCCAAGACATTGCGCTGGAACTCCGGCAGCTCGTCCAGGAACAGCACCCCATTGTGCCCCAGCGATACTTCCCCAGGCCGCGGTATCGCGCCGCCACCGATCAATCCCGCATCGCTGATCGTGTGATGCGGCGAACGGAATGGCCGCGTCCCGATCAGCCCCTGGCTGTTTTCCAGCGTTCCTGCAACGCTATGAATCCGCGTCGTCTCGATTGCTTCTTCCAGCGTCATCGGCGGCAGGATCGTCGGTATACGCTTGGCCAGCATCGTCTTCCCCGCGCCCGGCGGCCCAATGAACAAAATGTTGTGGCCTCCTGCGCACGCTACTTCCAGCGCCCGCTTGGCTGCCTGCTGCCCGTGCACATCGCGCAAGTCCACGGGATACTGCGCCGCCTCGCTCAACATTAGCCGCGCATCCACCTTTACGGCCTTGAACGACTCCGGCGAGTTCACCAGGTCCACGGCTTGCGGGAGCGACTTCAGGGCGTACACATCGATACCGTCCACCACAGCCGCTTCCCGCGCGTTCGTTTCCGGCACCGCCACCGCCGTCATCCCGTTGTCCCGAGCTGTAATCGCCGCGGAGAGTGCTCCCCGCACCGAGCGCACACTGCCATCCAGCGACAACTCGCCCAGGAACATCATCTTGTCCAGTATTTTTCCGAAGAATTGTCCCTGGCAGCCCGCCAGCCCCAGCGCCATCGGCAAATCAAACGCCGATCCTTCCTTCCGCAGGTCCGCCGGCGCCAGGTTGATGGTTACCCCCTGGCCGTAGGGAAACTCGTACCCGCAATTCCGCAGCGCGGACTTGATGCGCTCGCGGCTCTCCTTCACCGCGTTGTCCGGCAGGCCCACGACGTTGAAGTCCTGCATGCGCGCCGAGCCCACGTCCACCTCGACTTCCACGAGGTAGGCATCAATCCCGTACACCGACGCGCTGACTGTCTTGAAGAGCATGCTTTGACCCGGAGGGACGTTCCAGCCTGAGCATATATTAATTGCTAACGATATGCCAGCGGTACCCTGCAGCGGTTGCCGTCCGCGCGCAAATCCCTTCGCTCCATGAACAGCGCGTTAATTCTGCTTTTCTTTTGGCACTTCCCCGCTGCAACTTTCCTTTACTCCAGCTCCTCCCGCCCTTATAGTGAAGCTGTTTCCGCTTTGCCATCTCTTGCGAAAAGAGGTTGACCCATGTCTGGTCTCATCGTTCTGGGAATCCTCGTTCTCCTGGTGATCTTCGGCATCGGCATGTACAACAGCCTGGTCCGGCTGAAGGTCTCTTGTGATGACGCCTGGGCGGACATCGATGTGCAGCTCAAGCGCCGCTACGATCTCATCCCCAATCTCGTCGAAACCGTGAAGGGTTATGCTGCCCACGAAAAGGGCACCTTTGAAGCGGTCATTAACGCGCGCAACCGCGCCATGACCGCCACCGGCCCCGCCGACAAGGCCGCGGCGGAAAACATGCTAACTGGCGCGCTGAAAAGCCTTTTCGCCCTCTCCGAGGCCTACCCGCAGCTCCGCGCCGTTGAAAGCTTCACCTCGCTCCAGAATTCGCTCTCGCAGATCGAGGATACCGTCCAGAACGCGCGGCGCTACTACAACGCCGTCGTCCGCGACCTCAACACGAAGATCCTGCAGTTTCCCACCAACATCATCGCGGGAATGCTGGGTTTCAAGCAGCGCGAGTTCTTTGAAATCTCTTCCGCCGCCGAGCGCGAAGCGCCTAAAGTCAGCTTCGGCAACCCGGCCGCGCCCACGGCCTGAGCGCCAAGAAAGTTCACACATGATGATGCGTGCTATCTCTCGCCGCAAGCTCTGCGCGCTCGCTTTGCTCCTCTTCGTATTTTCCCCTTCTTATTTGCTTGCGCAGGGCAAGCAGCTTCGCATCCAGAAGTTCGATTCGGAAATCACGGTCACGCCAGACTCAAAAGTCGACGTCACCGAAAATATCACCTTCCAATTCAGGGGTGGCCCCTGGCACGGCGTCTACCGCACCATCCCTGTCGAATACATCGGCCCGAGCGGCTTGAACTACAGCTTGTTTCTGGACGTCCGGAGCATCACCGACGGCAACGGCAACAAACTGAGATTCGAGTCCAGCCGCGTGGGCCACAATCGCAAGCTCAAGATTTACGTTCCCGACGCTGACAATTCCACGCAGACCGTTGTCATCGAATATGTCGTCAGCGACGCCTTGCGCTTCTTCGACGACTACGACGAGCTCTATTGGAATGTGACTGGCGATGAATGGGACATCCCCATCGACGCCACCAGCGCGCACATCGTCCTTCCTCCCGGCGCCTCCGGCGTTCGCGCCAACGTTTTCACCGGCTCCTTCCGCTCCAAGGGGCGCGAGGCCGCCGCGGAAGTTGCTGGCACGGGCGTGGACGTCACCACCATCGCGCCTCTGGGGATTCACGAGGGCCTCACGGTCGCCGTCGCTTTCGACAAGGGCGCCGTCCACGAGCCCACCGCCTCCGACAGGCTTTTACTTTATCTCCGCAGCAATTGGGCCCTCTTCCTGCCCATCGCTGCCTTCTTCCTGATGTTCTGGTTGTGGTGGACCAAGGGGCGCGATCCGCGCCTCCGGCCCATCGCCGCGCAATATGAACCTCCCGACAAGCTCACTCCGGGCGAAGTCGGCACGCTGGTTGATAATTCCGTGGATCTGCGGGACATCACCGCCTCCATCGTCGATCTCGCCGTGCGCGGCTATCTGGTCATCGAAGAGCAGCAGAAGGACCACTTGCTCGGCCTGACCCACAGCAAGGAGTACGTCTTCCACCTGAAGAAATCCCAAGCCGAGTGGAACACCTTGCAGCCTCACGAGCAGTCGCTTCTCAGCGGCCTTTTCTCCGGCGGTAATGCCGGCGATTCCGTCTCTCTTTCCGAGCTGCACAATCGCTTCTACACCAGCCTGCCCGGCATTCGGAACGACCTCTTCGACTCCCTTGTCGGCCACGGTTACTACAACCGCCGCCCAGACAGCGTTCGTTCCGGCTATCTTGGTTTTGGCGTCGTCGCTGGCGTGATCCTCGTCTGGGGCGGCACCGTCATCGCCCGCAATATGGGCATGGCCCCGCTGTCATTCATCGTCGCCGGCATTCTCACCGGCGCCATTATCTGTGGCTTTGGCTGGTTCATGCCTGCGCACACACAAACTGGCGCTCGCGCTCTCGAGGGCGTTCTGGGTTTCGAGGATTTCCTGAACCATGTTGAGGCTGACCGCTTCAATCGCACGATCAAAACGCCGGAAATGTTTGAGAAGTTTTTGCCCTTTGCCATGGCGCTTGGCGTCGAAAAAAACTGGAGCAACGCGTTCAAAAACATCTACACCCAGCCGCCGCAGTGGTACCAGGGCAACTTCGGCCCGGGCTTTTACCCTTACATGTTTGTCAGTAGCTTGAATTCGATGTCTTCGCTCGCTGGTACCGCGATGGCCTCCGCACCGCGCAGTTCGGGAGGCTCCGGCTTCGGCGGCGGTGGTGGTTTCTCGGGTGGCGGCTTCGGCGGTGGCGGTGGCGGCGGCTTCTGATCTCTGCGCTCGTCTCAGTCGCTCAACAAGCCAGAAGCTCCTCAAACCGCCCTCGGCATCTTGGCCCTCAATTGTGCCTGGGTGATTTCCTCGCCCTTTGCCGTTTCCGCCCTCCTCGCTTGCGCTCCAGCAGCGCATCAATGGCCTCCACCAAGGCCCGGCCATTCGATCGCAGCTCGATGATGCGCTGCTCCACTACTTGCTCCAGCAGTTTCTCCCCGCGCGGTTGCAGCGACACCAGCACTTGCCGCCGGTCTTCACGGCCTCGCGTCCGCCGCACGTAGCCTCGCGCTTCCATGCGGTCAATCAATTCCACCGTGCTGTGATGGCGAAGCGAAAGGCGCTCCGCCAGCGGCCGGATTGTGGCTTCCTGCCCATCGGGCATGCCCCGGATCGCCAGCAGCAATAGGTACTGCTGCGGCTCGAGGCCCGCCTGGAGCGCCGTCGCGTCGCCTTCCTGCAAGAAACGCCGTATCCGGTAGCGCAGCTCCGCCAGCGCTCGGTATTCCCCGTCTGTAATCTTCTCACCCATGACTTCATTCTATCGTATCACGATATATCTTTCCAGCCGTTCTCTCTCCCGGCCGTGGCTTGAACGCTACCCGTCTTCGCCCGGAATTCGTTTTGGAAGGCGGCGGGCGTTCAACAGAGATTTTCCGCGAGGTATTGCCAGCGAGAATTGCGGGTTGCTAGATTTGTGCCGATATGATGGCTTGGGAGGGCCCGACTTCGCCGCTTGCGGAAAGAGCCTTTTCTTTAGGAGGCTGGGGCTTCAGCCCCGGCGCAATGCTCCTAAATCCAATGGGCTTTAGCCCCTGAAGCAAGCCTTTTTCGGGTTCTTCCGCAACCTCTTTAGTCGTGCCGTAAACGGCGAAAATTCAACCCGGCTTTAGCCGCTGAGGTCCGGCTTCCTCAGTTCTCAGACAGGCTCCGCAGCTGCGGCGCTCAGCCTAAAGCTTTTTCCGGAACGCTTTCTGCGTCTTGTAATGCTCATACCCGTGCCGCTCGTAAAATCCGTGCGCGCGATCCCGGAGCACGTTCGACCTCACGGACATCCCCTTGCAGCGCCTCTTCCGCGCCCACTCTTCCGCCGCCTGCAGCAGGCCCCAACCCGCTCCCTGGCTGCGGACCTTTTCGTCCACCACCAGGCCATTCAACTCGGCGCGCCGCTCCACTTCCAGCAGCGGCGTGACGCTCACATGCGCCCAGCCCACGACGCCGTTCTCTTTCGTCTCCGCCACGAAGCACGCCCCGTTCTTCTGCCGTAGCGCCAACTTCAGGTAGTCTCTTTTCGCGACATCGTTCTTCACGCGGCCTTGCGGCGCAATCGCCTCTGCACCGCTTCACTCCGCAACTCCCTCAGAGCATCCGCCGCAATCCACCGCGCCGCCCGCGTGTCTTGCCGGCGAATCCGCTCCGCGCTCGAAATCGCCGCGCGGTTCAACCGCAGGTTCCGCTTCCCGATGTTGCGCAAAGCCCAGTTCACGGCCTTGCGCACGAAGTTCCGGTCGTCCCAGGCTTCGCGTTCGATCGTCTTCAGAAACTTCAGGTAGATCGCATCGGCTGCCCCAGGCCGGCGCCGCAAATACAAACAGGTGGCAACAACTGCCGTCGCAAACGTCCCAGTTGTCAAAATCCCTTACCCAGCAGTCCATCTGCTTTGCGCTGACCTGCTCCGCCTCCGAAATCAGAACTCCCAGAAGCCGCGCGTCGTGAATCCCTGTGCGCCACAATTCCATCCCCAGTTCGTGATTCTTCCCAATTTTCTTGGCCAGCTCATCCAGTTTTGGCTTGGATACACCTAAAACTTTATTTGCTCGTATGCCGAATCGCGCCATGCCTGCGACGTTTTTCTTCTCGCCCAGGCGTTTCAATGTCGCAACGGCTTTTGCGGCCGTCCACTTCGCCTCTGCCTGGACCAATTTCCCCCTCCGGCTAGAACGTCTTGTCCGAATCGATGAGGATTGTGACCGGTCCTTCATTCACCAGCTCCACCGACATCATCGCCTGAAAGATGCCTGTCCCCACTTTCACACCCAGGCCGCGCAAAGCTTCGCAAAACTCTTCATACAATTTCTTCGCCTGCTCCGGCGGCGCCGCTGAGATGAAGCTTGGCCGCCGTTGTCCCCGCGCGTCGCCGTAAAGCGTGAATTGCGACACCACCAGCGCCTCGCCTTTCACGTCCACCAGCGAACGGTTCATTTTCCCCTGCTCATCCTCGAAGATTCGCAGGTTGCTCGCCTTTTCTGCCATTGCCGCCGCGACGCCCGGAGTGTCTTCCTTGCCCACCCCCAGCAGGATCATCAGCCCCGCACCAATTTCTCCGGTGACGCGTCCTTCTACCGTCACTTTCGCCCGGCTCACCCTCTGCACCACCATGCGCATGTTTTTCCCGTAGGGGTGCAGCACTGCTGCACCCCCGTCAACTCGGTTTCCAGCCCTACCCCGTGTCTCTTACTTCTTCGCCGGCCTCCTCGGCAGCAACTCCGGCAATTGCGCCACGTTGTAGCCAAATACGGCCAGTACCTCCGCGCCTTGCGTCAATTCATCCCATTTCACGCGGTCCAGCGTATCCGCCTGCGAGTGGTGCGTCTTCTCGTAGTCCGCCGGATCCTGCACGCACCAGAAGCCCGGCACGCCCGCCTCGTCAAACGGCACGTGGTCTTGTCCTCCCTCGCTGCGCAGTGTGGGTTCCATGATTCCGGCGGTTTCCGCCAGGGGATACATTACGCGGTCAATCGTCTCCCTCACGTTGTAATTTCCCATCAATCCGATCGTGAGCACCTTACCTGTGCCCGTGTCGTGCACCAACATCCCGGAAACCTTCGGGAGTTCCTCCTTGTGCGCCGCCACATAGGCCCGGGAGCCGTTCAAGCCCTGCTCCTCGCCCGTGAACAGCACAAACCGGATCGTGCGCTTCGGTTTCACCCCCAGCTTCTGCAAAGCGCGCGCCGCTTCCATCACCGCTGCGGAACCCGTCCCGTCGTCCGTTGCTCCCGTTCCCAAATCCCACGAGTCCAGATGCGCGCCCAGGATCACCATCTCGTCCGGCTTTTCTGTCCCGCGGATTTCCGCCACCGTGTTGTAAACCTCCACCGGTTTGCCGCTCAGCGTGCCCTGGATGTTCACTTCCACCTGCACGGGCCCTGCTTCCTGCAACTGCCACAGCAGCAAATAGTCCTCGCGCGCCAGAAACGCCGCCGGCAAAGCCCCCGCCTGGTAATCCCGGCTGAGCGT
>JBEKOE010000110.1:0-4957 GCA_049522075.1 Candidatus Acidiferrum sp.
GCAGAATCAACCTGTGCCTAACCTCGCCGCGCCCCCGCATGGCATTCCGGACCTGGTTCTTGTGAACCCCGCTGCGGGCGGAGGCTTGGCGCAAGATGTTCTCCCCTTGCTCAAAGACTTTGCCCGCCGCCGCGGCTGGCGGGTCGAGTTTCGTTCCACGCAAAGTCCTGAGAACCTCGCTGCGGAAGCGCGCAGAGGGGCTGCGGAGGGACACAAACGGATTTTTGTGCTCGGCGGCGATGGAACTTTCCAGGCGCTTCTTAACGCGCTTGCAGGGGCTCCTGATGTCGTTTTGGGCGTGATTCCGGCGGGCGGTGGAAATGACCTGGCCGCGGCCATCGGTCTGCCCCAGGACCCCCTCCTTGCTGCCGACCTTCTTCTGGAAGGCCAGCCCGCTTTTCTTGATGCCGCTCTAGCTCGCACAGCCGACGGCAAGGAGAGGCTCTACACCGGCGGGGGCGGAGTGGGCTTGGATGCCGAAGCCGCGCGTTACGCGGGCGGTGTTTATCGCAATTTGCGCGGCCGCCCGCGCTATCTTCTTTCCGCGGTACGCGCCCTAATGAGCTTCCACCCCATCCGTCTGCGCGCGTTCATCGGAACCGATCGGCAAGTGGAGATCAACGCCAATGCGCTTCTGCTGGTCGTGCTCAACACACCCAGCTACGGCGCGGGATTGCGTCTCGCCCCTGACGCGCAAACGGATGATGGGAAACTCGACCTGGTGTTGCTGGAGGATCTGAGTTTTCTGGAAGTCCTCGCACTACTCCCGTCCCTGGCTCGTCGCGGTGAACTGCGAACCGCGCGCGTCCAGCGTTTTCGCGTGGACCGTGTGCGCATAGAGACCGACAGGCCGTGTTCATTTCACGGAGATGGCGAAATCCTGGGAAACACTCCTGTGGAGGTCGCAGTCGTGCCCAGCGCCGTGCGTATACTCTGCCCTCGCAATCCCCATTCAGATCGCTAGCTCGATTTGCCCCATGTTTCCCAACCATCGCGGGGCAAGTGCCCCCGCGACGAAGCCTGGAGTCCCTAGCTTTTCTTCCGGTCAATCTTCAGATTGAGCGTGATTTCCTTGCGGCTGTCAAACGACGACACCGTCTTGACTTGGGATTTCTCCCCTTCGAGTTCCGCATGCACCTCGTAATCCACGTTGGGATCCAACCCGCTGAACCGGTAGTTGCCATCCGAATCCGCGAAGCTACTGCGTACCGCGTTGGTCCGCAGGTTTTTCAGGAACACGACGCTGTTGGGGAGGGGCGTTTCTGATTTATCGGTGACGATCCCACGCACCGTGCGCAATGGCGACTCTTTCTTGGAGTCTTGCGCGCCGGCGATCCATGCGAATACGAGCATAACCGCCCAGATGCAGGCGATCTTGCGGTGTCCCTTCATTTCTTGTCTCCCGTCTTTCCCGGCGTTGCTGGCTCCAGCCGGAACGATAGCTGCGGCTGTAGAGCGCCGGCGTTCACCTTCACCGTCTGCGACTGCTCCCTGAAGTTTTTTGCCTGCACCCGCACCTCGTATTCGTTACCTTCCGGTACCCGCACGGCGAACTCCCCGCGCGAATTCGTATACGTCTCCCACCGGAATTTCTTCTCGCTGGTCTGCCGAATGCGAACCTTTACATCCGGAAACGAAAGCGCCTTTTCATTAAAGACCGTGCCGGTGATCAAGTAAACGGGAAGCGGTTTCTTGTTTCCCTTCGAAGATGAACTTGCGCGTGAAGCTACCGGCGGGGCCGCCGCGGGTTGCGACGGTGACGCAGCCGGTGCGGTATCTGTCGGCTGTTGACCCACAACAGGGTACGCCAAACACAGGAGGAGTCCTAAGCAGATGGAGGTTGGTTCACGCATGGGAGACACTTTAGCCCGGCAATGGGGTCACTTTCTATTAGACGATGCTCGCAAGCCCGCAGGATGCCCTACCGCTCCCGAGGAAACGGCTACTTGTCCTCTTCATCATCCTCGTCATCATCATCCTCGTCGTCATCCGGGAGGTCTCCGTTGTCGCCAAGCTCGTCCTCGTCCTCTTCGATGTCTTTCTCTTCCTCCTCGTCTTCTTCGTCAAGATCGTCGGAGATGGGGGTCAGCACGACCGGGTGGGTCTGCGACACCTCCAGCTCGCACTCGCACTCCGGGCAGCTCAGGATTTCTCCCTCTTCCACTTCGTCTTCGTCCACATCAATTTCTGCGCTACATCCTGGGCAGCGGAGCACGTCTCCATCCTCCATGTTGATCTTCTTCGGGCGATGCCGCGAGCGCGGCTTTCACCTTCCGGCGTATTATATACCCCAGCGGATGAAGTCCATCCCATGACTCTTCCGCTGCGTTTCAGTGTAACCCAACAGTCCGGGCGAAAGAAAAGCCTGCCTTGGCTCGAGAATATCCAGATCGACCCGTCGTTGGCGTCGGTGGCGTCGTCATCGAGAACGGGTGCGCGCTCCTGATCCGCCGCGGCAGCGAGCCGCTGCGCGGACATTGGTCCATCCCCGGAGGGACCCTGGAACTTGGTGAGTCGCTACAGGAAGGTGTCGCACGCGAGTTGCTGGAAGAGACCAGTTTGCAGGTGCGCGTCCTGGAGATGATCGAGGCTTTTGACCGTATCTACATCGATCAGGAGGATGGAGGCGGAGGCTCGCCGGATCGCCCGCGCTTCCACTATGTGATCATCGACTATCTCTGTGAGCGCGTCGCCGGGGAAGCCCGCGCGGGTAGCGATGTTACGGATCTTGTCTTCGCAAAAGAAGACGAACTTCATTTGTATCAGCTCACGGAGACAGCCACGCGCGTCCTCCTCAAGGCCTTCGCCATGCACCGTGAGTATCACTGAGCCACCTGGATTCTATTGGACTAGTGCCGTTCCAACTTGTTCCAGCAAATCCCTTCGAGAATACTCTCTCCGTGCTCGTGTCAGATGCTCGGACCGTCATTTGGCAGAAACAGTTGGAACGGCACTAGATGGTGCACTCGCGCGGCAGGCCGCCCCGCGTCCGTTCTCGCCGCTCAAATTCCTGAACCGAATTCCGCAGGTCCACCGGCATAAAGTCCGGCCAGCGCTTCGGCAAGAAAACGAATTCCGCGAAGGCGCATTCCCAGAGCAGGAAATCCGAAAGCCGCTGTTCACCGCCCGTGCGAATCAGCAGGTCCACTTCGGTCGAGCCGCCACGTTGCACTTCGGCAAGTAGGTCGCCGAATGCCTCGCTGGAAAGGTTGGTTACTTTGTAGAACTTGCTTGCCGCCTGGTAGATCGTTTGTCGCGCCGAGTAGTCGATCGCCAAGCGCAGGTGCAGCGCCTTACCCTTCGCGGTCAGCGCTTCGGCATCGGCAATCGCTGCTCGCAAGCCCGCGGGCAAGCGATCGCGCCGTCCGATGATGCTCAGGCGAACGCCTACTTCGAGGCAGTGAGAAGTCTCCGCCTGGAGGTATTCCCGCAGTAGCCCCAGAATGGCGTCCACTTCGGCCGGCGGGCGCTGCCAGTTCGCTGAGGAAAGCGCGAATAACGTCAGGGTGTGAATGCCCAGGTGCGGCGCGCACCGGATAATGCGCCGTGCCGCTTCGGCCCCCTCACGGTGACCCTCCGAGCGCGGCAAACCTCGCGCAGTGGCCCAGCGGCCGTTGCCATCGCAAATGATCGCAACATGAATCTTGAACGCCGTATCCGCCGGCACCGCGTGGGTGCGATCCACAATCGTGTTTTCCATGAGCATGCTGCTTCCTCCGCCGCCAACTTTCACAATGTACTTTGTAATGCAAAGTAAAGGCACAAATTTTTTACCCCTCGCGCGTCGCCCGGATCAGCGCTTCCATGTGATTCAGGTAGCGCTCCAGCGCCCGGCGCCCGCCGGCGGCCAGCCGGTATTCCGTTTTGGGCAGCCGCCCGTCAAACGATTTCGTGCACACGATGTAGTCCGCCTCCTCCAGTTTCCTCGCGTGCACGCTCAGGTTTCCATCCGTCGTCTTCAGCAGGGCTTTCAACTCGTTGAACGTCAGCGAACGGTTCACGGCTAACGCGCTGACAATCCCCAGCCGGATGCGCTCGTGAATCAGCCGGTCCAGATTCGCCGGCACCGCCTCGCGCTTCTGGCTCGGGACCGCGGAGGGAGCCTCCTCTTTTTGCAGGCGCACCTGCCGGACTGTCGCCGATCTCGCCATAACTCTTCTGTTCTCCAATACCTGCTCAACCGCCGTGCCGCAAAGCGATCCACAAACCAAAGCCGATCTGCACCAATCCGAAACCTGCGGCCATGAGCAGATTTCCCCAATGCGCCGGAGCGAATAAAGCCGCAGCGCCAAGCCCCATCAAGCAAAGCCCCATGATCGGCACAGCACGCACCGAAAACGCGCCACCCGTGACAATCGCCGTACCATACAACAACAGCCACACCCCTGGCAGGGCAGTGAAATTGCCCATTTGGAAGAGCGCCACCGTCAAGAACCCGCCCACGACAATCGGCGGTGCGAAGCTCAGCACGAACTTGCGCCCCGGTCCGCTGAACAATGAGGAATTGGCGCGCCGCGCTTTGGTCGCTGCCGACGGTGCCGCGATCGCCACCGCTACAAAAGCCTCTGCCAACCACGCCGCGACCCAGCCTAGTGGTGTACCTTGGCGCGAGGCCAAGAGCGCCGCTGCCAAGGCCGTGACGCCCATGGCCACACCACCCCAGCCGGGCACCGCGGTGAACTCCGCAGCGCGTTCCATGGTTTCACGGATGTAGCGGAGTTGATCCGCGGCGCGAGCGTCAATCGGGATGGGCTCACGGGAAGGAGTGCGGATGGGGCTGGTCGTGGGCACGAACAAAGAATAGCGCTGCGGGTAAGCGCTGTCAAGTACTTTATTGTGCAAAGTAGACCTCACCGCCCCTTGCGGTATCGGCCGCGCAATGCGTTCCACCGGATGATCACCACGTCCAGGAACATCTGCACGCTGTCCCTCCACATGCTCACCTTGGTGGCCGGGG
>JBEKOE010000111.1:0-4848 GCA_049522075.1 Candidatus Acidiferrum sp.
CTTCACCGACTCGCTGTTATAGCTCTTCTACTTCTTTGGTTTGCCGTCCCCTGTTCTGCCGAGTCTCTCAAAATCACCAGCAATCCTTCCGGCGCCAGCGTCGAACTTGACGGCGTCCTCGTTGGCACCACGCCCTTCGAAAAATCCTTTCCAGGTGGCTACTTCCATCGCACCCACACCGCGATCGGCCAGCGCCTGGAACATCCCGTCATCGCGCGCGTGTCGCTAGCGGGTTACGCTACACGCGAGATTCTCCTGACAAACGGTCCCATGGAGTGGATCGATCTCCACGGCCACAATCACGGCCAGTATTGGCTGTTCAAGTCGGACCATTTCCATGCTGATCTTGATCCCATAGCTTCGACGTTCACGGGCACTGTCGCCGCTCCAGACTCCGCGGCACCCGCCTCTCTACGGCCAGAGCTATCCTTGGAAGAAACTGTTCGCCGCGTCAAGCCTGCCGTTGTCTGTCTGAAATCTTTCGATGGCCTTGGCTCCGGCTTCTTCGTCACCGACACCGGGATCGTCGCCACGAACGCCCATGTTGCCCGGGGAGGCGCTTCGCTCCTCGCACTGCTCCCGAGCGGCGTGCAACTTCCGGCCAAAGTCGTCTACATCGACGCCGACCTTGACATCGCCCTCGTCAAAGTCGCGCCACCTTCTCCAGACTTCGTCTTTCCCCTTCTCCCCCTCGCCGATCTTTCCTCCATCCGCCAGGGAGATTCCGTGCTCGCGATTGGCAGCCCCGGCGACGCCATGTTGTTCAGCGTCACCAAGGGCATTGTCAGCGCTGTCGGCAAGTTCGCCTCTGCCGGACCTGGTACTTGGATCCAGACCGACGCCCCCATCAACCCGGGCAACTCCGGCGGCCCGCTGCTCAATTCCCGTGGCGAAGTTATCGGCCTCAACACCCAGAAACTCATCAAGAAAAATGTCACTGGAATCGGTTTTGCTCTCAGCTCCGCCGACCTCCTCGCCGTCCTTCACCGTTTCTATCCCGCTCTTTCCGTCCCCTCAGTCACCACAGCCGAGTCGTCGGCCCACCGCTCCGATTCCCAGGACGCTACAAGCGCGCCATCCTCCGGGGCCCCGGCGATTTCTGAACCAGCGGTCTCACTTCCCACCGTCACTTCTTCTCCCGAGGGTTTTGGCCAGCTCACCATTACCTCCGATCCCGATGCCGCGGAAATCTTCGTCGACGGAAAATTCATTGGCAATACCCCTGCGACGCTGAAACTTCCCGCTGGCCCGCACCTCTTCCTGCTGAAATCTCCCAGCCGCCCGGATTATTCGCGTACCGTCGAAGTGCCCAAGTCCTCCAAATTGACCCTGAAAGCGCTCTTCGATCCTCTGGCACAATCCGGGAGCAAATAGATGGCAGGGAAGTCTCAGCGCGTCACCAGCTCTTTGTGATGCCTTCTCACCCATGGGTAATGGGTCAGTTTCCGATCAAGGCTAGTGACTTATCAGGAGTTTGGGCGGCGGACCAAAGCCACCGGGCCGTCGGGGTGATATCACGTCAGCAAACCAGGTCAATCGTCTTGAGTTTTTTTCCTATTGCTTACGAGGAAGTGGTTTTTGACACTTCGATTGCCCACACTGTCCCGCCACGAAGATGAATCGCTACAATGTTTGTAGATGTGTAGGGTTCGCCGCGAATAGATTCCTCATGCTCGTGAACGTAGATGAGCCTATCGCCGTGCCTGACCGTAGGTGGACCCAAACTCTGCAATACTTCCGATTCTGCCATGCCGAGCCGTAGCGTGACCGGCAACTCTACACCTGTGCCTTCAAGCATTCGACAGCGGCGGTCAAGCACCGCACCCTTGTCGAGCCTTTGCCACTGAAAACTCCCCACCGTTCCTGCATCAATCTCGCCGCTTTCCAACCAAAGCACCCAGTGCCCTCCGGGGTCTGTCCCATGAAAGCAAAGCCATTCAACGAACTCACCCGCGTCGCCCTTTTGCCCAATTGTGCCCCCAAGGCGTATTGTCACGTCGTCCATTTTTGTCTTTTCGAGACTGACGGGAAAGTCTGACACGCGCAGTGTCGCCAACATCTCCTTAGGGACGGTCGCTTTGGGAACTACATGCAAGAAATTCCATGCCGGGGGTTCCCAAATCACCCGACCGACGCCTGGAGAACTTGAACGATTCGCTGTTTGAGGGAATGCTGCACAAGTCACGATGAACAGCACCGATATGCTGGAAAGGCGACTCACAATAGGTCCCTATCGGTGCTTATTGTAAGAAATCACATCAGGGCTAGCAAGCCTTACTGTCGCAAGCAGAAATCTCGCCAACTCAGAATAGCTGGTGATGCGGTCTCAAGTCCTGATCAGCGCCGCGGCCGGACACTGACCCACTTACCCACCCCGCTCCGTTGCCCCTGCCATTTCCATGTGCTAGCATTTCCCCGTTAAGAAGAGCGGACCAGGGATTTGGCGTTTTTCCTTCGCCCCGCTTCCCGGGACCCAGGCAGGGCCGCGCTCTCCTTCAAACCAACAACCTCGCCAGGCGCAGGCCCGCGCCTGCTGTATTGTCGGCGGACCATCGCCCGGTGACCTCAGTTGGCCACACCTACGCGGAGGTCTGTAATGAAAATCTATCCCACCAAGGACATCAGAAACGTTGGCATTGTAGGTCACGGCGGCACCGGCAAGACGCAACTGGTGTCGTCGTTACTCTTCACCGCCGGGGCGACCCAGCGCTTTGGCAAAGTTGCGGAGGGCACCACCACCACCGACTGGGACGACGAAGAAATCGCCCGTAAAATCTCCATCCAACCCGGACTCGCCCACGCCGAATGGGCCTGCACTCTTTGCGCGGGCAATACTGTCAAGATTAATTTCCTCGATCTCCCCGGCTATTCCACTTTCATTACCGAAACCAAGGCGGCCCTCGTCGCCGCTGACGCCGCCCTCATCACCGTGGACGCCCACGTCGGCGCTCAAGTCACAACGGAAAAGGTCTGGGATTATTGCGCCGAGTACGACATCCCCCGCGCCTTTGTCCTCACTTGGATGGACCGGGAGCTTTCCAGCTTTGAGAGGTGCATGGAATCCCTGGTGGAGCTCTTTGGCCGCAACGTGGTGGCGCTGCAGATGCCTGTCGGTTCCGAAAAAGGTTTTCGCGGCGTGGTGGATCTCGTGGCCATGAAGGCCCACCTCTACACGCCCGATGGCGATGGCAAGGCTACTATCGAAAATATTCCCGACGCGCTCCTCGATGAAGCCAAGGAAGCCCACGAAAAGCTCGTCGAAATGATTGCCGAAGGCGACGACGAAATGATGGAGGAATTCTTCCGCGAGGGCACCATTCCCATTCAGGACCTCATCCCCGCGGTGCGCAAAGCCATCGTCGCGGAAAGAATCATTCCCGTGTTGATGATCTCCTCCACGCGGAATATCGGCAATGCCAGCCTGCTTACCTTTCTCGCCGATGTTTTCCCGCATCCGGACGAGCACGCGCAAGTCGGCTTCACGGAACCGGGAGGCAAGGGGGATCGCATCGACCGCAAGTACGACGACACGCAGCCTCTTTCCCTCTTCGTATTCAAGACTCTTGCCGACCCCTTTGCCGGCCGCATCAACTATTTCAAGGTCAAGAGCGGTGTCCTCAAAAACGACGCCACGCTTCTCAATTTCAACCGCAATGTTCCCGAGCGTTTTCAGCACACCATGGACGTTCAAGGAAAACAGCTCACCGAAATTCAGGAGCTCCACGCCGGTGATATCGGTGCCATCGCCAAACTGAAAGAAACCATCACCGGCGACACCCTCGGCGACAAGAACGCTCCCATCTACTATCAACCTGCGAAGTTGCCGGAGCCTTCCATCACCTTTGCGGTCGAACCAAAGTCCCGCGCCGATGAAGACAAGATCGGCGTGGCCATTCACAAAATCATGGAAGAAGACGCCGCGCTGCGTTTTTCACGCGATCCACAAACCAAGGAATTTCTCCTCGCCGGAAACGGCCAGCAGCACGTTGAGGTTGTTGTGGCCAAGCTTCAGAAGCGCTACAACGTCAATCTCACCCTTAAGCCGCCGAAGGTGCCTTATCGTGAAACCATCCGCGGCAAGGCCGACGCCGAAGGCAAGCACAAAAAACAGTCCGGCGGCCACGGCCAGTTCGGTGTCTGCCGCGTCAAGTTTGAGCCCACGGAGCGCAACAAGGGCATTGAATTCGTTGACGACATCTTTGGCGGCTCCATTCCCAACAACTGGATTCCTTCCGTCGAACGCGGCATCCGCGAAGCCGCCGCGCGCGGCCATCTTGCCGGTTTCCCGATGACCGATTTCCGCGCCACCCTCTATGACGGCAAATATCACGATGTCGATTCCTCGGATATCGCCTTCAAAATTGCCGGGTCCCTGGCCTTCAAGGAAGCCATGAAGCAGGCTAGGCCCGCTCTCCTCGAACCCATCATGCACGTGGAGGTCTTCGCGCCGGATCAGTATTCCGGCGATCTGATGGGCGACCTCAGCTCACGCCGGGGCCGCATCGAAGGCAGCGAAACGCGCGGCCATAACGTCGTCGTCAAAGCCATGGTACCGCTCGCGGAAATGCTTTCTTATGCGACGGACCTGACCTCCATGACGCAGGGCCGCGCCAGCTACGCCATGGAGTTTTCTCACTACGACTACGTGCCCGGAGAACTGGCGGAGAAGGTCATCGCCGCCCACAAAGCGGCCCACGGCGAAGCCCTCGTCGAAGAAGAAGCCTAGATCCTCTGGAAAAATTGCATCCTGTCGCGGAGCCCGGTGTTTCCTCGCCGGGCTCTTTCGTCTCACTGCCTATCTATTGGAGGCCCAGGCATCCATCGCCAACCAATTCATGTTGGGTCTCT
>JBEKOE010000112.1:0-8781 GCA_049522075.1 Candidatus Acidiferrum sp.
CTGCCGGGTTCAGTCCCGGTGGCGTTGCGGAATCAGGCGCGGCATGCGGTGTACGTCCTAGCGGGAGTGGCCGCAATTGCGATTGCGCTGCTGGGCCTATTGTACCGGCCATTGCTGCGAGGACGTTCCGTGAGGTTTCGACGACGACTAGGGCGACTGCGTTTTGCGCTACGAAGCGTCTCCCGACGCCCCCATGTTTTGGTTTTCGGATGGGTTCTGGGGACAGCAATCCAAAGCACGTTTCTCACACTGACTGCGCTACTGGCCATCTCCTGCGGGTTGTTCCTCCCTCTGCGGGACTGGTTTTTTGCATGGCCGCTGGCAAAGGTTGCAGCGCTTCTGCCGCTGACGCAAGGTGGCATTGGCGTGAGAGAAGCGGCGCTGGTGGGGCTGTTGTCTCCTTTTGGTGCAGCTCCCCATCTCGTGTTTGCCGCAGGACTTGTCTGGGAAGGAGTGATCATTCTGGGCGGCATTCTGGCGGGCATTACAGCCTTTCTTCTCGGCCGGAGGGAAGCTACGCTGGAAAGGCTTTAATTTTTCTAAGATTCGCGAATAGTTCTTGACACTCCCGTAATAGACTCCGACAATAGCACTCCCTTCCCCAACTATCCCCTTCTTGAATGTTGACGCGGTTGTTAACTTGGCCGCTGCCGCCAGATTCATGTTGCTTTCATTGCTGATGAAAGACGTTCGGCCATGAATGATGCCCCCTTGAAAGTTCTCTTGGCAGAAGGTGGAACGAGTGAAGCCAGCGTCACTCTGCGAACATTTTCTACTTCGACAGGCCGATGCGACCAAATGTGCTTGGTGTCGAGGTCGACCAGTTTATTGGAAGCACTTCAGAAACACCGCCCCGATGTAGCACTCCTCCAGATGTTGGTGCTCCAGCCTAACCCAGCCGCCACAGTGAGTCACCTGCACGAGTGTGCTCCTGAGGTCGCGCTCATCATTTGGGCGGAACCTGCCGATAAAGAGACTGCTGCGAAGTGCATTCAGGCGGGGGCAAAAGATTACATGCTGGAAGGATTTGTAGATGCACGGACATTGGACCGAATCTTGCGAACGGCGATCGCGGCGAAGGCAGTGGTACGCGCCCCCGAAGATGCGCAAGAATCCAGCGCGAATGTTGCGAACCGATCTGTTCATGCCGACAAGGGTAAACCGGCGGACCGGCCGGGATTGGCCGGCAGCGCGGCGAGAATGTGCATCGAAGTGCAGAACTTCAGAATGCTTCTTGAGCGGAATGGAAGGTTTGCGGCAGAAGAACTCATGCAGAGGATTGCGCAGACGCTGAGGAAAAGCGTACGAGCCTCGGATTCGCTGGCGTTGAATCGCGCAGGGCAGTTTGTCGTCGCATTGCAGGATACCAAGGCGTCTTCCCTTTGCAGTGTTCGGCGGCGAATTGCGGGGCGCCTGCTTTCGTTTCAGCAATCCAGCGGGCTGCTTCCGACATTGATTTTTTGCATTGACGACGAGGTAATCCTGGGCACAGCACTTGCACGCTCTGACGAATATCGAGAAGCGGCAACTTTGCCGGAATCTCGTGAACCTCGCACTCTTGCCAGGCTATGAGTGCCGAACCATGAAAGCGATGGCCCACAAAAAATCGCTACCCGGCACGACCGCGGAATCCTTGCGCATTCTCCTGCTCGAAAAATCCCCACAAGACGCCGAAGCCATTCTTGAGGAGCTTCGCAATGCGGGCTTGGCGATCGAATGCACGGTGGTAGCGGACCGCAGCGGGTTTGAAGAGGCGCTGGGTTCCGATGAATTTGCCGCAGTGCTGGCGGTGGATTCATTGCCCGGCTGGAATGGTATCGAGGCGTTGCATTTCCTGCGCGACTCCGGAAAAGACACGCCCTTTCTTCTTTTGACAGGTTCCTTGGGAAAAGAAGGCGCCGCGGAGTTCATCCGGCAGGGGTTCAACGATTACGTGTGGAAGGACCGGCTAACGCGGCTGCCGGTGGCGCTGAAGCGGGCGCTGGAGGAAAAGCAGTTGCGCGACGCCAATGCGCGCGCCCAGGCCGCTTTGGCCGAGAGTGAGGCAAGGAACCGCGAACTGGTGGAACACTCGAGTTACGGGATCTTCCGGGTATCCCTTGCGGGAGAGTTCCTTAGCGCGAACGCCAGCCTGCTGCAGTTGCTGGCGTGCAAAAACCTCGAAGAATTGAAGGTGCTGAATCTGTCAACAGACGTATTTCGTTATCCAGAGGAGTTCGGGCAACTCATGGTCACCTGTCGGCAAATCGGGTTTGTGCACGGCGCGGAGACGGAGTTGCGGCGAAAGGACGGCGGGTTAATCGTGGTGCGTCTGCACCTGCGCTATCTGTCATTGCCGGGCCCCGCGGATGCGCTGGAAGGCATCGTGGAAGACGTAACCGAACTTCGAGCTCTGGAGCGCCAACTGCACCAGGCCCAGAAGTTTGAAACCATCGGGCAGCTTGCCGGAGGCATTGCGCACGATTTCAACAACGTCATCGGGGCCATCCTCGGTTGGGCGGAGTTGGGTCATGAGCAGAGCCGCAACTATCCGGCCATTGCGGAGCGTTTTGCGCGCATTCGTGAACAGGCGGATCGCGCGGCGACGCTGACCCGGGAACTTCTGGCCTTCGCGAGGCGCCAGGCGTTGCAGCCACGGCCGGTGGATTTGAACGGGGTAATGCAAGGTTTGGCGAGCTTCCTCGACAAGGTCATCGACAAAAGCATCGAGATCAAAGTGGTGCCAAGTTCCCTACCGCCGGTGAAAGCGGATCCCACGCAGATTGAACAAGTGGCGATGAATCTTTGCCTGAACGCACGCGACGCCATGCCGCAGGGCGGCCAGTTGACCATCGAAACGGAGTTGGTGCAACTGGATGAATCCTATTGCTGGTTCTATCCCTATGTGATGCCCGGCCGCTACGCCGTGCTCTCCGTCTCCGATACGGGCGTAGGCATGGACGAGGAAACGCGGGAACGCATCTTTGAGCCATTCTTCACGACGAAGGAGCGCGACAAAGGCACGGGGATGGGTCTGGCAACGGTCTATGGAATCGTGAAGCAACACGGGGGATTCATTCACGTTTACAGTGAGCTGGGTCATGGCAGCCTCTTCCGCGTGTATCTCCCTGCTGTGGAGGGCGCAGTCACCGAAGGCGCATTGCAGGCAGCGGACTTCTCCAAGGCCATGAACCTGCGGGGGACGGAGACCATTTTGCTGGCGGAGGACCACGATTCGATCCGAGAGATGGCGAGGCAGGCGCTGGTGAACTTGGGCTATCGCGTGCTGGCCGCAAACGACGGCGAAAAGGCCGTGCGACTATGTGACGAGGAGAAACCTTCGCTGGCCATTCTGGATGTGGTCATGCCGCATCTGGGCGGACCGGCGACAGCAGCCCAACTGCTGGCACGATTCCCGGATCTGCCGATCCTGTTCACCAGCGGCTATTCGGAATATCCCAGTCTTGGTGTCACGCTGACGCCCGCCTCACGGTATCTCCAGAAACCGTACAGCCCGACTTCATTGGGCAGAGCCATTCGCGAGATCCTGGGCAATTCGCAAACGCAAGTATCTTAATCGGCTTGCGGGAAGAGTGCGCCTCAGTGTGCCATCCTGAAGATTCCGAGTCGCGGCACGGCAAGCCGGTGCCCGGTGACGCGCAGGTGAGCCACACGCCGGGTAGTACTATTACCCCTACAGGCTGACGGGAACGATTCCAAACCCTGAGAAGAGTCCTAAGCCCGCTGAAAACTATCTGTGGGACATAGGCGGTCCGAAAGTCTCACCCTGTGCAGCTTTATCAAGATCCAGTGAAATTGCGAGAAACTGCCGTGATTAATCGGTTTATCTGGCGACAAGTATCGACTTTTTTCGATTGACATGTGTTCTACCGGGTGTTAGAAAACAACAAAGGCAAGCCCTCGGGTGGTGAGTCTCCTTTCGGTTTATCAGACTACGATCCGCGAGCGAGGCCGCAATCCTGCCTGGCAGGGCAGAGGGTGCTGCGCCACAGATGGGCTTGTTTGTAACACCCACCCCACCCCGGGAGGCGAAAGCTACGTGTTTTCGCCTCCTTTTTTTTGTGCCTGCTACCCTGTCCGGATTTCCCTGCCTTACGTGAGAAAATCATCGTCTTATGAGCAACGAAGCGACTCCCTTACTGGACCTGCGAAACGTCACCGTCATGCGCGGAAACAATTTGGCGCTGGACCGGTTGACCCTGCAAATTGCGAGCGGTGAACGCGTCTGCATCCTGGGTCCGAATGGAAGCGGGAAATCCACCTTGATCAAGACGATCACGCGGGAATGCTATCCCGTGCAACGGGATGACAGCGCAATTTCCATTCTGGGGCGCAGCGTGTGGGACATTTTTGATTTGCGGCCATTGCTGGGCATTGTTTCGCCGGACCAGTTGGCGGCTTGCACGACAGATGCGACCGGCATGGATGTGGTTCTCTCAGGATTCTTCAGCAGCACGCGGATCTTTCCGAATCACCATCCAGCGGCGGAGCATCGCGAGCGGGCGGAAGCCGCGCTGGCGCGATTGCGCATTGCCCACCTGGCGGAGCGACCGGTAGCGGAAATGTCTTCGGGCGAAGCGAAACGCACGCTGATCGCGCGGGCCTTGGTGCATGAACCGAAGACACTGTTGTTGGATGAGCCGGGAAACACACTGGACATCTGCGGGCAGTTGGAGCTACGAGCAACTTTGCGCGAATTGGCGAATGCCGGGTTGGGCATCGTGCTGTGCCGGAGATAATTCCGGAAATCGAGCGCGTGGTGCTGTTGCAGAAAGGGCGCGTCGTGGCCGATGGCTCAAAGGAAAAAGTGCTGACGAGCGAGCAGCTATCGGCGCTCTTCGGCGCACACGTACGGGTGTTCCGCGAAGACGGGTACTTTCACGTGCACGCCTGAGACGCAGAATTGTCACTTCTTTGCGAAACCGTCGGCGATATCCGCGGCGATGGGCACGCGAAACGTTTCGTGCTGGTCAAACCCCACGAGCCTCACGACCCAGTGCAACGTCCAAAAAAGACCAAAGCCGACAATGCCACCCATGAAGGCCAGGGCGATGTGGATCACGAACAAGCCACCAAAGACGACGATCGATTGGGCGGCGTGAAATTTCACGAAGGGACGTTTGTCGATGAGGAAAAAGATGATGCCGGTAATAAAGCCAACAGCGTAGCACAACAACCCGGCCACGTTCTCAGCGAGGCCTTCCGTCGGATTCGCTGCTGGGGAAGCGGACGGAGCGACCGCAGACGATTGATTGGCACCACACTTGGGGCAAAAAGTGGCAGTTCCGATTTCCTGACCACACGCTTTGCAGAAGGGCATGAGGGGGTCCCTCCAGAGGACCAATTTGGGTTGGAGCGTAACAAAGCGGCTGGCTGCACGCAATGAAATTTCGGAGATCGGGCCGGCCAGCGAATGCCCGTGCATATCTCTATTGATGTTCCTGATACCGGCCGGGGGCGCGTCAACACGACGGGAGAGGCAATGCGAGTTAGGAGCTAGGGTTGTTCCCGTGTGACTGAAGCTCCGAGAGGGCGCAAATCCGCTAAGGAAAAGCGAAGGGCGGGATGGTAGATTGCAGAGCAAGCCGAAAGACAGGTATTAAGTATTGTTGCCGGCCGGCATGTCAGGAGATGAGGTGAACGGTTGATGGGGAAACGAAGACAAAGACGCGACATGAGCGCGAAGGAAATACACGACAGCTTCTTCCAGGAACAACTAAAAGGGGAACAGGCGCTCTCCTGGACGACGGCGGAGATACTGTACGGCGAGGCAACAAGATTCATGCTGGAGAGGCCGTGGGAATTTTTGGCGGACGAGGAACTGATTTTGGTGGATGACCCGGTGAGGGAGAGCGATGCTACTGCTGCGTAATGGGAGCCGCCGGCGAATGGATCGGAATGCATGTTTATCAAGGAGAGGAAAGCTACCGGATGTACCGGAAGCTGGCCAGCGGTCAGAAGGCTGATCCTTATAGTTTCTACGAGAAGCAGAAGGGGGTGAGCCTGGAAATCGTAAGGGCATCGGATCTGGAGGTAGCCGACCGGGTGTTGTTGAAAGCATTGGATCATCCACTCAAAAAAGGGATATTGGCGCCGCAATTCCGAGCTGTAAGACCCGGGTATCTACCGTGGCATGTGACGGAGGCAGAAGGCAGGCTGCTCGGCTATTGCCTGCGCGCGGTGAACGTTTTTTGCGCCACGGTGACAGATAAGGAGCTCGAAGAGTTCTGGCGCAAGAAAGATGCTTTTCCGCTGGTTGTTCCGGAGAACAAGGAGCAGGAATATAAAGTGCGCCTTGTGACCGCGCCTGCCCCTGGGCCCGCCCCCATCGAAGTGGCCGATTTGGACGAAGAAAGAATTCGACGGATCGCCGCAGAGTGTAAGAAATCGGAAACCATCATGGAAGCAGAGCGCTTCTTCGCGCCAGGGATCATCGGCCAAAAGAATGAGCGGAAAATGTGCATGCATGGCGCGATCGTTGCGGATGCCAACACTGGATTTCACTACCACAGCGAATTCGGAATGGCGGGAGAATCCCGTGCGGCAATCGTGAGCCGTGCGCTGCTTGTTGCCATGGAGTCTGCCCATTTTGTTCCCGCGGAAGTACGGGTGAAGGAAACGGGGTTGGGAACTGGTTTGGCTGGGCTCGGAAGCGCTCTAGGGATCGAAGTCCGGACGGTGAAGAAACTGCCGGCAGCGCAAGAAGCGAAGAAGTTCCTCTTTGAGACAATGTCAAAAGGTGGGCTGAAGTCCTGAACTCAGTGAGCTGTTCCTTGGAGCGCTGACCCCGCGCAGACAGTTGGACGTTCAGGGACTGGGCGTGGTGGCGAAGGCCAGGGTGATGAGCGTTTTTTGCTCAAGCTCATGGGCCTTGGCGGAGCCGGTGGCGGGGCTGGCGCTGGCGGAGCGCTTGACGGAGCGAACGCGGAGATTCTTAGCTTGGGCAATACGTTCGAGGCGCGGGAGAACATAGAACAACGCGCCCATATTGGCGGGTTCTTCCTGGACCCAGACGATTTCGCGGGCGTTGGGATGCGCGTCAATGGCGGCGGCGATTTCGGTTTTGGGCAGAGGATAGAGCTGATCCAGGAAAAACACGGCGGTGGTGGTGTCCTTGCGGCGGCGGCGCTCGGCGCGGAGTTCGTGACCGACCTTGCCGCTGGCGATGAGGATACTCTGCGCGTCGCTGACTTCGCGATCGGGAACCAGCGTCAAAAACCGCGGGCGGGACAATTCCTCGAGAGTGGAGGAAGCCTCAGGATGGCGGAGCATGCTTTTGGGGGTGAAGACGACGAGCGGCTTGCGCCACAACCGGCGCGCCTGGCGGCGCAGCAGATGAAAATACTGTGCGGCGGTGGAAGGCTGGCAGATGTTCATGTTGCCTTCGGCAGCCAACTGCATGAAGCGCTCGATGCGCGCGCTGGAATGCTCGGGGCCCTGGCCCTCGTAGCCGTGGGGAAGCAAGAGCACGAGTCCGGTGGGCAAACCCCACTTGTCTTCGCTGGCGCTGATGAACTGGTCGATGATGACCTGAGCGCCGTTCACGAAATCGCCGAATTGCGCTTCCCACAATACGAGGCCTTCGGGGTAGTCGCGGGAGAAGCCGTATTCAAAGCCGAGGCAGCCCGCTTCGGAGAGCGAAGAATTGTGAATTTCGCAGAAGGCTTGGGCGGGCGAAAGGTGCGCGAGCGGGAGGTACTCCTGCTCCGTTTGCGTGTCCACCAAAACGGCGTGGCGCTGGCTGAAAGTGCCGCGTTGCGAATCCTGGCCGGTGAGGCGGACGGGATTGCCCTCGAGCACCAGGGAACCATAGGCCAGCGACTCGGCAAAACCAAAGTCGATGGGACGCTTGCCGTGGCCCATTTCCGAGCGCTGCTCCAGGAGCTTCACGATTTTGGGATGGACGTGAAAACCCGGAGGCACGCGCACAAGTCCCTCGGTAATCCCCGCGAGGCGCGCGGCGGAGAGGCCGGTATCCACTTCAAAAGCGGGATTGTACTTGCCGTAGTTGTAGGGAGACCAGTAATCGGGCAGTTTGCGAAGGTGGGGAATCTTGGTGAGCTTGCCGGCCTTGCGCTGCTCTTCTGCGAATTCCTTCTTGACGGCCTCGGCGATGGGCGCAGCGTCAATGCCGGCGCGTTCCGCGTAGATTTTCCAGAGCGGCGGATGGTTTTTGATGCGTTCGTAGAGGAGTGGCTGGGTGATCGTGGGATCATCCACTTCGCTGTGGCCATGGCGACGGTAACCGATTAGGTCGATGACCACGTCGGAATTGAATTCGGCGCGGTATTCGGCGGCGAGGCGGCCGATCCGCACGACTGCATCGGGATCTTCAGCGTTGACGTGGAAGATGGGGACACTTTGGCGGCGCGCGATGCTGGAAGCGTAGCGCGAAGAGTGCTCCTGCGCTGGGCGCGTGGTGAAGCCAATCAAATTGTTGACGATGATGTGGATGCTGCCGCCGACGGAATAGGCAGCGAGGTCGGCGAGATTCAACGTTTCTGCCCAAATGCCCTGCCCGGCGAATGCAGCGTCGCCGTGCATCACGATGGCCCAGACTTTGTTGAGCGTTTCGCGGGAGCGGTCGATTTGCGCGCCGCTGACGCCGTGGCGCGTCAATTTTGCGCGGGCGCGGCCCATGGCGACGGGATCGACTGCCTCCAGGTGGCTGGGATTCGAGACCAGGTGAATACTCAGCGTTTTCCCAGTGGAAGTGGTGTACGCGCCGGTAGCGCCGACGTGATATTTGACGTCGCCAGCGCCGAGCACGCTGCGGGGATC
>JBEKOE010000113.1:0-5720 GCA_049522075.1 Candidatus Acidiferrum sp.
GCCAACTTCTTGCTCATCATCACCTGGTCCCGCTGCTGCTGGAGGGCCTCGCGGTACCTCTTGTTGGTCACTTCGCCGGCATGATCGAGCGCGCTTTCCACGCTGCCGTATTTCTGAATGAGCTCGGTCGCGCCTTTTTCGCCGATTCCTTTCGCGCCGGGAATGTTGTCCACCGTGTCGCCGAGCAAGGCCATCAGGTCGATGACTTTCCCCGGCGGCACACCCAGGATTTCCTCGACCTTCTGCGCATCGACGATCATGTCGGCCTTCGCGCCGCCCGATCCCGTGCGCAATATTCGCACGCCGGGACTCACGAGCTGCATCATGTCCTTGTCATTGGAGATGACCAGCACTTCCAGCTTCTTCGCTGCGCCTTTTTTGGCCATCGTGCCGATAACGTCGTCGGCTTCGTAGCCATCCAGCTCCAGAATAGGCAGGTGCATTGCTTCGCACAGCCGCCGGACATACGGCAGTTGCACTTTCATTTCGTCCGGCATCGGCGGGCGCTGCGCTTTGTAGGCTTCGAATAGTTTGTCGCGAAAGGTAGGCTTGCTGGTGTCAAATACGATTCCCAGGAATTCCGGCTGGTAGTCCTTGATCAAGCGCCGCAGGATATTCGCGAAAAGGAACGGCACTTTGGTGGGTATGCCGCTGGGCGCATTCATGCGCACCATCGGCGCGTAGAAGGCGCGGTAGATGTGCGCCATCGCATCCACCAGGAAGAGTTTTTTCGATTTTTCGTCTTTCGGCGCCATCGCGCGAGTATAACAGGTCTTCTTTTGCCGTGCGGTTAGCCCGGATGGCCTCACGCGAAGGGCAGTAGAGTGCCACTATGGGAGATTCCTCAGGAAACGATCCCCAGCGATTTGCCGACTTCCCCTAAAATCTCCGCGGCTTTCAACAATTGCTCCCGTTTGTGCGCGGCGCTGACTATTGCCCGCAGGCGTGCCTTTCCTTCCGCGACCGTGGGATAGCCCACCGCCGGGGCGAACACACCGGCTTCAAACAACTTGCGCGAAAATTCAAACGCCTTTGCGGCATCTCCGACATGAATCGGAATAATCGGCGTCTCGCTGGCCTTGAACTGGAATCCACGCTTTTTCAATTCGCGCTTGAAGAAGTTCGTGTTAGCCCAGAGTTTCCTGACCAGCTTTTCGCCTTCCGGCGAATCCAGAAGCGCAAACGCCGCCTGGCACGCCGCCGCGGTGGCCGGAGGGTGTGACGTTGAAAACAAGAACGGGCGCGCCCGCAAGTACAGAAAATCGATCAGGTCGCGCGACCCGCACACATATCCGCCCATGGCTCCGATGGCCTTGCTCAGAGTGCCTACCTGGATATGCACGCGCCCATGGCAACTGAAATGATCCACCGTGCCGCGCCCGCCGCGCCCCAGCACACCGCTTGCATGCGCGTCGTCCACCATCATGATGCAGCCGTATTTCTCCGCCAGGTCGCACAGGCCCGGCAGCGGTGCGATATCGCCATCCATCGAAAACACGCCATCGGTGATGATCAGCTTGTGGCCATTCCAGCCCGCTGTCTCTTTCAGGATCCGTTCGCAATCTTCCAGATCCTTGTGCTTGAACACCTTGATCGTGGCTTTTGAGAGACGCGCCCCATCGATGATCGACGCGTGATTCAGCTCATCCGAAACGATCAGGTCATCTTTGCCCAGGACGGCTGAAACTGTTCCGGCGTTCGCCGTGAATCCCGACTGGAACACCACACAAGCTTCCACCTGCTTGAATTTGGCGATCTGCTCTTCCAGTTCCATGTGCAGCTTCATTGTGCCGGCAATGGTGCGTACCGCTCCCGCACCGACACCCAGCTTCTTCACCGCATCCACGGCTGCCTTTCGAAGCGCCTTGTGTGACGTCAGTCCTAGATAATTGTTCGAGGCCAGGTTGATCACCTCGCGCCCATCGAAAATGCAGACGGGCTTCTGCTCGCCCTCCAGCACGCGCAACTTCGGTGCTATGCCCTTCGCGCGCAACTCCTGGAGGGTCCCGCTGACATACTGCAGCGGATTCGTAGTTGTCGCTGGCGTCCCCAATTCACTCATGTTCGTGCTCCCAAAGTTGCGTGATTTCTGCGGTTCCGTTGTTGTGGCTGCGGTGAAATTTGTCTTGCAAGCCGGTTCTTGTGCGATCTGTACATTCTGAAGGGGAATATATCTCTTATCTGGGCATCCCATTCGGATACATCAGAATCTTCCCCGCCAAACCGCGCTGAAGTTTCGCAAAAGCTTCCTCAAATTTCTCCAGCACCACGCGCTCTCCAAATAGCGGATCAAGATTCACGCGCCCCGCCTTGAGCAGCGCGGTCATCTGCACCCAAGTCTGGTACATACGCCGGCCATAAATGCCCTGCACGGTGGCGCCCTTGAAAATCACATCATTGACCAGGTCCAGCGGCACGTTTTCCGTCGGGATCCCCAGCAGAGAGGCGCGTCCGCCCGCGCGCAACGCCTTGAACCCCTGCTGGATCGCGGTGGCGTTCCCACTCATTTCCAGCAGCACGTCCACACCAGTACCGCCGGTGGCCTCCAGAATCTTTTTCACCGCATCTCCGTCAGCGGGATTCAGCACTACGTCGGCGCCCATCTGCTTCGCCATGGCGCGACGATGATCATTTGTTTCGGTTGCAAACACGGTGGAGCTGCCACACGCCTTGGCCACAGCAATCGACATCAGCCCGATCGGACCGCAGCCCGTCACCAGCGCCGTGTGCCCTGCAATCGCTCCCGCCAGCACGGTGTGCACGGCATTCCCCAGCGGATCGAGGATGGCGCCGTAATGTTCGGGGATGGCGGGGTCCAGCCGCCAGATATTTGTCGTGGGGATTTTCACGAACTCGGCGAACGCGCCGTCCTGGTCAATTCCGATCACGCGGACGTTCTGGCAGATGTGCGCTTCGCCCAGGCGGCACTGGTGGCAATGGCCGCAATTCACGTGCATCTCCGCGCTGACGAAGTCGCCCGGCTTAACCGCCGTAACTTCTTCACCTACGCGCTCCACCACGCCGCAAAATTCGTGGCCCAGTGTCACCGGGGGCTTGATCCGGCCTTGCGACCAGCGATCCCACCCGTAAATGTGCAGGTCCGTGCCACAGATCGAGGTGGCCTTCACGCGCACGAGCACGTCCGACGGGCCAATCGACGGCACCGGCACCGCTTGCATTTCCAGCCCTTTCCCCGCTTTGGTCTTGCGCAGAGCTTTCATCGTGGCAGGCATTCCGGCAGGCTCCTCAATCAGCCAGGACCGCACCCTTAGGCAAAACTAAATGCTAACACACGCCGCAGCAGCATATCTTGCGCAAGGCCCTGAGACTCACACCGCGACCGGGCGCCGTCCGCGGCCCCTGATTTTGGCGATTCCCCGGCGGCGAGCAGCATCCCTCAGGTTTACAACCCGGAATTCACGAACCGGCAGGGGATGGGGCGATCGCCCTTGTCCATTTGATACAGGTACCCTGTTTGCTCTTCCGTTACAGAAGTACGCCACGCCTATTGCCATCTGCCTTGCCGACACGGAACCTGTTTATATCCCGGCAACTCCAGGGCCCCCTTGGGGGAAGTTGCCTCACATAGGTGTGAATATGGCAACAATTGATCGTCAAGAACTCGATCGTCTTGAGCGGCGCAGCCTGCAACTCACGATTCTCTCCGCTGTATTTGTGATGGTGCTTGCCAGCGGCCTGGCTATGTTTATGTACCCCCTGGTGTTTGTGCACCCGGAAGGCAACAAGTGGACGCTGCGTGTGGCCTACTTTGGTTTTTGCGCGCTGACGCTGCTCTTTGTCGGGTACCTCTTCGATCGCCAGCGCACCTTCGGCAAGCTGAAGCAGCATCTGCTTGGCGAACTGGAGCGCAACGTCGAACTGCAGATTCAGGCAAGCACGGATTTGCTGCATTCCATGCCCGACCAGAATTACTTCTGGGATCGCTTGACGATGGAGTTCCGCCGCGCCATGACCATGGAGAAGAATCTTTCCTTGGTGCTGGTGAAGGCCAAGCCAGGGGCGCACGCTTCCCTGAACGATCAGAAAGCGGCGCTGAGCGATGCGGCGAAAGCCATGTCCAAGCGGCTGCGGCCCACGGATTCCATCTACCATCTCGCCGAAGATTTCTTTGGTATCGTGCTGCCCGAAACCGACACGCTGAACGCCAAGCGCGTGGCCCTGCGGCTGCAGGAAGAGTTGCAAGCTGCGCGGGCAAAGTATGGATTCAGCTTCGATCTGACTGCGCACAATTATCCGGGTGATGTGAAGAGCTCACATGAGTTTGAGGACATTGTTAAGTCCATGCTTCCAGAGAATCAGGAATGGGAAGCTCCCACGGAAACCCCGGTCAGTTGAGAATCAGGAAGACGCGCCGAAGCGAACGAGCTTAGTTCAGCGCTTGCTGCAAATCCTGGATCAGATCCCCGGCATCTTCGAGCCCGACCGAAACGCGCACCGTACCCAATTTGACGCCCGAACGTTGAAGTTCAGCTGCGCTCATATGATAGTGCGAACTATAAATCGGCAGCGAGACCAGCGACTCCGTGCCCCCCAGGCTTACCGCCAGACCTGCGCGCTGCCGGCAGCCCGCCCTTCAGGTCAAAAGCCAGCATGGAGCCGAAACCGCTCATCTGCTTTCTGGCGAGCGCGTGGTCGCGGTGCGATTGCAATCCAGGGTAGTGAACGCGCTCTACTTTTGGATGTTTCTCCAGGAACTTCGCCACGCACATGGCGTTCTCGCACTGGCGTTCGACGCGCACGCCCAGCGTCTTCATCCCGCGAATCAGCAGGAAGGCCACCCCCGGGTCCATGCAGCCCCCCAGATAGATCACCATTTGCCGCACGGGATCGATGAACTTGTGGCTGCCGGAAGCGACGCCGCCAAGAAGATCGGAATGTCCAGAAAGGGCTTTGGTGACGCTGTGCACGACGATATCGAATCCCAGTGCCAGGGGTTTCTGAAGGAGGGGCGTAGCAAAGGTGCTGTCAATGATGCTGACGAGTTTGTGCTTTTTGGCAAAGGCGATGGCTTTGCGGAGATCGACGAGACGCAACGTTGGGTTTGTGGGCGTTTCGATGTAGAGGCACTTGCTCTGCGGCGTAACCAGTGACTCAATTTTTTCCAGGGAGGTTTCCGCGTGACGCACGGTGATACCCATGCGGGGCAAGACGTCGCGCATCAGCCGGTACGTTCCGCCATAGAGCTGCGCGGTGGAAATGAGTTCATCCCCATGCCGCAGCACGCTGAGAAGCGAGTGCGAGATCGCCGCCATTCCGGAGGAGGTGACGATGGCGGCTTCGGCGCCTTCGAGAGAGGCTATTTTGCGTTCTTCCCTCGGCCCAGAGTTTCATCTCCTCGCTGGAGGAAAAGGTGAAAGTAGAGGAGCGCACAATCTCGGCACTGACCGGAGCATCAACGCCGTGCCGTGGAGGTTCACCGGCATGAATGGCGCGGGTGGCGGCCTTTAGAGGGGCGGGCTTGTTTTTCTTCATGCTGCCGATTATTGGCCTAGTCGCCACCTGGGAACAACCACCAAATTGGCGGAAACTGGAGGCTTCGGTATTCGGTTCGAGATAGTTTGTGAGATCGTAGTACAGGGGAGAGACCCAACATGAATTGGTTGGCGATGGATGCCTGGGCCTCCAATAGATAGGCAGTGAGACGAAAGAGCCCGGCGAGGAAACACCGGGCTCCGCGACAGGATGCAATTTTTCCAGAG
>JBEKOE010000114.1:0-4433 GCA_049522075.1 Candidatus Acidiferrum sp.
TAGTGGCGGTTCGCGGTCTCGTACTCGACGTGCGAAACCGCAATGGTGATGCCGCGCTCGCGTTCTTCCGGAGCGTTGTCAATCGAGTCAAACGCCCGGAACAGCACCTTGGGGTTGTTCTTTGCCAGCACTTTCGTGATGGCCGCCGTCAAGGTGGTCTTGCCGTGGTCAATGTGACCGATGGTGCCAATGTTCACGTGCGGCTTACTGCGCTCAAATTTCTCTTTGGCCATATGCCCTCATCCTTTGCGCAAACCGACTTTTGAGACGCGGCATGCGCCGAACTTCCTTCGCCGCCCTCGAAGCAGCTCAGGAAAAGCTGGAGCGGGGGACGGGATTTGAACCCGCAACCATCACCTTGGAAGAGTGAGACTCTACCGTTGAGTTACCCCCGCCCATTTCCTCCGGAAACTTGCTACTGCCCTCCTGCGCTTCCTTGCGGAAACCCAGCAGATCCTGGAGCCTGGGACCGGGATTGAACCGGTGACCTCGTCCTTACCAAGGACGCGCTCTACCAACTGAGCTACCCAGGCCAAACGCGTTCCCTGCAAAAAACCTGCGCATCGCGGCGCACTATTTCTGACCGGCTGACTCGCCGCGGTTTGTACCGCTCTCGAACATCGCGTCTGCGATTTTCCTGCGGTGTTGTTACGTCCGTCCGGCGACCCTCTTCACCAGGCGCGCTACTTTTCCGAACTTTCCCCCGCGGAACTCGAATCCTGGTGGACGGGGAAGGATTCGAACCTTCGTAGCCCGCAAGGAGCGGCAGATTTACAGTCTGCTGGTTTTAACCACTCACCCACCCGTCCCGAGAAAAAATCCTCGGACATAAAGTCAAGGTGTCCACAGTTTCAGCCCGCATCGTCTAAGGAAGAAGCACAAGCGAATACACAAAACGGACTCGTGTCAAAAGACACCAGCCCCTCGAATTAGGGTTCAGGGATTCGCTTCGCCTCACTCCCCCTGCTTAAATCTGGTGGAGCTGGCGGAGGGAATTGAACCCCCGACCCTCTGATTACAAATCAGATGCTCTACCAGCTGAGCTACGCCAGCGCTGCTCAAACCGCACAAGGATAGCAGATTGGGCACAGAAATTGCAAGGGGAGGGGAGGAGATGCAAGAGCACTTGGGCCTCCAGAGCTGTGGAAAATCTACCACACTTTGTGCATCCGTCATCGCAGGATAAGACTATTTATTTTCAATGCGTTACGCTGAAACAAGTTGTCTGGGCCTGCCCGTCTATCCACAGTCGTCAGTGACACCCGACGCTGGATGTTCGCCGGGAGAGCAAACTCTTGTTGCCCAGAGTGATTTGGATGCGAGAATGGCCGAGATGAGTTTCTGGCCGATTGTTGGCCTGAGCGTACCATGCCCAACCGCAAACTACTGCCTAGCTTGCTTGTCATACTTGCACTTTTCCTGGCGGGAACGTTCGTCTACTTTCGCCACAAGTCGAGTGATCCGCTGGCCATCCGGAACGAGATGCTCGCGCGTATGCCCGCGAGCGCCAACGCGGTGGTGTTTGTGGACCTTTCGGCGCTGCGTTCTTCGCCGCTTCTTGCGCAGTTGTTTGCGTGGGCGCCGCGTCCAGCACCAGATGAAGAATACGCGCAGTTCGTGCAAGCCACGGGATTTGATTATGAACGTGACCTGGATCGCGTGGCGCTGGCGGTTTCCCGAGCGTCCAATGGTTCCATCTTTCTTGTTATCGCGGACGGGCATTTCGACCACGGGAAGATTGAGGCCTATGCGCGACGCTCCGGCAAATCCGAGGCGAGGAACGGTGCGACGATTTTCTCGATTGCACCGAGCGGAACTTCGCAAGCGTTGTTCTTCACTTTCCTGCGCGAGGATCGGATGGCGTGGACCAACGATCCTTCAGCGGCGGCGCTTTTCTGGCAACCGGATCCCTTTGCAGCAGAGTGGCGCGAGCGCTACGTGCGACTCGCGGGTACCCCGCTGTTTGCCGTGATCCGGCAGGATTCCGGGACCGCGTCTGCGTTGGCGCAGCAGACGCCGGGAGGATTTCGTTCGCCGCAACTGGCGGCGCTGCTGGCGCAATTGCGGTGGATTTCGATTGGAGCGAAGCCGGACGGCAATTTGCTGCGCGTGGTCGCCGAGGGCGAGTGCGCGTCTGAAGCGACGATGCGGCAACTCAGCGATATTTTGAGCGGGATACTTCTTCTGGCGCAGGGCGGGCTGAATGGCGCAGACACGCGCAGTAAGTTGGATCCGCAATTGCGCGAAGGGTATCTGGAATTGCTGCAGTCGGCGGAGGTTCAGAAGGTGGACCGGGGATCGAGCAAATCGGTGCGCGTGGTATTTGATGTGACGCCAAAATTATTGCAGGCAGCAAGGACGGCAGGACCGCCGGTAGGGACGGCGACGCCTTTGGGGCGGGCGCCAAGCCATTAAACCAAAGGGCTGCCAAGATAGGGTCCAGCATGCAGGACCTCTCCACAGGCACAGCTACTGCCTGTAGAGAGGTTGAAGGCAGAGGAGAGTTTGGCAGAATGGATGTCGATCGGGAGGAGGAATTAATCGGCGGAGGGTGCGGTGGCTTTCATGTAGCGCCAGGGGTTGACGGGGGCGTTGTTCATCCGCACCTCGTAATGGACGTGGGGCCCGGTGGAGCGGCCGCTGATTCCCGTGTAGCCGATGACCTCGCCACGCTTGACGCGGGTACCGGTGATCACAGCGTATGACGAGAGATGCGCATACCATGTGGTAAGGCCAAAGCCGTGATCGACGATCACCACGCGGCCATAGCCGGAGTGCTGTCCCGCGTCGAGGACCATCCCGTCAGCCGTGACGTGTACGGGCGCACCGTAGTCCGCGCCGACATCCACGCCGGTGTGGAACGCACCTTCACCCGAGAAGGGGTCGAGGCGCTCGCCGAAGCCATCCGTGATGTGGCCGAGAACAGGCCAGATGGAAGGCGTATAACTTGAGTCCGCAAAAGCGCTGGCCGGCAGCAGGCGGAGGCCGCCCGCGGAAACAGCGATGGCCGCGGCGTTGCGCTTCAGGAAGGAATACTGCTCGATGGAACGGTCAAAAGCGTCTTCGGGGGTAGCCGCAGAATCCATCTGATCGAAAGCGGCGGGGTGATAACGCATCACGCCGTAGGTCATGGCGACTTCGGTAGCCAGGGATTGCAGGGAGTCGAGCCGCTGGTTGGTGTCCTTCACAGTCGTCTGCAAATCGCGATACTGCTTCTTAAGGGTTTCCTGGTCGTGGCGGAGGGCGTTGTAATTTCCGACTTTCCAGAGCATGCGGCTATAAGAACCAACGGCAGCAGCGACGGTAATGCTGCCAATGATGGCCAAGACCGCTAGGCCGTGGAGCAGATAGGCGGGCACGATGAGCTTCCGGAGTTTTCCGGGCGTCGTGGCAATATAGAACGTATAGTTCTTCCCGCTAATCACTGAGCGGCCCCCTCAGGCCTTTTTTACTTTCATTTGAAGTGCGGTTAATCATTCCCTGGATCCGCACCGTAGCGTGAATGTCGCGATCGCTGTGAACCGTGAGCCTTGGTTCGCTATAGGGTAGATATTAGATTTTGTAGGTTGCCCGCGTCAACCCTGTACTTGGGTTCTTTTGGGACAGTCGTAGGAAAACTGTCCACTGTCCCTAGGGCCAGTTTCCCATGGTGGACCTGGGCCGACCGGAAGGGAACCATCGTGGAACGGCGCAGAGGGCGACGCTGCTCGATTCCCGGCTGATCCGCTGCATAACATGCGGGAACTGCACGCTGGGGCCAGCGCAGATTCGGTAGAGAAACTCGCACGCGGCGAGATACAATCCGCCTCGGATGAGGAAGTAAGGGTCATGCAGGAACATAGGGGAGTCCGCCAGTTACACTGAAGTCGAATGTAGCACTTACGAGGGCCAGGTCCAACAGCGATGAATGAAGAACAGGTGCTAGAGCGGATCGCGTCAGGGGCAAACACACCACAGCTATCGGCGGCAGGAGTGCACTTGGGGATTGGCGATGATGCAGCGCTGTTCGCCCCGCGCGCGGGGCGAGAGATGATCCTGACGTGTGATTGGTCTTTGGAGGGAACGCATTTCCTTCGCGACAGGCACCCGGCGGATGCGGTGGGCTGGAAAAGCCTGGCGCGGGCCGTGAGTGATGTTGCCGCGATGGGTGGAACGCCGCGATGTTACCTGCTGAGCCTGGCGCTGCCTGCTTCGCATACGGGACGTTGGCTGGGGGAGTTCTTGCGTGGGTTGCAGCGAGCCTCACGCGCCTTTCGCTGCGAACTGGCAGGCGGTGACACAACACGTCGTGACGAGATCCTGATCAACATCACAGTGGCCGGAGAGATTGCGCCTGGGCAAGCCTTGCGGCGCACGGGCGCGCGGGCGGGAGACTTGATTTTTGTCAGCGGAAGACTGGGCGAGGCAGATCGCGGCTGGGAACGTTTGCAGAA
>JBEKOE010000115.1:0-4598 GCA_049522075.1 Candidatus Acidiferrum sp.
CACCTTTTGGGCACCTGCCGCATGGGCAATGATGCCAAATCCTCGGTGATCAATCCGGACCATCGCACGCACGATGTCCCCAACCTCTTCCTATGCGATGGCAGCAGCCTGGTCACTTCCGGCCGTGGCCAGCCTACGATGACCATCCAGGCGCTGGCTTACCGCGCGGCCGACCGCATCACCGCACTCGCGAAGCGGGGAGAACTGGCGGGCCAAGGCAATCACGCCGCCTGAAAGTGCAATGGGCATTTCTGTGTCGTTTTAGCTGCAGTTCTGTTTGTACGGAGATTCCCGGAGTCGTCATGAAGAAACTAAAAGAGTGCTCATCGATGCTCCTCACGCTAGTGGCAGCAATTCTCTTGTTCGCGGGAGGCATGAACGGCGGACGCGCGCAGGAGCCTCCTGCGAAACCCGCGGCGGATCAGCCGAAAACCGCGGAGCAACAATTTAAGAATGTCCAAGTGCTGAAGGGTATTCCCGCCGACCAACTGATCCCGTCCATGCAATTCATCACCGTGTCGCTGGGCGTGGAATGCGACTTTTGTCACGTCGAGCACGCCATGGACAAGGATGATAAGAAAACCAAGCTTGCCGCGCGCAAGATGATCACCATGGTGCTGGCCTTGAACCAGGCGCACTTCAACGGAGAGCTTGAGGTGACCTGTTACACCTGCCACCGGGGCGCGCCGCATCCGGTGGGCACGCCGCTTCTCTCCGCTGAGCCCGTCGCCAGGCCCGAACATGTTCACGACGACGAAGACGAATCACACGCCGGGTTGCCGACGCCCGATCTGGTGCTGGACAAGTATCTGGCCGCGGTCGGAGGCGCGGAAGCCGTGAACAAGATCAAAACGCGCGTGCAAAAGGGCAGGATTGATGCCGCTGGCACGCAGTATCCGGCGGAAGTCTATTCCGAGGTGCCGGAAAAGCGCGTCTCCATCACGCACCCGTCCAGTGGAGACAGCGTCACCGCCTTCAATGGGGAAGTGGGCTGGCTGAGCTTGCCATACGGTTTCCACCGCATGACCTCTGCGGAAGCGGAAGCCGCGCGCATTGATGCGCAGCTTCATTTCCCCGTGCGGCTCCGCGAACTGTACAAGGAATTTCACGTTCGGCCTGGCGAGGAGATTGGCGGCCGGCAGACTGTACTGGTAAGCGCCAAAGCAATGGGCAAACCAGACCTACGTCTCTATTTTGACCAGGAAAATGGATTCTTGCTGCGACTGATCCGCTATGCCGACACGCCGCTGGGGCGCAATCCCACGCAAATCGACTATGCGGACTTCCGCATCGCCGATGGCGTGAAGATTCCGTACAAGTGGACCCTGATGCGGCCCGGAGGCAGTTTCACCATTCAAATCGAACAGGTGCAGCAGAACATTCCGGTGGACGAAAAACTCTTCGTGATGCCGAGCGAGAAGCCAGGCCAATAGATTAGAGCAAGTGACACGATTTTTTTTGCGATTGGCAGGAATAAAAATGGGCCACGATCTCCCGTGGCCCATTTTTTAGCAGGAGGCTGTTCTTCAGAACCGGAAAATGAGGCCGCCAACGAAATTGCCGCGGTCCAGATAATTCCGGACCTTTGCGTTATAGCAGCCAAAGAACGGATCGCAATACTCCCCGATGGACGAACTCCCGTATGTCGGCAGGAAGCGAACATCCCCGCGCAAGCCCACGTGGCGGTTGAGATAATACTTCACGCCGCCGCCAATGCTGTAGGCAAACGCGGTGCGATTCGGGGTTGTGCCCACCGGGGCGCTCCCACTGGTGGTCACACTGCCGTTGGAATCATGGGTGAATCCCAGGCTGGCCGCAAAGTACGGGCGCAGCCGGTGCTCGCTCCCGCGAAACATGAAGAGTCCGCCAAACTGGAACTGGTCGATGTCCGAATTGTAGGCTTTGAAATACTGCAGCGTGGTAATGTCGCGAGCGCTGTAGGAGGTGTTGTTGCGGTCCCACATGAATTCGAGTTGGAAATTCTCGCTGAGGTTGTATCCCAGGAAAGAGCCGTAGGATAGGGCATCGTTGACGCGCAAGTGGTCCACAAGCGCCAACGATCCTCCCGAGCCCGAAAGCACGTCGATGGGATAAGTGCCGGAAGTCTCATAGCCGACAAACGGAGTGACTTCAAATCGCCCTTGAGCCTTCGTGGAAACGGCTGCCAATAAAAACGCTGCAACTGCAAGGAACCATGCGATCCGGTGCTTCATCGGTCTCTCTTCTCCTTTTGCATGCGATTGCATGATGTTTAATTGCCCCAGGCCGGCGCTGCCAGGTCTAGCGCAGGCAGGATCAGGCAGGCGATCCCATTGACACACTCTCTTGCCAAGTTTCTCGTGCGATCCCACGTCCGCTGGGAGACCGAAATCGCAGCAAAGCCCCTCTGGGTTAAACCCGGAAACCAGCGAGGAGTTTCCCAGGTCCCTCGATATGCGAACCACTCTTGTGTCTTAGATGGTGCAGAGGAGGGACAAAGTTACGTGCCCCGAATACTGACCTAAATATCTGTAACAAATAGAGTTAGTCAGGCGATATCAGATCTAGTACGTGTTATGGATTTTCTCGCACGACGCCGTGACCCGGTAAAGGTGCCCGCATCCGAAAGCGGTGTTGAGGCGAGGCAGGACCACATGGAAATTCAACTTCTCGTAGGTGGGGAGTCGGAGGAAAGAACTGGTGGGCACTCTATACGATTTTGCACCGGGCTGCCAGGCTTCGCATCGTCCTGAAGTGGTTCGGAGCACCACTAAATCGATTCTGAGTGACATCCACAATGTCTTCCGCGAAATGCTTGTACACCCTCATACCCAATGAACGGCACAACTGCCAGAGCCGCAAGCGGGTCAGCCCATCCAATATGCCAAATCGCATTCAGTGTCAGTCCCACCAAAGCTACTAATGCCAGATAGGCACACAGATCGGATTGCGTTGCATCGGCTCTCAGTGCTGCGCTGCCCGTGGCAGACGATAGGCGCCGCTTCTCATGGGCAAGCCATGGCATGACCAGGCAGGCCGCGACAAGGACTCCAATTCCCAAAAGACTGGGTTTGGGTTTGTTGTAGCCGAAGAGCATCATTACCGAACCAACCACCACTCCAGCGCCAATTACAAAGAGCAATGCACCTGCAATTCGCGCACCTGCGCGTTCAGCCTGTTCTTGCGTGGTGCGCGTTGTAAACCGCCACAACACCACTGACGCTGAAAACAATTCCACAAGGCTGTCACCACCAAAAGCGACTAGCGCAGGACTACGTGCCGTCCACGCCGCCAACAATGATGCGCCAGCTTCCACGGTCATCCACAATATGGTGACGGTTTGCACAATCTGAATTCGCCGACTGGTTTGTGTCGTAGGAATTGGGAGTTCTTGAGCCACCCAGGGATTATGTCACAGCGCCCCAGCCGCACACGCGGCTACCCGGGATGCGCTCACAGTACAATTTCATCAGAATTGGCGAACTTGGGGAAGAACTGGTGGGCCTGGGTGGACTTGAACCACCGACCTCGCCCTTATCAGGGGCGCGCTCTAGCCACCTGAGCTACAGGCCCGCATACCGCGTGGCAAACAACCGTTCTACTTTATCGTACCAGCCGATTCATGGCAATTCACTCGCTCTTCTGAAGTTTCCGCATCACGCCGGCAGCCTACTCACCCGCCAAGCGCCCGCAAAGTGATCCCCGCCTCTTCCAACGCTCGGCGCACGGCCGCAGCAATCTGGGGTGCCCCCGGCGTGTCGCCATGAATGCAGATGGTCTCCACCTTCAGAGGAACCACCGCGCCATTTGCTGCCACGACGCTTCCCTCCCTGGCAATGCGCACCGCTTGCGCGGCAGCTTCCGCGGGGTCGTGCAGCAGCGCGTCCCGGAACTTGCGCGCGCGCAAGCTGCCATCAGCTTCATAATTGCGATCGGCGAAGCCCTCCGCCGCCACCGCGAATCCTGCCGCGCGAAATTCCTCCAGCATTGCCGACCCGGCCAGTCCCACCAGCGTGACATCCCGCCGCCATCGTGCCACGCCGTCCACAATTGCCCGCGCAATCCCGCGATCCCGCGCCGCCTGATTGTAAAGCGCTCCGTGCGGCTTCACATGGCCAATGCGCGCACCGCAGCGCTCCGCGACCTCCGCCAGCGCGGCAACTTGTCTGTAAACGGACGCCGCAATCTCCTTGCTGCTCAACCTAAGTTCAATGCGCCCGAAATTCGCGCGGTCCTCATAGCCTGGATGCGCTCCGATGGCCGTGCCGCAGCGCTGCGCCTGCTCGATCGTCCAGCGTGGCCGCCACAGGCGATATTCGCCGAAGTCACCTGCTGCAGGATGGCTTCCTGCGTGCCGTCCGCGAGAGCTTCCGGCAGTTCGCCCACGTCGCAATTGAGATCCATGCGCATCACGCGAAAAGTTCTTCCCCTGAGTTCAAAAGCTGTTGCTGCGCAATCCACAGCGCCCGCGCCTCGTCCAGCGAAACGCGCTCAAACCGGATTTCATCGCGCGGCCGCAATTGCCCGATGCTGTGCAGATCCGCTCCAATCACGTTGGCGATTTTCGGATAACCGCCTGCCGTCTGCTGCTCCACAAACAAAATGATGGGCTGCCCGGA
>JBEKOE010000116.1:0-4166 GCA_049522075.1 Candidatus Acidiferrum sp.
GAAGGCCTGCATCGCGCCGACTTCCACATTTTCGATAACGGCGTCGAGCAGCGCATCACCGAATTCGCCCCCGTGGATGATCCCGCGCAAGTGCTTCTTCTAGTCGAAGCAGGCCCGGCCGTCTACTTCCTCCAGGACACGCATCTCTCCACCGCCAGTGCCCTTCTCGACGGCCTCTCCCCCGGGGATCGCGTGGCCCTCGCCCGCTATGCCGAAGCGCCTCTCGCGCTGCTCGATTTCACCGCAGACAAAGGCGCCGCGCAGGATGCCCTGAGCGGTGTTCGCTTCAATCTCGGATATGGCCAGTTGAATCTCTCAACCAGTCTAGACGGCGTTCTCGATTGGCTTGCGCGCGTTCCCGGCAAAAAAACCGTTGTCCTGCTCTCCACCGGCGTGGACACTTCTTCCCCCGCCACGATCGATCTGCTGCAATCCCGCCTGCTCACCGGCGATGTGCGCATCCTTTGTGTCTCTCTCAGCGCGCCTCTGCGCAACGGCAAGGAGGGCAGCCGCAAACAAGTTCAACAGACGCAGCAGGCCTTCGCAGCCGCCGATACCCGCCTCCTGGCGATCGCCGAAGCCACCGGCGGCCGCGTCTTCTTCCCCGAAAACGCCAAAGCCTTCCAGGAAACCTTTCGCCAGATCTCACAGCTCGTCCGCCACGAATACAGTCTGGCCTTCCCGCCGCCCGTTTCCGATGGCGCCGTTCATCAGCTTAAAGTGACCGTGGATTCACCGGAGGGATCGAACAAAGGAAAGCCGCCCGGCTATCGCGTCGATCACCGCAAAGCCTACCTCGCTCCCAGCCCAGCTCCTGCTCCCTGATTTTCTGAAGACTTCACTCACATCTTGGCGGGTCTTGCTTCCTGCGGAAACTTCTCACTCAAATTCCTTCATCGTGTTGGCCATCTCGCGCAGGCGCTCATCTACCTTCGCAAACACTGTGCCCTTCTCAAATCCGCCATCCCCATTGCGTTGTCCGGCGCGGGTTCCGGTCAGCAGCTCCACTCCCTGCTCCACGCGCCCTATCGGCCAGATATGGAATTTCCCGCTTTTGACCGCTTCCAGCACGTCTTCCCGCAGCATCAGGTCCTCGACGTTTGCCGCCGGAATCATCACTCCCTGCGTCCCGGTCAGGCCCTCGATCCGGCACGTATCGAAAAATCCCTCGATCTTTTCGTTGACCCCGCCGATCGCCTGTATATCGCCGCGCTGGTTCATCGAACCCGTCACCGCAATGTCCTGCCGCAGCGGGAGCTCCGAGAGCGCCGAAAGCAGCGCGTATATCTCCGTCGAACTCGCGCTATCGCCGTCCACGCCTGAATACGACTGCTCGAAGCAGATGCTTGCCGCCAGCGACAGCGGCTTGTCCTTCGCAAAGCAACTGCGCAAATACCCCGCGATGATGTGTACGCCCTTGTCGTGGAATCTGCCGCTGAGATTCGATTCGCGCTCGATATTAATGAGTCCCGCCTTGCCCAGGGCCGCGCTCGCCGTGATGCGCACCGGTTTTCCGAACGCATACCCGCCAATCTCCAGTATGCTCAGCCCATTCACCTGGCCGACGCATGTTCCCTTCAAGTCCACCAGCAGCGTGCCCTCCTCGATCATTTCCCGTATGCGCGTCTCGATCAGGTTGTGGCGCTCCATCTTCGAGGCAATCGCCGAGCGCACGTGCGCTGCGCGCACCACATTCTCCCCAGCTGCCGCCGCCGTATAGTGCGCCTCCCGCGCCAGGTCGGCAATATCCACGAACCGCGCCGTCACTTTGTTCCGGCGCCCCGCCTTTCGCACGCCATACTCGAGAATCGCCGCAAACGCCCCGCGATCGTAGGGGAACAGGTTTTCCTTTTCGCTCAGCGCCCGCAATCGCCCGGCATACTCTTCGATCACGCCGTCGCTCAGCGGCATTTCTTCGTCAAACTCCACGCGCACCTTGAAAATCTTGCGGAAGTCCTCTTCATATTCGTACAGCAATTCGTAAAGATCGCGGTCACCGATCAGGATCACTTTTACGTTGAGTTCCACGGGCTCCGGCTTCAGCGCCGTGGTTGCAAATGGATAGAACACTTCCAAGGGCTGAATCTCCAGGCGTGTGTGGTTCAACGTGCGCTTTAGCGCTCGCCACACGCCCGGCTCGGACAGCGCCTCAATCGAATACATGATCAGGAATCCACCATCGGCGCGCAGCAGCGATCCACCGCGCAGGTCCATGAAATCGCTGGTCCAGCCGCCGCGCGCATCGTAGGCCCGCTGGATCGTGCCAAACAGATTCGCATAGGTCGGCGTGGTCTCGAAAATCACCGGAGAATCGCTCTCGCTGTTGTGCGACAGAATCACGTTTACGCCATACACCCGGAACGGATCCCTCTCCGGCCCCGGGATCTTCTGCAGCACTTCCGGCTGCTCCCCGCTCTGCTCCTCTTCTCCTTCACGCTCCTTGAATGGCCCCAGATTATCCAGCAAGTGATGCCGCACCTCTTCGAGGTACTCGGAAACTCCCGCGCCGGGATACTTCTCCTTCAACTCCTCGATCACTCCGTCCACCAGCACCGACGCCGCTTCCTGCTCCAGGTAACTCAGCTCGCTTGCCAATTCCCGCGAAAGCGTTAGCGTCTTCCGGTACACCACCGTAAATTCCTGCCGGAATTGCTCATACTTCCGCTCAATCTCTTCCGCCACTCCGGTTTCCAGTTTTCCCTCGTGCACCAGCTTGGAAACATCCTCGATGGGCACCATCTGTCCTTCCAGCACCGGGAAAATCTCCGGCAGCGCCACGGCGCCCACCTGCATGTGCCCGAGCGCAAATTGATCGCGGGCAATCCTTCGCGTGAAGTCGTCCATCAAATCTTTTTCGCGCACGGAAAAGCGTTCGACGATTCGCCCTTTCTGCCTCTGGAACGGTTCGCCCTCGAATACTTGCGGAATCCGTCGCCGCAGGAAGTCCACGCCCGCCTGCATATCTTTCTTGAACACGTTGGCCGAGCCCCGTGGCAGCGAAAGCAGCCGCGGCCGGTCGGGGATCTTGAAGTTATTGACGTAACACTTGTCCAGCGAGGGTTTAGTGGCCGGGTGCAAGTCCTCGATCATCTGGGCAATCGTGCCCCCGCGGCTGGTGCCCGCCAATCCGCATACGAACACGTTGTAGCCCGGTGCGGACAGTTCCACGCCCATCTTCAGCGCACGCAGCGCGCGCTCCTGCCCCACGAACCCTTCGCGCTTCTGCGCCTGCGCCGTGGTTTCAAAGGGCACGCGCGCCAGCTCGCAACGCCACCGCAGTTTGTCGGGCGTCAATTCTGTCGGCATGGTCATCGTCTTGTCGGTCGTTACACTCATTCGAGGGCGTACTCTAGCATAGAGCGTATCACCGCGCGCGGAATTTACCCCGCACGTTACGCTTTGAGTTACGCAGCCTCCTTCTCCATTTGCTCCCGGTGTTCCATGTACACGCGGAATACCCCCATCGCCGCCGCCAGAATGGTCGGTCCGGCCACCAAACCCAGCAGTCCGAAGGCTTCCAAACCACCAAGGATGCTGATGAACAGCAGCAGATCGTTCAACCGCGTGCGATTGCGCATCAACAGCGGCCTCACGAAGTTATCCGCCACTCCCGCAACGCCGCCGCAAATCGCCACCAAAAGCAGCGCCTTGCCCCAGTGCCCGTTGATTCCCAGCCACAGCGCCGCCGGCACCCAAATCAGCGCCGAACCCACCACCGGCACAATCGAAAAAAACGCGATCAGCACGCCCATGAACACGGGTGCGCCCAGTCCCGTCAGCGCAAACGCCGTTCCTCCCAATACTCCCTGGATCGCCGCGATCAGCAGCGCTACGGCCACGCTTGCATAGATCAGGTCACGCGATTCCTCCAGCATGTCTTTTTGAATCTCGGCGTCGAATGGGATCAGGTGCCGCAGCGCGTGCACGATCTGTTCGCCGTCGCGAAACATGAAAAACAGCGCGAACAACAGAATGACCAGGTTTACGAAAAACGAAAACAGATTCTTCAACAGCGACCCCACGCTGCTTGCCAGATACGACCCGACTCTTTCCGCTCCCTGCTGGAGGAGCCCGATGAAGTCCACACTGCGCAGTGTCTCCGGTAGCCGTCCCCTTATCCAATCCATCAAATGAGTCGGCATTCCCACCGAACCAGAACTGATCGC
>JBEKOE010000117.1:0-3973 GCA_049522075.1 Candidatus Acidiferrum sp.
GAAGAGCGGCCGGAATGGGGCGCCAGCCCCGAAAAGCCGAGTAAGCCTCTCCGATTCGGAACCAAGAGCTGATCGATCGCCTCTTGGAGTGCGTGCGGAGTCTCTTGCTGGTATCTCCGGATTCGCAGTAAACCTTTCAGCATCTTTGTGTGCTCTCGCGGATAGTCTGCGCGCGACGCGAGAGTTCGGAAATTTGTCTGCGCGCGCTGGAAAGACTTGAGAGCCTTTGGTCTCAAGTCGTAAGTCAGAAGGCAATTCTTCTGAACTTATGACTGAGAACTGACGACTGAGAACTTTTCAAACGAGGAACAACTGTGCCGACGTTTTCGCAACTGATTCGCATGGGTAGAGAAGGAATCCACTCGAAGACTAAGTCGCCCGCTTTGATGGGCTGCCCGGAAAAGCGTGGCGTATGCATTCGCGTGTACACCCAGACGCCAAAGAAGCCGAACTCCGCCCTCCGCAAGGTTGCGCGTGTGCGCCTGACCAATGCTATCGAGGTCACCACGTACATTCCCGGGATCGGCCACAACCTCCAGGAGCACTCCATCGTGCTCGTGCGCGGTGGCCGCGTGAAGGATCTTCCCGGTGTCCGCTACCACATCGTGCGCGGCACGCTCGATGCGGCCGGCGTGGAGAATCGCAAGCAGGGACGTTCGAAGTACGGCGCCAAGCGGCCCAAGGCCGGCGCTGCGGCGAAGTAAGGCAGTTGTCAGTTATAGGTTTTAAGTGCTAAGTAACGCGATGGTGCAGCAAGGCCCGGCGTACTTTTTGAAGCTTAAGCCAGTGTGGCGATCGTGAGCAACAAGTTCCAAGTGATGAACGCAAGGTTGGCGAGTTTACTTAGAACTTAAAACTGAGAACTTAGAACTTGAGGAGTGACAACAGCGATGCCTCGTAAAGGAATAGTCAGCCGGCGGGTCCAAGCGACCGACCCGGTCTATGGTGAAGCTCTGGTCGAGAAGTTCATCTGCTCGATGATGTGGGCAGGCAAGAAGAGCACGGCCCAGCGCGTCTTCTACGGCGCCATGGATCAGGTCGCCAAGAAGACCAGCGACGACGCTCTGAAGATTTTCAAGAAGGCCATCGAGAACCTCAAGCCGCTCGTCGAGGTCAAGACGCGCCGCGTGGGCGGCGCCAACTATCAGGTGCCGGTGGAGGTGAATCCCTTCCGCCGCCAATCCCTGGCCATCCGTTGGCTTCTCCAGTATTCGCGCGAACGCGCCGGAAAGACCATGGTCGACAAGCTTGCCGACGAGCTGATCGACGCGGCCAATTCCCGCGGCGGCGCCATCAAGAAGAAGGAAGACGTTCACCGCATGGCCGAAGCCAACAAGGCTTTCGCCCACTATCGCTGGTAGGACTTTAGAAGGGATTAGGCGTGACTGAAGCTGTTGCAAACCGTTCGGGGGAGAAAAGGGCTGTTCACGGGAACATGACTCGCTTATTCAAACTCGAGGATACCCGCAATATCGGGATCATGGCGCACATCGATGCCGGCAAGACCACATCGACCGAGCGCATCCTGTATTACACGGGTGTGACCTACAAGATCGGGTCCGTGGACGAAGGCACCGCCACCATGGACTGGATGGAGCAGGAGCGCGAGCGCGGCATCACCATCACCAGCGCCGCCACCACCGCCAGTTGGGACCGCTTCGATAAGAAATATCGCGTCAACATCATTGACACCCCCGGCCACGTCGATTTCACGGTGGAAGTGGAGCGTTCGCTCCGCGTCCTCGACGGCGCCGTCGCCATTTTCGACAGCGTTGCCGGCGTTCAGCCGCAATCGGAAACCGTGTGGCGCCAGGCGGACAAGTACCGCGTGCCGCGCCTCGCCTTCGTCAACAAAATGGACAAAATGGGCGCGGACTTCGACCACGCCATCCGCACCATGCGCATGCGCCTCGGCGCGCACCCCGTGCCCCTGCAGTTTCCGCTCGGCCGCGAAGACAATTTCATCGGATGTATCAACTTCCTCGAAGAAAACGTCATTGTGTGGCTCGAAGAAACACTGGGCGCAAAGTTTGAAATTTTCCCGGTTTCCAAGCTCTGGGATCCCGCCTTCATCGCCAGCCGTCCGGATGTTGCCGCCGCCTTGAAGGGTTCCGCGATTGACAAAAAGTTTTATGACGACCACCGCGCCAAGGTCGTGGAATACATCGCCGAGCACGACGATGAAGTGCTGGACAAGTATCTGACCGAAGGAAATCTTTCCGTCGAGGAAATGCGCAGGTCCATCCGCAAGTCCACGCTGGCAATGAAGGTCGTTCCGGTGCTGGCCGGCTCGGCGTTTAAGAACAAGGGCATTCAGCCGCTTCTCGATGCCATCGTTGATTACCTGCCGTCTCCCCTCGATGTGCCCCCCCTGGAAGGCATCAATCCCGATAACGACGAAACGGTGCTGCGCCGCGCTTCCGATGACGCGCCCTTTTCCGCACTCGCCTTTAAGATCATGTCCGACCCGTTTGTCGGTCATGTCACCTACATCCGCGTCTATTCCGGCGTGTTGAATGCCGGCAGCTACGTCTTCAACTCGTCCAAGGGCACCCGCGAACGCATTGGCCGCCTGCTGCAAATGCATGCCAACAAGCGCGAAGAAATTGAAGCCGTGCACGCCGGCGATATCTGCGCCTGCGTCGGCTTGAAGAGCGTCACCACGGGCGACACCCTCTGCGACGAAAACAAACCGGTTATCCTGGAGGCCATGGATTTCCCGGCGCCCGTTATCAGCGTCGCCGTCGAGCCCAAGACCAAGGCCGATCAGGACAAAATGGGCCAGGCCCTGGCGCGTCTCGCCCAGGAAGATCCCACCTTCCGCGTGCACACCGATGTGGATTCCGGCCAGACCATCATCTCCGGCATGGGCGAATTGCACCTTGAAATCATCGTGGACCGCATGAAGCGCGAATTTGGCGTTGATGCCAATGTCGGGCGCCCCCAGGTCGCCTACCGCGAAACCATTCGCCGCGCAGCCCAAGCGGACGGCAAGTACATCAAGCAGACCGGCGGCAAGGGTCAATACGGCCATTGCAAGCTGGAAGTGCATCCGCTGCCCAGCGCCGATCACGAGAACATGCACGAGATGTCCTCCGACGAACTCGACGAACTCTCCAAGTCCATTGCCGGCTCCGGCGGCAAGTGGCGCTTTGACAAGGAACACCGCTTTCTCTTCATCGACAAAATCTTCGGCGGTTCGATTCCCAAGGAATTTATCCCGCCCATCGAAGCGGGCATCCGCGAAGCCATGGATAATGGCGGCCTCGCCGGCTTCATGATGGTGGACGTGGCCGTGGTGCTCATTGACGGCAGCTACCACGACGTGGACAGCTCCGAAATGGCCTTCAAAATCGCAGGTTCCATCGGTTTCAAGGAAGCCTGCACCAAGGCCAGGCCGGTGCTGCTGGAACCTATCATGCGCGTCGAAGTCACCACGCCGGAGGAATACATGGCCGCCGTGTTCGGCGACCTGAACGCCCGCCGCTCGCAGATTCAAGGCTCGGAAACGCGCGCCGGCGCCCATGTCATCCGCGTGCAGGTGCCGCTGTCGGAAATGTTCGGTTACGCCACGGATTTGCGCAGCCGCTCGCAGGGCCGCGCGAATTTCACGATGCACTTCTCGCACTACGCGGAGTTACCCGCCGCGATTGCCGAGGAAGTAATCAAGAAGACTCGTGGGGAGAAGTAGAGACCAATTTTAGTTTTTCAAGAATTCGGAGTGAGGAGCAGAGGCGGAAATGGCCAAAGAGAAATTTGAGCGCAGTAAGCCGCACGTAAACATTGGCACCATCGGTCACATTGACCACGGCAAGACCACCTTGACCGCGGCCATCACGAAAGTGCTGGCAAAAAACAACCCCAAGGTGCTGTTCCGGGCGTTTGACTCGATTGACAACGCTCCGGAAGAACGCGAGCGCGGCATCACCATTGCGGTTTCGCACGTCGAGTACGAGACCGCGAACCGCCACTA
>JBEKOE010000118.1:0-3961 GCA_049522075.1 Candidatus Acidiferrum sp.
GGCGCCGGCTTCCGCATCCTGACGGGCACGGTCACTTCGCCCACGCTGGCTTGGCAACTCCGGAAACTTTTGGCGCAGTATCCCCTGGCGAAGTGGCACCAGTGGGAGCCCGCTTCCGGCGATGGCGCCCGGGAAGGAGCGAAACTCGCTTTTGGCCGCAACGTCAACACGGTTTACATGCCGGGCAAAGCCAATGTCATCCTCTCGCTCGACTCCGATTTCCTTGCCAGTGGCCCCGGTCACATCGCCTACGCCAAGCAATACGCGCGGCGGCGGAAACTCGGTGGTCCAAATGCCACGTTGAACCGTCTCTACGTCGTCGAGCCCACTCCGACGGTCACTGGATCTTCCGCGGATCATCGCCTGCCGCTGAGAGCCGGGGATATTGAACTCTTTGCGCGCGCGTTGGCCGGGAAACTCGGCCTGAGCAGTCCCGTGCCCTTGTCCGGCGAAGCGGCGAAGTGGCTCGACGCGGTTGCCAAGGATCTGCAAAAGGAGCATGGCGCATCGCTGGTCGTCGCCGGCGAGTATCAACCGGCAGCCGTTCATGCTCTTGCGCACGCCATCAACGCGTCTCTCGGCAATGTCGGCACAACACTCTATTACACGGATCCCGTGGAAGCAGAATCCACGGGAAAGCTCGAGTCGCTTCGCGAACTTTGCGCGGACATGGACGCCGGCAAAGTCGATCTGCTGCTGATTCTGGGCGGGAATCCGCTTTACGACGCGCCGCACGATTTTGATTTCACTTCCAAGCTGAAGCGTGTGCCGACCGCAATTCACCTCAGTCCCTATTACGACGAAACTTCCGTCTATTGCCACTGGCACGTTTCCGAATCGCATTACCTGGAAACCTGGAGCGATGCGCGCGCCTACGACGGCACCGCGACGATTATTCAGCCTCTCATCGCGCCGCTCTATTACTCGCGTTCAGCCCACGACGTCGTGGCCGCCTTCAGCGACAGGGCCGGTTTGCCCGCCTACGATGCCGTGCGCGCCTACTGGACGGAAGCTTCCACACATCTTGGCGCTCCCATCGACGTTGCTTGGCGCAAGTGGCTGAACGACGGGATCGTCCCTGGCACAAAATTCACGCCGATTACGCCGGAACTCAAGTTCAGCGCCACGAGCCTTCCCGTGTTCAAGCCGTCGCCCGCGGACCAAATCGAATTCATCTTCCGCCCCGACCCCAACGTGCACGACGGCCGCTTTGCGAATAATGGCTGGTTGCAGGAATTGCCCAAGCCCGTGACGAAATTGACCTGGGACAACGCCCTGCTGGTGAGCCCGAAACTCGCGCAGAAGCTGGAACTTGCCCACAAGATCACCTCGCGCGGCGGGGAGCACGGCCAGGTTCGCTCGACGGTCGTGGACATCGCGCTGAATGGCAGCAAAGTGACCGCGGCGGCGTGGACTCTCCCGGGCCAGGCGGAAAACTCCGTCGTGCTGCCGCTCGGCTATGGCCGGACACTCGCTGGCTTTACCGGCTCGAACAAGGGATTTAACGCCTATGCCGTGCGCACATCGAACGCCCTGTGGGCCGCCAGCGATGGCAAAATCACGCCTACGGGAGATGAGTATCCGCTGGCCTGCACGCAGTACCACTTCAACATGGAAGGCCGGCAAATCCTTTGCACGGGAACGCTCGCGGAGTATCAGAAGAATCCGGCGTTCGCGCATGAAGGCGTGGAAGCTCCCACAAAAGACAATTCGCTTTACAAAGAGTTCGAGTACAAGGGCTATGCCTGGGGCATGGCCATCGACCTGAACAAGTGCAATGGCTGCAATGCTTGTGTGGTGGCCTGCCAGTCAGAAAACAACATTCCCGTGGTAGGCAAGGATCAAGTGATGCGCGGGCGCGAAATGCACTGGATCCGCATCGACCGCTACTATGCGAACTCCGAATCGGCGGCCAGCGGCAAAGCGACCGGCGATCCCGCCGAGTACAATCCCTCTCTCGATAATCCACAGGCCTTCTTCCAGCCCGTGCCTTGTCAGCAATGTGAAAACGCGCCCTGCGAACAGGTCTGCCCTGTGGGCGCAACGGCTCACAGTGCGGAAGGCCTGAACGACATGGTCTACAACCGTTGCATCGGCACGCGCTACTGCTCCAACAACTGCCCGTACAAAGTGCGCCGCTTCAATTTCCTGCGCTTCCAGGACTGGGATACGCCCCAACTGAAACTCCTGCGAAATCCGGAAGTCTCCGTGCGCAGCCGCGGCGTGATGGAAAAGTGCACCTACTGCGTGCAGCGGATCAACAACGGGCGCATTGAGGCGGAAAAGCAGAACCGCCCGATTCGCGACGGCGAAATTGTTACCGCTTGCGAATCGGCGTGTCCCTCCGAAGCCATCATTTTCGGCAACGCCAACGATCCGAATAGCCGCGTGGCCAAGCTGAAAGCGCAACAGCGCAATTACTCGTTACTCGGCGAACTAAATGCCCGGCCGCGCACTACCTATCTCGCGGCGGTGCGCAATCCGAATCCGGAGCTGGAAAAGGCATGAGCGTGACGCAGCCTCCTTTGAAGGCACCCGAAATCCGCCGGCTGGACCCGGTGCTGAAGCCGGGGCACACTTACGCTTCGGTCACCGACAAGATCGCGGCGGTGGTGCTGACGCGGCCGCTGGGCATCGGCTGGCTCGCGGGCTTTACGCTGACATTCAGTCTCGTGATGCTGCTGTTCGGCTCGCTGGCTTGGCTGATCGTCAAAGGCGTTGGAATTTGGGGCATCAATATCCCCATCGGTTGGGGCTTTGCGATCGTCAACTTCGTTTGGTGGATTGGTATCGGCCACGCCGGCACGCTGATTTCCGCCATTCTCTTTCTGCTGAACCAGAAGTGGCGCACTTCGATCAACCGCTTCGCGGAGGCCATGACTCTTTTCGCCGTGGCTTGTGCCGGAATCTTCCCGCTGATCCACACCGGCCGCCCCTGGATGGCTTTCTACATGTTCCCGTATCCCAGCACCATGGGCATCTGGCCGCAGTTCCGCAGCCCGCTGATCTGGGACGTCTTCGCGGTTTCCACCTACGGCACGGTTTCGCTGATGTTCTGGTTCATCGGCTTGCTGCCAGATTTGGCCACACTGCGAGATCGCGCCAAGAACCGCATCCAGCAACTGATCTACGGCGCGCTAGCGATGGGCTGGCGCGGGTCGGCGCACCACTGGCAGCGCTACCAGTCGGCGTACCTGCTGCTTGCGGGTCTCGCAACGCCGCTCGTCCTCTCGGTGCACACCGTCGTGAGCTTCGATTTCGCCATCGCCATCGTGCCCGGCTGGCACACCACAATTTTCCCTCCCTACTTCGTCGCCGGCGCCATCTATTCGGGTTTCGCGATGGTTCTAACCTTGGCGATTCCCTTGCGCAAGGCCTACGGTCTGGAAGATTTCATCACCATGCGCCACCTCGACAATATGGCCAAGGTGATGCTCGCCACCGGCCTGATCGTGGCTTACGGCTACTTCGTCGAGTTTTTCATGGCCTTCTACAGCGGAAACAAATTCGACGTATTCCTCGCGCAGCAGCGCTTGCACGGCCCGTATGCGCCTTATTATTACGCGCTGATTCTGTGCAACATCCTCACGCCGCAGTTGCTCTGGTTTGAGAAGGTGCGCCGCAATGTTGCCGGGCTCTTCGTAATGTCTTTGGTCATCAACACAGGGATGTGGCTGGAACGCTTCGTAATCGTGGTGATTTCGCTGACGCGCGATTTTGTGCCCTCCGCCTGGGGCCGCTACCAGCCGACCTTCTGGGATTTCAGCACCTTCATTGGCACGCTCGGCCTCTTCGTCATGCTGATTTTCCTGTTTGTGCGAGGCTTGCCGGCCATCGCTATTGCGGAAATGCGGGAGCTTGTCGCGCAGCAATCGCATCCCGGTGGGGATCATAAATGAAAGAACACCGCTCACAACTCTTTGGCGTGATGGGCGAGTTCGCGACGCCGGAACAGATCCTG
>JBEKOE010000119.1:0-7583 GCA_049522075.1 Candidatus Acidiferrum sp.
CCGGGTGAATGCGCGGTTGTCATTGCGGGCCGAAGGCGATTACGTGTTCAACAACTTCTTCAGCGAGCACCAGAACAACTTCCAGGCCGTCGCCGGCGTCGTCTTCCACTTCTGAGCGGGACCCAGTCCGGCTTTCTAGGGTAAATCGCAGGAAAATGGCCGACCTAGGCCGCTTCTGGCGGGTGTTGCATACTGTGCACACATCACAGCCTACTGGTCGGCACCCGTGATATAGTCTCCATTTTAGGAACAATTCGGATAGACCAGGCAGTCCACTCACCTATTCTCTATCCCCAATCGAAAGGAGGATCTCGTGTCGAAAAAGAGCATGATCCTGCTGGGAAGCTTGCTCGTGGCAACGAGCCTCTGTCTGGCACAAGAGAAAACAAACCAGCAGCCCGTGGTCAAGAAGACCCCGATTAAGCAAACCAGCGCCGCGTCTGGTAAAGAGATGTACAACCAGTACTGCGCTCCGTGTCATGGAAGCGACGGTAAGGGTGGGGGTCCCGCGGCGTCATCGATGAAAGCGATGCCCACCGACCTGACCCAACTGGCCAGGAAACATGATGGCAAATACCCGGCCAATTCCGTGACTTCTGTACTGAAGTTTGGTAGCGGCCCCGCTTCCCACGGCTCGGCCGAAATGCCAGTTTGGGGCCCATTGTTCAAGTCATTGGACAAGTACCACGAATCCGTGGTGCAGCAAAGAATCAGCAACCTGGTGAGTTACATCGATTCGCTCCAGGCAAAATAACGCTCGCCGGTATTGAAGTTCCGAGAGGCAGGAAGCGCAACTTCCTGCCTCTTCTCTTTGTGTACCAAGGGCGCGCAACACACAAAGTAGGTGCTCTCCTGCTGCTCCCTGCCCTGATGCTCGCGCCACATCACCTGCCAGAGGCTCCTCACCGGCTTGCCTGATGGCATCCTGCTCACGCCGTCACGCAAGACGGGCCGGGAACTTTCTGCCTGCCTTCTCGGAAATACAGAGGTAAAGTTAGAGCCCGTTCCCCAGCCCCAAGCGCTTGGGTGGCGTAACCCTTACACCCGGGCCTGCGTCTTTAGGAATGAGCAACTTAGCTAAGGAAAGCAAACTTATGGACTGTAAGCGCTTCTACTTGTTGAGTCTCCTGTTTTTGGTCATTGCTGCGCCCAGCCCGGCACAGACACCCGATGCGCCACCCCAGGGCCAAGTTCAGGGCGCATCCCCCCGCGGCAGCAGGGGGCAGGGACGTGGCGGGCCCGTGGAGGGTCGCGGCGTCGCCGGAAAGATCACCGCAATTAACAGCGGTTCTATCGAGATGACCAAGCCTGACGGAACATCCGTAACCGTCAAGCTCTCGGACAAAACCGAATTCCGCAAGGACCGCCAGCCCGCGAAAATTGCCGATTTCAAGGTCGGCGATCTTGTCTTCGTGCGCGGCGATGAAAATGTCGATCATACTGTGACCGCTCAGATGATCGGGGCGCGCTCAGGCAACGGCCCCGGAGGCGGTGGCGGAGGATTCGGAGCTGGCGGAGGCTTTGGCGAAATGGGCAAGGACTTTGTCGCCGGCGAGGTGAAGTCCATTGACGCACCCAAGCTGACCATTATGCGCACCGACAATGTCACGCAGACCCTCGAACTCACCGAAGATACTTCTCTTCGCAGAGGCCGCGACAGCATCACCATGGCCGACATTCATCCCGGGGATCACTTGGTAGCCCGTGGTGCCTCGCAAAATAATGTCTTCGTTCCCAAAAACGTAATGGTCCTCTCCCCCGAACAGTGGGAGCGCATGCAGCAGATGGTTAGCGGCAGAGGAGGGCCTGCCGGAACTGCGCCTGCTAAAGCTCTTGCGAACAATCCGCCGCAACAGTAGCTCACCGAGGGAGCACAGTTTGAAGTTAGCTTTTCGCAGAATACTGACATTTGCTTTCGTTGCGATTCTCTTCGCGCTGCGTTTGCAGGCGCAAGAGGCTGCATCGTCTACGCCGTCATCGAACGCCGCTACCCTCGCTCCGCCGAGCGCCTCTGCCCCGTCCTATGAAATTGCCGGTTCTGCGCGCAGCGGTAAGACTCCTCTGCCGGGTGCGGCCGTCACTGCCGCCAACACCTTGACCGGCAAGAAATATGCCGCGGTAACCAGCGCCGAGGGTAAGTTCTCTTTCTCGGGCATTGCTCGCGGCAGGTACGTTGTTCGCATCGAGTTCATGGGCTTCTCTCTCTTCACGCAGGAACTCCTGCTCAATCCGCAGAATCCATCGCCAAAAGTGGACGCCGAATTGCTCCTCGCCTCCCGGCAGCAACAGCAATCGGACAACTCCAACGCAAGCATCGCCGCTGGCCGAGGCTTTCAGAGCCTGGCCGTGGACAGCACACTCGCTTCTCTGGCCGGCGGTGATTCCGGCTTCGGAGCAACGGGCGCACCCGGCGCTGCGCAAGACACTAATGATCTTTCCAGTCTCCCGATGAATGGCGCGGGGGCAGAAGGTCCCACTGAGTCAGTCAGCATCAGTGGCGCGCAAGGACGCACACAGGACTTCGGCGGCGGCAGTGAAGATGAACTGCAACAGCGCATCCAGGAATTTCGCGACCGACTGCAAAGTGGCGGCGGCCCCTCCGGCGGAGGTCCCGGCTTTGGCGGCCCCGGTGGAGGCCCAGGCGGTGGTGGCGGGCCCATCGCGATTGGCAGGCTGGGTGGCCGCGGATTCAACATCAACCAGCCCCACGGCCTTCTTTATTTCTCGGATGACAACGCATCGCTGGACGCCACACCCTACTCGCTAAACGGAGTCCCCGCCATCAAACCGCAATACAACCAGTCGCGCTTCGGGGCGAATGTCGGCGGCCCCTTGAAGATTCCCAAGATTTACGACGGTGGCAACAAATGGTTCTTCTTCGCCGGCTGGAACGGATCGCGAGGAAATTCCCCGTACATTGCTTACTCCCGGGTGCCCACTAGTGACGAACGCGACGGAAATTTTTCGGGGGCAACCTATAACGACGGCTCGCCGGTTCAACTATTCAATCCTGCCACCGGGCAACAATATCAATTCAATGGAGTCCCCAACGCATTGGATCCATCCTTGTTCAGTCTCGCTTCTAAATCTATCCTTCAGTACATCCCGCTGCCAAACATGCCCCCAACCGCGTCCGGCCAGAATTTTCAGTACCTTACTTCAGTCGCAAGCAGCTCCGACGCCGTGATTCTGCGCCTGGTGCACAATCTCGGTTCGAGCAGCGGCCCAGGTTTCGGCCCGCTGGGCGGCGGGAGGGGTGGCGGGCGGCGCCGCCAAAACAACATTAATTTCGGGCTCAATTGGGCGCGCACCTCGACCAATATCGTGAATCCCTTTCCCTCACTTGCCGGAGGTACGGGAACGCAAGGCTTGAACGCCAGCGCTGGCTGGACTTACGGCAAGAATCGCATCACCAATATCTTCCGCGTGAACTACAACCACAATCACGTTGCCACCACGAACCTATATTCCAACGTCACCGACGTTGCAGGCCCTGGCGGCGCCGGAATTGGTGGAATTTCCAGCCAGCCGTTTGACTGGGGATTGCCGGGAATCGGTTTCACTTCCTTTGGCGGGCTCAACGATCCCACGCCACGCCGCGAGCTTGATCAAACCTATACCGTCTCCGACACCGTTTCCTGGAATCACGGTAAACACAATTGGCGCTTTGGGGGAGACTACCGTCGCATCCTTCAGAGTTTTCACTCCGCCAGAAACGCCGAGGGCAATTTCGTCTTTACCGGCTTTGCCACTTCTCAATACGCGCCGGGCAGCACGCAGCCTGTGCCGGAAGGATGACTGGCGCATCCTTTCCAAACTCTCGCTGAATCTCGGTCTCCGCTACGAGTACAACGGCCCTTACACCGAGGCCCAGGACCGTATCGCCAATTTGGAGGTTGGCCCGGGATTTGCCACTGCAGTTCCGGTCGTTCCAGCCGGTGCCGTGCTGCCGCCAGGTTCAGGGACATTGGCCGTCTCCTCCAATCCATCTCTCCTTCATCCGGACCGCAATAATTTTGCTCCTCGTATGGGCATCGCCTGGAAGCCTCTCCCGAAAACCGTGGTCCGCGCCGGGTATGGCATCAACTACAACCTCGCCCAATACGGCGCCATGATTCAGAACTTTGCGTTTCAACCTCCCTTTGCCAACGCCGCCACGAATGCCACCAATGTCGCCGGTCTCACCGGCTCAACGCCACTCACACTTGTGAACGGCTTCCCCGCCGCTTCCCTAAGCACGGTAACCAATAATTTCGCCGTTGATCCCAACTACGCCCTCGGCTACGTGCAAATCTGGAATCTCGATCTTCAGCGCGAGTTGCCCGGCAACGTGATGCTCAACGTTGGCTACAACGGCGCCAAGGGCACGCGCTTGGACACGGAGCGCGCCCTGGTCGTCGCGGGCAATCAGCCTTTCATTTACGAATCCTCCGAGGGCAACTCGATTCTCCATGCCGCATCCGTGCGCGTTCGCAGGCGCATGTCCAAAGGCCTTGGCCTCAGCGCCCAGTACGTGTTCTCCAAGTCCATTGATGACGCCTCTTCCATCGGTGGCGGTGGCGTTGTTGTAGCTCAGAATCCCTTCGATATCTCGGCTGACCGCGGGCTTTCCAGTTTCAATCAGACCCACAAATTCACCGGCAACTGGATGTACGATCTGCCCTTCGGCGAAAACCGCCGCTTCACGCAAAAAGGTGCCTGGTCGCACGCCCTTTCCAACTGGCAGTGGAGTGGCGACTTCACCGTCGCCTCGGGCCTCTATTTCACCCCCAGTGTGCTTGGCGGCTCCGTGGATATCGCGCGCGGCGTCAGTGGATCGCAGCGTGCCAATCTTGTTCCAGGGCAGTCCATCTCGCTTCCAAATCCAACGGCGCGGGAATGGTTCAATACCGCCGCGTTTTGCACCCCGGGAATCAACTGCACCAACCCCAGCGATTCGCCCTACGGCGATGCCACACGCAACTCCATCGAAGGTCCGGGCACCATATCCCTGGACATGTCCATCAATCGCACCATTCCGCTCAAGGAGTCGCGCTCTCTCGATTTGCGCCTCACCGCCAGCAACGTCTTCAATCACGTGAACTACACTTCCATCAGCACGGCCGTGAATTCGCTGACCTTTGGTGAAGTCGTTGCCGCGGGGGGCATGCGCCGTGTCACGATGCAGGCGCGTTTTCGCTTCTGAGACATAGCACCGATGCTACGCACACGAAACATTCTCTCGATGCTCACCGCTGCGGCGCTGCTCTTGCAGGGCGTTCCGCTTGGCGCACAGGAATCCGGCCAGCCCGTCGCCGCGCAGGGCCGCATTCGCGTCACGACTGAGCTCGTGTTAGTGAATGTCGTGGCTCGCGATAAAAAGGGAAACTTAATTAAAGATTTGAAGAAAGAGGACTTCACTCTCTACGAAGACGGTAAGAAGCAGGAGATCTCCAGCTTCGATTTTGAGAATGTTGATCAATTGGCGGCCACCGCCGACCCAACCGTTGCTGGCGCGGCGCCGGAAACGCCGGGCACTCTCCTACACTCCAGCAAGAAGGCGCCGCCAACTCTCGATGCTCGCGATCGCCGCCTGATTCTGCTTTTCTTCGATTTCTCCGCCATGCAACCCGAGGAGATCGACCGCTCGGTGGACGCGGCGAAGAAATTCGTTCACGAGAAGATGCAGCCCGCCGATCTCATCGCCGTCATTTCGCTTTCCACCAACATGCACGTGGATTGCGATTTCACCGATGACCAGCAGAAGCTCGCCTCCGTGCTCTCCAGTTACAACTCCGGCGAAGGGCAAGGCTTCGACAACGGGAAGATGATACCGATCTCAGCACCTTCAACGCCGATCGCAAGCTCCTCGCCATTCAGTCCCTGATGCAGGCGCTTGGCAAGCTTCCGCAAAAGAAGAGCGTCATCTATTTCAGCAACGGCATCACGCAATCCGGCGTGGACAACCAGTCTGCGTTGCGCGCTGCCACGGCCGCCGCCGTAAAGTCCAACGCCTCCATCTATTCCCTCGACGTCCGCGGCCTGCAAGCCTTTCCTCCGGGCGGGCAGGCGCAAAACGCCAGCCTGCACGGGCAATCCGCCTACACGGGCGCTTCCACTCTGAACGATCTAAACGGCAACGCCGCTTCACAAGATACTCTCGCCACGCTTTCCGCGGACACAGGCGGCAAAGCTTTCTTCGATTCCAACGATTTCAGCGGCATCTTCTCCCAAGTGCAGAAAGACAGTTCCGTCTACTACGTTCTGGGTTTCACCAGCAACAATCCAGCGAAAGACGGCAGGTTCCGCCATCTTAAAGTCACCGTGAAGCGTCCTGACTTGAAACTCGATTTCCGCTCCGGCTATTACGCCGGCCGCGACTTCGAGCACCTGAACCGCGCCGACCGCGAAGAGCAGCTCGAAGACGAGCTGGCCGCGCAGCTCCCGCGCGTGGATGTGCCGCTCTACGCTGGCGCCTCCTATTTCCGCAAGGACGATTCCCACTATTATCTGGCCGTTTCGCTCGTCGTGCCCGGCTCGCAAATTCCCTTCGTCACCGAAAAGGACAAGGACAACGCCACGATTGACATCATCGGCGAAGCTCTCGAGAGCGGTAAATTCCCCGTCGGCCGCTTGCGCGACACCGTGAAACTCGCGGTCGAAAGCACGCGCGAGGTTCGCCGCAAAAACGTTCAATACAACACCGGCTTCCTCCTGGCTCCCGGCAGCTACCACCTGAAGTTCGTGATCCGCGAAAACCGGACCGGGCGCATGGGCTCGTTCGAGACCGATGTGCGCATCCCGGACCTGCGCAAGTCGCCGATGAAAATGAGCTCCGTGGTATTGAGCAGCCTGCGCGTCCCGGCCACTGCGAAAAAGACGGGCGTCAATCCGCTGGTGCGCGACCAGATGGAGCTCGTTCCCAATATCACGCACGTCTTCACGCCGGATCAGCATCTGTACCTGCAGTACGAGGTCTATGATGCCGCCAAGGGCAAGAACTCCGAACAAGCTGTGCCGGCTCCCGCCGCTACGGACCAGCAGGATGCGGCCAAATCGCCCACGGCCGCTAGGCCCGCGCATGACTCCGTCCGCGTTCTCACCAGCATCGAATTCATTCAGGGCGCGACGAAAGTCTATGAATCCAAGCCCGTCGAGGCCAACGAAGTCACCGCGCCCGATCGCAAAGCGGTCATCTTCCAGATGGACTTGCCGCTGCAATCCTTGAAGCCCGGCCTGTATCTCTGTATCTCTGCCAGGTGAACGTGATCGACGACGTCGCCGGCAGTTTCTCGTTCCCGCGGTTTCCCCTGCTCATCCGCGAAGCCGTCCCTCATCCCGCCCCCTCCGCCCCAGGCGCCACCGATTAGCGCCGCCTCTCTCCCTTGCGTCGTCCCGATCCCGCAAAGGCGGGAGAGGGAGCCCGCTGCCCGCTTGTGTCTCGCCCCGCCACCCCTCTCGATTCGGGAAGTAATTGTTGGCACCGGAGTAACCCCCTCCCCCGCCTATTTTTGTGAAGTATTTCAAAACAAAGGGGATACGGGGGCTCTGTTGACATCCTTGGGGAGCGCGGCGATGCCTCAAGCGGTAGAGGTTAAAGGCCA
>JBEKOE010000120.1:0-8523 GCA_049522075.1 Candidatus Acidiferrum sp.
TGGCGGGCTTTGTCTTTTTCCTGATGCGGCAGATGCAGGCGGGCGGCAACAAGGCTCTGAGCTTCGGCAAATCGCGCGCGCGGCTGCTTTCCGCGCAGCAAAAGAAGGCCACCTTCAAGGATGTGGCTGGCAGCGACGAAGCCAAGGAAGAACTCCAGGAAATTATTGATTTCCTCAAGGACCCGCAGAAATTCCAGAAACTCGGCGGGCGCATTCCGAAGGGCGTGCTGCTCGTTGGGCCTCCAGGGACGGGCAAGACCTTGCTGGCGCGCGCGATTGCCGGCGAAGCCAATGTGCCGTTTTTCTCGATTTCGGGATCGGATTTCGTGGAAATGTTTGTGGGCGTGGGCGCCAGCCGCGTGCGCGACCTCTTTGAACAAGGCAAGAAGAATGCGCCCTGCATCATTTTTATCGACGAAATTGACGCCGTTGGACGCCATCGTGGCGCCGGCCTCGGCGGGGGTCACGACGAGCGCGAGCAAACTTTGAACGCCCTGCTCGTCGAAATGGACGGTTTTGAGTCGAACGAAGGCGTCATTCTGATTGCCGCGACGAACCGCCCCGACGTGCTCGATCCCGCCCTGCTTCGCCCCGGCCGCTTTGACCGCCGCGTGGTTGTAGCTCGCCCCGATGTGAAAGGCCGCGAAGAAATTCTCCGCGTGCACACGCGCAAGGTGCCCCTTTCCGATGACGTGGATCTCTCCATCATCGCCCGCGGTACGCCGGGCTTTTCTGGCGCAGACCTTGCCAACCTGGTGAACGAAGCCGCGCTCTGGGCGGCGCGCCAGAATCGCAAATTTGTCTTGATGGTTGATTTTGAAATGGCCAAGGACAAAGTTTTGATGGGCGTGGAGCGCAAGTCCATGATTCTCTCTGATGAGGAGAAAAAGAACACCGCTTACCACGAAGCCGGCCACGCGTTGGTTGCGGCCATGACGCCCGGCGCCGATCCGGTGCACAAAGTCACCATCATCCCGCGCGGCATGGCCCTCGGCCTCACCATGCAACTGCCCGAAGCCGACAAGCACACCTACACCAAGGAATACCTGGAAGGCATGCTGGCCGTGCTGATGGGCGGGCGCACCGCGGAAGAGATTTTCCTCGGCCACATTACGACCGGCGCAGGCAACGACATCGAACGCGCCACGGACATAGCGCGCAACATGGTCTGTGAATGGGGCATGAGCCAGATGGGACCGCTGGCCTATGGCAAAAAGGAAGAAGCCATCTTCCTGGGCCGCGAGATTGCCCAGCACCGCGACTTCAGCGAGGATACCGCGGTGCAGATCGATAAAGAGGTGAAGCGCATTGTCAATGAGGCTTACGAGAACGCGCACGCCTTGTTGTCGAACCATCGCGACACTCTGGAAAAGGTGGCCCTGGCTTTGCTCGAACGCGAAGTGCTCGACGCCAACGAAGTGAAACTCCTGATGGAAGGCAAGCCGCTCCCGGAAAAGCAGCGCACGCCTCCCACGCCGCCACAGGGCGCGCCCAGCACCGACCCGAAAGTAGTTCGCCCGGAGTTGCGGCCCGCACCCGGCTTCACCCGCGGCGATTCGCCAGCCAAGGCCTGACGCAAAATTCGTCTTGCAACACGCAGGGGCACGATCTATCGTGCCCCTACTTTTTTCTTCGCGGAGGAGTAAACTACCGCCATGGGACGCAAAGACGGCGAAAACCTGAATGTGATTTGCCCGTGCTGTCAGGCCAAGCTGGTGATCGATCCGATCTTCGGCGCGGTCCTTTCGCACGAGGCTCCAGTGAAGCCGGGGCCCGACGTGGATCTCACCCAGGCTGCTACCATCCTCGAAGAACAACATCGCCAAAGAGAGGACAAGTTCGCCGATTCGTTCTTCCAGGAAACGCACAAGGAAGACATCCTGGCCAAGAAGTTTGAAGAAGCCATGAAAAAGGCCAAGGACGCGCCAGCCGGAAAACCTATCCGCGATTTCGATTTGGACTAACCCTGACCTGTCATTCGTACTCCAGACTCACTCAACGCAAAACCGTCATCCCGAGCCGAGTAACGCGGCTTTTTTCTTCGCGCCGTTTTTTGGCGCGCCGCGTCACGGAGTCGAGGGATCCCTCTGTGAACTGTAAGCCTATGAGGTTCTGTGATTTATGCGCTTGGTTCTTGCTCCCTCTTCTACGCTACACTTTCTCTTGCGCATGCCGCCACGAAAACTCTTTCGCCTGAAACTTCGCTCCCGGACACTGGTCCTCGGTGAGCGCACGCTTATCATGGGCGTGTTGAACATCACGCCGGACAGCTTCTCCGATGGCGGAAAATTCTTCAGCCTGAAACGCGCCATTGACGGCGCGCTGGTCATGGAACGCGCCGGCGCGGATATTCTCGACATCGGCGCCGAATCCACGCGCCCCGGGTCGGCGGGCATTTCCGCCGCGGAGGAATTGCAGCGCCTGTTGCCGGTGCTCGAAGCATTGCGCAAGCGCCTGAAAATTCCGATCTCCGTGGATACGCAGAAGGCGGGCGTCGCGGAAATCGCCTTGGGCGCCGGCGCCGCGCTCTTGAACGATATCTCCGGGCTGAAGAACGATCCCCGTATGGCGGAAGTCGCGGCAAAATTCGGCGTGCCGCTGATTCTGATCCATATGCGTGGGACGCCGCGCACGATGCAGAAACAGCCCTTCGCCAAAAATGTTTTAAAAGACGTGATTACGGGCCTGCGTCATTCCATCGCCATCGCGCGCCGCGCCGGTGTGCGCAATTCTCAGATCATCCTCGACCCCGGCATTGGTTTCGGCAAGAGTTTCGGGCAGAACTACGAATTGTTGGGCAGGCTGCCGGAACTCGCCAAACTTGGCTATCCGCTGCTGGTGGGCACTTCGCGCAAGGGCTTCCTCGGCGCCACGCTGGCCACCCACGGCAAACCCGCACCGCCCGAAGCACGCATCTGGGGCACCGCCGCCACGGTGGCTGCGAGCATCCTTGGCGGCGCGCACATCGTTCGCGTGCACGACGTCGCCGAAATGGCGCAGGTAGCCAGAGTCGCCGATGCGCTCCGCAACGCATCAGGTCACGGCACAAAACACTTTTAACTCCACGCGAACGCTTCCCTCGTGCCTGCGCTTTCTGACTCCGGCTGCGCTATAATTCGCACGCATTGACATCCGTATTCCATGAGGAACCTTTCCATGCGGACGCGCGGTCTTCTCTTTGCCTCCATACTTCTTTGCTTCCTTGCTTCCTCTCTGTCTGCCCAGCTTCCTCCCGTTAAAACCGACCCGCTTCATCCAGCTCAGGGCATCCAGGGAAGCGCCGGGTGCTCTGCAACAGAGGCTTCCGCGTGCGCACAAGCTGCCGCCAAGATTACGCCCGTGGTCATGGGCGAATCGCCACTGGAAGAGAATCTTCGCCGCTTGACGGACGAAATCGGCGGGCGCGTCAGCGGTTCGCCGGAAATGGCCAAGGCCGTTGATTGGGCAGTGGCTGCATTCCGCGCCGCGGGCGTTGAGGTGCACACCGAAAAATATCTTCTTCCCACGACGTGGAGCGAAGGCACCACCCGGCTGGAATTGCTCGGCCCGGTGCAATTCCCCGTCTCGCTCGTCTCCGGGGGACTTTCCCCGGCCACGCCACCCAGCGGCCTGGAAGGCACCCTCATTGATGTGGGCGGCGGCACGGAAGCGGAATTCGCGCGCGCCGGCAGCGCCGTGAAGGGCGCGATCCTGATCGTTCACACTGAGGTCAGCTACACTTGGCGATCATTGATCGCGCCGTAAAGGCTGGCGCTGCCGCGATTCTCTGGACCAGCCAGCGGGAGCGCAAATTGCTCTACCGGCACACCGATTCACCGGATGGAAAGATCGAGCCGATCGCGCAGGCGATTGTCGCGCGGGAAGATGCGCTACGCCTGCAACGCACGGTGGCGGCGAATTCCGGAAAAGTACGCGTACGCCTCACCATGCCCAACAAAATTGACGGTCCGGTGGATCAGTTCAACGTGGTCGGCGAAATCCACGGCTACGAAAAACCTGACGAAGTCGTCGTGCTCGGCGCGCATCTCGATTCCTGGGAGCTCGGCACTGGCGCGTTGGACAATGGCTGCAACGCCGCGATGGTCATCGAAGCGGCGCGCGCGATCAAAGCCAGTGGCCTGCTCCCTCGCCGCACCATCCGCTTCATTCTCTTTAGCGGCGAAGAGCAGGGATTGCTGGGCTCCTGGGCCTACGTGCAAGCCCATCGCGCGGAAATGGATAAGTACCGCGCTGCCGTGGTCTTTGACATGGGCATCGGGCGCGTTACCGGTTATTCCCTCGGCGGCCGCCGCGACATTGAATCCGGCTTGCGCGAAATCCTGCGGCCCTTCGCCGGCTGGGGCGTGGACAATCACACCTACGATGCGGAAAGCGGCACCGACCACCTCGATTTTCTCCTGGAGGGCGTGCCCACGCTGGTGGCCAATCAAGAAGTGGCGAATTACTTGCAAAATTATCACGCCGCTTCAGACACCTTTGACAAGGTGGACATTCGCGAATTGAAGTTGAACACGGTGCTCGCCGCGGTCACCGCTTGGGGCATCGCCGATCGCGCCGATCCCATTGGCAAACGCCTCTCCCGCACGGAAATGGAAACCCTGCTGAAAGAAACGCACCTCGACGAAGAGTTGAAGGCATTCGATATGTGGGCAGATTGGCAATCCGGAGCCCGAGGAAGAAAACCGTAGAGCGCCCGCGCGCCGAGGCAACGGCGTTCACGCTATACTGAATTGTGAAGCAAACGCTCGCAAAAATAGGGGTGCCGCGGCCCACGGGGGCGCAAAAACCGGGCAAAATCCTGGCTCTCGACTACGGCCGCGCGCGCATTGGCCTCGCCCTCGCCGATTCCGAAGCCCGCATCGCTGCGCCACACGACACCTTCGTGCGCGTCAATCGCAATGAAGATATGCGCCGCCTCCGCGAACTCGTACGCGAGCACCACATCCAGCTGATCGTTGTCGGTCTACCGCTGCGCCTCGATGGCACGCACGGCGACATGGCTGAAGAAACCACGCGTTTTGCCAACCGCCTCCGCAAACAGATTGGCATCCCGGTCGCCATGATGGACGAACGCCTGACCAGTTGGGAGGCCGAACGCATCCTCGAGGAAGAACTGGGGCGGCGCATCACCCATGAAACCACGCACGACGGCAAGCGGAAGCACCTACGTAACACTCAGGGAAAGTACACCGTGGATGCCATTGCCGCCACGGTGATTTTGCGGGAATATCTGTCGCGGGAGGGTGGCACGGAGGTGCCCGCTTAGCATGAAGGTCCTGGCCATCATTGTGCTTCTCGTTTTGCTGGCAGCGGGCGCCGTGGCCGGCTACCTCTGGTATTGCATCGAAAAGCCGTTCGGAACCATTCCTCCGGAAGGCATCTTCGTGCAGATTCCGCACGGAGCTTCCCGCCGCGCCGCCGCGCGCCTGCTTGAGAACAACGGACTGATTCGCAGCGCCATCGCCTTTGAGATTTACGCCCGGCGCCACCCTAAACGGACGCCGGTTGCCGGAGAATACTTCTTCGACCATCCGCTCAGCGGCAAGGAAGTCTTCTGGAAGCTGGCCAACGGGGAGATTTATGAGCAGCCCTTCACCGTGCGCGAGGGTCAGACCATTTACGACATCGCCCGCGCGCTGGAAGCCGCAAAAATCATGATGGCCGACGAATTCCTGAAGGCCGCCAGCGACCCTGCTTTGATCAGCGATCTCGCGCCTCAGGCCGCTACCCTTGAAGGATTTCTCTTCCCCGCAACCTACGAGCTTTCCCGCCATCCTGTCGCCTCCGACTTGACGCGCATGATGGTGCGGAAATTCCGTGACGCCATCAAACAGGTCCCCCCGGTAGATCCCCCTTTCGTTTTCCACGCTCGTTCCGCTTGGCTTTTCTCCACGGTCACCTTGGCCTCTCTCGTCGAGCGCGAAACGCCCAAGCCCGAGGAACGCCCGGTGGTGGCCGGCGTCTATGTCAATCGCCTCAAAAAACGCATGCTCCTCCAGTGTGACCCGACGGTCATTTATGCGCTGGAATTGAACGACCGTTACAAAGGCGCGCTCACGCTCAAGGATTTGCGCTTCGACTCGCCCTACAACACCTATTTGCACGCGGGTCTGCCCCCCGGACCGATCGGCAATCCCGGCGAAGCGTCGCTCCGTGCGGCGTTTGACCCCGCGCCCACCAACTTTCTCTATTTCGTGGCCAACACCCAGGGCGGCCATTTTTTTGCCGCCACACTGGCGGAACACAATAAAAATGTGGCCAAATACCACCGGCTCTTGAACGGCGAACCCGCGGATCCCCCGGAAACTCACGTCAGCCATAAGCGCGCCGCAGTCCCGGCTCACAGAGGCAAGCGATGATGGACGAGCTGAAAACAAAAAAGAATCTGATCCTGCAAGCCGCCCGCACGATCGGCGTTCAGAAATGGACTCCCGCGGAGATTGACCAGTTGCGGCGCAAACTCCTTGCCGATCATGGCGAAGCCGGAAAAACGGGCAATGACTATATTGCCGACGTGCTGAAAACCATGGGTTCTGCATTTCAAGACGCTGCCCGACGCGGAGGTCAGCCTGACGCGCCTGGATGAGCTGATGAGGCGATTCCGCGTGCACGGCGAAAAAGCCGCCGTGGAGCGCGTGCTGGAGATCGCCCGGCTCGGGAAGCGCCGCGCGGAGATGATCTCTCACAATCGCAAGGTGGAGGCGCGCAAGCGCGAGGAAAAGAAGGAAATTGCGGAGTGGTTCCGCATCTGGCTGGAAACCCCGGATGCCTTCTTTGATTGGCTGGACGTGCGCAAAGCCACGCCCGAGTTCCGCGAAAAATTTGGGGTGATCGAGGAGGAATAGCGTTGGGACTTGAAACGAACGTCCCCGATCTGCCTCCCTATTCGCTCGACGCCCAGGCTCTGGAACTCGGCGCCGATACCAAGGCGGTCGGACTGGAGCTACTGGAAACGCAAAGTCGCGAGCCTTTGCGCGGAAGCGAAGCAGCGCAAATCTGGGCCGCCGCCTTCCCCGCTCTTGCGGGCAAGGAAATGCTCCTTCTGGATTTTTTCAGCCACATCGAGCGCGTGCGCGAATTCTGCAACACCCACGCCATTGCCTATCGTGAGGCGGCGCCACGCTGCCTGGTGGTTCCGCAACCGTCCACGGCGCAGTTGGGCCAGTTGTTCGCGCGCTTCGAAGCGGAAACGTTCGGCGTGCGCGCCGGGCCTGCCGCGCAGAACGCCGACCCTGCGCTCGAAAATGAACTTTCGCTCCGCGGCCTCGACGCCTATCAAACGGCCTATACCCGGTACACGTTCTGCGCCGTCGTGGAGCCCGAGGATGCTTGGGTGACTCTATTGAGCGAGGGTCTCTGGCCCAGTGAGGTGATCCGCCGCGTGCGGCCCGCACTGCAACCCTTCGACGTTCATATCGCGCGGCCCCAATGAGCGGCAAGTCTGCGCTAAACTAGTGCCGTTCCAACTATTTGGGCCAAATGACGGTCCAAGCATCTGACGCGAGCACGGAGAGAGTATTCTCGAAGGGATTTGCTGAAACAAGTTGGAACGGCACTAGAGGTGGCCAGCCTTGGCGTTGGTTTGACCGGCCTCCCCGTGGTTGTTAAATTGCTCCTTTTAGGTTCGGGACCAGGGAATTCATTGATGCAACGTGTCTGGAAATGCATGGTTTTGCTGACACTGTCCGTCGCCGCTTGCGGCTGCGGGGGACATGTCCATCAAATCACCACCGTGCCGGCTGCGCAGCGGCCTGTGGCGAAAGATGCCACCGAGAATGAGCTGCTGGACATCTACAACGCGCTGGCCCGCGGCGTGCAATCCGTGAATGCAACCGTGGAATTGAAACCCACCGCCGGGTCGAAATACAGCGGCGTGATTGACGAATATCACGAGGTGAAAGCATTCCTGCAGGCGTCGCGTCCCTACAACATTCGCATGATCGGGCAAGTCCCGGTTATCGGGAAAACGGTATTTGACATGGCCAGTGATGGCCAGAATTTTGAGGTTTCCATTCCGCCGAAGAACAAATTCCTGGCCGGGCCGGTCTCGCTCGAGCGCTCCGCCAGCAGGCCGATTGAGAATCTGCGTCCCCAGCATCTGGTGGACGCGTTGCTTTGGCCGGAAATCCACAAGGAAGAGGCCGTCCTGCTTGAAGAGTTCAATGACGAGGCGGCGAGGTATTACGTGCTGACGGTGTTGCGCGGCGGCTATCGCACGGAGATCTTGCGAAAAGTGTGGTTTGACCGCGCGGACCTTCACGTCGCGCGCATGGAGACTTTTGGACCGAAGGGTGCTCTCCTCTCCGATGTGCGCTTCGCGGATTGGCAAGGAGTTGCAGCAACCAACGTACAATCGGGCGCCGCGCCGGTCAGCGAATTCCCGCGCACGATTCGCATCGAGCGTCCTCACGATGAGTATCGCCTGGATATGAGCGTCGAAAAAATCAGTCTGAATGAGCCGCTGGAAGCGGAGCGCTTCAAGCTGGAACCTCCGCCCGGCGAGGAAATCGTGCATCTGGGTGA
>JBEKOE010000121.1:0-3651 GCA_049522075.1 Candidatus Acidiferrum sp.
CGTTTGCATATTGACGATGACTTGATGAACGAACTTTCCGTGCTGAAAAAGGAATTGCAGCCGAGTGAGATGCTGTTCATCGCCGACGCCATGATTGGGCAGGACGCGGTGCGCTCGGCTGGTGAATTCCACAAGCGACTGGGCCTGACCGGCGTCATCCTGACCAAGCTGGACGGCGACGCGCGCGGTGGCGCGGCGCTTTCCATCAGCAAGGTTTCCGGAGCGCCGGTAAAGTTCGTGGGCCTTGGCGAAAAATACGACGCGCTGGAAGGCTTTTATCCGGAGCGCATCGTCTCGCGCGTACTGGGCATGGGCGATATTCTCTCGCTGATCGAGCGTGCCGAATCGGCGTTCGACAAGAAAGCGGCGATGGAACTGGAGCGCAAGCTCCGCAAGGAAGAGTTCACGCTGGAAGATTTTCGCGACCAATTGCGGCAGATCCGCAAGATGGGCCCGCTGGACCAATTGATGGACATGTTGCCGAAGGTCGGACCGCTTCAGAATTTGCCCAAAGACGCCTCGGTGGATGAGAAGAAACTCAAGCAGGTAGAAGCGATTATCAACTCCATGACGAACGAGGAGCGCCGCGACCACAACGTCCTCGATGGGAAGCGCCGCAAGCGCATCGCCAAGGGCAGCGGCACCTCCGTGCAGGAAGTCAACCAGGTCATCAAGCAATACATGCAAATGCGGCAGATGATGAAGCAGTATGGGGCGATGGCCGCGCGCGCGAAGATGAAGGGCCTGGGCAAACTCGCGGGCATGGGTTGAAGCTGCTATTTCACCGCCAGACACTGGAACTCCTTGGCGTGCATATTTTCGGGGAAGACGCGACGGAACTTCTACACATCGGTCAGGCGGCTCTTTTGTTGAAGGGCAAAATCACGTATTTCATCACCACGGTCTTCAATTACCCCACGCTGGCAGAGTGCTACAAGCCAGCCGTGTTCAACGGCGTGAACCGGCTGGGCTGACGTTCCTCCACAAAAGAGGCGGTGGCGCGCCGGGGCAGCGCAGCATATAATCGCGGCGCTAGCTGGGCCGAGCCAGATTCTTGTGTGCGGAATGTGCCGCGTTTCAAAGGAAAATTTATGAAACTGAAGAATTCGATTGCAGGGCTGATTGTGTTCGGTTTCTTCTTGAGCGCTGGGTCATCTCTGGAGACCGCCCGAGCGCAGACAACCGAAGCACCTGCCAAGTACCCGGATTTCCCGAGCGAGACACCGGCAAAACTCGTGCCCGTGACCAGCAGCTTTGATTACGAGAAGCGCGAGGTGATGATCCCGATGCGCGACGGCGTGAAACTCCACACCGTCATCGTGGTCCCAAAAGACGCGAAGAACGCCCCCATCCTGCTTACGCGCACGCCGTACAGCGCCACGGCACAGACCAGCCATGCGGCAAGCGCGCACCTTGGCCCGATCCTGAACGGGTACGACAACATAACCGATGTGATTGTGGAGGACGGTTATATCCGCGTGGTGCAGGACATTCGTGGGAAGTACGGTTCCGAGGGCGACTACGTGATGACGCGGCCTTTGCACGGGCCACTTAACCCGACGCCGGTGGATCATTCGACGGACACCTACGACACGATCGAATGGCTGGTGAAGAACTTGCCCGAAAGCAACGGCAAGGTGGGGATTCTGGGCATTTCCTACGACGGATTTCTGCCGCTGATGGCGCTGGTGAATCCCCACCCGGCGCTCAAGGTGGCTGTGCCGATGAACCCGATGGTGGATGGCTGGAAGGGAGACGACTGGTTTCACAATGGCGCGTTTCGCGAACAAAACATGCCCTATCTTTACGAGCAAGAAGGGACGCGGGCAAACGAAGCGGTTTGGTGGAAAAGCACGTTCGACGACTACGACACGTACATGAGGGCCGGATCCGCGGGAGAACTGGGGCGGCAACATGGCCTCGAACAAATAGGCATCTGGCGGAAAATTCTGGCACATCCGAGTTATGACTCTTTCTGGCAGCAACAGGCCATGGACCAGATCCTCGCGGCCCAACCAGTGAAGGTTCCGACCATGCTGGTGGCCGGCCTTTGGGATCAGGAAGACATCTATGGGGCGACGGCGGTGTACAAGGCCATCAAGCCAAGAGACGCGGAGAGCGACAGAGTGTTTTTGGTTCTCGGGCCGTGGTTTCACGGGCAACAGATCGGCGACGGCAGTTCCCTGGGCCGGCTGAAATTTGGAATGGATACTGGCCTGTATTTCCGGAAAGAAATTCTGCGGCCATTCCTGGCGCAATATTTGAAGGATGGAGCGCCCAAGGCCGATGTGGCGCCGGTGACAGCGTTTGAAACGGGGACGAATACCTGGAGGCGACTGCCGGCCTGGCCTGCCGGTTGCGCAAGCGGGTGCACGGTGAAGTCAACTCCACTCTATTTGTCCGCGGGCCTCAAACTGAGCCAATCCGCTCCAGAGGCGGGGGGATCGGCATTCGAGGAATATGTGTCTGATCCCGCCAAACCGGTGCCGTTTCGTGCAAGGCCCATTCAGTCGATCGGTTATGACAACGAACATACCTGGAGGCAGTGGCTTGTGGATGACCAGCGGGAGGCATCCGGGCGGCCTGATGTGCTGGTATTTGAATCGGAAGTTTTGAATGCACCGGTCAAAATCAGCGGGCAGCCCATCGCGAATCTCGTGGCTTCGACTAGCGGAACCGATTCGGATTGGGTCGTGAAACTGATCGATGTGTATCCGGACGAGATGGCGGGAGATCCGGCGATGGGCGGATACGAGTTGATGATTGCGGCGGATATCTTCCGGGGGCGGTATCGCGAAAGCTTGGAGAGCGCAAAGGCGATTGCCAGCGACAAGCCGCTCCTCTACCGATTTGCCCTGCCGAATGCACACCACACATTTTTGCCGCGGCACCGGATCATGGTGCAGATCCAGTCCAGTTGGTTCCCGCTGTACGACCGGAATCCGCAGACGTTTGTCCCGAATATCTTCTGGGCCAAGCCGCAGGATTACAAGAAGGAGTTGCAGCGCGTCTATCATGCCCCCGGCCAGGAGAGCTTTGTGGAGCTTCCGGTGGTCGAGAAGCCCTGAGGGAGTGCGAACGAGAGGGCATTTTCGAGGGACCCAGCCAAACCTTTAGAGAAGCAGGATAGTTTGCCGGGGGGCGCGGAGTCACGCTAGAATAGAACCTCTTTAGGAGGACGTACTTTAGTGCTAACGATTCGTTTGGCTAGGATTGGCAAGAAGAAGAAACCGTTTTACCGCGTGGTTGTCATCGAGCGGACCCGGGCGCGCGACGGTCGCGTACGAGAAGCAGTGGGGACTTATGACCCGCTGAAGAAGCCCGCGGAGATCAAGTTGGATTCCGAGCGTATCAAGCACTGGTTGGGTTTGGGGGCCCAGCCCAGCGATACGGTCCGGAGTTTTATCAAGCTGCAGAAGATTGCCTAGCAAGCCGGGTCAGGTCATCGGTTTTCCCGCGTCCTCTGACGGAATTGGGGAGGGGTCGCTTGCATTCGCTTGAGTAGTGACACGCTCGCGCGGAGGACCCCATGAAGGAACTCGTTGAAGAAATAGCCCGTGCCCTCGTTGACCATCCGGAAGGCGTGCAAGTGAAGGCGGTTGAGGGATCACAGGTAACCGTCTTGGAGTTGCGGGTCCATCCGGAGGATTT
>JBEKOE010000122.1:0-3737 GCA_049522075.1 Candidatus Acidiferrum sp.
CTCGGGAGCTGGCTCCGCAGGGGCATCCGGTTGGGGTTCGCTCACTTCCTCGATGCGGTGAATGTAGCCGTAAGGAATCTCCCAGCGAAAATAGCTGCGCTTCCCGTGCTGCTCGATGTGCTGTTCCAGGAATATGGATCGCCCGGAATCCGCCACAAATGTCCCGGAAGCGGGGACGAGAATATCGCCCGCGCGGTATTGCACGGTGACCCTGCGCCCCAGAAAATGCGAATACGAGGCCATCCTAAGCAGTCTCCGAGGGGGTCACCGCAGGGTCAATAGTACGGACGGGCTGTTACGCGTGAATATGTGGAAAAGTAGCGGGAGAAATTTTCTGACGTACCGCCAACTCGGAGAACAGAATCAGGACCAAGGCGGAGCAAACTCCAAAAGACACAATCGCCGCCACAATTGGCAAAGTCCATCCGGCTGTTCCACTTACCTGCCCACCCAGGTGCACCGCCGCGAATGCTGCCAGGATTCCCACAAACGACGCCAGCACCCGGCTGCCGCGGGAAACCTCCAGCGAAGCACAACGGACACGCATGGTTCTCCATCGCAAGAACTCCTTTCCTTCGTCTTCTACCGCTGCGCCAACCCGCCCTTAGAGTGACAGGTTTCTCAATAGATGGTGTTCCGCTCTTCCGGAACATTCCCTATTTTTCGCCGAGGCTAAAATGGATTTCCGTCTTTAACTTGCCGCATCCGCGCCGAGGCTCGAATTTCATCTGCTTTGCGGCGTTGAGCAGAGCTTCTGTCGCTTCCTTTGGGGAAGCGGCCAACACTCGTGCCTGAGTGACGTCGCCTTCCTCGCTTACAACTATCGCGACTTTGCCCGTCACGGACTTGCCTTTCCACTTCGCTCGGTCCTCGTCGGAAAATCTTGCCTGGGAAAGAATCTTAGGCTGGTGTCCACAGTCATTTTTCTTGTTTTGCGCTTTCGCGGAGCATGCGCCAGATGAAGAGATAAGGGCAAGTCCCAGAACAACGAAAATCACGCCCGTTCGCCAACTGTCCATGGCATCGCGCGCTCTTTCCACTTTGAATTTCACAGGGACCACTTCCGTTCGGCTCTCTGATCTTACCTATTGGCAGAGGCGTTTCACCAGCCTTTGTGCTTCTCGCGTGGCAGTGTCCCGAGTTTCGCGTGTTTCCCGTCACCGCTGATGCTTCTTGACATTCTTGGCGGTCACGATACAGTTTCTCTCTCCGTCTCTACGGACGGATTTTCGGGAGATCAGACCATGCGAAGCACACTTCTGCGCGTCCTTCTCTTACTCTTCTTTTTCTGGGCGCCGGGTTATGGGCAGGGACAATCGCCGGCCAATAAAACCTATGTGTTGAAGGCCGCTCGTCTCTTCGATGGCAAGAGCAATGCCCTGATCATGCCTGGCGTCGCCGTGGTCACCGGCGGCAAAATCGCCGCCGTTGGTGCCTCTGCAAATATCCCCGCGGGCGCTGAAGTGATCGATTTCGGCGATGCCACCCTTCTCCCGGGTTTAATTGACGCGCATACTCATCTCACCATGCCCTTTTCCGACGATTTCCGTCAGGCCGAGCTCAATCGCCTGAAAAAAACGATCGCGGAGCAGGCCTTGGACGCCAGTGCCAACGCCCGCGTCACCTTGATGGCCGGCTTCACCACCGTTCGCGACGTCGGCTCCAGCGATGATCTCGACGTGGGCCTGCGCAACGCCATTCGCGACGGCGTTGTCCCCGGACCCCGCATGCTCGTCACTGTGCATGCCTTGGGTTCCACCGGGGGACACTGCGACTTTCAGGGCGGTTACTGGCAGAGCTTGTTTGGCCACGAATCTGGCCCGCTGGAAAGCGTGATCAATGGTGCCGATCAGGCGCGCTATGCTGTTCGCCTCGACCACAAATATGGCGCCGACATCATCAAAGTTTGCGCCTCAGGTGGCGTACTCTCTCCTACCGACGACGTGGATACTCCTCAGCTCACTCAGGAGGAACTCAACGCGATTGTCAACGAAGCTCACGCTTTGCGGCGCAAGACGGCTGCTCATGCCCACGGTGCCGAAGCCGCCAAGCGCGCCATCCGCGCCGGCATCGATTCCATCGAGCATGGCAGCTTCCTGGACGAAGAAGCTCTCGACCTGATGAAGCAGCACGGCACCTACCTTGTGCCTACACTTATGGCCATTCAAGGCCGCCAGGAAAAATTTGACCGCGGCCTCTATGTCCCCCCGGCCATCGCCGCCAAAGCGCATGCCGCGACCAATGCCTTCCATTCCACTTTTCAGCGCGCAATCGCCAAAGGCGTCAAAATCGGCCTGGGCACAGACGCCGCCGTCTATCCTCACGGGCGTAATGCCGAAGAGTTCCACCAGATGGTTGACCTGGGCATGAAACCTGTTGATGCGCTCAAGGCGGGAACCTTCTCCGATGCCGATCTCCTCGGCTTGGCCGACAAAATCGGCACGCTGGAATCCGGCAAGCTTGCGGATGTCGTCGCCGTTCCCGGTGACCCCCTCCAAAACATCCGCCAGACCGAGCACGTCTTCTTCGTCATGAAGGAAGGCGTCATCTATCGCAATGACCGCACTCCTGCATCTCACTAGCAGCCATCTTGTAAATGGTTCCCGGGAGGGCACGGCTTCAGTCGTGCCGAAAAGCTTGGAAAAGTCAGGGGTTTTAACCCCTGAGGAACGAAGGCTGGCCGCTCGCAGCTTATCTAAGATCGTTCCTGGTAGAAAGGACATGGCGCAATGAGCCAGTTAGCCGATGTGGTTGCAGTGGCATTTGCTCAGGAATATCGCACCCGCGCAGCCGACCTTCATAAGTGGGCCGATCCGCTTACCGAGGAACAGTTCTGGCGCAATCCATTCGACTTCGGCAACAGTGTCGGCCATCTGGTGTTGCATCTCACCGGAAATCTTAGCTATTACATCGGCGCGCAGGTGGCCAAAACCGGCTACATTCGCGATCGCGATCTGGAGTTCACCGAATCCCGACGCCCCTCCAAATCACAAGTCCTGCACAAATTCGATGAGACAATTGTGATGGTTATCGCCACCATCGAAACGCAATCGGAGGCCGACTGGACCGCGGCCTACGCCGCCGAACGCGAACCCGAGGCCCAGGATCGTTTCACCATTTTCTTGCGCTGCGCCTCGCACCTCTACCACCACGTTGGTCAGATCAATTATTTGAGCAGGGAACTCACGCGGAAGTAGTTTCTCGAAGCCGACCCCTCAGGTTTCCAGCTTGAACCGCGTGGAAGCCAGCCGGTAGAGCCGCCGCCACACCAGCCGGTTGATCAGCACGACCACCGTCGCCATGATCAGCGTCGAAGCCAGCAGCACGTTGAAATGACCCGCGTCGCTGGCGCTGCTGATGGTGCTCCCCAACCCCGGCGCTGCCCGCAGGGTCGCCGCGCAGCCCCATCTCCGGTTACAATTCCATGAATCCTCGATGACAGGTCCATTTGCATCTCCGCCCCTTCACACGAAGCCTCGAATTCCAGCTTGGGCCATCGCCACCGCTATTTCTTTTTTCCTATCCGCAGCCATCGTCTTGCCCTTCTTCTGGCTGGGCAGCGCCTCTGGCCACGATTTCGAATTTCATGCCGCTTCCTGGCTGGACACCGCCTTCCAGTGGAAGCAAGGCATTGTCTATCCGCGTTGGACTGCCTGGATGAACCACGGCTTCGGCGAACCACGCTTCATCTTTTATCCGCCGCTTTCCTGGATTCTCGGCGCTGCCCTCAGCCTGGT
>JBEKOE010000123.1:0-3395 GCA_049522075.1 Candidatus Acidiferrum sp.
ACATCGAGCAGCACGGGAAGCGCAGCTATTTTCGCTGGGAGATTCCTTACGGCTACATTCACCGCATCGAGGAAGTGAGCGAACCCCAACCGGATGCCCCTGCGGAGCCAGCTCCCGAGCTTCCCGGACGCCTGGCCGCGGCGGCTGGGGCCGCACTAGTGCCCCCGGACGCACCTTTGATCCTGCAAATGCCGCGACGCCCCAAAACCGCTTGAATTGCAGAGCTTTCCCGCACCGCAACGGAGAATCGGCTACAATTTGTGGACATTCGCGCGCTATGTGGACAAATGCACGGAGCGCCAGGAGGAATTCTGTGAGTAATTCTCCGACCCCACGAAGAATAGGCTTGATTGGACTTGGACTGATGGGCCGCCCGATGGGCATGAACCTGCTGAAAGCGGGGCACAAATTGACAGTGTGGAACCGCACGGCGTCGCGCGCGCAGGAATTGGTGGCGGCGGGCGCGAGTCTGGCGAAGACGCCGCGAGAGGCAGCGGCCGAGGCAGAGATTCTGCTGACGATGGTGAGCGATCCGCCGGCGCTGGAGGAAGTGCTATGGGGCCACGAAGGGAAAAACGACGGAGCGCTTGGCGGGTTACGAGCCGGGAGCATTTACATTGATTCGAGCACCGTCTCTCCAGCGCTGGTGCGGAAAATTGCGGCTGCTTGCGCGGAGCGGCAGGTACGGTTTCTGGACGCGCCGGTGACGGGCGGGGATTGGGGCGCGCGCGAAGGGAATCTGGTGTTCATGATCGGAGGAGACGCAGCGACATTGAAGGAAGTGGAGCCGATCCTTGGAGTGATGGGCAAGAAGTGGTTTCACCTGGGGCCGAATGGCGCGGGACAGACGATTAAGCTGGCGATGAACGGGATTCTGGCGCTACAGGTCGGGGCCATGGCCGAGGCACTGGCGCTGGTCACAAGAGCGGGATTGCAGGGAGAGCAACTCATCGAGGTGATGCAGGCGAGCATGGCGCGTTCCGGGGTGCTGGATGTGAAATCACCGCTGATGGTCAAGGGCGATTTCAAACCGAGTTTTCCGTTGCGGCTGATGCACAAGGATCTTGGACTGATGCTGGACCTAGCGAATCAGCTTGGAGTGGCGTTGCCAGCTACGGCGGCGGCGCGGGAAGTGTACAGCTATGTGAAGGGAGAAGCGAAGGAAGACCTGGATTATTCGGCGGTGATGCGATTTTGGAAGAAGTAGTTTCGGCGGCTACGAGAGCAGTGAAACATCACATATGTTGATTTGGAAATGGACGAAATAAAAGCGCGGCAGACTGTGTGTGCCCCGTTTCATTTCTCACAGTGCGCCGCAAACGGGCGAAGTTATTTGAGCGGCCTCGGCGAGAAAAAGCCTATGGCGAGGTCGCGCGAGGTGCGCAGGCCGGAGGGCGCTTCCAGAATCGCCGGGATGGAGTTGACGGCCACAGAGGCGGTGGCGATGTCCCCATGGGAGCCGCCCGGAATGACCAGGCTGATATTCGGGTGACCCTGGAGTTCGACGGTGTCCGCGGGATCCTTCGCGCCCACGTACATTTGAAGCTCCATGTAGATGAGTTCCTTGCCGCCAGAAAGTCCGCGAGCAATTTGGTGGACGCCGGCGGCTTGCCCAGCTTCGACGGTGAGGAATTCCGTCTTTATCTGCTCGGTCGCGACCTTAGGTTCGATCGTTTCGATGATTTCGTCGACGGGCAGACCCAAGCTGTCCGCGACCATGGCAACGGATTCGGGCAGGCCGACGTGCTTGATGACGCCTTCCTTCACCTTGGCGCGAAACTCTTCTACGGTCATGCCGGCGCCGATCTTCCTTTGCAATGGCAGACGGCGCTTTGAGGCATCAACGATGCGCAGCGCCTTGGCGTGCTCAATGCGCTGGGAAACGGCCGCTAGGGTCACCACCAGCTTATCCATGACGAAGCCGGGATTCACACCGGTGCCGACCAACGCAACGCCCGCATCCTTCGCCGCTTTGTCCAATTTTTCGGCCAACTCAGGATAGGTGCGGTAGGGATAGGAGAGCTCTTCGCAGGTGGAAACGACGCAGGAGCCGACGTCCAGACAGGCGAGAAGCTGATCCATGACCTTTGGGAGGGACGACGAAGTTGTGTGCATGACCACATCCGCCGACTGCTCCAAAACGCCCCGTGCGTCGCCCGAAACCCGGATACCCCATGGGGCATCAGCGGCGCCGACGACCTCTCCGAGATCCTTACCCACTTTGGAGGGGTCCGTGTCGATGGCGCCGACCAGGGTGATGGCTTCTTTTTCGCGCAGCAGCTTCACGATGGACGCCCCGATGGGGCCGATTCCGTACTGGATGGCACGAATTTTCTTTTTCACAATGGTCTCCGATTTCTTCCTGACTGAGAACGCACAGAGCGGAATTTCGCTGGGAGCGGACCTTCCAGCGTACTGGAATTCGCCGGGCCATTCAATCGGAGCGCGTTTCTTGCCGACCGCCGGGCGCCAACGCATAATGGTGGCAACGGCGGCCCGGGTCACGGGAGGAAATTGACCATGAAGGCACAGAAGCTGAGCGATAGCGAAATCCAAAGCCAACTGAAAAAGACAGAGGGATGGAGTTTGGTGAATGGGAAATTGCACCGCGCGTTCGAGTGCAAGGACTTCGTGGCCGCCTTCGGAAAGATGACGCAGGTGGCGTTGGTTGCCGAGTCCATGAATCACCACCCGGAATGGTTTAACGTGTGGAACAAGGTAGTGGTCGATCTGAACACGCACAACGTCCAGGGGATCAGCAATCTAGATTTCGAGCTGGCGGGGAAAATCAATGAGATTTTCGGCAGCTAAATTCTATCTGACGCACGCATGATCGGCGTTCATCAACCCGAAAATCGCCGGCGTGGGTGGCTGTTCATCAGCGCACGATGGCTGGCGGCGATACTGGTCCTTGGGATACTGCTGCATTTTCTGCCGTTGCACCTGCTGAGTGCAGCGATTCAGCGCGTACCGCTGACCCGATTTATCATTATCCTGATCGGCTACCTGCTGGCGCACATCGTTGGGGTGGTGAAGTGGCGCATGGTGGTCAATGCGGCCGGCGCGCAGCTCGATTACCCAACCAGCGCTCAGTGTTATGCCGGTGGCCTGTTCGCGACATTGTTTCTGCCCTCGATCATCGGCGGAGACGTGGTGCGTTTGGCGGTCGGCCTGCGCCGCAGTCCGAATCCCGCGGCGGTGCTTGCCGGAAATGTGGCCGATCGTTTTCTGGATATGAGCGCGCAAGCGGGCCTAGTGCTGCTGGGGATTCTGCTTCTGCCGGGTTCAGTCCCGGTGGCGTTGCGGAATCAGGCGCGGCATGCGGTGTACGTCCTAGCGGGAGTGGCCGCAATTGCGATTGCGCTGCTGGGCCTATTGTACCGGCCATTGCTGCG
>JBEKOE010000124.1:0-3272 GCA_049522075.1 Candidatus Acidiferrum sp.
GGAAAGCTGGCACGATTGAGGACGATGTGTCCGCGTGAGAAGGTCGGATCAAACCAGGCCGCCTTGTACGGAGCAGGACCCAAAGTTGGCGTGGTGAAATAAAACTGAGTTCCTGTGGAGTGTGTGAAGGCGGACCAGAGGCCGCCGGAAACAAATGCCGGTGTAGCAGCAGGCGCATCGAGTCGCGAGGCCCAGGCAATGTCCAATTCAATTTCGCAAGGGTGGGAGCTGGCGTGGGGAATGGCGAAAGATTCGTGCTCGGGATCAAGAGAGACCGGCATTCCGCGTTCGCACCACATGCCGAAGGAAAGGCCGCCGATCGCCAGAGCCAAACGAGTGGCGCTGCGTGTGGGGAGCTTGGAGTCTGTGAGAGGCGTGGGCACGTAAATTTCTCCGATTGAGCGCGGCTTTAAGATCCGGGGGTTCGGCAAAAGACCGGGCCACGGCAGGAAGCGCTCGCAGGCCCCGCAGAGCCCGAGATCTTGCAATGACCGAGAACTGCCTCTTCCGGGCGCAAGCTGACGCGGATCACCACCGGCGGCTGATAGGGCGCCTTGGTGGGCTTATCGGACTTGAGCGAGTCATTCATGGTCGAGCTTTGCCTTTTCTTTGGCCTTAACGAAGGTGCGCCCCACAAGAGGAGCAGCCTCCGGGACTACATCCGCCACCGGACTGAAGAACAGGAAGTGAAGAATTTGGATATGGCAGCGGAATAATCTTTTCGGCATTGGAAGAGCTTTCTTTCAGGCGCACAGCCGATTCCTGAAGATGCGAAAAATGAACGCCTGAAGCACAGCAGGGACAATCGCCATGCTCGGGAACGGAGACCCCGAGGGTGTAGGCGCGCAAATGAGCGACCTGGCAGAGAAAATCCACAGGGATTTCGGCGTCACCGCTTTCGAGTTCACCATTGGCAGGGCACATGCCGCAGAGAGTTTGGATCTGGCAGCGCGAGCAAATGGTTTGGCGCGTGCGGGGCGACTCGCGAATTTCGCGCAGGCGCCCATTCCATCCATCCGCGAAACTCGTGTCACGCAGGTTGTAGCCGTCTTGATGGGAGATCACGCAGATGGTCATGCGGCCGGTGGGGTCGACGGCACAGCCGTTCTGCCCGCCGCCGCAGGTGTATTTTTGGGAATCCTGGGGACCGTGTTGGGAAGTAAGCTCGGCTTCCACAAGCTTGAGGTATTCGGCTTTACGAACGGGGTCGCGGAATTCGAGATCCACGGCTTGTTCGGGAGAAAGCCGCACCGAGAGAGGACTCTGAGAACAATCGGTGCGCGGATTGACGAGCGGGTCGAACTTGAATTCGACGCCAATTTCTTCCTCCGCGAAATGTTTCATATCGTAAACTTCGTGGACATTAATGGTGGTTGGGACAGTTTTTAATTTGAGAGGCAGGCCGCGCTCTTTGAGCAGATGGACTGCCCTCATGCAGCGGTCAAACGAGCCCGGGATGTGCGTGAGGGCCTCATAGGTCTCCCGAGTGGCGCCGTACAAGGTGATCTCGATGGAGAAGGGGCGGTATTCGGCAAGGTGATCGGCAATCCGCGGAGTGATCAAGGTCCCATTGGTGAAGAGGGTGACAAGAAAGCCGCGCTTTTTTGCCTCGGTATAAATATCGAGGAAATCCTTCCGGGCGAAAATTTCACCGCCGGTATACAAAATCCAGAGGCAGCCGAGACCGGCAAGTTCGTCGAGAAGGCGGACGTGTTCAGCGAAAGTCATTTCCTGCCAGCGGGCATGGAAATCGTTCATGGGGAGATTGTTGTAGCAGTGTTGGCACTCGAGTGGGCAGCGATGAGTCACCTCAATCGACACCTCAGCAGGGACGCGGCGCCCTTGCTGGCGCTGGTGGATCAGGGTGGAAAATTCTCCGTAAGTGGCTGTCTGCAGCACGTATTTACCTTTTTCGAGCAAAGCCAAAACGAACTGTGTGTCTAGGACGGCGGACAGTCCGTCGCGAAATGCCCGCGCAGCCTTAAACAACAAGCTGAACTAGTTTTTCCTCCAGCAACGCAGCAAGAAACGCACGAATGTCGTCTTGTACCTGGGCCGCGGTAACCTCAAATTCTTCGCAGACGCGATTCATCATCTCCGGGACGGTGTGTTCCTCCTGCATGAAATCCCAGAGAACCAAGGCAACCTGATTCAGGGTATAGAGGGAATTCATATCGCCGACGCCGTGGCGAATGGGCACGATGATGAGTTCACCTTCGATCTGACGCGAGACCACCTCGCGATTGCGGACGAAACGGACGTTATCGGGATGCATGGAGAATTGGCAAACCTTCACCAGGGCGTCTGTTCAAACTGGAAATGCCCTTTTTAAAAGTGTCCGGTACTGGAACAGAAGTGTCATGGGCCGAAACACGTGGTGTAACGTAAGGGTACTTAGTAATACTTAGAGCATCTTTAGCAGGAGTAAAGGCGTGGAAAAGCGACCTCCAAGGGGATTGGTGGCGGACGCGGAGGGGGGCTGTGTGGGAGCCTAGATGCTAAGATGTTGCAACTAAAGGACGGCTGTGCCGCGCTGCGTGGGATCAGAAGAAATTGCGCGAGAACTGGAAGGGAATCCCATACAATCAGGGGCGTATGCGACCATCGTCAGGTGTAATTTAGGGCGGCGGGGCTGGTGAACGCGGATTGCGGTTTCGCGGCATTCAAAAAAACTTACAGGAAATCCACGTGAAACTAAATTCGTATATTTTGCGAAGCACGATTGTGGCGGCTTTGGGCGGTCTGCTGTTTGGCTTTGACACTGCGGTGATCGCTGGGACGACGCACGCCTTGAGCGCGCTCTACAGGCTGTCACCAGGGATGCTGGGATTCACGGTATCGGCGGCGCTCTGGGGAACAATCCTTGGCGCAATGACCGCCGGAATTCCCGGAGACAAGTACGGCCGGCGGGATAGTCTGCGGCTGATGGCGGTTCTCTACGTCGTTTCCGCCGTTGGTTGCGGATTTGCCTGGAGTTGGGGCGCGCTTGTTTTTTTCCGGTTCATCGGCGGGTTGGGAATTGGCGGCTCCTCGGTCCTGGGGCCGATGTACATCGCGGAGATTGCGCCGGCGAAATGGCGCGGACGGTTGGTAGGCTTTTTCCAGTTCAACGTCGTGTTCGGGATTCTGCTGGCTTATTTCTCAAATTACGTCATCGGGATGTTTGGTCTAGGTGATCACGAGTGGCGCTGGAAACTGGCAATCGCGGCGTTTCCGGCGGCGGCATTTCTGGCCCTGCTGTTCTCCATTCCGCGAAGCCCGCGCTGGCTGGT
>JBEKOE010000125.1:0-5030 GCA_049522075.1 Candidatus Acidiferrum sp.
GAAGCGCTGAAAGCATTGGAGTCCGTTTTGCGCGATGCCAAACGCGCCAAAATCGTGCACGATCCGAAGCTCTTTCATCTGTTGGCCGGCAAATCGGAATCTATCGAGCACGCCACCCAAATCTATTCGTATCTGCTGAGGCCAACCACCGCGAAACACGACTTTGCGGAGGTAGTCTTCCGGCAATTCAACGTGCCGCTCGGCGGCGGCGCGGGCGAACGCGCCGATTATCTGCAGCGCATTGCGCCCATCTTGCGGGAGCAGATTGCAGCACAGCAACTCACCGAGGTGTACGAAAAGATCGATCTGCCGCTGGCCCCGGTACTGGCGGAGATGGAACGCGCCGGCGTTCGCGTCGATCCCAAAGCGCTCGAAACGATGTCGAACGCGATGGAAAAAGAAGTCCGGCGGCTGGAGAAGGAGATCTGGGAACTGGCGGGATTGGAATTCAATGTGAACTCGCCTACCCAGCTTGCGGAGATTCTTTTTGACAAGTTGAATTTGCAGCTGCCGGCACGCCGCGGAAAAGGCAAAGTGCGCTCAACCGCGGTGGACATTTTGGAAGAGATGGCCGGCCAACACGCGCTGCCAGGAAAAGTGATCGAGTACCGCGAGATCGCCAAACTAAAATCGACCTACGTGGATGCGCTGCCGAAGCTGATTCATCCAGAGACGGGGCGGCTGCACACCAGCTTCTCGCAGACGGGCACGGCGACAGGCCGGCTGAGCTCAAGCGACCCGAATCTGCAAAACATTCCCGTGCGCAGCGAGTTGGGACGCGAAATTCGTGCCGCGTTCGTGGCGGAAAAAGGGAACATTCTGCTCTCGGCGGACTATTCCCAGATCGAACTGCGTATCATGGCGCATTTCTCGAAGGACCCCGTGCTGGTGGAAGCGTTTCGCAATGGCGAGGACATTCACGCGCGGACAGCACAGGAAGTTTTCGGCGTTGGGCCGCTCGCGCAGACCGCGGAACACCGCCGCGCCGCAAAAGCGATCAACTTCGGCATCATCTACGGCCTTTCGGCGTTCGGCCTCGCACAGCAATTGGGAATCGGGCAGAAGGAGGCGGCGCAATTCATCAACGCCTATTTCACGCGCTACCGCGGCGTGAAACAGTACCTCGACAATGTGCTCGTCGAGACGCGCAAAACCAGCGTGGCGAAAACCCTTTTCGGCAGAATCCGCCCCATCCTTGAAATCAACGCACCCCAAATGCAGTTGCGCAATTTCGCGGAGCGCACCGCATTGAATTCGCCGCTTCAGGGGACTGCTGCGGACTTGATCAAGCTGGCCATGATCGCCATCGATGAGCGGCTGCGTAAAGAGAAACTCAGCGCGCGCATGATCCTTCAAGTGCACGACGAACTGTTGTTTGAAGCACCCATCAAGGAGCGCAAAGCGCTCGAAACCCTGGTCAAGGAAGAGATGGAAAGCGTGCACAAACTTGCCGTGCCGCTCGTTGTGGAAATCGGCGTCGGACCCAACTGGCGCGATCTGGATTGAATCAAGCCCCAGTCCGAAACATGGGGTCCCGTCCAAAGGGACAGGAACCCCATACGGCACTTCACTCGAAACGCTGCACCCGGTGCAACTCGACCCCATGCTACGCTGGCCCCGCGTGGCCGATTGGGGAGAGTCTATGCGCCGCATCAGCGAAATTCTTTTCATCTCAAGTCTTATTGTGTGTGTGGCCGGCTGCAGCGGATTGTCGAACGTCAAAAGCAACGGCGGTGGCCAAGCTACGGGCGTGACCGTCACGCCGGGGACCGCTTCGCTCGACCCCTTCGGCATCCAAGCGTTCACCGCGAAAGTCCAAGGCAGCACCAATAACGCTGTGACCTGGCAGGTCAATGGTGTGACGGGCGGAAGCGCGACCACTGGGATCATCTCGACGGCTGGCCTCTATACCGCCCCGCACGCCATTGCTTCGAGCCTGGCCTTCAACGACCCGATCACCGTGACGATCACCGCTATCTCTCAAGCGAGCGCAACCGCTACGGGCACCGCCGTCATCACGCTGACAACGCAACAGCAGCAAACCCAGTCTGGCGCGATCAAGTTGGGTACATCCGGCGGCAATATCAGCGATACGAGCGGAAATTTTTGTTGCGGCGGCACACTGGGATCATTGGTAACACGGAATGGCACGCAATATATCCTGAGCAACAACCATGTCCTGGCAAAGAGCGCCGGGAACTCCGGAAGCCCCGACGTGGGTGATGCCATCACGCAGCCGGGACTGATCGAGGTGAATTGCCAGAGCAGTTCGACGCACACCGTGGCGCACCTTTCGGAATACTTCCCTCTGCAGACCGGACCAATCCCTAAGATCGACGCAGCTTTGGCACAAGTGGGGAGCGGCGCAGTCGATGCCAGCGGGAACATTCTGCTGCTCGGCAACAATCTCACAAATGGCGTTCCCGATCCCGGTGCACCCGGCTTGGGATCTAACTTGGGTGCCGGCCTGACTCCCGCTCAGGCGATTGCTGCTCCGCACAACAGTGCAGTAGCGAAGAGCGGCAGGACCACCGGCTTGACCTGCTCGACGATCGTGGGCACCAACGTTGCCAGCAACGTGGATTACTACGCTCATTGTGGCGATGCTACCAAAGCCTTCACCGTGAGCTACACGGACCTGGTTGCCGTCAACGGCGGAGATTTCAGCTACTCCGGCGATTCGGGTTCCCTGATCGTGACCCAAGATACGGCCGAGGCCGTGGCACTCCTTTTTGCCGGCTCGGATACGGACAGCGTTGGCAATCCAATCACTGACGTACTTCCTGCCTTTCCCGGTGCGGGCAACGTCACTCCAACGATTGTGGGAGGTGCGACGCACCAGGTGATCGGCTGCACCCTGCCAGCTCTAAAGGCTGTTGCCACTGTCCCGCAGGCTAAGGCCACGGCCGAATCCATTCAGCAGGCCAGTATGGCGCGTGACCTGCATGCCTCACAACTCCTGACCATTCCGGCAATCAAAGCAGTGGCGGTGGGCGAAAGCTACGATCATCCCGGCAAAGCGGCAATCCTTCTCTTTGTGGGCAGCGGCGAATCACTTGTGGGTATCCCCAGGACGATAGATGGTGTGCGCACGCGTTTGATCAAGGGGAACGATTGGGCGCATCAGGGTCTCCTAAACAGCGAGGGCGAATACCTGCGCGCCAAGACGGTGCACACCGCCCACGTCACGGACCTGCTGAAGCAGGCGGGTATCCTTGGGGTAGGCATCACCTCCAGCGTTGACGCGCCGGGAGAGGCCGCGCTGCTCATCTACGTCCTCCGTGGAGCGCCGCAAGACAACATCCCGGCCGAGATCGACGGCTTGCGCACCCGCGTTCGCGAAACGAGCCCCTTCACCACGGGTCGCCGCGGCAACGAACCCGCTCGGAGTTGCAAAGTGCCCGTGGCCAAGACTTTACTTACTAAGACAAACCCGTAGTCGCGGCAAATCGATGCGTGTAAGGCGCTCCCTTTTTCAGGGTGAAACTGTCGTCTCAAATCACCGGGGAGCTTTCTTTGTACCGGGCGCGGTTGTAGAATCACCGTAGATGGTGTCGAACTTGCTCCCTCGACCCTTCCTTCCTATCAGGGGGTATATATGCGGCGAAATGCGATTTTGTTCGGTACAGCTTTGCTCCTGGCCTTGGGCATCGGATTCGCGCAAGAGAAAGACACCAAAGACAAGGCGCAGGCACCAGAAGCGGCCCCGCCACCAGCTTCCGCGGACGATGCAGGGAAAAAGAATCCTGTGAAAGCCACACCCGAGGGCCTAGCCGAAGCCAAGCGTCTCTACGGCTATCACTGCGCGATGTGCCACGGGAAAGACGGCGACGGCAAGGGTGAATTGGCCGTTTCGATGGATCTGAAGTTGAACGATTGGCGCGATCCCAGCACGATCGAGAAAATGACCGATGGTCAGCTCTTCTATATCATCACCAACGGCCGCGGGAAAATGGTTGGCGGCGAAGGCGACCGCACCAAAGAACAGACTCGCTGGAATCTGGTGAACCTGGTGCGTTCTTTCGGCAAGAAAAGCGGTACATAGAACGCCAAGCGAAGAGTAATTCGGCTGGCACGGCTTGCGGCATTGCGGGGCGCTCCAGGGAGTTTGGAGCGCCCTTCTTTTTTGCGCGGCTGCAGGGCATGGTAGGCTCTTGGGGCAGGTGAATGGATGAGGAGGAAAGCATGGAACATGCTCCAAAATTTCTGGCATTGGTGAATGAGGCGAAAAAATGCGTGAAGGAAACCAATGTGGTCGACGTTAAACGCCGCTTGGATGCTGGCGAAAAACTCGTATTGGTCGACGTCCGGGAGGAGAGCGAGTGGGGCCGCGGACACCTGCCGGGGGCCGTGCACCTTGGAAAGGGCATCATTGAGCGCGATATCGAGCTGCGCGTGCCGGACACCAATACCAAGCTCATTCTTTATTGCGGCGGCGGCTTCCGGTCCGCGCTCACCGCGGACAACCTCAAGAAAATGGGCTATACAAACGTCGAATCGATGGACGGCGGATGGAGAGGCTGGCTGGCAGCAGGCTTTCCGACGCAGACGGGCTAGAGCCAGCCTCCGAAGCGAACGCCATGGGCATGACCCTCAGCCGCTAGAGAGTTGGCTGGGGCGGAAGGATTCGAACCTTCACCATCCTCATTAACAGTGAGGTGTCCTACCGGTTGGACCACGCCCCAGCGGCGTTCAGTGGCCGTCCCGGGAAGAGCCGGGGCAGCGGTGTTCCGCCGCAGAAACGGCGAAAGATAATCCAAGAATACCACGCCACAGGCCATCAGCATGAGTCGAATGCGTCAGGGCCGCGCATAAGGAACATTTATGGAGTTAGTGAACACAGACTCCTTCGCTCCCCCGGGAAAAGGATGATAAGGGATGAGGCGTCGTCTCATTTCGGAAAGAATTGACTTAAGTCCCACAACTTTGCTTTATTTTTGAAACCTTCGATCCAATTTAGTCCTTTGAAATAGTTGACTCTGAAGTTGGCCGGCAGTGCCATTTTGGCTTTCGGGTTGCATTCCATAAGA
>JBEKOE010000126.1:0-4151 GCA_049522075.1 Candidatus Acidiferrum sp.
TGGATGTTCACTTCCACCTGCACGGGCCCTGCTTCCTGCAACTGCCACAGCAGCAAATAGTCCTCGCGCGCCAGAAACGCCGCCGGCAAAGCCCCCGCCTGGTAATCCCGGCTGAGCGTCGTCATGTTCAGCAGCCCGTACATCTTCTCCGAACCAAACAGTAGCGCCAGGGCCTTTTCATCCTGAAGCAACTTAAGCCCCGCCCTCCGCGTCGCCATAGCCGTCCGGAAATCCACCGGCGTGTCTTGTTTCGCGTGCATCAATGGCAGAGTCCCTTCCCCCCATGGCGTCAGCATCGGGTCAAGGGGCGGCTCCATTTCGCGCGGCTTTCCCAGCAGTACGATCTTCCCGCCCAGCTTTCCCTTGTATTTCTCCAGGTCCTCCGGTCTTTCCGCGTCAATCACAACCAATTCACCCTTCACCGTTCCGTTCGTGCTCGGCGACCAGCCGAACGTCGCCATCGTCAACTCGTGTAATGTTGGCGAAGTCACCCGCCCGCTTGTCGGTCCCCGTGTCCACGAGTTCGCGATGCTCCAGGGTTCCAAGTGCACATTCGCGAGCCCCAGCCCCCGGAATTGCTCTTCCGTCCAATGATTTGCGCGGTCCAATTGCGGCGATCCTGTAAGTCTCGGCCCGATCTGCGAAGTCAAATAGGTCAAATCGGACTTGAGTTGTTCCTTGTCCGTTTTCACCTGTTCCACGATCTTTTTGTCCATCTCCACGGTCGGATCGAGCTTCGCTGTTTCTTCCTTAGGAGTATCCGTCTTCGCCGCTTCTGCCGGAGCCGGTGGCGGCAAGGGCCTCCGCGGCATCATTCCCGGCAACTCCGCGGTGTTGTAAGCCCAGGCGGCCAGCACCTGTGCTCCTTGGGTCAGATCGTCCTTCCACGCTTTGTCGAATGTGTCCGACTGGCTGTGATGCGTCTTCGGGTATTCGGCAATGTCCTGTGCGCACCAGAATCCCGGCACTCCTACCTCGTCAAACGACAAGCTGTCCATGCCGTACTGCCGCGCCATGGTCGTTTCCAGTAGCTTCAACTCGTGCAACGGCGCAATCTCCTGATCCACAGTTTCGCGCGCCTGATAATTATCATGCAGCCCCAGCGCCAGCACCCGCCCCGTTCCGCTGTCGTGAATCAGCGCCGCCGAAATCTTGTCCAGCTCGTTCTTGTGCGCCTTCACGTATTCTTTCGACCCGATCAGTCCTTGCTCCTCGCCCGTGAACAACACAAACCGGATGGTCCGCTTCGGCTTCACATTAAGCTTTGACAGCGCGCGCGCCGCTTCCAGCACCACCATCGTCCCCGTTCCGTCGTCCGTCGTCCCCGTTCCCAAATCCCAGGAATCCGGTAGCCTTCCCCGGTGACAAAAGCCGAGGGCAGTGGCCCCAGTTCGAATGGCACGGTGGTGGCGTCCGACATGTTCAGCAGCCCGTGCGGCTTCCCGGAATCTCGTAGCACTGCCACGGCTCCTTCCTCCATCAGGAACTTCATCTGCGCGCGCATGTTAGCCAGGTATTTTTCATACGGGTCGGCTGCCACCGGCTGCCCCGCCGGCGCGGGTGGTTCCTCCATCGGGTGATAGATTTCCGCGTTCCGGTCAATCGGTTTCGGCGGAGAAAGCGGACGGGGCTCCTGCGCAATTACAATCGCTCCCCTCAGCTTCCCCTTGAATTTCGCGTAATCCTCCGGCTTCTTTGCATCGAAATACACCACGGGGCCGTGCACTGTGCCTTTCGTGTTCGGCGCCCATGCCGCGGAAGCAATCGTCAGCGGATGCTCCGTCGGCGCCACGATCCGCGCCGTCGCTGTCCCGCGCACCCAGGCGTGCGGAATCGAGTACGCCTCCAGATGGACGTTCGTCAACCCATACTTCTGGAACATCTCCACGGTCCAATCGTTCGCCTGCTTCAGTTGTGGCGTGCCCGTCAACCTCGGTCCGATGCGGTCAGACAGGTACTCCAGGTTGTCCATCACTTCGCTGTGGTCCCGGATTTCGCTTAGGATTTGCTGGTCCGTCGCCGCCAAAGGACTCGCGTCGTCCCCCGCCGCCCGCGCCGTCCACACCCGCATCCCGGCCAGCACCAGCAACAGTCCCACCACAACCAACGTCTTCCGCTTCATCCTCATCTCTATCCCCCTAATGGGCTGCTGAAAAAATCTTCATTCTTTAGGAGGCCGGGGCTTCAGCCCCGGCGCAAAGTCCTTAAAACGAATGGGCTTTAGCCCCTGAAGAAAATCTTTCTCAGATTTTAGCAACTTCCTAAACCTCTCATTGGCAAATCGGTGCTCGACATCTGGCTCTCATCCCATTTTCCCACGCCTGGCCGCGTGTTCTTGTTTCCCGTTCCGTCGGCTTTTCCCGCGCCGTGGCGCCTTCTGGCACCGCGGACAAAAATAGCTGCTGCGCCCCGCCACGATTACGCGTTTGATCCGCGTCTTGCAGCGAAAGCAACGTTTCCCCTCTCTTCCATACGCCCGATGACGCCGCTGATATTCTCCCGGCTGGCCTTCCGCGTCAAGAAAGTCCGCGATCGAGGATCCCCGCATCACAATCGCCCGCTCCAGGATGCCTTGCAGCGCGCGGTGCAGTTTTTTCACCTGCTTCCGCCGCAACCGCGCTCCCAGCCGCTGTGGATGGATCCTCGCTTTCCACAAACTCTCATCGGCGTAAATGTTTCCCACTCCACGCAAAACCCGCTGATCCAGCAGCAGCGCCTTGATTCTCGCGCGCTTTCCACGGATTTTTGCCGTGAATTCCTCCAGCCCCGCTTCCAGCGGATCAGCGCCGAATCGCCGTAACTCCTCCTGCAACGATTCGCCCGCAAGATACGCCATTCTGCCAAATCGCCGCGGGTCGGTGTAGCGCAATTCGCGCCCATCGTCTAGCAGCGCCACCACGTGAGTGTGCTTCGCGTGCGGCTCGCCCGCTGGCTGCGGCCTCAGCATGCCGGTCATGCCAAGATGGACTAGAAGCGCGGATTCGCGGTCCGTTTCTCCTGCATCTTCCTTCCGCGTCAGCTGCAGCAGCAGAAATTTGCCGTAACGCACGACGCTGCCAATCGTGCGTCCCGGCAATTCCTTTTCAATCTCCCCCGGATTATCGATAAAATCCGTTTTGCCGAGCATAATGCTCAAGATTCGCCGGCCCGCGATTTGCCGCTGCAGGCCCCGCGCTACCGTCTCGACTTCAGGAAGTTCCGGCATCGTCCTCCCGATCGCTCAACCTATCACACGCGTTCACAACCAGTCTTTCGCCGCTCTCCATTTAATCGTGATACATTTCGTTCTTTGGAGGTTCTTGTGCCCATGTCTCGCTTCCGTTTTCTCCTGATTCTTGCTCTCGTCGTTGCTCTTGGCTCTCCCGCTCTCGCCCGCAAACGCGAAACCGGTTTCCTGGACCGTACCCTCTCCATTCGCGGCGTCACCTATAAGTATCAGGTCTTCGTGCCGGACAACTGGTCCTCCAATCAGAAATGGCCCATTATCCTCTTCCTCCACGGCGTCGGCGAACGCGGCACCGACGGCCTCATTCAAACCCAGGTAGGTATCGCCACGGCCATCCGTAACGACCGCTCGCGTTTCCCAGCCCTCGTTGTCTTGCCCCAGTGCTTGAAGGAGCATCGTTGGACGGATCCGGATATGGAAGAGCTCTCGCTCTCCGCCCTGGGTGAAGCCTCGCGTGAATTCAAGGGCGATCCCAAGCGCACCTATCTTACGGGACTTTCCATGGGCAGCTACGGAAGCTGGGCGCTCGCCGCACGATATCCCAACAAGTTTGCCGCGGTCGTGCCCATCTGCGGCGGAATTCTTACTCCCGATGACGCCCGCAAGCAGCCCGATTCCGACCGCATTCCCTATCTCGAAGCCGCAAAGAAAATCGGCACGAAGCTCCCCATTTGGGTGTTCCACGGCGATGCGGACCCGGACGTTCCCGTCTCCGAATCCCGCCACATGGTGGAAGCCCTTAAGGCTGACGGCGCCGACGTTCATTACACCGAATATCCCGGTGTCGGTCACAAGTCCTGGGACAAAGCCTACGCCGAGCCCGAGCTCATGACCTGGCTGCTCTCCAAGTCTCTCTAGCGCAGCCCGAAGAATAGCTTTTCTTCTGGAATTTCGCACACCCGATCCTTTGCGTAGAGACGCACTA
>JBEKOE010000127.1:0-4023 GCA_049522075.1 Candidatus Acidiferrum sp.
ACAAATTGCCAAGAAACTGGAAGACAATGGCATCCACGTGACGCGGCGGACCGTGGCGAAGTACCGCGAAGATATGAGGATTCCCAGCACGCACCAGCGCCGGGTGAAAAGCTGACTCTCTGCCTGCCGTGAAGCGCACCTCACCAACAACACGCAACTCGCGAGCTTCGGGACGCCACCTGGTCATCCTGACGGGTTTGTCCGGCTCCGGGAAGAGCACCGTGCTCAAGGCGTTCGAGGACATGGGCTACAACTGCGTGGACAATCTGCCGGTGGAACTGATCCCGATTTTCGCGGAATTGCACGCGGCGGGGGAAGGCGATTACCGGCGGGCGGCTTTGCTCGTGGACGCGCGCGAAGGACTGCAACTCGAGAAGCTGCCGGGGCTCCTGAAACATCTGCGGCGCGATCATCCCATCACGCTGGTGTACATCGAGGCCCACGAGGATGCGTTGCTGCGGCGCTATAGTGAGACGCGCCGGCCGCACCCGCTGGGCAAGGATTTTTCGGTCCGCGAAAACCTGGAACATGAACGCGCGCTGATGGAGCCGATCCGGAAACTCGCGGACGTGGTAATCGACACTTCGCAGTTCAACGTGCATGAGCTGCGGCAATTCGTGAATCAGAGGTTCCGATCGGAAAGCCAGCGGCCGCTGCTCGTTTCGTTGGTGAGCTTTGGCTACAAGTTTGGGGTGCCGACCGACGCGGATCTGATGTTTGACGTGCGCTTTCTGCCCAATCCCCATTTTGTGCCAAGATTGCGGCTGTTCACGGGTCGGGACATCCCGGTGCGCCGTTACATCCAGTCCTTTCCGCAGACCGGGGAATTTCTCCGCCGGATGCAAGGCTTGTTGACGTACCTGATCCCCCACTACATCGAAGAGGGCAAGAGCTACCTGACGATCGCGTTCGGCTGCACGGGGGGAAGGCACCGCTCCGTGATGATGGCGGAGTGGATGAAGAAGGCGCTGAAGAGGCGCGGGTTTGCGACGCGGGTGGTGCACCGCGACATCGACAAGTAAGATTAAAGACAAAATGGGGATTCCCACCCTACCCCGGTGATGGGCTAGTTTCCTATTAGGCGACCAGGACTTAACCTGAAATTGGCCACCTTATGGCAATTGCAAGTCGAGCGCGTAAATCTCCTGGGTGCTGATGTCCCGGGGAAAGAGGGGAGTGTCGTTCGGCCCGAGCCCAGTCCAAGGCTGGCCGCCAAACAGGCTGGGGAACAGACGGATCCTTTTCAAGTCACAGACGCGTTCCAGTTTTGAGTCACTGATTCGCAGGCGAAAATATCCGTTGTCTCTAGAGTACGAATTGTCGAAATACACGTAGACACTATCCCGAGACCACGCAAGATAGCCGAGATACCAGTTTGGGTCGGCAGCCAACTGACGCCATGTTTTGTTCCGGACATCATAGAGCATCAGTTTGTGATTATCGTGGGTGACTGCAATTATGTACCGCCCATCCGGAGACCACCGAGGGCCGAAAATCCCTTGAGAACCTGGCAGTAGCGAGATCTGTCGGGTTTCAAGGTTAAGCAACTGGATGAATGTCTTCTCTGCGTTAACCGGGTCATAGTGCCCAAAGGCAAGTGTCTTGCCGTCAGTGGACCAGGCAGGATCTGCTTCCTGCACCTCATCTGTAGTCACCGCCTGGGGGCTGCCACCATCTTTCGAAATCAGAAACAGTTTCCACGGCTTACCAAGTGTTGCTCCAGAAAAGGCAATCCGCTGTCCGTCGGGAGACCAGTGAGGTAACGCCGCCGCGCCCCAAGTCGAGGAATTTGTGAGCTGAAGCCGCGCGCTGCCGTCCACTTTGCTGCGCCAAAGCGTTAGGTCAGGGTACGTCACATAAGTTAGCCATTGTCCGTCCCGCGAGAAATCCGTTTCGCCCGCCGAGATGCCACCGAGATAGGGGACAAACTCGGCCGATTTCGCGTCGTAGCGTACCAATTCTGCTCGCTGTTGTACGCCGATCACGAACAGCTTCTTACCATCTTTGCTGGGAAGTGGGTTGGCTAATTTCAGTGGCCCGGTCGTCAGTTGAAGCGGTTCGTGGGACACCTTTCTCCACCATTCGGGACGCTCGCGCACTACCCAGATGTTGGTGGAGCCGCCCTTGTTGCTTTGAAAAACGTAATACTTGCCATCAGCAGTCCAGTTGCCGCAGCACTCGCTGGGAGGGTTGTTCCAGCCGGGGAACAAGGGATGCATGTCGCTGCCATCGGCACGAGCTTCCCAGATGGCTGACGTATTGTTCAGCTGGCTAAATGCCGTGAATCTGATCCGGGTCCCGTCCGGGGAAAAACGAAAACCGCCAGGTAGGTCCGGCACCGTAGCCAACTTTCGAGGATTCGCACCATCCTGCTCCGCGACGTACAGATCATTACCTTTTGCAAACAGCAGTTTACCATTCGGCGCCCGCACCGCATCGTGTCCATACACGTCACCGAGCCGGTGGGGTGACCCTGCCGGAACGGGCACGGACCAATAAGAACCGTCGAAGCTAGGGTCCGTAGTAAACTGCTGAATCAAGAGTTCAGACGGTCCCTGTAAAACATCGCTCACCCCAACATTAGTGAAGGGCAACTCGATGGCCGCGGCTTCGCCTCCCCCACTTGACACCTGGGCGACTTTCGCACCCGTCTGAAGATTCTCGGTGAAGTAAATGCGATTCCCGTCGGTCAATAATCCAAACTTCGGGACGCCATCGCTGGTGATCTGTTTCGACCCGATTATTCTCGGTGGTGGAAGCGGCGAACGCAGCCAAAGCCCCAAGAGCACTGCACCAACCGCCACCGCGGCCAGCACACCCCATTTCAACCAATGAGCATGGCTTTGCGATCCCACGCGTGGCACCACTGTCCCGCCGGCTTGCGCTTGCGCCGTCACTTTTCCTGAGGTCGTATCCCGCCTCAAGCGTTTCAGATCCGAGGCAATGTCCGCCGCGTGTTGATAGCGCAACTCGCGGTCTTTCTCCAGGCACTTCGTGATGATGTTCTCCAGTCCCGCCGGCAATACGGGATTCAACCGCACTGGAGCCGTCGGCTCTCCAGGATGCCGTCGAATATCGCCGCCGTGCTATCACCGCGGAAGGGAAGCGTTCCCGTCGCCATCTCATAGAGGACCGCCCCAAACGAGAAGAGGTCCGTCCGCGCATCCAGTTCCTTCCCCAGCGCCTGCTCCGGCGACATGTACGCCACCGTCCCCAGCGCCGTTCCCGGGCTGGTCAGCAATTCCCCGCTCTCGTACTCCGTCGCCAGTTCCGACGCGCCGACCTTTTCCGCCACACGACCCGCCGGCGGCGCCACCTTCGCCAACCCAAAATCCAGAATCTTCGCGTGCCCCGCACTGGTCACAAAAACATTTGCTGGCTTGATGTCCCGGTGAACGATCCCTTTCGCATGCGCCGCATCTAATGCCTCAGCCACCTCAATCCCGATCCCCAGCAATTTCTCCAACTCGATCGGCTGCCTCCCAATCGCATGCTTCAGCGTCTTCCCTTCCAAATACTCCATCGCGATGAACGCTTTCCCACCGTCCTCGCCAATGTCATAAATTGTGCAAATGTTCGGATGATTCAGGGCAGAAGCGGCTTTGGCTTCGCGTTTGAACCGCTCCAAGGAATGCGTATCGTGCGCTAAATGTTCGGGTAGGAATTTCAATGCGACGGGCCGATCCAGTCGTGTGTCTTCAGCCTTATAAACGACACCCATCCCCCCGCCACCAAGTCTTTCAAGAATGCGGTAGTGGCCGAAGGTCTGGCCGATGAAGGAATCGTGAGCTGCTCCGTCAGTGGTCACGGGGAAGTACCTCTTCCTCCTTCCTCTTTAGCTGGCATCGTAGGTTTCTAGCTTGGCGAAGTCAACGAAGAACGGCATGTGAATCTCTCCGGCCCATGTTTGTGAAACCGATAGCTTTCGTCAGCAAGAGTGCGGTCAGTGCTTTAACCAGAAACTGACCCACAACCCCTACTCCCGAAAACTTGACACAGCGCGCTGCAGCCGAATAGCGTACC
>JBEKOE010000128.1:0-3283 GCA_049522075.1 Candidatus Acidiferrum sp.
AGCGGGGAATACCGGCCGAATGCGGCCGTTGCGACGTACTCGAACGCGATGGACGTGGGCAATCCGAATAATTTTCCGAGGCTCCTGGACCTCTGCCGCAACCGCATCGAAAATGTCCGCAAGGAAATTTGGGGGCGGAGCGCCACCGACGAAGAAACGCTGCAGCAGATGCACAACGTCTGGGACCGTTACCGCTACATCAGCGACCCACACACCGCAGTGGGCATTCATGCCTGGGAAGCGTACCGCAAGGAACATCCCGAACCGTCGCAGGGCCTCGTCCTGGCCACCGCGCATCCCGCCAAATTCGCCGAAATCGTCCAGAAGGGCATCGGCATCGCCCCGCCGCTCCCCTCCCGCCTAGCCGAATACCTCAATCGCCCCAAGCTCTCCCTCCCCATGACCACCAACTACGACAACTTCAAGCAGTTCCTCCTCAACCACTAGGTTTGACTTACTGCGGAGTCATAGTCTCCGTCGGAGCTGGCGACAAATCGGAGAGATCGAAAGCGGTCAAACGGATTATTTCCTCCAACGATTCGTCCACAGCTTTGTAGTCCTTCACCGTCATTGCAGCCTTGGCGCTTGTTGCGTTTAAATAGCTCGCCGCCTGAATCATCGCTCGCGCGAAAATCTTTCCCTCATAGATATAATCCGGTTTTTTGATGGTTGCGATGATCGCTAAGCCGGCTCGCACCATGCCGCGAGCCTTAGCCGCAAGTTCCATGTCATCCGAATGGAATCTGTTATACGCATGGACCCACACAAGCGCTGTCTCCAGCCTTTCCTGCGGCTCGCGGTTTTGATAAGTCAAGGCGCTTCCAATTGACAAGCGTTTTTCAGCGAATTCCATCACTTTTGGGAGATTCCCTGTCTTCTCGTAGGCCTTGTAATAATCTTGGTAAACATAGCTAAGAAGCGGAGAATCTGGGTGCTTCGCAACGAAAGCATCAAGCTGTTTTATTCTCTCCGCGGCATCCAGGGGTCGAACGGCCTCAGCATATTCGTTGTATTCTGCCATGCTGTACTTTCTCGGAGGATTGCCGGGCTTCTGCTCCTGTGTCTGTCCTTGAGCGGCAGGGACGATGACGCATCCAAGAACCGCGGTCAATGCGACTGCAATCGTCAGCACCATCCCCCTCGAGTTCTTGATGTTTTCCATTTCTATCCTCCACACAAGGGCGACTCCGATGCTTCCGAATCTGCCCACTCAATATCCTAAACACCACAAACTGGAAAATGTGCCCAAGAGCGCCGAATATCGGTTGGAGTCAACGGCATGTACCCGTGAACGTTTGCGGAAGAGTAGGGTTACGACGAGCGCCGCAGGCGATCCAGCAGCAAAAACAGCGGCATGCCAACCACCGCATTCACCGCCGCGGCAATGACCAGGTGCACATTGAACCACGGCTCCGGCTGCGCCAGCAGCAACCGCCGCGTCAGCACGATCACGGCTTGGTGCAGCACAAAAAATCCGGCCGTCAGCGCGAAGCGCGCCACGGGATGCTCGGTATCCAGCCGCGCGCCAATCGACGACGCCAGATAACCCACCACCGTTTTCGCAATGCCGTAGAGGCCCAGCGGCACGGTCGGCCCGCTCAAGCTGTCCTGCAACAATCCAATCGTCGTGCCGAGGAGCAAACCCGTGGAAGGATTTCGCCGGCTCAATCCGAAATAAATCGTTATCAGCAACGGCAGGTCCAGAAAATCCAGCCTGCGCACATACACCGGAAACGCCGCTTGTAGCGCCAGCGCCAGGATGGTCACGCCGGCGATCGCGCCCGGAAAGAACTTGTGCACTTCAATGTGCGTGTCGCCGCTGCGCAGTTCAAACGTGTCATTCATGGTTTCACCGCCGCTGGCGGCGCCGTTGCGGGCGTCTCCGCCGGCGCACTTTGTGGCGGCGCGCTCTGCGCTTCCGCTTCTTTCCGGAATTCCAGCGGCTCCTGCGTCAACAGCACAAACACTTCTTCGAGCCGGTCGAGCCTCGCCGTGGGCATCACGCGAACCTGCTTGAAGGGATAGCCCGCTTTCACCTCGAGCACCGTGCCCACCGGCACATCGCGCGGAAAAATTCTGTCCATACCGCTGGTCACTATCTTCTCGCCCACGTTCACCGTGTCGTCGGCGGGCACATACTTCATCGTCAGCATGGGCTCGCCCGTACCGCCCACCGGGCTCTGGATCCGGGACTCCACGAGCATCGCGCCGACGCCGCTGTCCTTGTCCGTCAACAGTAGCACCTGCGCGGAATTTCGGTACACCTCGATCACCTTGCCCACCGCGCCATCCGGCGTGATCACCGGCTGGTTGCGGTGAATGCCGTCGCGCTCGCCGCGGTCGATTTCAATCGTGCGGCTCGCCGTGCCGGCGCTCGCGCCAATCACCCGCGCGCCCACCATCGCCACTTTTTCATTGGAAGTCTTGAAGTTCAACAGCGCGCCCAGCCGGTCTGCTTCCGCCGCCTTGCTTTGTAGTTGCGAGATGGCCAGCTTCAGCGCGTCGTTCTCAGTCCGTAGCGTTTCGTTATCCCGGGAAGTGCCTTGCAGGGCAAAATAGTGGCGCCACACGCCGCGCACTTTTACGACGCCCCAGGCCCCCACGCGCTCGAACGGCGTCACCGTGGATACCGCCCACACGCGGATCAGCCGCCCGCGCGAATCGCGTTTGATCTGCACCGCCAGCATCAGGATCTGCGCAAGCAGCACGCCCGCCAGCAGCGCCAGCGATCGATGTCTTGAAGGAATCGCAACCATGTCCGAGCGTTTTCCGTAACCTTCAGGCTGGAAAAAAGGTCCGAAACTCTTTACTTAAAACTTATAACTGAAAACTGAAAACTGCCTCAGTCAATGCACACCATGCGCAGCAGCTTGAAATCGCTCAGCATCTTGCCCGTGCCCAGCACCACCGACGCCAGCGGATCATCCGCAATCGAAACCGGCAAGCCGGTCTCCTCACGGATGCGGCCCGTCAGCACGATGCCGCGGTCGCTGATGTCCGCGGAAAGTTCCGGCGGCGTGCGTTCCAGCGCCACGCGCACGGCATTCAAAATCGTCGCCACGCATTCGCTCAGCGCTTCGCGAATTTCGCTGTCGTCAATCGTTACCGTGCGCGGCACGCCCTCAATCAGGTTGCGCCCCTTCACTTCCATCGTCAGCGGTTTCTCCAGCGGGTACGCGGAGCCAATCTCCATCTTGATCTGTTCCGCCGTGCGTTCGCCGACCAGCAGGTTGTACTTGCGCTTCAAATACTGCATCACGGCTTCGTCCATCTCGTTGCCCGC
>JBEKOE010000129.1:0-3391 GCA_049522075.1 Candidatus Acidiferrum sp.
AAAATCAATGGCCATAGCAGGATAGGTATTGGCCACGGTCAAGGCATCCGCCCCGGAGGATTCCGCTGTTTTGGCGATCAGACCGATGTCTGTGACGAGCGGCGTCAACTTCACCCAGACGGGGCGCTGCCTGGCGGCTTGACGGGCTGCAATAACGACTTCCGCGACCAAATCGGGATTACTTCCGAACTGCATTCCCCCCCTTTTTACGTTGGGGCAGGAAATATTGAGCTCATAAGCGGCAATCCCGGGGGCATCCTCAAGCTGCCTTATGACCTCCACGTAGTCCTCGAGGGTATATCCAAAGACGTTGACGATCACGTTGGTGTTGTATTTTTGCAACAGGGGCAGCTTGTCCTTGACGAACGCGGCAACGCCAACGTTCTGCAAGCCGACCGCGTTCAGCAGACCAGAAGGAGTTTCGCAGAGCCGGGGAGCGGGTGCACCTTCGATGGGTTCGAGAGAAATGCCCTTGGTGACGAAGCCGCCCAGGCGGTTCAAGTCGACAAGATGAGCAAATTCCAAGCCGTAGCCAAAGGTGCCGCTTGCAGCGATGACGGGATTAGCGAGGCGCAGGGCGCCAACCTGAACACTGAGGTCAACGCGGTCAGAGGAACTCACGCTGGGGAGAGAATAGCACGAAGCTCCAGCTTCCGCCAGGACACGCCCATCGCGCGTGGCCAGTGTGATGCCGCAAAGCGCGGCAAAGGTGGGTGCGATGTCGGCAGGCGTGACCGCCCTGAAATACTCGCCCGGCTGGATCCCGTATCCCAGCAAAAGCAGCGGCACGTGCTGATCGTAATTGTAAGGAGTTCCGTGTCCTGTGCCGGAGCCACCTTTCTTGCCCGCGAGCGATCCAGTCACGAGCCAGTAGGGCTTCGGAACGAAAAACAGATCACCACTGCGGCCGGGAAAGTAACTAAGCGTCAAGGCCGTACGGATTTGCGAACTGCTCGAAACTGCCCCGCTCAAGTCTTCGGCGCGATAGACCGCGGCCACACCCGGCTGCGTCAGCGCGGCGTCCATTAGGGCACGCAACGCAGCGGGGTCCCGCTTCAAGCGGTCATAGATTCCGGGGGAAAAGTACACGTTGCTTTCGGTCATGCGAGCGATGGCGGGCTTCGTGTAGGTGAACGGCTCCAACGCTTTTTCCATGCGTTCTTGCAGATCGGAAACGCTTAACACACCAGCGTCAACGCCCGTGTTGGCCATGTCGTCCGGCGCCGGCACGGTACCGTGGTCGGCACTCAATGCCACGATATAGTTCCCGCGTCCAACCTTCTTGTCGAGATGCGCCAGCAATTCGCCGAGATCCTTATCCAGGCGCACTAGAATGTCCTGGATCTCACGGCTGCGCGGGCCGAAGGCGTGCCCAATGTGATCGACCGTGGAGTAGCTCACCCCGAGATAATCCGTTCCAGCCACTTTGCCCAGGCCCAAAGAATCAATGGCAGCTTCGGCCATGCGCGTCAAGTAAGTATCGGCAAACGGACTGCTCTCCCACTGCTCGACAAACACCTCATCGACGGGTGTGCCCGCGTCTTTCCCGCGCAACACATGAGGAAAACTGGGTGACCAGCCTCCTGGCGGCGCGGCACCGGTCGCCTTCTCATCGTAGAAGTAAGCGCTTGCCGGAAGGTAGAGCGACCACGTCTTCCCGTAGTCCTCCGGCAGCGGGTGTTTTTTCGCAAATTCCTCCACGAAGGGCATCCTGCCGTAGGCCCCGGAAGTGACCCAGGCACCCGTGCTGGAATCCAGCCACGTGGCGGCATCGGCTTTGTGCCCCGCCAGGGTGATTGCCGCGCGGGCCTTCAGCGAAAATGTGACCACGCGTGTGGCCCCGCCCGTCTGAAATTTGAGTTCCTCGGCGAACGAGGGCAGTTGCATCCTCACCGCGGAATCCCCGCCTTTGGTGCTGCCGCCTGCATAGGCCATATTCTTCACGCTGGGATCGTTAGTGCATGTGACCATTTTCTGCTGATCGCGGTCCCACCAGGCGTTGGCGATCATCCCGTGGGTCGCCGGGAACGCGCCTGTTGAAATCGTGGCGTGGCCCACGCAGGTCACCGTCGCCGCATACGGATAGGCCGCTTCGTGAAACCACGCACCCTCCTCTACCAGTCTCTTGAGCCCGCCCGTCCACTGTCCGCGGAATTTGTCCACGTAGTCGCTGCGCATCTGATCCACGACGATCATCACCACGAGCTTCGGGTGCGCGGGATGCGGGATGCTCCTGACAGGGGGCTTCCTCGGCGCTTGGGCCCCGAAAGCCAGTGCAGTGAACAACGCGCCTGCAAATGTTACGCACAAACACCGCCTTACAGGGTGAACAGCCGTCGCCCAGCGCATTTTGGTTGACTCCTTTCCTCGGTCAGCGAGAGTCTAGCATGCCCGCGGCAATAACCCGTAAATGCGCACGCGATTCTGTGCCCGGCGTCACGCCATTTGTGGCCCCCAGTTGTGCTAGGATTACGCAACTATGCGACTCGTCGAAAGAAGTCAGTTGATGTCCGCGGCGGAGATCGACCGCACGTTACAGCGTCTGGCACACCAGATTGTGGAAAAAAGCGGCGGTACCCGGCATCTGGCGTTGATTGGGATTCGCCGGCGCGGCGTGCCCCTGGCGCAGCGAATTGCGCAGGCCATGCGCGGGATCGATGGCGTGGAGGTTCCCGTGGGCACGCTGGACATCACGTTGTACCGCGACGATTTGTCAAAGATCGCGCCACAGGCGGTGCTGCAGTCCTCGCATATTTCGTTCCCGGTGGACAGCTTGGACCTGGTCCTTGTTGACGACGTGCTTTACACCGGGCGCACGGTCCGCGCGGCCATGAACGGGTTGTTCGATCTTGGCCGGCCCAAACGTGTTTCTTTGTGCGTGCTGATTGACCGTGGCCACCGCGAGATGCCCATTGAGGCGCAGTACGTGGGCCGCGACATCCAGACCAGCGACACCGAGATTATCGAAGTTCGCTTGCGGGAGATCGACAACGAAGAGCGCGTTATCCTCGTGGACCGCGTGGAGTCTTAAAAACTCCGGCGAAATTTTTGCGTCGTGACGCCGGTCCGCGTAAAATGAGATTAAGAAAGGGGCGGAGAACTCCTCGGCGCTCCGGGGCCCGCCGCGTGATCATCTGAGCCCAAATGTGACCTATCGCTTTCGTGATTTGCTGGCCCTCGAACCGCTCTCCGCGGATGAACTGGTCTTCATTCTCGATCAGTCCCAGCCATTCCAGGAAATCCAGCGCCACCCGCTGAAAAAGCTCGCCACACTGCGCGGCAAAACCGTGGTGCTCGCCTTTTTCGAGAACTCCACGCGCACGCGCCTGAGTTTCGGCACGGCCGCCTCGCGCCTCGGCGCGGACACCATGAACCTGCAGGCGGAAGCCTC
>JBEKOE010000130.1:0-2813 GCA_049522075.1 Candidatus Acidiferrum sp.
GACCTGCTGGAAACGGCGGGGGCGAGCCGCGCGCTCACCCTGGACCTGCACGCACCGCAGATTCAAGGCTATTTCGACGTGCCGGTGGATCACCTGTACGGCTCGCCGGTGCTGGTTGACTATTTCCGGCACAAGAAGCTGCCCAACTTGACGGTGGTGTCGCCCGACGCGGGCGGCGTGGAACGCGCGCGGGCGTTTGCGAAAAAGCTGGATGCGCCGCTGGCGATCGTGGACAAGCGCCGCGTGGACCTGGATGTCACCGAAGTGATGAACCTGATCGGCGACGTGAAAGGGCGCAGCACGCTGATCGTGGATGACATCATCGATACCGCCGGCACGCTGGTAAAAACCGCCGACGCGCTGCTGCGTGAAGGAGCGACGCAAGTTTTTGCGGCTTGCACGCATGCCGTGCTTTCCGGCCCGGCCGCCGAACGCATTGAGAATTCGCGAATCACCGAAGTGGTAGCGACCGATTCCGTGCCGCTTTCGGAAGCCGCCAAAAAGTTGAAGAAGATAACCATCCTGAGTGTCGCGGATTTGCTCGCGCGCGGCATTCGTTCGATTCACGAGGAAACATCCATCAGCGAGCTGTTTATTTGAGTTTTTCCGGCGGGGAGTAGCGCCGGAGGAGATTCCAGGAAGGGAAAGACGCCATGGTTCAGATTATCGTCGAAGGGGCGCCCCGCACCGAACGGGGCAAAAATGAAGCACGCCGCTTGCGCGTAACCGGACAGGTGCCGGCGACTCTTTACGGCGGCAAGGGAGGACCCCTCTCGTTGGCCGTGAACACCAAACAGTTGACGGCCATCCTGAGGTCGGAATCCGGCCACAACACGCTGTTTGAGGTGGACTTTGCCGGGAAGAAGGAACCCGCCATCGTGAAAGATTGGCAGGTGGATCCAGTGAGCGGGAAACTGCTGCACGTGGATCTGCTGCGCGTGGCGATGGACGTGCGCATGAGGGTGAAGGTGCCGGTGCACACATTCGGCGAGCCCTCGGGCGTGAAGGTGCAGGGCGGCGTCTACGAAGTGGTGACACGCGAAGTGGAAGTGGAATGCCTGCCCGCGGACATCCCGACGGAGTTCAGGATGGACGTCAGCGGCCTGATGCTGAACCAGAGCCTGCGCGCCAACGATCTGCCGATCGACAAGACCAAGCTCAAGCTGCTCACCGACGGCAACAGCGTGCTGGCGCACGTGGTGGCGCTGCGCGTCGAGGAAGAGAAGCCCGTGGAGGCGGCGGTTGTCGCCGCGGTCCCGGCCGAGCCGGAAGTCATCAAGAAGGGCAAGAAGGAAGTGGAAGGCGAGGAAGGCGCCGAGCCCGCCGAAAAACAGGAAAAGAAGAAGTAACTCTGTTTGGACGGCTTCGCGCGACACATCATGCGGCTCATTGTCGGCCTTGGCAATCCTGGCCCGGAATATCAGTGGACGCCGCATAACCTGGGTTTTCTGGCGGTGGACGAAATTGCGAATCGCGCGTCCATCCGCGTGGAGAGGCCGGAAGGCAAGGCCCTGGTGGGGCGCGGGAAAGTGGCCGGGGAGGAAGTGGTCCTGGCCAAGCCGCAGACGTACATGAACCTGAGCGGCATTTCAGTGCGCGAGCTGTTGGGAAAGTACGAACTGGATCCTGTGGACCTGCTGGTGCTGTTCGACGAGCGCGATCTGCCGTGGGGCATGATTCGCATCGGGGAACGCGGCAGCCCGGGAACGCACAATGGCGCGAAGAGCGTGACCAGCGCCGTGGGCACCCCGGAATTTGCGAGGCTGCGGCTGGGCTGCGGCCCCGATCATCCGGTGAGCGATCTGGCGGCGTATGTTTTGCGGCCGATGAAGAAGGCCGATCTGGAAGTGGCTGCAGAGATGGTGGCGGAGGCAGGCGATGCGGTGCAGTTGCTGCTGACGCAAGGCATCGCGGCGGCCATGAACAAGTTCAACCGGCGGGTGCCGCCGGCAGAAGAGAAGTGACCGGTCTTGCGATCGGGTGAATTCGAGAAGAAGGAAAAAGAGGTCATCATGGAAGAGCGTTTGTACGATTTGATCTTCATTGTCCGTCCGGCCACGCCGGAAGAGGAAATCAAGAAGGTGCTCACGACGATTGAGCACGCTTGCGCCGAAAAGGGCGGGAAGATCGAGAAGACGGAGAACTGGGGCACGCGGAAGCTGGCCTACAAGGTGATGAAGCACCGCGAAGGAATTTACGTGTATCAGCAGGTACGCACGAATCACGGCGAGCTGGTGCATGAGCTGGAGCGCCGCCTGGGCGTGCAGGACGCGGTCATCAAGTATCAGACCGTGCGGCTCGACGAGGATTTGAAGCGCCAGAAGAAGCTGACGCAGAAGCGCGAACAGCGCGCCGCGCGGCATCCCCGCCGTTCAACGGCAGCCGCGCCGGCCGAGCAGTCTGCCTCCAGCAAGTAAGCGCTGGCCAGGGAGATTCATGCCGGTGAGCGCTGCGACTTGCCGCCGGCGCCGTTTGAGTTTGGTTTGGAGCTCCGCTGCCTAGGCCCGGAGCCACTTCGGAAAGGTAGGAAGGTATGTCAGAGGAACAGAAACAACCGCAAGCCGCCACACCTCCGCCAGCCGCCGCACCTGCGGCCCCCGCTGCGCCGGCCGCTCCGCGCGAAGCCCGAGAAGGCGGACACGGCGGAGGTGGGGGACGCCGCGAAGGTGGTCCGGGTGGTGGACGCCGTGAAGCCGGCCCGGGAGGTCCGGGCGGGCCTGGCGGAGGACCCGGAGGTCCGCGCCGTGGCAAGCGCCAGTATTTCCGCAAGAAGAAAGTCTGCAAGTTTTGTGTCGAGAAGATGGACTTCATCG
>JBEKOE010000131.1:0-3752 GCA_049522075.1 Candidatus Acidiferrum sp.
TTCGCTGGCATCCCTTGCCATTTCTCCGGGACCGGGTCGAATCCAAATTTGCGGGATAGCGGGTGGCAACGCAGCAGGCGCATTGTCCCAAGCCAGATGCCGCGCCACACTCCGAATCGCTCAATCGCTTCGTAGGCGTAGCGCGAGCACGAGGGCTGGTAGCGGCAAGTGCCGGCGAGGAACGAAGACAGATAAGCCTTGTAGAAATCGAGCGCAAAGAGCGCCGCTCGCACCCCCGCCGATTTCGGCGTTTGCCGCATTTCTTCTTGCGCCGGCGCAGTATGCTGCTGCGCCCCGTTTGCCGAGACGTTCACGGGCTCTTCAACAAGTGCAGCAGCTCCGCCGTCAGCGCCGCAAAGGGTGCCTTCGCGACGGAACGCTTCGGGTGAATGACGATGTCCCATCCTGCTGGTATCTCCTCACGGTGGCAGCGAACCATCTCGCGCAATCTTCTGCGCATGCGGTTGCGAACCATGGCGCCGCCAAGCGCCTTCTTGATGCTAAAACCGAAGCGGCTCAGCGGCAATTCATTGGCACGGAGGAACACGGTGAAGTGGGCATTGGAGCGGCGCTTACCAGTGCTGTAAACCGCGTCAAATTCGCTCTTGCGCACCAAGCGCGCCTCTCGCGGAAACGTGTGGCCCTGCTTCACCGGTGGCGATGCTGGGGCCGCGCCACTATTCGGGTGTAAGGCGATGACGTCCCTTCTTGCGGCGCGCCGCAAGGACTTTGCGGCCACCTTTGGTTTTCATGCGCGAACGAAATCCGTGCGTTTTGGCGCGGCGGCGTTTCCGCGGTTGAAATGTACGCTTTGGCAAAGCACTCCCCCTTGCGATCTGATACGGCCCGCGAACTTCCCAAGTTTCATCCCCCGGCAGCTTTTTGCCGCCCGTTCACATAGCGAACCAGGATGGCCTTGGGGTCGTGTTCGTTAAGCCTGACTGTCTGATTCCAGGCAGCTTTCCGAATTTACTAGTGTACTTGCGCGCCGCGCGCAGGGTCAAGAAAACGGCGCGGATGGAAACGGGAGCTAGCCGTCAGCGGTGACCATAGCAAAAGCGAAGCCGTCGTAGCCCTTGCTGCCAACGGTTTGGATTTCCGTGGCGGACACGCGTTTCTCGGCGGCGAGTCGCTCGTTGAAACGCCGGACGCCTTGAATGTCGGCGTCGCCGCTGGCTGCGTCCAGCACCCTGCCATCGCGGATGACATTATCGGCGATGATGACACTCCCGGCGCGCGACAGCTTCAAAGCCCAATCAAAATACTCGGGCATTTGGGATTTGTTGGCGTCGATAAAAATTAGGTCAAACGGGTCGCGCCCTTCCGCAGCAAGCTTCGGCAAGGTCTCCAGCCCAGGTCCGAGCCGCAACTCGATCACTTTGGAGAGTCCGGCCTGCGTAAAACTGGAACGGGAAACTTCGGCGTGCTTCGGATCGGCTTCCAATGTGACCACGTGGCCGCCGGCAGGCAGCGCTCTCGCAAGCCAAATGGTGCTGTAACCGCCCAAGGTGCCGATCTCTAGAACCTGCCGAGCCTCCCCCGATTCCGCGACGGCAAAGAACTGGTGCAACTCGCGATTACCAAATGGCGTCAGGAAAGGGTCATGCCGCCGGATGGCTCCGGCGGTATTCGTCATAGGCGGACAGATAGCGGTCCACATCCTTGTGCAGGAGATAGTATGGCGTGGATAGGCGAATCTTGGAGGGAGCGCCGCCGCGTATGCGCACTTTCTTCTCCTTCCACAGCCAAAGCTCCGCGTCCGGCATTCTTAGGGAAGGCACGTTTACGGTGGCAATTCCACAGCGCATCGCCGGGTCCGATGATGTCCAGGATTCCGCGCCACGCTGAAGCATTTCCTTCAGGATGTAATCGGCCATCTGCCGGTGGCGTTTCTCGATGCGGTTCATCCCAATCTGATTGGCCAACTCGATGGAGGCGCGCAAACCGGCGAGTGTGGGCACATTCGAGCTGCCAATGCGCTGGAAGCGTTCGGCGCGTATTTTTGTGGAGTCCCAGCCTTCGGTGGCGATGGTGTTCCACAAGCGGTCGATCATTTCGTCTCGGACGTAAAGGAAGCCCGTGCCTTTCGGCGCCTGGAACCATTTGTGCGGGCTGGCAGAATAGAAATCGCAGCCCAAATCGGTGATGTTGAGCTTCATCATGCCGGGCACATGCGCACCATCGACGGCACAGAGGATTCCTTTGGAGCGGGCCAGCGCCGCCAATTCCTTTACCGGCAGAACCACACCCGTGACGGTGGTGATGTGACTGAAGAAGAATACGCGTGTGCGCGGGGTGATGGCATCGTGGAACAGATTCAAAACCGTGGCTGGGTTGGGCACAGGCTTGGGCAGCGTGACCTTTCTCACCACGATGCCGTAGCGCTTGGCACGCAGGTTCCACGGGTGTTCCCCGCCGGGGTGCTCCTGATCGGTCATCACCACTTCGTCGCCAGCCTTCAGATCAATTCCGTTGGCGATGTAGCTGTTTCCTTCGGTGGCATTGCGGACAAGGGCGAGTTCATCGCGGCTGCAGCCGATAAAAGCGGCCAGCGGATCGCGAAACTGATTCCACGCGGCGTAGCCCCAGATGGGGTAATCCTCGGGGTCGGATTGCGCCAGCATTTCGGAATCGCGATAGCTTTCCAGAATGGCGCGCAGAACGGGTGCGGGCGAAGAACCGACGGTACCGTTGTTCAGGTACACCTCGTCTGCGGGAATCAGGAACTGCTTTCGCAATTCGGTCCAATAAGCCTCTTCATTCGTTTCGTAAAGCGACCTATCGGGAAGTTTGCCGGGTGCACCGGCAAGCAGATCGTCGCAGACCGACTCGATACCAGTTACCGAAGACGCTCCAGCCAGAGCCATGAGTGACGACAAGAAGCCACGGCGATCGAACATGATTTCCTCCACACAACGCTCCGCGAATTCTATCCCGACTCCGGCTGGAGAAGGAAAGTTTTGCGAATGATGGCTTGTGCGTAGGCCGCAGGGAGCCGTGCTGCACCTCTGCTTGGCAACCTGTACAATAGAGGTGGAAACCTAGAGAACACGGTCAGCCATGTTTGAGAACCTGACAGAGAAGCTGCAAAGAACATTCAAGAACCTGCGCGGCCAGGGAAAGCTCACCGAGGAGCATCTGGGCCTGGCGCTGGCGGAAATCCGCGAAGCGCTGCTCGATGGCGACGTCAACGTGGGGGTTACCGACGAACTGCTGGCGAACATCCGAGCGAAGGCTTTGGGCTCGGAAGTGATGCTGCAGCTTTCTCCCGATCAGCAGGTGGTCAAGATCGTACGCGACGAATTGCTCGCGCTGCTTGGCAAGCACGCCAAACCGATTTTCGCTTCGCGTCCGCCTTCGGTGTGGATGATCGTGGGCTTGCAAGGCTCGGGCAAAACCACCACCACCGGCAAGCTCGCCAAATGGCTCGCGCAGCACGGGCATCGTCCCATCGTGGTCTCCACGGACGTGTACCGCCCCGCCGCCCGCGAACAGCTCGCGCAGGTCGCCAAATCCGTCGGCATACCGCTGTGGCCGGGCACAGGCACAGATAAACCGGTCGAAATCGTGCGCGGCGCGATCAAGGAAGCGAAACTCTCGGCGAGCGACGTCATCCTGGTTGACACCGCCGGCCGTTTGCATATTGACGATGACTTGATGAACGAACTTTCCGTGCTGAAAAAGGAATTGCAGCCGAGTGAGATGCTGTTCATCGCCGACGCCATGATTGGGCAGGACGCGGTGCGCTCGGC
>JBEKOE010000132.1:0-3674 GCA_049522075.1 Candidatus Acidiferrum sp.
CGGCCAGGTCCTGTCCTGTCCTACAACTGTACCGGGGACAGGTTGCCCGTACAGCTGTCCAGAAGTTATTTTCCTCTGTGGTGAACCTGAGGGGGCTCGTTCTCGCAGTGTTCTCGTGCCGTTTATCGGCTTCCGCAGTTCGCGGCTACGCCTCCGTTGCCTGCCTCGTTGGTGTGTCTTTGCTTTTTGCCGGTTGCGCCAATTACAACTCGCAGACATCCACGCCCGCACCTGCCTTGGTTGTCTCGGCAATCAGTTTTAACTTCAACACCGTCCTCGTCGGGCAATCCGCCACACAGACACTGCACCTCACGAATTCGGGTAGCGCGCCTCTGCAGATCTCTTCCATTTCCCTTTCCAACAAGGAGTTTGCCATCAGCGGCCCATCACTCCCCCGTGTGGTGCTGCCAGCTTTGGGTCTCGACTACACCTTGGCGTTCGCACCCACAACTCCTGGGAACGCCACGGCTTCCCTGACCATCGCCAGCAATGCCCCGCACTCCCCTGCTGCCATCTCACTCGCCGGCGTGGCAGAAAAGGTCGTTGTTGCTCTGCAGGTCGCTCCCACTTCCATCAATTTCGGCAACGAGACCCTGCAAACGACCGCAACCAAGAACGTCACGCTGCAAAACACCGGCGACGTCAATATCACCATCAACGGCGTCACTGCAACCGGCTCAGGCTTTGGTTACTCCAGTCTTTCTCCAGGATTTTCGCTTTCTCCCAATCAACAGGTCACCTTTCAGGTTTGGTTTCGCCCGCAGACGAGTGGCGCCGCCTCAGGCACCGTGTCCATCCTGAGCGCAAATCTCACTTCGCCTGAAACCGTCTCCCTTACTGGTAATGGAGTCAGCTCTACTCCGGCGCCGCCGTCTCCACCTCCTCCAGCCACCCAGCACACGGTTCATCTTACGTGGAATCCCAGTTCCAGTGTCGTCGCCGGGTATCGTGTTTACCGCAGCACGACCTCTGGCGTGTCCTACAATCCTTTGTTCTCTTCGCCGCTCAACGCTCTCTCCTTCGACGACTCCAGCGTCACCAACGGTGACACCTACTACTATGTTGTCACCGCCGTAGACGACAGCGGCGTCGAAAGTTTGTACTCGAACCAAGTCACCGCCAACGTTCCCGCCTCGTAGTCCTCCGCCCGTACCTCTGAGCTCCTGAAATGCGCCGGTTTTGCGTTCCCGCGAAATTGCCGTATAATTACCGATTGTCTCGTGACCTAGCGACGCGGCTGTAACCCCACACTTCCCGGTTCCCGCGCAGACCGGCCACGATAGATTGGAGAATTCATGAAGCCCGGGATCCACCTCAAAGGCAACATGCTGCGCGTCGAAATCTGCTCCAGTTGCCATCCCTTCTTCACCGGCAAGCAGAAACTTGTGGACACCGCCGGCCGCGTCGAGCGCTTCCAGAAGAAGTACGCCAATGCCGCTGCCAGCGCCGCCGGCAAAAAGCAGCCGGCACAGGCTTAAGTCTCTTTGCTTCCCGCGGACCGGTCCTTGGCCGGTCCGCTTCCTTTCCTACCCTCGCAGCAATGAATCGCCCGGACCATTTTTCTCCCACTCGCTTTTCTCACTCCGTGTAAAATCAATCCTCAGCGTGGCCACGCAATCTCGCATGTTCGATGGTGTTCCTGCCTCCGACTCCGTGGAGACAGCGCCCCCTCGTATCACCCTCCGCAACGCCTTCTCTCATCCCTTCGATTCCGCCATTGCCGCCGCCCGCACCTGCTACTCTTCCCGCCTCATCACCCCCGAAGAGATCACCGATAAGCAGCGCCTCAACATCGGCGCCACCACTTTTTATAGCGGCCACCATACCGTCTACCAGCACGCTCACTTCGAGTTCGGCCTCGAAAACGTCAGCCGTCAATTCGTCTGGTCCTTCCTCCACGCCCATCCCTTTTACAATTCCGAACAGCAAAGCCAGCGCTACGTCCGTCTCGATCGTGCCCAGGCCTACATTCCCGCCGCTTCACTCTTCTTCGATCAGGGCTCCCGCCAGATCTACGAAGCGGCCATCACCCGCGCCTGGACCTACTATCGCGAGCTTTCCTTGCTCCTGGTTTCCGAGGCGCGCGCCATCTTGAACGACATCTGGCATATCGGTCCGATGTCTCATCCCAAGCGCCTGCAGAGAATCGAGCGCTCCGCCGAAAAACGCGCCATTGAAATCGCGCGTTATGTCCTTCCCGTCGCCGCCTTCACCACGATGGTCCACACCATCTCCGGCATCGTCCTCCATCGTCTGTGGCGCATGTGCTCGGCTTCGGACACGCCCAGCGAGGCCCGCGCCGTGATCGGCGAAATGGTGGCCCAGGTGCGTCAACACGATCCGCAATTCTTCGATCGCTTCGGCACCACGCCTCTCGAAGAACTCCCCGAATGGAAAGACGCCACTCCCACAAAATCGCACGCGGATGACTTTGCCCGCGAATTTGACGCCCGGCTCAACGGCAAAACCTCACGCCTCCTCGACTACTCCCATAACGCCACCCGCGTCATGGCCGAATCCTATCGCGCCGTGGTCGGCCTCACCGAGGCCGCCTGCCCCGATGCGGAAGCCATCGATCGCCTGCTCAATCCCGCGCGCAATCTTTATCGCCATGAAACCCTCAATATCGGCGTGCACGCGCCCATCATGCGTGCGCTCCAGCATGCCACTTACACCTTTGCCAAGAAGATCAGCCACACCGCGGATAGCCAGGATCAGCGCCACCGCATGGTCCCCGGTTCGCGCCCGCTTCTCACTCTTGCCGATACCCGCGATCCGGACTACATCACGCCGAAACTCCTGGCGGATAATCCGCGCGCCAGGGAAGTCTACGATCGCGCCATGCAAGACGCCTGGTCGGCCAAGAATCAGCTCCTTGACCGTGGCGTGCCACCCGAAATCGCTCTCTATCTCCTCCCCAACGCCAAGTCCATTCGCCTGGTCGAGACCGGCTCGCTCCTCCACCTGCTCCACAAATGGACCATGCGCACCTGCTTCAACGCCCAGGAAGAGATCCACAACGCATCCATGGATGAAATCGCGGAGCTCCGGGCGGTGCAGCCCGAACTTGCCCGCTACATCGGCCCGCCCTGCCACCTTCGCGCCGGCATCACCACGCCCATTTGCACCGAAGGCTCCCACTTCTGCGGCATAAAAGTGTGGCTCGACTTCCCCAACACGCCCCGCCGTATCTGAAACCCGGGGACCGCGGGTAGCGTCCAAATTGTAGAGGGCTCACCATGGCGCCTACCCCGCTCCGCACCATTTCTTGCCTTCTCGCCATTTCCCTGGCCTGGGCACTCCCGTGCTCGGCACTCGATACGCCACTTTCGGACACCGCCGTCCGTCAGGCCTACTTCATGGGCCAGCGCCACGATGAATCGCTGGCTCGCTAAGACCGGGCCATACATTTCCGCCGTTTCGTTTTTGACCCCGTATGCTTTGCTCACACGACTCTCTGACCGGCATGCCTACGGCTACAGTGCCCAGCAGGCTGAACTCAATCACCGCACCCTCGTGGAAACCGTGAAAATAGTGATAGAGATTCAGCTAACCGACACCTACTCGAATGTGATGCACAATCCCGCCGCTCGTACCACTGGCACTCCAACGGATTATCTGCTGCGGCCTTCCGATTTCTGGCGGGATTTCCAGGTCCAGATCTTCAACGGCGA